>SUWH01000008.1 GCA_015061605.1 Lentisphaerota bacterium | reverse complement strand
CCTTGCCTCGCACTGCATCCGCCGACTGGAAACAGGCAGTTTCGAGTGCAACTGCTTCGGACAGGAAAATCTGCCAAAATCACTTTTTCAAAAATCAAATTTCTCTCGCTTGAATGCAGAGGGAATATCCGCTTTTTGAAAAATTATGGGATATCTGTGTGAAATAATGAAAAAACATTAAGTTACTGTTTGACAATTATATTCTTCAATGCTATCTTATACCGAAATAATTTTATTGTGATAACGGAATGTTTTTATGAGCAGCGATTTCAGCAACGATGAGTGGGATAAAACCGTAGTATCGGACGGCAGCGGACAAGCTGCCGGAGAGTGGGATAAGACTGTGGTAAATGAGGCAGGGGGGGCGCCAGTTGCTTCGCCGGTCACATTCAATACCGTATCTGCCGGCGCCGTAGTTGGCAACTACCGGGTGTTGAAACCTATCTCTGAAGGCGGAATGGGAAAAATATTCCTCTGTCACCCGCTGGATGATTTCAATTGCCGCCTGGTGTTGAAAGTTCTCCGCAGTGAAATGAAAGCCAAAACGACCGGGCGTGAACGCTTCCGCCGGGAATTTAAACTGCTTCATGAATTGTCGCATGAAAATATCGTTCAGACTTATGAGTCATGGTCGGATGAAGATGCTGAATATTTTGTGATGGAGTATGTTTCAGGGATGAACCTTTCCCAGATGGTCCACCTTAAATATATTTTTAACAGTGAATATTGCATCTATATGATGGGGATCGTTGCACAGGCAATGCGTTATGCATGGGATTGCTGCAAACTGCTCCACCGGGATATCAAGCCGTCAAATATTATGATCGATGATAATAATGTGATCAAGATCCTTGACTTCGGTATTGCAAAGTCCCTGGATAAATCCGATACCGTTCTTACCATGGATGGTTCTTCCCTCGGTTCTCCCGGATTTATGTCCCCTGAACAGTACACCGATCCGCGGAAAGTTGATTGTACCAGCGATATATTTTCGCTTGGAGCAACCGTTTATTTCTGTTTATCCGGAGGACAGTTGCCGTATCCCGGTAAAAACATTGCCGAAATTGCCATGGCGATGCGTAAAGGATATGTGCGGCCGATCCGGGAGCTTAATCCTGAAGTGCCGGATAATTTTGCCGAATTGGTCATGGCAACACTGCATAATGATCCTAAAAAGCGTCCATTCTGCTGGGCGAAACTCCTTGCCAGTATTGACCGCATTGCCCGGGGCGGGAGAATGGTGAAATAACAGCGCGGCAAAATACTTCGCTTTTTTTTGGAAAGAGGATAGGGGAAAGTTTCGTGAAAAAAGTTTTTCTCTTTCCCCCCGATGCCGGAATCTCTTATTTCTTTTTTACGGAAAAGCCGAAAGTGCCGATATTTTCGGTGAGACCGTAGTAGCCGCCGTGGGCGTAGCCGAGGATATCGGCTTGGGTGAGATTGAATTTACCTTTTTCGTCGATGAGGGATTTCTCAGCCTGTACGGCGACGATTTCGCCGACGTACATGATATGGGAACCCAGTTTCAGCGAATGGACGACTTTGCATTCCAGCGCGAGCGGACATTCATTGACGATGGGAGCAGCGATTTTACTGCCCTTTTTGGCGGTGAGGTTTGCCGCTTTGAATTTATCCACATCGCGGCCGGAGATCATGCCGCAGTAATCCACTGCTTCTGCCATGGCGACGGTGGGGATATTGACGGTGAATTCCCCGGTGCTTTCGATAAGACCGCGCGAATAGCGTTCCGGGCGGATGCTGACACTGACCATAGGCGGATTGGAGCAAACGATGCCTGCCCATGCCACGGTGATGAGATTATATTTGAAATCGGTATCATTTCCGCATCCGACCAAAACTGCCGGAACCGGTGCCAATTGGGTGCTTCCCGGCCAGATAACTTTATTGGGCATTATTTTTCCTCCACTGTCAAAATTGCATTGAGCCGGCTGCCATCGGCGGCGATGACCGGCAATATTCCTTCGAGTTTGCCTGATTTTTTCTTCAAATCAAAACAGATGGCTTTTTTATGTACCGGAGAAGCCACTGCGGTGTTGGTGAATTTTATATTACCGACGGGCAGATCGGAAGTTCCCATGCAGACTATCGGGGTTTTCAAATTGGTATCTCCGGGGTTGAAACTGCAGTTATTCACTTGAAGCGTTACCGCATCGGGGGCGGTGGAGAAGTTGACAAGTTTCAATGCGGTATTGACTTTGTTGTTGAAAAGATTATTGTCGATCCGGATATTTCCGAAAGTCAATTCACCGCACAGTTCCATGTCGATTCCGGAATTGTTGAAAAATCGGCAGCTGCGGATATCGAAGCGGGCAGGGCGCGCCTTTTTATCCGGAGCCTTGGCGGAAATTTTCTCCGGTCGGCGCAGTGCAAGTCCGGAATTGCTGTTGAAAAATTCGCAGTTGTCAAAAGTCATGTTTGGCAGTTTTCCGTCTTTGCCGGCAACGACGACAACACCGGTTCCGGCAAGGTTGCGGAACTGGCTGTCGTAGATGCTGTTCCAGTTGCCGCCGTCGATTTCAAGCGCGGTCTGCGCGAGGGTATCGAACACCAGATTGTACATTTTTACGCCGTAACAGTTTACCATTTTTATTCCGGAAGAACTGTTTTCGACCATCAGATCGCGCAGTTCAATATTGTTGGAATTTTTGATGCTGAATGCCGGAACTCCCTGCGGGACGGTGATAGTGTTGTCCCTGGAACCTTTGAAAACTATTCTTGACACATTGTCAATGGTGAATAATCCGGGCAGAGATTTTTCTGCTTTTTCCGGAGCAAGAGCGATGATTTTTACTCCGTCTTTGAGAATGAACTGCATCCGTCCGCGGAGTTTTACCGGGCGCAGAAAGTAGGTTCCCGCTTTATCGAAAACGATCTCTTTTGCCCGGGTGCGGATCGCTTTTTCCAACGCGGCGGTCGCATCTTTGGCATCAGGGGCAAAACTTGAAATATTGACACTTGCCGGGACGGGTGTTTTTTTATCGTTTTTGCGATTTTTATTGACTGCCGCTTTTTTCTTTTTTGCGGGGACGGTCTTTTTTACTGCCGCTTTTTTCTTTTTTTCCGGAACAGCTTTTCTTACTGCCGGTTTGGCGGTGTCTTCACTTGTTTGGTATTGCGGCGTGGCGGAGGTCACGGCATCTGCCGCAGTAAGAGTTACTGCGGTCAGAATATAAAACAGTGCGGTATAAAATTTCATAACAGTTTACCTTTGATTTATAAAGGCATTAATTTTCCATAACAGCTTTGAGCATTTTGTCCAAAAGTTCCGGCGCGTATTTGAAGCGTTTGCTCAAAACGCCGATCACCTGATTGGGGTTGTTGTAGACCGGTTTGATGGTCAATGTTTCCACGTGACCGTCGGCGAAGGCTACCGGACAACTCTGTTTGTGGTTCGGCTTTTCAAAGACGACCGGAAGTTGTGACGGTTTCTGCACTTTTGCCGCGTTGCCGACGATACCGCCGATGTAGATGTAGGGGCATTGGGCGGAAAGTTTATTGTCCTTGTAAGAGACCGGTTTGGATTGGCAGGAAAATACTTTTGCATCAACATATTTTCCATCAATAAGTTTCTGCAATCCGGCGACACCGTTTGGAGTCGGAAAAAGATCTTTGTGGTCTTTCGCATATAAATGCAACCCGGTACCGATCCACTTCAAATTGCTGACACACACCGCCATCCGTGCTTTTTCCCGCGCCTGATTGAGGGCAGGGAGGAGAATACCGGTCAAAACAGAAGTGGTTCCGACGGTGACCATTTTCGTTCCGGAAACGTTGGATGCGGCAACGGAATATGCTCCTGCCGGATCATGCTTCAACAATCCCAGTGCTGAAAACGGTGCCAGTTTGATTGCCGGAGCGATTTGCGCCGGAATAAAGGATTTTACAACAGCGATCAACTGCGGCGTAATATTTATCAGCGAATATCCGATACCGGAATCGCCGATGTTTGCAATGTAATTGGCGAAATCCGGGGTTTCTGCAAGCGTGGTTTTGATTTTGCGGTTGGTCGGAGGGGTGGAAAGTATCACCTTGCTTCCGGCAAAAGTGGTTCTGACCGGCATGAAAAAGAGCGGCAGCACACCCTCTTTGGCATTGGCGGGCAAATTCAATTCCTTACGGATGAATGCGGCAAGCGCGCCGTTTTTATCCGGGATCTCGATATTGACCAGCAGATCTCCGGGATTGGTTCCGGCGATCAGGAGTTTCCAGTTGCCGCTGATGGAATCAAGCATGGTATCCAGCTCGATTCCGCGCTGTTTTGCGAGGACGGGAATCTGTTGAAAGAATGTTTTGAACATATCTTCTTTGGAAGTGAATTCATCATAGAGCAGCTTGTAGATCCCGGCAATATTGACTTCGCCGGAAATGGCAAACACTGTATCGGCAGGGAGCTGGGCAAAATCCAGTTTTTTATCGGGGATGTCGAGCAGTTGGAACAAGCTCGGCAGATGCATATTTTCTTTGCCGGTATACTGGTAATTTTTAAAGACCCAGCATCCCGGGGCGGCTTCGATACTGCTGGATGCTTGCGCTTTGACCAGCAATGTTCCGAAAGCCTTTTGCAATCGTGCTCCCAAAACACCTCCAATATTCGTCTTATCAGGCGGGAGGGCAGACAGAAACTTTACCCAGTTTTGCGCGGCATCAAGTGATGAGGAAACCGCAAGGTATTCGCCGCCTTTATCAACTTTGGCAAGCGCGGCTTTGAAGTCGGCGGAGTTTCCGGCGACTGCCGTCAATACGGCGGCAAATCCAACGAAAAGTGACAGGAATTTTTTATTCATAACAATTTACCTCTTGATTTCGTTGAGCATATTGAGCAATCCCATTAACAGATCGTTCGCAGAAAAATCGGCGACGGTGATACTGCGGACGGCATCGCTTCCGACCAGCGCGGATTCAAACACCAGACCGGGTTTGAGCGCGTTGAGGAGCTTCAGCGCGACGGGTTCTTTTTTGAATGCATCGATCTGTTTCAGACCTGCGATCAACTCCGGAGTGAGTCTGAAAACTTTGAAACTTGCCGCATTTGCGGGGAGCATCCGGACAAAATCAGCCGGAAGCGCAAAGGCTTTATCGACTTTTGCGTAAAGATCGGTGTTGCTTGTCAGCACCACTTTTTTATCCAGATAGAGTATTGCCGGTTTCATCTCTTTGAATGGATCAGGAATAAGTGAACGGTCGGGCGTTTTGGGATCGACCGGGAAAACTTTTTTAAGATATGCCGTCAATGCGCCGTTGTTGTCCGGGATGGTGACGGTGGCACGCAAATTTGCTTCAGAATTTCCGGCAATGACAATGCTCCAGTTACCGCCGATGGAAGTCAAAATTGCTTTGGTGTCAATATTTTCTTTGGCGATTTCAGCTTTTGCTTTTTCGTAAAGTTTCTTTATTTTTGCATTGCCCATGGCGGCGATGTTCTTTTCCAGAGCGTCATAAAGTCCGTCGGGGTAACAGGGGAACTTCACCGCGGCGATGACATCGGCGGGGAATTCCGCCAGCACGGCATTCAAAGATAGAGCA
Organism: Lentisphaerota bacterium; assembly: GCA_015061605.1. Classification (GTDB taxonomy): domain Bacteria; phylum Verrucomicrobiota; class Lentisphaeria; order Victivallales; family Victivallaceae; genus UBA1784. Next base: position 97,069 of record SUWH01000008.1, on the reverse strand, counting down.
TTGGAATAACGCGAAGTATTGAATAACCCCGGGAGCGCTGCAGATTTGCCGAAGTAGAGTACTGATTTGGATAAAAACAGATCTTTTTTATACTGCTTTTCGCTGGAAGCCGCCGCTTTGAGCGCATTGAGATTGAGCGTTTTGAGAATGATTTCCGCGCCTTTGACGATATTATCGACATTCTCCGGCTTTTCGTTAAGGGCGGAAACGGTTTTGCCGATATTGCCGGGGAGGGCGTTGATCATGGAACCGAGTTCCGTGGTGTTGATGTAAAGGAGGTTGTTCCCGTCAAGGTCAACGTGCCGCGTAGTGTTACGGAAAATCTGCGCGGCATCCGGAGCGGCAAACATGGTCACCGCACAGGATAATGAAAAGATCAAACACAAAAATTTTTTCATAAATCCTCCTTTAAACAGTTACGATCCTATCTGTGATATACTATAACTGTATAAAAAGAGTTTTTCAAATGAAAATATGCAAATATTTCACAAAAAAAGCGCGGCAGCTGTTCCATAAAATAAGAAAAACATCTGTTCCCTCAAATTTTTCAACGGAAGAAAATTGAATTTTGAAAAAATGATTTTGGCAGATTACGCCTTGCTTAAAAAACGGATGATGCAATCGGCGGATGGATCGTGCGGCAATGTCGTGTTTTGCAAGCAAGAAGAGCGGGGATCCGTCTTCGCCAAGGCTCCGCCGGGACAAGGCATACTTGTATCCTCTTCGCTTGTCACGGCGAAATGCAATGGAGCCGGACGAGGCGAGCGCAGCAAGGCGCGAGATTGGTCACGAGGCGCCGCCGCTCGTTGTTTTTTATGAGATGTCTGTGAAAAAAAAGCGGTGAATTTTAATTCACCGCACTTGTCCTGTCAATTTTCTTCCGGAGCGTTTCCCAGCCAGTTGAGGAAATCTTCACGCATGGATTGGCGTTTCGTTTTTCTCTCTGCCGGCGGAGCTGAATTTTTTGCCGCTTTTTCCTGGGCGCGCCGTTCGCGGCGGCTGGGCTTGGTTTTTTCAAAAGTTTCAGCTTTTTTGCCGCGCTCTTTTTTGCGTTTTTCGTCCCTGCCGTCATCGAGTTTGAATCTCAATTCCGGATCGTCGCGGAATGCGGAAAGGATCTTATCCGCATCTTTGGCACTGGCTTCAATAAAGGTTTTATCCGCTTTGATGATGATTTTACCCAGTGCGCCGCCCCGGATGCCGGTCTCTTCGCAGATTGCAGAAAGCAGCGCGGGGAGGGTGAGTCCGTGAACTCTTCCGGCAAAGAGCAGAAGTTTTTTCATTTCCGGTTTGGTAAGACCGGGGATGCGGTTGAGTTTGTCACCGAAGTGGAGCTTCAATAATGCGGCGATGACCTGCGCCGGATGGTCGGCACAGTAACAGAGCTGTTCGGCAAAATTGAGATAACTTGCACAGGCGTTTTCGTCAGACGCCAGTTGGGAGATTTGCGTGGCAATAAGATTTTTCTTGGCTTCGATGATCTCGCTTTCGCTGGGGAGCGGTTTTTTGACGATCTCTGCACCGATGGCAGTGGATATCTGCTGGATTTTACGCAGTTCGCGCGGGGTGACAAAAGTGATCGCCGTACCGTGTTTTCCGGCGCGGCCGGTACGTCCGATGCGGTGGATGTAGGTTTCCGGATTCTGCGGCATGGAAAAGTTGATGACGCAGCTCAAGTCGTTGACATCGATCCCGCGGGCGGCGACGTCGGTGGCGATGAGAACAGAAAATTTACGCTTTTTGAAGCCGTCAATAACTTTGAGCCGCTGGGACTGGGAGATTTCACCGTGCAGAGCTTCAACATGATATTTGAGTGCGGTGAGTTTTTCGGTGACTTCATCCACATCGGCGCGGGTGCGGCAGAAGACCAGCGCGTAAATTTCCGGCATGCTTTCAATGGTGCGGGCAAGGGCATCTATCTTATCTTCGCGCTTGACTTCGTGGAAAATCTGTTCGGTAAGTTCGGTGTTGGTCGCATTGACCGCGGCTTTGGCAACTTCATACTCCGGGCGCATGAACTCTTCGGCGATCGCCATGATCTCTCTGGGCATGGTCGCAGAAAACATCAGCATCCGTTTGTCCGGATTGGTCAAACTCAATATCTCCCGGATATCGTCCACAAACCCCATGTCCAGCATTTCGTCGGCTTCATCGAGGACGGCGAACTTTAATTTATCCAGCTGCAACGCCTTACGCCGGTAGAGATCCATCACCCGTCCGGGGGTTCCAACGACCACATCCACCCCCTTTTTGAGCAACCCCAACTGGATCTGTATCGCCTGACCGCCGTACATGGTGGCGATCCGCAGAGCCTTGCCGCCCTGAAGTGATTCCAACTCCCCGGCGATCTGGATCGAAAGTTCGCGGGTCGGAGCGAGGATCAGCGCGCCCGGAGCTTCGGCACGCTCAAGCTCCTGCAAGATGGGCAGACCGAAAGCGGCGGTCTTTCCGGTGCCGGTCAACGCCTGACCGATGATATCTTTTTCTCCGGAAAGCAGCAGTGGAATGGCAAGTTTCTGGATCTCGGTCGGTTCTTTGAAGCCTTTTTCAACTAAAGCTTCAAGCAGGGTGTCTGCCACTCCGAGAGCGGCGAATGCGTCAAGTTTGCTCATTGAATATTCCAAGTGAAAAGTTATAATAATGCCGGAACAACGGAATATTGTTCCGGCATCAAAGGATCAAAATATATTTCAGTACTTTTGGTCGGCGTAGGCGACCCAGCCGCCGGCTTTGACGAGCGCGAGGTCAAATTCACCGATCTTGAAGCTGTATTCTCTGGTTTTTCCGCTACCGGAAATGCGGAGGATTCCGTTGTCGATATCGGTTTCGACGGATGCTTCAGCCCCGGCAAAGGTGGAGAAAATTTCTTCCAGTTCAGCGGCAGTAAGCTCGATGGCGAGCATACCGCAGTTGTACATATTCTGCCGGAAAATACGGGCGAAGTTTTCCGCGATGACCAGATTGATGTCATTGTATTCCAGCACCCACGGGGCGTGTTCACGGGAGGAACCGCAGCCGAAGTTGGCGCGGGTCACGATGGCGCATTTGTCTGCAACATCGCGCTTGGGATCGAATCCGGGCAGGGAGAGGTCTTCCAGACAGTAGGGTTTGAGCGCGATCTTGGTGCTTTCAGTAAGATAACGTGCCGGGATGATCTCGTCGGTATTGATATCGGAACGGTCGAGAAACAGGATCTTTCCATTGAAGTTCTTCATGATATGTAAATCCCTTTTTCGCAAATTATTTTTCGACAAAGAGCGGTGAGTTGACAATGGTTCCGGCAAGCGCAGTTGCCGCCGCTGTCGCCGGACTCATCAGATGGACCATGCCGCCTTTACCCATGCGGCCGTTGAAGTTCCGGTTGGTCGTTGAAGCACAGACTTCACCCGGTGCCAGCACGCCGTTGCTCATGCCCAGACACGCACCGCAGGTCGGGTTGGTCACGCAGAAACCGGCATCCATAAATACAGCGATGATGCCTTCCGCCAGAGCATCACGGAAAATTTTCGGAGTGGCAGGGGAAACGATCGCCCGCACTCCCGGAGCGATGTGTTTGCCGCGCAGAACTTCGGCGGCGATCCGCAAGTCTTCCAGACGGCCGTTGGTACAGCTGCCGATGTAGACCTGATCGACCTTGGTTCCGGCAAATTCGCGGACCGCTTTGACCTGATCGGGTTTGTAGTTGAATGTGGCAACCGGTTCGATGCTTGCCCCGTCGATATCGAGGATGCGGTCATATTCAGCATCGGCATCGGCGGCAAACTTGCGGTATTCGGCAAGGGCGGCTTCTTTGGAAGTAAAATCATCTTTGATAAATGGCCAGAGGTAATCGACCGTGACCATATCCGCTTCGCAGATGCCGCTGGTGCCGCCGGCTTCGATAGCCATGTTGCACAAGGTCATACGCCCGTCCATGCCCATATTGTCGATGACTGAACCGTGGAATTCAATGACTTTTCCGGTGGCACCGTTGACAGTCAATTCTTTGATGACAGTGAGAATGACATCTTTTGCATAAACTCCCGGGCGCAAAGCTCCATTGATATTGACCCGGATGGTCGCCTGATCGTGGAACGCACAGACGCCTTTGAGGATGCCGACTTCCAAGTCGGTGGTTCCGACACCGGCGGCAAAGGCTCCGAATGCGCCGTGGGTACAGGTGTGGGAGTCGCCCATGATGATGGTGTATCCGGGACGGACAAAACCTTTTTCCGGAAAGATGGCGTGGCAGACACCGTTGTCGCCGATGTCAAAAAAGTCTTTGATATCGTGACGGCGCACCCAGTCGCGCAAAGTTTTTCCCTGAATGGCGGTCTTGCCGTCTTTGGCAGGGGAAACGTGGTCGATGACCGCTTTGATTTTTGAAGTGTCAAAGACACGGTCACAATTTTTGGAAACCAGGTCGTTGATGGCGATCGGGGTGGTGATTTCGTGGCAGAAGACCCGGTCGAGGGAGAGTACGCGGACATTGGCATCCGGGCGGTCCACTTCGTGGGCATCGAAAATTTTCTGTACGACAGTTTTTCCCATGGTATGAGAACTCCTTGTTTTATTTTGATCAAGTTTTATCATATAATATAACTCCGGAATATCTCCGTGTCAAAAAATTTTTGCAGTAAATATTTGACTTTTTACACGGAATGTCGTATATTACCAGAGTGTTTGAATAACCAGGACAGGATTTTTTATGAACAGCGGAGCTTTTTTGATTCTTTTTATGGCATTTACCGCCTTTATGGGGCTGGTGCCTTTTGTGTTGCGTAAATTCGGTATCCCGGCAGTTATATCGCTTTTGGTAGTCGGTATGGTGGTCGGTCCCTCCGGAGTCGGATTCGATCTGGTGGGATACATTTCCAAACTTTTGAGCTTTCTCGGCCCTCCGGGACAGGAACTTGAAACCGCCCGCCATACCGCAGAAAATTTCAATATGCTCATCAGTGTTTTAGGTTCTCTGGGGCTGATGCTGCTGATGGCTCTTGCCGGTATGGAAGCGGACTTCAAACTGATCAATTCAGTGCGTAAACCGGTGACTTTATTGAGTATTTTCACCTTTCTTATCCCTGCTGTTGCCGGATACTGGGTCTACTGGTACTTCAATCCGCAGGATCTGGCGGGCAAACTTTTGTACGCTTCGCTCTTTGCTTCGCACTCGGTCGGTATCGTTTTTCCGGTGATGCGGGAACTCAAATTGAGCAAGACCAAATTCGGTGCGGCGGTGCTGATTTCAACAGTGATAACCGACATTGCCAGTATCATCCTGCTGGCGGTAAGTGTTCAGCTTCACCGGCAGAGCAGTAAGATGGCGCACCTCGTGGTGAATAACACGCTTTCTATTTTTGACCATGTCAGCAGCAGTTTTTTCGGCAACAGTTTCGTGCCGGTTTTCCTCGGAATAGTTCTGCTTTATCTCTTTGTTTCCGTTCTCGTGGTTCGCTGGGTCGGAAAAGCACTCATCAAGACATTTCAGCCCGGTGAAGATGTCCTTATCACCTTTGTCATGCTGGTTATCCTCGTGACTGTTATCATTGGTGAAATGTTCGGGATCAACCTTGTTGTCGGCGCGTTCATCGCCGGCCTCGGTCTGTCACAGGTGGTGCAGACCCGGGATATGCTGCTTTTCCGCAGAGTGGAAAGCATCGGCTACGGATTCCTTATTCCCTTTCTATTTGTTTCCATCGGTATGGAAACCGACTTCACCGCATTCAAAGAAGGGGGAAATCTGGTGATCGTACTTTTGACCATTATCGGACTGATCACGAGCAAAGTTTTTTCCGGTTACTTCTCGATGCGCATGAGCGGTTTTTCCCGTTCGCAGGGATTGGCGGCAGGTTTGATGACCGTCCCGCAGCTGTCGGCAACATTGGCGGCGGCAGCGATCGGTAAAGAGATCGGTTTGCTTGATGGAAAATTTTTCAACGCCATCATCATTCTTTCCATCGTCACCACATTGCCGATACCGTCATTGGTGAAACTGGTCATTTCCAAGGGCAAAGACAACTTCGGTGAACCCGAAAACGTCCGGCTGCCGGGTGTCGTTAAAGACGACAACTTGTTGTAAAGCGGCGCGATATCGTTCCTTTAGCGACTGGCATTGCGCCTGTCGTCCGGCGAAAGCCGGACAGGCTGAAGGCTGGCGCACGGACGGAGTGCCACATGGAGCGGTGCTGTCTAACGGACGATTACGGACGGATACGGACATTATACGGACAATAGACCGCTCTGTTTCGCCGTGCGTCCGCCTCTGCGTGCCAAGTCTGCAAGGCTTCAATGCACCGGCATGTAAACCTTGTTGGTCTCAAATTCACACAGACAATGTTCGTTCAACCGTATGCCGAAGAGGTCGTGAAATGATTTATACATGACATCTGAAGCATTTCCTGCACTGTGGGGACCCGCCTGATGTTTGCGGTTGATCGTTGCCGGAGCCGAAGAAGTGCTGCCGGTAGCATAAATCAATCCGGCGGCATTGAATGCATTTATTCCGGTTGTGTCAACAAAATCGTGTTTTAACGAGCTGTCAAAGTCAGACAGTTTCCGCCAATCTCCATCGTTGTACCGTTCCCGGTTTGTCAATATATTGGTTATATTTTGTATCAGATCATTCTTGGAATACTGTCCGGAGGTCATGGATTCTCTTGCCGGAGAGAGGGTTTGAGTATCTTTATTGGAACTGCTGAATCCCTGATAAGAAAATGGAATATTGATGGTGCCGTCACCTTTAGCACGCAATTTCATGTTTTTGTATAGAGTTGTGGAACCTCCGAAAGACCCCTGACGTTCGGGATGAATATAGGATCTTCTCAAATCCAGTTCCGGATAACTCCAGTCGCTCAATTCATTTTCTCTGGACAGTATTTCCGCACCTTGAGTTTTTGACAGTTCAAGTGCGTTCTGACGGGCGGACAACAGCATATTGTTACTGGATATTTCCAAACCGCTCAACATGATAACTGCCAGCATCATGGCGGTAAGGATCAGCAGCATTACGGTCAATTCCATAAATGCCTGACCGGATTCTGAATGAAACTTTTTTCTCATACTCCCGGCGGTCCTTTCTTAATGGATGCTCCCGGATTCATCTGATTCATGCCCGGGCGGCCGCCACCGCTTCCGGGGCCGGGGGAGCGGTAACAAGTGCCGCAACAGTTCGGATTCCAGGTCGGGTCGGATTCCGCTCTGGTTATGATGTGATTGCTGCTTGTTACGACCATATATTGTCTGTTTTTGTTTATAAAGTGGCGTTTTGCGGTACCGGTTTTTTTACCTTCGTAATTGTAGGTCGGGACTTCCACGATCCCGGTGCGTTCTTTTGTTGTTTCGCAGGCGGTGAATATATTGGGTTCCTGGTAATATCCGGGCAGAGTTGTACCGGATTTGATGTTATATTGGTATTTTGACGGCTCTTCTATTCTGCCGTCATTCCATTTTTTTACATCGGTGTGCCAGGTTTTATCAAATTCGGCTTCATTGAAATTGGGATTCCAGCCGTAATAACGGAATTCCGGACCTTTTACCAGAATTTTCAGCGCTTCGAGATAATTGTCGCAACCGGACGGGAAAAACTCATCGCGTTCCAAGTTTCGCTTGCCGGCGAGCCATGCCAGAAAACGGCGCAATTCTGAATTTTGATTTCTCAAAACCTTGAAGTTGTACGGGATCGGCATATAGGTCGGCATTATGATGACCTTGTCAAATACCGGCAGTACCTGCGGCAGTGCGATCGGAGGATCTTTTTCGTTGAGAGCGCCCAGTGCTTTGGCGATCGATCCGGGACGGTAATCGGTACTGATGCTCACCGACTCGCCTTCGCGTTTGCTGCCGATGCGGATCGAGCCGTCTCCATAGTCTTGTTGACCGCTGACCTTTATCAGAGACGAAAGTTTATCCATCTGGGTGTAGGTCTCCACATAGGCTGCCGGGCCTTCATAGGTGTAACGTTCCCGGACGTTTTTGCGTAATACGCCTTTTTTGAACCAGTAATTGAAGTGCTCTGTCATATATTTGTCATAGACTTCTGTTGATTTGGTTTCTTCGTTATAGGTGGAAACCTTGTTGACTTTGCTGTAGTATTCCGGATACCAGGTATTATCGTAGCAGAACATATTAAGTGTTACACCGGAGGTATCGGGTACATTGATGCCGTAGAGAGATTCGGCATTTTCCGAACTCAAATGCTTTCTTGCGACATCCTGAAATGCTTCTGTTGTTCCGCTGTGGCTGTTGCCTGAACTGTTTTTTCTCAATCCGAGAGTGAATATTTCACTTTCTTCCGGGAAGCCCCGGTTGCTGTAATCGATTTCCCACCACGGCGGATTGGCAAAACGGCTCGCCCAGTTGTCCTGATATACAAAATCGAACAATGAGCCCCAGGCGCTTTGCGGATAAACCGCTCCGCCTTTTGCGTTTTGTATTTCGTTATATTTCCCGTGGATCGTTGCATAAAAACTGGAATCTCCCAATTCCGGCGGATAGATCGTCGGCTCCTGACTGTTGGCGGTCGTGTTGGGATAAACCGCGATACCGTTGTTTGAAATCGTCTCAAGCAATGCGGTATAGGGGGCGCGCCAGCTGTATTTGTCGATGATATCTTTGCAATGCGGAGATCGGTAACGTGGATTGTTGTTCAGCTCTTCGATGTAAAAGTCCAACTTGCTCAATACCTTGATCCCATTCGCTTTTGCCGCCTGCTGTGCGGCGGCGAATCCGATCAACGGTCCGATGAAACTGACCCGGGTCTGCATTTCGGTAAGGACATCTATGCGGGCCTGGAGCGCTTTTTTGTAGTTTGTCAGTGCAGCATTGTACAATGACGGTAAGCGATTGTATGGAAATTTATTGGGGTCGGGCAGGGCAGGTAAGTCTTTCCGCCAGTTGCCGTTGCTGCCCTCCATGAGTACGGAACACGCCTTTATCAAATTTATTTCACCGATGAGATTGAGTGAATGTTTCTGCCAGGTGGCGCCGGTAAGTGCGGCGGCTTCCTGGGCAGTTTGTACTTTGAAACGCGCCCGGAGCGCATTGTGGATATCAAATCCGGCAAAGACCAGCAGCAGAAGAATGATCAGGATAAACAATCCGGTGACCAGAACCTGTCCGGATTCTGTGCAGTGATTGATTTTCAGATTCGTTTTCATAATTCTTCTCATCAGTCTTCCAAAAGTTCTCTGGAGTAATTGCGCATGGTTACAGTTGCTTCCGGATTGGGCGGAGATTGTATAAAGAACAGTTTGGCGATCGGCGGAGAAAGCAGCGGAGCATTTTCCATTTTCACCCGCGCACTTTGGATCTCCTCCTGTCCGAGTCCGGCGTAAACCGAAATGGTCGGAGTTTTTTCTGCAGTCCGCGGATGCCAGTATTCGTATTGAACTCCGGAACCGTCGCCGTATACCATGTAACTTTTTGCCGCCTCTTCATCGTCATCACCTTCGCCGACGCTTTTACCGGCAATGGAGATCGCGGCGACCCGTGCCGCCCGCATGGCGAATTCCTGCTGAAATCCCAGCGAAAGTGATTTCGCAGTATAAAACGCCGAATACTGGCAGAATTGCTTCATCATGCACCAGTGATAGATTTGAAGCATCCCGAAAAGTATCAGCGCCAGGATCATCACGGCAGTCACCGCTTCCACGGTGGTGGAACCGGACTGATAACGGAATTTTTGCGGAATTTTTTTCATAACTTCACCTCATGGCAAGGTTGACGGCGAATGTGCGCAAAGCAAGTTCATCGTTGACATTGAAACGCAAGGTGTATTCCAGCTCTTCAGCTTCTTTCAATATGGCATTGCCGCGCTCTTCCGGAATTTCCAGCGGGATCGGCAGATGGTCGAAAACATTTGCACAGGGCAGGTCTTCGCGTTTTACTCCCCGCGACAGCATGAATATCTGGGAGCAGAAGGTGTTTATCAATCCGGTGAAGCGGCGGCGGCAGCGGATATATTCTCCGCTTGCGGCATCGGCGATACGGGTTTCGAGCTGTTTTAAAAATGCGGCATCATCAGCGGCGGCGGCAGACGATGAGAGGTTTTGAAACTCCGCTTCGGCAGTTTCCCGGGCGGTTTCGGCAAGTTTGGAAGCGACCGCAAGCATCTTTTGCAGCGCTTCTTCGGTGCGGCAGAGGTCGTTTGCCGCATCGAAGCACAATTCAAACAATGCCTGTTTGACCTCGTCGGCTCCATCAAATTCCACCGGCGGACGGAAATCCGGCAGTGAAATCATCTGACAGCGTGAACGGGTCGTCGGCAACAGCGAAGATGGATTGGCGGTCGACAGGATGATGGTGGTTTCCGGCGGCGGCTCTTCCAGAGTTTTAAGTAATGCATTCTGGGCTTCAACGCCCATGCGGTCGGCATCTTCGATCACGCCGAATTTACGGTGGTTCCCGGCGGTGTAGCCCAGATGATCGAGCATATAACGTAAGGTGTTGGGTTCGGGATTGTTCCGGTCGCCGACCCGGATCTGGTACATTTTGCCCACCGGAGAAATTTTGTGCAGATCGGCATAAGAACCGCTTTCGATCTGACGGCAGAATTGACAGGTCAAATCGGGACGTCCGTCTTTTACGTTGTGACAACCGGTCAATTGCTGAAGCACGATCGCAAATTCGCTTCGTACCCGGTCGTCGGCGGCGTGGATGAGAAAGCTGTGCGCCATCCGTCCGGAAACGCGGGCGTTTTCCAGACAGCGGATGATATCCGGGCAATGTTTCAGATATTCAGCGTATAAACTCATTTATCACCTTTTCGACTGCGGCGCGGGTTTCCTCTTTTGTTCCGGAGGCATCGACGACTTTGATCCGTTCCGGTTCAGCTTCGGCAAGTTTCAGAAAAGTATTGCGAACTTTGTTGTGAAATTCCAGGGCTTCAGCTTCAAAGCGGTCGCTCGCGGCATCGGCACTGGCACGTTTTGCAACTCTGGCAAAACCGGTTTCCGGCGGAATATCCAGTAAAATGGTCAAATCCGGTTTGCAGTCTCCGGTTGCGAAATCATTGAAATATCTTACCGTTTCACATCCCATATCTCTGCCGCCGCCCTGATAGGCGATCGTTGAATCGGTGAAGCGGTCGCAGATAACGGAAATCCCCTGTGCAAGGGCAGGGGCGATCTTTTCCCTTACATGCTGGGCACGGGCAGCTTCCATAAGCAGCAGTTCGGTTTCGGAATGGACAGTTTCGCCGTCTTCGGGGCGGTTTTTGACGGTTGAGCGCAATTTTTCTGCCATGGGGGTGCCGCCGGGTTCACGGGTACAGATGACCGGGAGACGGTTGGCTTCAAAGAAGCTCACCAGTGTTTCAGAACAGGTGCTTTTGCCCGCACCCTCCGGGCCCTCAATGGTTATGAACCACGCTTTTTTACTGTTTTTTTTCATCAGAACGCGCCATATTAAAAATAAATCAAAAAAAAGACCTCTTTAAAAGATAGTTCCATTTGCTATAAAGTTCAAATGGTGATATATTGTAAAACGTGAAATTTTTTATATTTTTTTAATAAATAGGGATCCCGGTCCCGGAAACAACTTGGAAAGTGAAAAATTATGGCTACTGAATTATCCCGTTCCACCTATTTGGAAAAAAACGTTGGCGACTATCCCGCCACCGTCGAGATCGCCGGTAAACTTTACGAAAAGGTCGAAGATCTCCGCTATGGAACCAATCCCCACCAGCCGGCGGCATTCTACCGCCCAGTGAATTCCAACGGAGCAATCGGTTCCATGCAGATCCTCAAAAACGGCAAGAGCGGTCTTTCCCAGACCAATTTGGAAGATATTTCCGGTGCGCTGAACATCGTCAAATATTGCGAAGTACCAAGCTGTGCTGTGATGAAACATGTCAACCCCTCCGGCGCCGCCATGGGCTGCCCCGGTGAATCTCTGCTCGACGTCTACAAAAAAGCGCGTGATGCCGACTCCCGCGCCGCTTTCGGCAGCGTGGTAGCATTCAATGTGCCGGTCGATTGCGAAACCGCTAAAGAGATCATGAGCACCTTTGTCGAATGTGTGGTCGCTCCCGATTTTGAAGATGGCGTGCTGGAAATTTTCAACGACGGCGAAACTTTCAAACTCAATAAGCACATCCGCATCATCCGCTGCGGCGATTTGAAGTCTCTCCCCCGTTTCCGCGATGAAGTTTCCAACAGTGCCGACACCATCAAAGTTCTGGCTGACGGTTCTCTCGTCATTGCCGCTCCGCTTCTGACCGGTATCCGTTCCGTCGATGATCTGGTTCCCGCCCACGGCAGCAACAGCCGCTGCGGCGAACAGAAGTCAACTGTCGAATGCACCGAAGCGCAGAAACAGGATCTGGTTTTCTCCTGGCACGTCAACTTGAGCGTCCGTTCCAACGGTGTGGTCATCGTCGCCAACGGTCAGACCCTCGCTGTCGGTACCGGTGAACAGGATCGGGTCGGTGCCATCGAACAGGCGATCGTCAAATTCAAAGAAAAATACACCGGTACTGCCACCCTCGAAGGTGCCGTTATGTCCAGTGACGGATTCTTCCCCTTTGAAGACGGTGTCGAAGCCGCCGCCAAAGCGGGTATCAAAGCGATCATCTCTCCCTCCGGCAGTCTCCGCGATGCCGATGTGGTCAAGCGCGCCAATGAACTCGGTGTCGCTCTCTACCACGCTCCGGAACGTATCTTCTCCCACCATTGATTTCAAATTAACAAATTTAAGGAATTTTCAATATGTCCAAACGTGAAGTCAAATCTATTGACGGTTTTGAAAAAGAACTGCTCAGCGAAACCGAGCGGGTCGAACTTTTTATCAGTAAATACTGGGCTAAAGTCGCAGTTGTTTCAGTGATTCTGGTTGCGGTCTTCGTTGCCGGATACGCTTTTGTCAAGAGCCGCAATGATGCGCAGAGCGCGATCCAGAGCAAATTTGCTTCCGCAGAAGGTGCTGAACTGGAAAAGGTCATTGCCGGAAACAGCAATGTCCCCGGTGTGGAAATGGCGCGTTTGCGTTTTGCTTCCGAGCTGGTTGGCAAAAAAGATTTTGCCGGTGCCGCCAAACAGTATGCTCTTGTCGCTGATGATGCCAATGCCGATATCCAGCTCCGTCAGGTCGCCGCTCTCGCACAGGGCAGTGCGCTGGAACAGGATAAAAAGATTGCCGAAGCCGCTGCGGTTTTTACCAAAGTCGCTGACAATACCGCCTTTTCCGGTGGTGTCAAGGCGCAGGCCGGCTGTCAGGCCGCCCGTCTGCTGGTTTCTGAAAAGAAGTTTGACGCCGCCAAAGCTCTGCTTCAGCGTATGGTCGCCCGCAAAAATGCGGTGATGGATGATTTTGCTTTTGCAACCTGGGTCTCCCAGGCGGAGCAGATGCTGACTGCACTTGAAAACGGCGATTTTGCTCCGGTGAAAGCCACCGCGAAACCTGCGAAAAAAGCCGCGAAAAAGTAATTGGTTCTCATGGAACTTTCACGCCGCGAAAAATCGCTCGTTAAAGCATTGACTACCCGGAACGGCCGCCGCCGTTCCGGGTGTTGCCGTTGTGAGGGGGTGCGTGCCGTGCGGGAGCTGCTGGACAACTTCCCGCAGCTGGTGCAATTTACCGTTGCAACGGAACGCGGTGCCGCCTCTCTCCCCGGCAAAGCTCCGGAAGATTTGCGTATCGTCAGTGAAAAAGAGTTTGAGGAACTCGCAGGAACCGTCAATTCTCAAGGTGTGATCGCTATTGCAACCATCCCTCCTGATGCGGCGGGCGAAGTTGCCGGAGAATTCATTCTGGCTCTTGACCAGTTGGGGGATCCCGGAAACTTCGGAACCATCGTCCGGACATTCCGCGCGGCGGGCGGTAAAGAATTGTGGTATACCAAAGGTTCGATCGACCCGTGGGGCGATAAGGCGATCCGTTCCGGTATGGGAGCGCAGTTCGGTTTGAAAATGCGCCGCTTTGAAACTCTCGCTGAATTGGCGGAAAAAGCCGCTTCTTCCGGATACGGCAATTTCTTTATCGCCGATCCCCATGAGGGCGAAAGCTGTTTCACCTGCCCGGGGCTCTTTGATAAATCGGTCATCGTCATCGGCGGTGAACCCAACGGCGTTATGGAAAATTACGCTCCGGCGCGGCGGGTCATCATACCCATGCCGGGCGATTATGAATCACTCAATGCCGCCCAGGCGGCTACAATAATAATCTTTGAATCAGTACGGCGCAAACTGGCTGCCGGAGGAAAGTGATATATTATTATGGATAAATGGCTGATGGTTTACGGTGCCGCATTTTGCGGCGGTTGCGCGGTCTGTTTGCTGTTGACCCCGCTTTTCCGGGTGATCGCGGCAAAAACCGGTTTTATGGATGTTCCGGCGAATAACCACAAAGGTCATGGCAAAGCCACTCCGCTTTTGGGAGGAGCTGCAATGTTTCTTTCCTGGGTAGCGGTACTGCTGGGCGGAATATTGGTGCTGTGGTATGTTCAGAAAAATCAGCCGTCACTTCTTGACGGTATCGATTTCGGCGGTTTGCGTCAGGCAAGCAGAGAAATGATCTTTCTGGTTGGAGCCGCACTCGGCGCGGTTCTGCTGGGGCTGATAGACGATAAATATGCTCTCGGTGCCGGGACGAAGTTTGCCGGACAATTCATCATTGCTCTGGTCGCGGTTCTATGCGGCGGGATCAAAGTTACATTGTTTATAAATTCTCCGTATGTCACCTGCGGAATATCGGTTTTCTGGATAATGCTGATGATGAATTCGATAAATTTCTTTGACAATATGGATGGCCTTGCCGCCGGAACGATCGCTATTGCTACTGCATTTTTTGCCGTCATTGCCGGATTGAACAACCAGTTTTTTGTCGCGGCATTTTCCGCATTGTGTTGTGGAGTGTGCTGTGGTTTCTGGTTTTACAATGCGGCTCCGGCAACGATTTTTATGGGAGACTCCGGGAGTCACTTTATCGGATTTCTGGCGGCGGTCATCGCGGCAAAGGTCACCTGTTTCGATGCCGGATATTCGCTGTCGCGCTTCCCGGTGCTTATTCCGGCATTGATATTGGCGCTTCCGCTTTTTGACACCTTGATGGTGGTCATCATCCGCACGATAAATAAAAAACCTTTCTGGATCGGGGATCATAACCATGTTTCCCACCGTTTTACCCGCATGGGGTTGACCCGTCCGCAGGCAGTCAGAGTGGTTCACCTGACCGCGTTTGCCATATCGCTTACGACCTTGCCGATATACTGGGGCGACTTCAAAACCGCTGCAGTACTGGTTCTGCAATGTTTTCTGCTTCTGGCGATCGTTACCGTTTTGCAAATCGCCGCTGAAAAGAAAAGCTGAAGATGTTTTTTGGCAGGATGGCAGGGCGGATGTGAAAGAGGGATTTCATCCGTCGTAAAGCATTGCTTTCGCAATGTGAAAAATTTACTTTTTTTTGAAAAAGGATAGGGGAAGGGAAAATTTTTCCCTTCCCCCCGATTCTCAAAAATCAGGCTTCGCTGAAGCAGTCTTTGGGCGCGCCGCATTCGGGGCAGACCCAGTCGGCGGGGATATCTTCAAAGGCGGTGCCGGGGGCGATGCCGTTATCGGGATCACCTTTAGCCGGATCGTATTCATAACCGCAGACGTCACAGATGTACTTTTTCATAATTAATTCTCCTATAAGTTAGTGTGTTTATTTGTTTTTCGTTATTTTGCCTTTTGTTTCACCATTTCCGCGAGTTGAACTCCGGCATCGAAAACAGCTTTCATTTCAGCTTCAGTTGCTTTGTATTTGACCTGAATGAAAGGTAACGGCTGATCGAACTTCATCAGATTGAGCTGTTCAGCGATCTGCTTTGCCCCTTCGCCGCTCCAGCCGCAGGAACCGAAAGCAAAACCGGTTTTGTTCAAAGGCTTCAAACCGCGGACGTAGGTCAGAATGTCCATCATCGCCGGAAACATATTGTTGTTCATCGTCGGCGCACCGAAGGCAACCAGACCGGACATGGCGACTTCGGTCATGACTTCGCTGCGTTCGCTTATAGCGAGGTCGATAAGTTTCACCTCCATCCCGGTAGAACGGACGCCATCGGCGAAAGCGCGGGCGAGCATTTCTGTGGTGTGCCACATTGTGGCATATATCACCACTGCTTTATTTTTTGGCGGCTGGACGGCGCAATCGCGGTAGAGTTCGAGCATTTTGTTGAAATCTTTCCGGATCAACGGCCCGTGGTCGGGGGCGACGATCTTTATATCCAGATCGAGCTGGGGGAGAGAGTCCAGAAGAGAAAGAACTTTGCCGCTTTGAACATTGATAATGTTGCAGAAGTATTTGCGGGCCTCATAGTCCAGGATGTCAGCGGGATATTCATCCGCCCAGAGTTTGCTTCCGGCAAGGTGCATACCGAATGCATCCTGCGAAAACAGCACTCCGTCGCGGTCATAGAAACTTACCATGCTGTCCGGCCAGTGGAGCATTCTGGTTTCGACAAAAGTGAGATTTCCTTTGCCGAGAGAGATGCTTGAGCCGTTTGGGACGACTTCGGTTTCAATGCCGTAGTAGGCGGAGAGGGTTTTCGCTCCGAAACTTGAAGCAAAGAGCTTTTCCGGTTTTACCCGTGCGATCACTTCCGGCAATGCGCCGGAGTGGTCGGGTTCGGAGTGGTTGGACACGACGTAGTCGATCTTTTCCGGATCGATGACGGTCGATATCCGGCGGAGCATCTCATCGGTGAACTCTTTTTTTACCGTGTCGATCAAAGTTATTTTGTCGTCGATCACCAGAAAGGCGTTGTAGGTGGTGCCGCGCTGGGTGCGGTAGCCGTGAAATTCCCGGACGTGCCAGTCCACTGCGCCGACCCAGTAAACATTTTCAGAGATCTTCTCTGCATTATAATAGGTTTGCATTATATTCCCCTCATGCAAAAAATATTTTCAGCGGTCAAGCCAGACACCGTGCAAGTTGCAGCTGATGCGCGCCTGAAGTTTTTCAGAATAGGGAATGGCAAAGAATGCTTCCGGAGCATCGGAGGGCGTCAGATAGACCCGGCAGGAGTGATTGCCGCTGAAAAGCTCGATCCATTCGATGAAGTGTTCCGGAGTGGCCGGGTGGGCAACGCTGCCGACTTTGACCCGGGTCCCGTTGGCTTCGGCAACGATGACCGGGACATGTTTTTCTTTGGCGGCATCGACGGTATTGGGAGTTTGCAGTTCCATTTGTGTTCCGCAGCAGACGGGGATCTGCTCATTGGCACCGGCGGTCACTTCGAGCTGCAGTTTGCAGGTTTTGCAACGGTAGATGTCACGGGTTTTCATACGATTTTCTCCTCTTGTTGATTTTTCTGACAACGGGAACAACGCCCGCTGAATTCCAGACGCAAGCTCCGGCAATCCAGTTCCGGGAGCATTTTGATAAGTTCATTTTGCAATTTTGATAATTTGCGGTTGTCCATGTCTGAAACAGCACCGCAATCGGCACAGCGCAGATGCGGATGGATATTCACATTGCCGTCAAAGCGTTTCAATTCGCCGCCGCAGTCCAGTTTCAAAACCAGCCCGGCTTTGGAAAATTGCTCCAAATTACGGTAGACCGTGGCTAAACTCAAATTGGGTATGACAGACTTCAGCCGTTGATAAAGCTCTTCGGCGGTGGGATGGCAGGTAAGAGAACGCAATTCATCGAGAATTGCTTCACGCTGTACTGAACGTTTCATTTTGCCCTCCTTTTTTAAAAGTGATAATCAATCTCACTTTTATAATATAAACTTTTTCTCTCGTGTTTCAAGTGAAGATGAAAAAAAATTGGAGATTTTTTTGCGAAATTTACCGTTGACGTGGCACAGAAATACTTTCCCGGGTGATAAGCTCATAGGGGGTTAAGATTTCATCGGGTATTTTTCCGGGGTAGAACCAGCGGGAAGAATTCATCAACTGTTCAATGGCGATCCTGCCGCATTCGGCAAAGTGGATGTCAATGGTGGTCAATGCCGGGGTCATGAGCTGACTGCCGGGGTAGTTGCTGTAACCCATGACAGAAAGCTGTTGCGGCACCGGGATATTCAATTCTTTCAAAGTTCTCATGACCCTCATCGCAATGCGGTCGCTGTGACAGATGACCGCTGTCGGCGGGGCAGGGGAGCTGAGCCACTTCTTGACAACGGCATCGATTTCCAGTTGAGAGTTTCTGACAGTTGCCAGAAGCTCCCGGTCATCATCAAAGTTGTTTGCCCGGTAAAATTCCAGAAGTTCTTCCTCTGTAAAACCGCGGATACTGGTCAGATTTTCAGTTGGCAGATGCAAGCGCAGAAACGCGATGCGCCGGTGTCCGTAGGATTTCAGGGTATTCAGCCCGTCGGCAAAGGCGTTGCGTTCGTCGGTGCGCAAAACGAGAAATCCGGTTTGTTCCGCATCGCCGGGCAATCCATGGGGGATGACCACCGGAAGAGCGAATTTTTTTACCTGCACCGAAAGAGCCGGATCGATCCGGGCGTGACCGCTTTCGAGGATGATCCCGGAAATGCGGTAACGTTCTTTCATGGTCTGGCATTCTTCATCAGAAAATGACATCAATAAACTTGCCGGGCAGCGTTCAATGATTATGGAATGCTTCTCGGCTGCAGCCGAAAGTCCTTCTGCGATGTACCGGCTGGGGCTTTCGAGGGTTTCCGCACCGTCGGGGAGAATGAGTAAAAAGGTGCGATTTTGCGTGGTTTCGCTGACAAAAGTTCCGCGTCCCGGGATGCGTTCGACCAGTTTTTCAGCTTCCAGTCTGGCAAGGGCACTGCGCAAAGTTACCTGCCCGACATTGAGACGGCGGGCAAGAATCTTTTCATTGGGCAACCGCATTCCCGGAAAAAAGGTCCGGTCGAGTATCTGCCTTTTGAGTTGCTCGTAAATCAAATCTTTTTTGAATTCTATCATAATAGGGGATAATATAGCACTTTTTGCGCTTTTTTGCAAACTTTTGCTTGACATTTTTTTTAAATGGTGGCATATTATGATAGAAACAGATAGAAACAATTAATAAAATAAAAGAGTTGCGACAGGAGAGCATTTAAGGTGGATAAGGTTTTTCGCGGCGTTGACATCAACGGCAGCGCGCTTGAAGTCAAGGTCAATGCGGGAGTAATAAAAGAAGTTTCTCCCATAGAATACAGTCATGATTTGCCCCGGATACTGCCGGTTCTGGTGGATATTCAGCAGAATGGTGCGCTGACTCACGCCTACAATAATACGACAGAGGAAAGCGTACCGGAGCTTCAGCGTATCGCCGCACACCTTAAAAAGAATTGCGTCGGCCGCGTGCTTGCAACTTTTACCACAACTGACTATCCGCGTTTGGAATGTGCGGCGGCGGCATTGAGAAAGATATTTGATGAAGACAAGGATTTGAAATCGCTTTTCCCGGGGATATTTCATGAGGGATGCTTTATTTCTCCGGATAAGGGATGGCGCGGCGGGCATGCGCCGGAATTCATCATCCCGCCGGATTATGATAAATTCAGCCGCCTCAATGAACTTTCCGGGAATATGATCAAAGTTGTAAACGTCGCCCCCGAAGTTCCGGGCGGTCTGGAATTTATCAAACGTGCCGCCGCCGACGGAATCAAAGTCGCTCTCGGTCATTGTCACCCTGATGCTGAAACCATCCATAAAGCGGTCGATAACGGGGCAAGTATAGTTACCCATTTTGCCAATGGTTCGGCTCCTGAAATACACCGTTTCAACAATCCTTTCTGGGGATTTCTTGATGATGACGGCTTGGCGCTCGGGCTGGTCGGAGATGGTTTCCATCTGATGCCGGAAGTGGTGCGTACTGCGGTGAAATGCAAACCGCGCGGCAAATGTTTTATGGTTTCAGACGCCAATATCTACTCCGGGTGTGAGCCGGGGTTGTATCACCGTATCGGCGGACTGGATTGCGTTATTGAGCCCAATGGGTTTATTCATGTTGCCGGACAGGAAATTCTGGCAGGAGCCTATTTCCAGCAGAACCGGTGTGTGGAATTTCTCACCGGCAGCTGCGGCTTTGATTTTATTGAAAGCTGGAAGATGTGTTCGGTTTATCCGGCACAGATCGCCGGTATCCATCTGCCGGAGCTCAAAGCCGGCGAAGAGGCTTCGTTTGTGATTTATCCAAATAATGCTCAACCGTATATGGTGTTCAGGGGGGAAATATGAATACAATTCCAAAAGTGTGGAATCAGTGTCGGGATGCCGGGAGATTTTCTGAATTGAATGCTTTCCCTGAAAACTGGACGAATTACAGCAAAACTCTGCGCCGTAAATTGTGGAAACTTTTCGGCGTTGAGTACGATAAAACTCTGCCGCTTGATTTGAAAGTGATACGTTCGTCTGTCCATGAAAACATCATTCTCCGCCATGTGACCTACCAGACCCGCCCCGGTGTTTACACTACCGCCACTATCTATTTCCCGCAGGGCAATGGACCTTTCCCCGCAGTGATAAATATGCACGGCCACTGGCCACAGGGACGCTTGGCGGCACGGGTGCAGTCGCGCGGATTGGCGCTTGCCAAAATGGGGTATGTGGTGATTTCTCCGGATACTTTCGGCAGCGGTGAACGCAGTACGACGCATACGGTTTTTGAACATCACGGACGAAGTTTCGGAAGTAATATTTTCAATCTCGGCGAAACGCTTATGGGATGCCTTTTGGTTGACAATATGCGTGGAGTCGATGTGCTTGCTTCGCTGCCGGAGGTCGATGCTTCGCGTATCGGAGCCACCGGAGCTTCAGGCGGAGGAAACCAGACCATGTATCTTGCCGCGATGGATGACCGGATCAAAGCGGCAGTCCCTGTGTGCAGTGTCGGCAGTTATGAAAGTTATCTCTATGAGCCCAACTGCTGCTGTGAAACGCTTCCCGGCGGACTTGAAGTTACTGAAATGGGCGGGATACTCGCGCTTGCTGCACCGCGGGCTATGCTCATTTGCACCGGGTTGTATGATGTAAAAACCTTTTCGCCGCATGAGATGCTGCGCTCCTATGATGCCGCGCTGCCGGTTTATAAAAAACTCGGCGCATGGAAAAAGTTTACCTACCGGATATTCAATCACGGTCACGCGTACAGTCCGGAAGTGCGGCAGGCGATGCTGGGCTTTTTTGAACTGCATCTCAAAGGCAAAGGTATCGGTGCTCCGGTCGATGAACCGGAATTTACGACCGTTCCGGAAGATGATATGCTCGCGTTTTCTCCGGGGGAACGCCCGGAAAATGTGGTTTCATTTGCCGCATATCTCAATAAAAAAGGCATCGCATGGACAGAAAAACTTTATACACAGGAAAGTTTTGATTACGTTGAGAAAAAACGCGAACTGGCGAAACTTCTCAAATTCGATGCAAAATTGCAAATCAAAAGCGTTTCCACGTTTGAAAACAGTAAGTGCTGGCATCGCTGTCAGTTGAATTTCAGTGATGATACATCGCTGCCGCTCATCTGGTGCGATGGTGAAAATGATATAACTGTTTTTACCCATGCCGATGGTAAACAGGAAATTCCGCAAACTGCGATCGAGGCGGCGCAAGCTGCCGGAAATATGGTGGTTTTGCTTGATTTATCCTGTCAGGGGGAATTTGCTCCGGAACCGGAATGCCCGATCCCCTATCACCAGAGCGCACGCCGTTATTTGTGGCTGGGAAAAAATCTTACCGGAACCTGGAGCAATGAACTTTATGCTCTGTGCGCGTATCTTGCAGAAAAGTTTCCGGAGAAAAAAATCACTCTGCACGGCTACCGGGAAACTGCACTTGCCGGGTTGTATGCTTCGATATTTTCAACGATGGTGAATAAGGTTATTCTGGAAGATGCTCCCGTGACTTACTGCTTTGAAAAACAAAGTGCGTTTTTCGGTATAGCTCTGGCGATCCCGGGGATTTTGAAGTGGGGCGATATTCCGCTTGCTGCAGCGTTGAGCGATGCGGAACAATCATGGATAGCTCCGCGCAAACTTGACGGCACTGAAATTGAATTTGAACAAAACAAAATTGAATATATAAAACAACGTTTGAAAAGGAGTTGAAAAATGAGTAAAAAAATATTGAATCCGGAAAGTTCCGCCTTAAGGCGGGTAAAGCACCCCAGCTTTACCCTGATTGAACTGCTCGTCGTCATTGCGATTATTGCTATTCTTGCAGCGATGCTGCTGCCCGCATTGCAGAAAGCCCGGGAACGCGGCAGATCATCAAGCTGTATCAACAATCAGAAACAGCTTGGCAGCATCGTGATGATGTATTCCAATGATAATGACAGTTACCTCATGCCGACATTGTGTTACTTTCGCAGCGGTTACAGTTTCTGGGTTGAATATGTGCTCCAGAACAAACTGACTTCTCCCGGAGCTCTCCATTGTCCATCCAATGATGTCAATGCCATCGCCGGTGACGGTGAATCCGGGCTCGGATATCAGGATTTCCCTGAATTGAATGGTAATCCGCGTACCCTGCAATACAGCAAATATTGTGGATTTCAGCAGAGCGATGGTGTCTACCAGAATATAGTCCGTAAAATCGGTAAAGTTCCCCATACTTCGCGTCAGGTAATCGGCTTCTGCACTATTTCCCGTACCGGATTGAATTATGCCCGAAAAGGTTGTCTGCAGCCGCATTACATCAAGCACAGTACTCAAACTTATGCGATGCCATCGCACGGGAAGCACTATAATTTGATTTTTATGGATGGTCATACAGCATCATGTACCCGGGCTGAATATACTGCAGATTTGTATAAATCGACTTTGATATTCAATTACAATTACGGTACGGCCGATTTCAACGCTTTTTGAGCATTCGGAGATTGATAAATGAAAAAATATTTACTATTTTTAAGTATCGTTTCTGCGGTTGCCGCCAATGCCGCCGGGATCGTTGCCAATCCGGATATTCCGGTAAGCAAGCGGATCGTTCTGCCGTCGCTTCTGGGTAAATACGGCTGGCAGACCGGACTTGATACCGGCAGCGGTCCGGAGATGATCGTCCAGTTCGGACATGACCGCAACCGCGCACTGCGGGCGGTGGAGCTTTTCGGCAAGCCGCACAAAAATCCGCTGGTGCAGAAACGCATCGAACGCGCCGAAAAAGGGGAACTCCCGGTTCTGGGAAGAAATTATCCCTACTTTGAAAAACTTGCTCTGCCCAAAAAAGAACAGATGGAAGCGATGAATAAACTTCCCGGCTTTCTCGGCTACCGCGCTTTCAATGAGTGGGGCACCGGGGCCGACCGCCTTATCCAGTCGCTGGTCGGACTCAAGGTCAATACCTATGTCGGCAGAAAACTTCTTGAAGTGTCGAAAACTGTGATGAAAGGTAAAAAAACTCCCGGGACCCGTGAGGAGTTTGAACAGCTCTGCCGTTATCTCTGGGAACGCTATAACGCTCCATTTGATTTTGAAACTCATGTTTTTGACGGTTCTCACTACTGGGCAAAGGCATGGCCCGGCGGCTGGAATAAGATCCGGGGCATCATTACCGAAAACCGCACTCCCTTCCGCAGTAATTCAATTTTGCAATCATTTACCCGCGGCGCAGCGCGGATGTGGAAGGTTCCTTTCGGTTATTTCCCTGCCTATGACTGGCAGGCTCGTATCTCTCCACCGATGCTTGCCCATATGCAAAAGCCGCGCGCCGGATATCAGAACCAGCAGGGCAATGTCAAAATTTCCCCCTCTCTCTATGAACGGATCTACGTTTATATGCTTATGGGAAATGCGGCGATCATCGCCGATGAATCCGACCACTGCACCTATATTGATCTTTCCGGCAAAGGGCAGTACCGTTTGAGCTGGTTCGGCGAATTGTGCGAAAGAATGTATCGCTTCAATGCCGATCACGACTTCGGTGTTTCCTGGGCTCCGGTCGCGTTGGTGATGTCGTGGCACAACGGTCTGGTCTACTACGGAGATAAGGCTTTTTACCGTTTCCCCTACAACGACGGCGAACAGATGTCCCGGGAACTTCTGCACCGGGTGGCATATAATTTTCAGGAAGCGCACATTGTTCAGGATGAATTCAGTTCAACTCCTTACGGTGACATCTTTGATGTGCTGCGCCTCGATACGCCCAAAGGGGTGATCGATGATGAATTGCTCGCCTCTTACCCGGTACTTTTCCTCGCCGGTGAACAGAAATTTTCCCAAGCGGCAGTCGAAGCGTTGACCAAATATGTCCGTAACGGCGGAACGCTCATTCTCAATACTGCCATGTTTAAAGATGGCGTATTCCCGGCGGAGTTCCTCGGCGCTGAAATCGGTAAGAGTGTAAAAAAATCAACTTCCATGCAGAGCTTTGACGGTAAAAAGTTTTCCGGCGGCAAATTCCGCTACCGGGATCTCAAGTTGAAAAACGGAGCCGAAATGCTCTATAAAGTGGGCAATACCCCGGTCGTGAGCCGCAATAAATACGGCAAAGGAGCGGTCATCCTCTGCAGTACAGAGTGGCTGCTTGAGGAACGCGGATATCTGGTCAATGATGTCAAACGCAAAAATATCCTGCCCTTTGTTCACGATATGATGCGCCGTATTTCCTCCGAACTCATCCCGTTTGGATTTAAAGGCGATAAACTGGATAAACAGTTGATGTATCAGGTCAACCGCAAAGGGGATAATTACGTTATTGCACTCTATAACAATGGCGGATTTGTTTATAAGAGTTATCCGGGACTGCGTATTCCGGTCGAAGTTGCCGATCCGTGCGGCGCGCTGGAATTTACTATGAGCGTTCCGGAAAAAATGACCGATGCAGTCTCTTACACCTCCGGTGAAAAACTCTATTTTACCAAGCGTGATGGTAAGAGTGTCCTCGACTTCAAACTCGCCCCCGGCGAATACGAGGTAATCGAAGTTTCCCCGTCCAATATCCCCGATCGCGTAGTCGAGCGTCCTGTGAACCTCGCACTTAATAAAAAAGTCATAACTGACAGCGAAACTCCGAAATTCGGCGGCAGTAAGGCGGTCGATGGCGACGAAAGTTTCGACAGCGCATGGTGGAGTGCCAACGCATGCCCGCAGAGCCTTACCGTCGATCTGGGCAAAGTTGAAACGGTCGACTCCTGCCGTACCATTATGGCATGGAGTATAGATAACAATATCTTCCCCCGCTTCAGCCAGTATCAGGTCTTTGCCAGTGCCGATGGGAAAAATTGGAAAATGGTGGTCGATGAAAGTGCCAATGTGAAGTTTGATACCCCGATGGGAGTTCACCGCTTTTTCAAGCCGGTCAAGGCGCGTTACTTCAAAATAGCGGTGAGCTTCAACTCCAGCCGTCAGGGCGCACAGGTGGTGGAATTTCAAGTGTTCGCCGCCGGAAAGACGCAGAAAGTGACTCTGCCGTGGAAACGCGATCCCTCCAAGACCACTTTTCCCGAAGATATCCTCGGAATGTTTTCCAGACGTTATCTTTCGGATATGAAGCCGGTCAAAGCCATTCAGCCGGAAGCTGTTCTCACTATGGACAAAGAGTGCTACCGTAAAGGTACGCTCACCATCCGCAAGCGTGAATTTGCCAAAGGTCTGGGCGTACACGCGGCA
This sequence comes from Lentisphaerota bacterium, assembly GCA_015061605.1. Classification (GTDB taxonomy): domain Bacteria; phylum Verrucomicrobiota; class Lentisphaeria; order Victivallales; family Victivallaceae; genus UBA1784. The sequence continues at coordinate 71,604 of SUWH01000008.1, read as the reverse complement.
AGTGAAGTCGTTTATCAACTTGATCCGAAAGAAAATTGGAAGATGTTCACCGCCAATGTCGGTTTGGATAACTCCGGCGGCAATGTCGGTACCGTCGAATTTCTCATCTATACCGACGGCAAACTTGCCGCGCGCAGCGGCAAATTGACTGCTTCCATGGATGCTGTCCCCATCTGGGCGGATGTGCGCGGATGTAAAGAGTTGAAGCTTGTGGTAACTGATGCCAATGATGGAATTTATGGCGACATTGCCGATTGGTGCGATGCCGCGTTGAGAAAATAATTTCAGTTTGAAAGGAAATGAAAATGAAAAAATTTATGTTGATGTTGAGTGCGGTTTTTGCTGTTTCTCTTTTTGGCGCAGATACCGTCGTCAATGGTAATTTCCCCGATCCGCGCAAACCGGGACAGCCTCCTAAAACCTGGAATCTGGTTTCCGGCAGCAAAGGCTCTCTGGAAGTTATCCGCACCGGAAAAGGCAACGCGGTCATGCTCAACAGCGAAAGCGGCAAAAAGAACCGTTTCGGTATTTACGGTCCCGCCATTGCCGCTCAGGTCGGCGATATCGTGGAGTTTTCCGCAAAAGTCCGCGGCAGTAAAGATATTGCTCTCGGCATTTTTCAGTACAGTGAACCCAAAGGTACAGCTTCGCAAATCAAATTTGTGAAACTGACCACCGGAGAATCAGAGGTCAAACAGAGCTTCACTGTCACTGATACCCCAAAAGGCAAAACCACCAAAGTACGTGCAGTATTTTATGTCAAGGACGGTTGCAGTGCTTCTGTCGCTTCTCCCAAAGTAACTGTAACTAAAGCTGCTGAAGCTGGAAAGTAAGTTTATATATGAATCGTATTGCTGTTGTCGGGTGCGGTCTCCGCATCGTTGCCTTTGCCAAAGCGTTGACTGAAACCTACAATGAACACCATACCATTGTCGGTTTGATGGATACCGATCCCGGAAAAATGGCGGGCTTCGCCAAACGTACCAAGTTGGAAAATGTGCCGCAGTTCACCGATTTTGACATCATGTGTGCCGAAGTCAGGCCGGATATGGTCATCATCGGTACGATTGATACTTTTCACGCAGATTACATCATCCGGGCATTGGATAAAAAAATCGGCGTCATTTCCGAAAAGCCGCTCTGCACCACGCAGGAACAGTGCCTCGCCATCCGCGAAGCCTGCCGCCGCAATCCGGAAGTTTTTGCTGTAACCAGCCATAATTCCCGTTACCGGCCAGTTGCCCGGACTTTGAAAAAGGTTCTGGATTCCGGCGTTATCGGGGAAATTCAGAGTGTCGAATACCGGGAACTCCTTGACCGTATCCACGGTAAAAGCTATTTCCGCCGCTGGAACTCCCGCCGGAAATTTTCCAATGGTCTGCAGCTTCATAAAAGTTCCCACCATTTTGACAAGCTGAATTACCTGCTGGATTCCCATGCGGTCGAAGTCAGTGCCACCGGTTCACTCGTTGCTTACGGTGCCGATGTGCCGCATGAATTCGAGGGAACCCGCTGCTGTGAGTGCCCGCACAAAGATGTGTGTCCGGATTTCTTTGCCTATGATGAAACTCTTTATGACCGCAACGCTTACACCCCGGATATGTGCATCTGGTCAAAGGAGATCGATATTGAAGACAATTTTTCGGCGACGATCAAGTTTGCCAATGGCGTTTTGGCGGCGTACACCCTTTGTGCGTATGCTGATTACGAGGGCGAAGTTATCAATATTCAGGGAACCAAAGGACGGGTCGAGGCACGGCAGCTTTCTTACAGCTCCAGTGCCGATGACCTGCACAATATGAAAAGCACTATGGAGGAGAGCATCCGTATTTTCCGCTTCGGTCTGCCGGTTGAAGATGTACCGATCATTCGCGGATTCGGTTCACACGGCGGAGCTGATGCCCACATCTTTTCCGAACTCTTTGCCGTGCCGCCGGCTGAAACATTGCCCAACATCGAAGACGGTATTCAAGCCGTGCTTACCGGCGCTGCGGTGGTTAAAAGCATGCAATCCGGAGTTCCGGTCAAAGTTCAGTTGGATTGATGCCGGAGCTGAAACATCCCGTTTTGCTTGAAAAAGCCGAAAAAAAGTGGGAGGAAAAAGCAATTTTTCCTCCCACTTTGCTTTTTATCAAACAAAGCTGTCGATAAATTCAATGATCAGCTCCACATCCGGAGCTGATTTTTGTATCTGTTGAGTGAAGTAGGTGTGGACATTTTCTTTGTCGGCTAAGTAATGGCGCGGGGTGAGCAAATGGAAGCAGAGCTGAAGATTGCCGGAATCAGAAGTTTTCAACCGGAAATCGTAGAGTTTGAACTGACAATCGTAGGCGGTGACGATCTCTTCCATCTGACCGCGCCTCTTTATTACTTCCGGATCGTCGAGATTGCAGGGGTCGCAATGGAGCAGTAATCTGACCGGCATCCGTTTGGAAACATATATCTCCGCATTTTCAAGCATATCGTGCGCCGACATCAAAGTTCCTTCTGGAGCAACTTCGGCGTGGGCGGTGGCAAAATACTGGTTGTGACCGTAGTTATGGATGATGATGTCATGCACGCCGCGGATCCCATCGCATTGCAGCAATGTTTCGCGCAGTTCAGCTACCATTTCGGGGCAGGGGCGTTCGCCGAGAAGCGGATTGGTGGTCTCTTTCAGAAGTTTTATCCCGCCCCAGAGCACCAGTGATGCCACAACGGTACCGGTCGCCGCATCCACCGGGAAGTTTGTGAATTTACCGGCAAAGGTCGCTGCCAGAACTGCAAGCGTGCTCAAAGTGTCGCTCAAACTGTCAAAGGCGGCGGCTTTGATCACATCCGAATTTATTTTTGCCGCAATTTTTCTGTAAAAGAAAAACAGCCACAGTTTGAATACGATTGAACTGCCGAAAATAATCATTGCCACATTGGATATTGCAAGCTGTTTCGGGGAGAAAAAGCGCATTATGCTGTCCCGGAAAAAGTTGAAGCCGACCACGATGACGATGACCGATACCACCACTCCGGCAACGTATTCGACCCTGCCGTGTCCGAACGGGTGATCCTTATCTGCCGGTTGGGCGGCAAGTTTGAAGCCGATCACCGTCACCACCGAAGAACCGGCATCGGAAAGGTTGTTGGCGGCATCGGCGGCGATGGCGACGCTTCCGGATAACAGTCCGATGATAAATTTTATAATAAACAATAATACATTTACTGCAATACCGCCGATACCGGCAAGCATCCCGTAGGCAAGACGGCCTTTGGTATCCGAGGTGTTTTCCGGATTGCGGATAAAAAGTTTTATGAGGAGATCGGTCAACATATTTTCAATCCTTTTATATACAGAAAACGGGACGGTGAAGTTCACTGTCCCGTTCTGTTCATTTTGAAAAACAACTCACTTTTTGGGCGTGATTCTATCAAAGCCGGTGTAAGGACGCAGCACTTCCGGAACGATGACAGTTCCATCGGGCTGCTGGAAGTTTTCCAGAATGCAGATGATCATACGGTCAGTCGCGGCAGTCGCGCTGATGGTATGGACGAAGTCGCGTTCGGCACCGTCTTTGTAACGGATATTCAGACGGCGGCTCTGGAAACTGGTCAAGTTGGTGTTGCTGGTAACTTCGCGGTATCCGCCGAAGCTGGGGAAGTAGGCTTCGATATCATACTTCTTGTATCCCGGTGCACCGAGGTCGCCGACGCAGACATTGACCACATGGTAGGGAAGACCGAGCGCCTGAAGCAGAGCTTCTTCATTTTCCAGACAGAATTCGTGGTATTTCACGGAGTCTTCGGGTTTGCAGAAGATGATCTGTTCGACTTTGTGGAACTGATGCACACGGAAAATACCACGGGAAGCGCGGCCGTAGCTTCCTGCTTCAGTACGGAAACAGGGAGTGTAGGCGGTGTAGCACAGCGGCAGTTCAGCGCCGTCAAGCACGTCGTCAGCGTGATAACCTACAAGAGTCTGTTCACTGGTTCCGATAAGGGCGAGGTCTTCACCGGTAAGATTGTAGGTCTGATCGGCGAAGAAGGGGAGGTAACCGGTACCGAAAAGGGTGCGCTCCTTGGCAGCACACGGAGTCATGAACATGGTGAAACCGCGTTCAACGAGGAACTTCTGCACCCAGAAGAAGAACGCCTGCGCGAGCATAGCTCCCTGACCTTTCCAGTAATAAAAACCGGTCTGGGCAACTTTGGCTCCCCGGGCGATGTCGAGGATGTCGAGATCTTCGCCGAGCTGCTGGTGGTCTTTGATCGGGAAGTCGAAGGTCGGGATAGTGCCGACTTTTTTGATTTCCACATTGCCGGTGTCATCGGTGCCGTCGGGCACATCATCGGCAAGCAAATTCGGCATCCGGATCAACACCTGACGGATGCGTTCCTGCAAAGCATCGAATTTGTTTTCTTTCTCACCGAGCTGGAGTTTGATCTGTTTGACCCGGTCGCGGGCTTCGGGATTGGCGGCGCATTCTTTGCTCAAGCGGTTGCGTTCGCTGCGCAGAGTTTCGATCTCAACGCCGAGGGCGCGGCAGTCGGCATCCAGTTTGACCAGACCTTCCATATCGATGGGATAGCCGCGGCGCTGACAGTTTTCCTGAAGCATTTCCGCATTTTCGCGGATAAGTTTGATATCGATCATTTTATTTATTCTCCAAAATTAGATTTCAGAACAGAGGCATCGGAAAGGCGGCCATGAATTCGGTGACTTCCTGACCGATGGCACGGAGTGCGGCTTCATCATCGCGGACGGCAACGGCACGGTCGATGAATTCAGCGACTTTGACCATTTCTGCTTCCTTGAGTCCGCGGGTGGTGATTGCCGGGGTACCGATACGGATACCGCTGGTGACGAAGGGTTTTTCCGGATCGAAGGGGATCATATTTTTGTTGGCGGTGATGTGAGCGATATCCAGAGCGTTGGCGACCGCTTTACCGGTGGCGTTTTTGGGTCGCAGGTCGATCAGCGCGAGGTGGTTGTCAGTACCGCCGGAAACGATGCGGAAACCGCGGTTCTGCAGTTCGGCAGCGAGCTTTGCGGCATTGAGTTTGACCTGATGCTGATAGGCTTTGAATTCCGGTTTGAGTGCTTCGCCGAAGCAGACCGCTTTGGCGGCGATGACGTGTTCCAGCGGTCCGCCCTGAAGTCCGGGGAAGACGGCGGAGTTGATCGCTTTGATGTACTCTTCTTTACCGAGGATAAGTCCGCCGCGCGGTCCGCGCAGAGTTTTGTGAGTGGTAGTGGTGACCACATCGGCATAGGGGACCGGGCTGGGATGTTCGCCGGCGGCGACCAGACCTGCGATGTGAGCCATGTCAACAAAGAGCAGGGCACCGACTTTATCAGCGATCTCACGCAGACGCGGGAAGTCGATGATACGCGGATAGGCACTGGCACCGGCGAGGATCATGCGGGGTTTGCATTCGATGGCGAGTTTTTCGACTTCATCGTAGTCGATCTGTTCGGTTTCGCGGTTGACACCGTAGGGAACCATATTGTACAGTTTACCGGAGAAGTTGAGCGGGTGACCGTGGGTGAGGTGGCCGCCGTGGTCGAGGCTCATGGCAAGCACGGTATCGCCGGGCTGGCAGAGTGCGGTGTAGATCGCCTGATTGGCTCCGCTGCCGGAGTGGGGCTGAACGTTGGCGGCTTCAGCACCGAAAAGTTTTTTAGCGCGTTCGATGGCAAGTGTTTCAACCTGATCGATGAATTCGCAGCCGTTGTAGTAACGTTTGCCGGAGTAGCCTTCGGCGTATTTATTGGTGAGGACAGAACCCTGGGCGGCGCGGACGGCGCAACTGGCGAAGTTTTCACTGGCGATAAGTTCGATGCCGTCGCGCTGACGGATGGCTTCGGCGTCGATCATGGCGGCGATTTCAGGGTCGGCGACGCGGACGGCGGCAATATCGTCATAGGTTTTCTGTTCGACTTTTACGAGGCGGGCGGTGTGGCGTTCTTCGTTGCTGAACGGAGTACTGAGGAATGCTTTGACCAGTTTTTCCGCGGTTGCGGCATCAGTGTTGTCTGCTCCGATAATGAGAGCGTTGGCGCAGTTGTGCTGACGGGATTTTTTGAGGCTTTCCTCATCGGTGCCGATGACGGCGCGAACACCGTGGAAACGGTTGGCAATGATGCTCATGCCGATTCCGGAACGGCAGATGAGGATGCAGCAGTCGGCTTTGCCGTCAGCGACAGCCAGCGCGGCGGGCGCACCGAAATCCGGATAGTCGCATTTTTCAGCAGACGCGGTTCCGAAATCGATAACTTTGCATCCCATGGCGGAAACAGCAGCAGAAAGTGTCTGTTTCAGCGCAAAACCACCGTGATCAGCGGCGATGGCGATGGTGATTCCGTTGGCGGGGAAATCTTTGATTCCGTTCATAGCGATAAACCTTTCAAATTGATTATTAATAAGTTGTTAAACTGTTTGTTTCTATTTTGTTTGCCAGCTCCAGCAGAGCCGGGCGCATCGTTTCAAACACCTGTTTGTATTCCGCAACCGAACCGCCGAATGGATCCGGAACATCTTTTCCGGCAAGCAGGGTCGCAGTTTTTTCTGCATGATCCGGCAACGACTGAACGATGGCACGGCGGTGATGGTCTGTCATCGTAAAGATAAAGTCACAACAGCTGACCAGTTCAGTTGTCAAACGGGTACTGCGAAAAGTTGAAGCATCTATACCGTATTCTGCCATCACGGCGGCGGCATTGATACTTATGGTATCGTTTGCATAAGCGCCCAGCCCGGCAGAACGCACATTGATGTGTGTCATGCCGCGTTTGGCAAGTTCCGCACGCAAAAACAACTCTGCCATCGGACTGCGGCAGGTATTTCCGGTGCAAACAAACAATACGGTCATACAGATTTTCTTTCCTGAAAAAACATTATCTTATATAATATAGCGCATATTTGTCACTATTCCAAATCAAAACCGGACTTTTCATGCGAAGAAAAGCGGACAATTTTTACATGGACACATTCAAAGCTGCCGATTTCGCACTGTCCGTCCTCTTTGACGCCGCCGCATGGACCGTGTTCAAGATGTTTCGGACAGTTTTCCACACAGACAAAATGGTGTTGCGGCAGAGTGCATTTTTTGCAGGAGCGGCAGGAGGCAAAAATCTTTTTCAGCAATCTGTCTCGCCCGGCGCGTTGACGGTCGGCGTTGGAAAACAAAAGTTTGCAGACTTTGCGGTTGAATCTCTCCCGTTTTGACAACGGCTGGATCTCTGCATCCTTGCCTGACGGCGGTTCATCAAACGGATAGTCGCGGCGCAGGATGCGATCATAAAGCCGGAAAGTCCGGACTGAAGTGCTCATCTCCGCCTCGGCCTGATAACGGTGGTATTCATCCAGCCAGTGGTTGAAATCTTTGAACTCATCGAGCGCGGAACGGATGCGGCGGGCGATGATTTCCGCTTTTCCCGGATAGTTGACACCGCTTATCTGAACTCCGCTTGCTCCCATCAGCCGCGCTCCGGCGACTTGAAGTTCCAATCTGCGGTATTGAGCTGCTTCAAACTGGGCGCTGCTGCCGCAAAGTTCCTGTTCGAGCTGCTTGCGGAACTCTTTGCAAATGGTGATCCCGGGAACTTTACCGGCAACGATATTTTCGATTTTTTCCGGAGAAAGGAAAGTCAGCCTGACTATTTGCGGGATGTAGATACCATTGCGGAGCATATACCATGAAAGATTCTGGTTTTGCAGCATATCCCACCCGGACTGGATGACGGTGAATTCAGCTCCGGCAAGCAGTTTTTTGCGTAAGTAACCGAGGGTTCCCAACATCGTTTTTGCCCGGTATTGGAATGGATTTACCGTCGCTCCGAACCAGAATGAATCAGCGCGTTTCATCGCTTCGAGGATCCGGATGGTTCCGGTATAGTTTCTGGCTCGGCACATTTTGACGTTTTCACCCCAGGCATTGCCGGAAACGGCAACGAGGTTTTCGATATTGTTGGCGGCGGCGACAGTAAGTTCCCGTTTGATATCCTCCGGTGTTTTACCGGAACCGGAAATGTAAAAACAGTTGCGGTTCCGGAACTCTTCAGGCAAAACGGAGGCAAATTCCACCGGGGAAAAGGGCGCGTCCGGTTGATCAAGAACTGCCAGCCCGCCGTAGAGGTCATCAAAACTCCACATCTTTTCGGCGAGCGGGAGCAGGCGTTCTCCGACCGCATCCAGAGTCCGTTCATCTTCCGGGATACGGCACTCGGCAAGGAAAACGAATTTTCCGTCAGATAATGCCTTGCGCAGCGGATTGCATTTTTTTTCCAAAGCTATGTTAAGTTGTATTTCACTCATTTCTATTTCCCGTTGAATGGATACGGCTGCCGTCAAAGGCAAAGAAAAATCCGCCGCATAAGTTGACAATTACATATAATCCGGTCGACATCAACTGGGCTGCTTCTCCGGTTCCGGCATTTATTCCACCGGCACTTAAAATGGCGATGATGGTCAAATCCCGCAACCCGATCCCTCCCGGAGTGAGCGGTATCAAGCCGGCAATGTTGCCGACAGTTACTGCCGTGGCGGTCAATATGAGCATCTCCATATTCAGGTCGACCCCCGCTCCGGCAAGCAGAAAACAGAGCGGTAGAGTCAATACAAGATGTACAAAAAATATGCTCGCAACGGTAAGCAATGCTACTGTCCCCGGGTACTTCGCGTATTCATCGGCCATTGCGGTCATCCGGGACGCCATATTGTTGAAACGGCTGTCGATTTTTTCCAAAATCCAGTTTATTCCCGGTGTTTTTCGCAGAAAACGGTGAAAAAATACCGCGATCCCCGCCGTGATTCCGGCAGTACACAACAGCAGGACCCCCAGTGCTGCCAATTGTATTCCGGAGGTGTTGATCGATATGCCCGGTATTTGCATTTCCGGTATCTTCGGGAAAAATTTCAGCAGAAGGAGGATTGCCAATGCAAACAGAGCGATCATGCCGGTGATCCGGTCCATGAATATGGTGAAAATGCCTTCGGCGCGGCTGCCCGGCTGCCGCCTTTGGGCAAGAAGTCCCATTTTGACCACATCTCCCCCAATCGCACCACCGGGAATGACCAGAGAAAAGAAGCAGCCTTGCATCGTCAGGGAAAATGCTTCAAATCCGGATAAATTGAAGCCTTGCAGCAATGCCAGACGACGCCATCTCCAGGCTCCGGCTGCTATTTGCAAAAAGTAACAAAGCAGCGCCGGAAGAACGAAACGGTAATCAAATGAAACGAGGCAGTGCAGCAGTTGTTTCCGGTGAAACCAAATAAGACCGCCAATGATGGAAACGGCAAAAAACATCCGTAAAACTGTTTTGAGCAGTCGGGAAATTTTTTCATTCTGTTTTGTCATTTCTTCCATCCGGGGTTAAAGATGATGCCGATTATATAAAATAGCATTGAATATCGTATTTCTCAAATGGTTTTCAGCAAAAATATATGATTATTATACCTTGACTTGTCCTGTTTGCGGTGTTATATTTCTCAAAACACTTTTCTGTATCCCAAAAATTGAGGTCAATAATGAAAATCAGTCGGGAGTTTTTGTGCAGTCCGGAATTGCTGGGCATGAATCGTGAGAGCAGCCGGGCGACGATGTATCACTTCGCTTCAGAAGAGCAGTCCAAAAGTTATTTCCGGGAATATTCCCCTTGTACAACTTCTCTTGACGGCAAATGGCAGTTTGCCTATACCGAAGCTCCGACGGAGATCGATGAAAATTTTTATGCGGAAAACTTTGATGACAGCTCCTGGGAATGTGTCGATGTCCCTGATTGCTGGGTTATGCGCGACAGCGTGCCGGACAATCCGCATTACACCAATGTCAATATGCCGTTCAAAGCCGATCCGCCTGAAGCCCCGGAAAAGAACCCGACCGGCATTTACCGCCGGGAACTCATTCTGGATAACTATGATCCGTCAAAGCGTTATATCATCCATTTTGACGGCGCGGAAAGCATTTTTTTCTGCCATATCAACGGGGCTTTTGCCGGATGTTCCAAAGATTCCCGCGGCGCGACCGAATTTGATATAACTGCCTTGCTCCATGTCGGGAAGAATACCATCGCGGTAACGGTGGTCAAGTGGTCGGACGGGACCTATCTCGAAGATCAGGATTACTGGTATATGCCCGGACTTTCCCGGTCGGTCTATCTGTTTGAAGTTCCGGAAGTTTCGGTGGCTGACGTTTTTGCCAAAGCTCTGCTTGATGAAGATTTGACGACCGGTATTCTGGATTATCAGGCGATCATTGATTTTCCGGATGATGCAGCCGCCCGTGAAACGGTGGTGACGGTCAGATTGTATGACCCGGATGGCAAAGAAATTTATTCCGGCGATCCTGAATTCAAACGCGTCCCGCTTGCGCTTCTGGAGTCAGCTTCCAGAATAAATCTGCGTCGTTTTCAGGTTGCTTCGCAGATCACCATCCCCGGTGTTCCCCAATGGAACGCTGAAACGCCGAATCTTTGTGTGCTGACTGTCGAATTGCGCGATAAAGAGGACAATTTTATCGATGCCGTTTCGGTGCGCACCGGTTTCCGCCGTTATGAGGTGAAAGACCGGAAGTTCCTGGTCAACGGTCAAAAGGTGCTTATCTGCGGCATGAACCGCCACGAACACCACGATACTTTCGGGCGGGCGGTTCCTTACGAGGTGCTGAAACTTGATCTGTTGACCATGAAACGCTTCAATGTCAACGCAATCCGCTGCAGCCACTATCCGGCAGCTCCGGAGTTCTACGACCTTTGCGATGAACTCGGCTTTTATGTGCTGGATGAAACCAATCTCGAACACCACGCCTTTACCGGCGACTTCTGTCTCAATCCACGCTGGGCAGGAGCTTTCGTCGACCGCGCCGCCCGCATGGTCGAACGCGACAAGAACCACCCCTGTATCTACGGCTGGAGTCTGGGCAATGAGTCCGGATGCGGATTCAACCATGCCGCCATGGCAGGCTATATCCGGAGCCGCGATGATTCCCGGCTGATCCATTACGAGGGAGCGGTGCGCGAAGACCCTGACTGGCAGGTTTTGCAGGAAAACCGTGAACGCGGAATCGCCCGTTGGCATTATCAGGCCCCTTCGGAATTTCTTACCGACTTCATCTGCCCGATGTATGCTTCGATCGATCAAATCATCAACTGGTCAAAATCTCATATCGAAAAACGCCGCCCGCTGATCCTCTGTGAATACAGTCACGCCATGGGCAACAGCAACGGTCACTTGAATGAATATTTCAATGCATTCAACACCTTTGACGGTCTGCAGGGCGGTTTTATCTGGGAATGGATCGATCACGGCATCAAACGCCTGGATGAGAATGGCAAACCTTATTGGTGTTACGGCGGCGATTTCGGAGATACCCCCAATGATGCCAACTTCTGTACTGACGGTATCGTCTGGCCCGACCGCACACCGCACCCGGGATTGTATGAATTCAAGTACCTTGCCCGTCCGGTAAAAGTATCCATGCTTGATGCTCACTGCTGCCGGATCAGTGTTTTCAACGCCCGTTATTTCACTTCGCTGGAAGATGTTGAACTGCAATGGCAGATAAATATCGATGGCACAACTGTTCTCCGTGGAAATCTGCTCCCGGGAGCTGTGCCGCCGCAGCAAAGTGCGGAATTTACCCTTTCGCCGGAACTTCCGGAAGTGGAAAGCGGATGCGAAGTTATTCTGATCGTCCGTGCTGTATGCCGCAAAGAAACCAAATGGAGCGATACCGGATTCTGCATCGGACACGACTGGTTCAAACTGCCTGTTCCGCGTACTGTTTCCGGTAATGTTCCGGAAAAGGTGATTTGCGGGTTGCGCTTTGATATGATCGAATCAATTATCTCTGCCGGAAAACTTGCCGCCTCCATCGGAGCTTCCGGTATCCGTAAACTTTCCATCAATGGCGATACTCTGCTTTCATGCGGGCCACGGCTGAATGTATGGCGTGCTCCGACGGATAACGACGGGATCAAACTTTTTACCGCGCCGAATGATGCCGGGAACCGGGTTTATAAAAAATGGTGCAGACTCGGATTTGACAGAGTAAAAATGATTTCTGACCGCTTCCGCTCAACCGGGAGTGCCGTTGAGTGCCGCGAGCTGGGTATCGCCGCCGGTAAAGACAGCGATGAATTTGAATTCACCCAGCTTCTTTATCCCCGCGAAGACGGTTCTATCGTCTGTGAACTCAATTTCGTCGTGCCGCAGTATTTCGATGATCTTCCGCGTCTCGGCGTTACCATGGAACTGCCGGCGGAACTGAAAGAAATTGACTATTACGGTTTCGGGCCGTTGGAAAACTATCCCGACCGGCAGGCTTCCGCGATCCCCGGCCGCTATCAGACCACTCCGCAGGAGATGTACACCCCGTATATCATGCCGCAGGAAAACGGTGCCAGATGCAAGGTTAAGTTTGCCGCATTCCGAACCGCTGATAAATCGCGCGGACTTCTGATCGTGCCGGGAGATGAAATGATTTTTTCAGCTCTTGAATACAGTACTCGAGCTTTGACTGAAGCATTTCATATTTGTGACTTGAAACCGGAGAATACCATTTATCTCAACTGCGATCTGCGCCAGCGCGGACTTGGAACCGCCAGCTGCGGCCCCGGTCCATTGGAAAAAGATAAGATCCGACCCGGCTCTTACCGGATGAATCTCATTTTTAAAGCATTGAATGCTGATGATGATCCGGCGGAAATTGCCCGTCAGCTCCGCAGAGGTTGAATGTAATAACATATGTTTGCTGTCAAATTTTCCATTTTGCGCCGCCGTTTTTTGCGGACAGCAATAAAATGTGCTCCGTTTGTCTCCGGTGTACTGCTGGGAGGATTCTGGCTGCATTGCATTGCCGGATTGGAAGATATTTATTCCGGTACGGCACTGGTTATTGCTGCTTTTGCCGCCGGTGTGATTTTCCGTAAACTTCCCGGAACTGTTTTTGGAAAACTCGGTATCTGGTACATTGCCTGTTCGTCCTATCTGAATTTTAACCTGCTCTGGCCCGCGGCATTTTTTACCGGCAGCATGGAGATCCCGGGACGGCGCGGTAAATACAGCGGAACTTTTTTTGCCGGATTTATTGCCGGAGCGGTGCTCGGAAGTGTATTTGAGCTGGCGACAGCTTCATTATTGCTGTCAGGAACATTTTATTTCCTTTTCAACCGTTACCGCAAGCGTTTGAGAACCTCATGTCAGCGGGTGATGGCGGTTGTTTTCAATCTGTTCGTTGCGGCACTTTTTGCGATGTTGATTTTTGAGCATCCACTTATTTTCAAACGGTCGCAGGAGAACGGCAAAGGCGGAATGGAACGGTTGACCCGGATCTGCAGTTTCGGATTGAGCAGTAAAGAAAAACCTGCGGTTCTGCTGATTTCGCGTAATGTGACACCGCCTGAATTGCGTCCGGAGTATCTGCTGCTTTCAAAGGCGGATGTGATTTCCCCGGGGAAACTGCTGCACCGTAAATATGATGTGATCATTGCCGAACATTTTTCAAGTGCGATGTCCGCCGCCGGAGAACGGTTGACCGGCGCACTTGCTCCGGGCGGAGTGTTGATCGTTCCGCAGCGTTACTGCCGCAATTTCCCGAATCTGCACTGGCGCACTCTGCCCGGCGGGGCAGGGGGGGATATTTATGCGGCAGCCGTGCCGGATAAGAAAGCTCCATTGTTCTTTACCCCGGAGACCATTGATGAAAATTTATATCGCCAATTGAGAGCTGATGATGAAAACGGAAATGCTTTTCTTGCCGGAACGATCGCCGGAGGATTGACCGGATTTGAGAGTAAAGATGTGCAGATCTCCGCATTGCAGAGAAAACGGAACGACTTCCGTCTGCTCTGGATCGGTGTTTTACTTCTTATCGTTTCAGAGATTGCACTGCACAGGACCCGTCTTTCTGAATATTTCTGCGCCGCCACCGGAGCGTTGACATTCGGTCTGGTCTGCGGTACTCTGATAAATTTCAATTATGATTTTTACGGTGCGAACTGTGTGCTGTTTTTGCTGATCGCTCCGGCGCTTTTTGCTGAATTGCCTTTTAAATCGGCGGTGTTGCGGATGATTTCCATCATATCAGTTTTTCTTCTGCTGACTGCCGGAAGGGTGCCTGTATGGTATCTCGGTGTGGCGGCTTTGTTTTTTTCCGGGTTGACCTTTGCCGGAGTCAAGAGCCGCTACCGTGGAAATAATACCGGCAGCGGATTTGAGATCATCTGTCTGCTGGGATTTTCCGCCGGATTTTTCCTCTGCGGCATTTTGAGTAATTCGGTTTTTTCTGTGCTGGCCGCTGTTTGCACAATAAAGCTGTGGCTGCAATTACAATCATAAAGGAATTTAAATATGAAACTTTGTGCTATCCAGATACCGTTCTGTTCCAACTGTGCCGAAGCCGGTAAATCGGTGGAACTTGCAATTTCCGAACTCAACAATTGTGACAGTTCCTGCGACATCATTCTCACTCCGGAATATACCAACGCTCCGGCGGCGTTCCCGGTCGGAGAATGTATTCCATTTGCTCAAAGATATACGCCCGCTCTGATCGAAGCCGCCCGCAATGCCGCTATCCGCTGTGATGCCATCGTGGCAGTCAATTATGTTTGCGAAGCGGAAAATGGAATCTTTCGCAACACCACCGAAGTTTTTGACCGGCAGGGCAACAGTGCCGGACGCTTTTTTAAACAGCATCTGCCGCGTGCCGAAAAAAACGTCAACCTCCTTGATGAAGAGTATACCCGTTCTTTCCGCGCTCCGGAAATCATTGAAGTTGACGGTATCCGTTTTGCGTTTCTCATTTGTTACGATACCTATTTCAGCGAATATGTTTCCCATATCGCCCATTGTCATCCGGATGTGGTACTGGTTTCCAGCTTCCAGCGCGCGGAACGCAAAGACATTCTGCTGATGCAGAATCAGCACCTTGCATTCAACTGCAACGCTTACGTTTTGCGTGCTTCGGTTTCCATGGGGGAAAATTCTGAAACCGGCGGCAATTCCATGGTCGTTTCGCCGGAAGGTGTCATTCTCGGTGAATTCGGCAACAACATCGGAACTTTATCTTGCGAAGTCGATGATGTCAAACACAAGTATATGCGTTCCAACAGCTTCGGCGGCAAACTCATCCCTAACGACCAGTTTATTGAACAGGCGCGTGCCACCTGGGCGTACCGTCCCTGCGGCAGTATGACCGTTGAAAGTGATGCAAAAATGCCCTATCCGCGCATCTGCGCCCACCGCGGTTTCAAAACGGTTGCGCCGGAAAACACCCTTGCCGCATTCGGTGCCGCAGTTGCCATGGGAGCTGATGAGATCGAAATGGATATCCGTTTTACCAAAGACGGTGTGCCGGTGGTTGCCCATGACAGTGCACTGGAGCGGGTTTCCAATGGAACCGGTTTTATCGAAGAAAAAACTTTCGCCGAACTGCGCGAACTTGATTTCGGTTCCCGTTTCGGCGAGCGTTTTGCCGGAGTGAAAATTGCTTCTTTTGAAGAGGTGCTTGCCAAATTCGCCCGCCATGCCATTATTAATCTGCACCTGAAAACCGATGAAAAAGAGGGCGCCACCGAGTTCCCGAAAGAGAAGATGGAACTTATCGTTGCTCTCCTTGAAAAATATGACCAGCAGGATCATGTTTACTTCATGGGCGACTATACTATTATGGAAAGTGCCATAAAGTACGCTCCGCAGATCCCGCGCTGCATGGGGGCATTCCCCCAGCCCTTTGAAATCGTTGACCGCGCCATCAAATATCAGTGCAAAAAAGTACAGTTTTTCACCCCCTATTACACACAGGAGATGATCGACAAGGCACGCGCCAACAACATCATCTGCAACTTGTATTTCTGCGATGATCCGTCGAAAGTCGGCGATCATCTCGTAGCCGGGATCGACACCATTCTCACTAATGATTACTGGTCGATCCGCCGGGCTATGGACGAATTGTGATGATTTTTTTATAAGCAAATATTGTAAATCATAATTTGCGGTGCTATATTAACTGAATTATTATCTTTAAAGAAATACAACGTGGGAAACTATTTCTATGGAAACTGCTGTCAATGCCTTGAAAGCCGCTGATGCCTTTATCTGGGGACCGCCTCTTCTTATTTTACTGCTTGGAACTCACCTTTTTTACACCTTCCGTCTCCGCTTCGTCCAGCGCTATCTCGGAACTGCGGTAAAGCTTATTACCAAGCGGGACGATCAGCTCAATGGCAATGTCGCTCCCTTTGCCGCATTGGCGGTGGCACTTGCTTCCACTATCGGTACCGGAAATGTCGTCGGAGTGGCGACCGCTATCGTGCTTGGCGGTCCCGGTGCGGTTTTCTGGTGTATGATCACCGGGGTGTTCGGCATGGCGACCAAATATGCTGAATCACTTCTGGCGGTCAAGTTCCGCGTAAAAGATGAAAAAGGCGAAGTCCACGGCGGTCCGATGTACACCATCGCCCGCGGATTGAAGTGGAAATGGATGGCGGTTGCTTTCTGCGTTGCCGGAAGTTTCGCCGTTCTCGGTACCGGAAATATGGTGCAGAGCAACGCCATTGCCACTGTGGTCAATGACACATTCGGAGTGCCCGGATGGACCGTCGGTGTTGCCGTTGCCGTATTGGTCGGTCTGGTTATTATCGGCGGCTTGCAGAGTATTGCCAAATTCTGTACCGTCATGGTTCCCTTTATGTCCTTTATTTACCTCGCCGGATGCATTGCGCTGTTGATTTTCAACCGGGCTTACCTCGGCGAAGCGGCAATGGTCATTATTCGCAGCGCGTTTTCTTCCGAAGCGGCCCTTGGCGGTGCTATCGGCAGCGGCTTTATGCTGGCGGCGCGTTACGGTATCGCCCGCGGGCTTTTTTCCAACGAAGCCGGTATGGGATCTGAACCGATCGTTGCCGCAAGTTCCATGACCCGCAACGCGGTCCGTCAGGGACTGGTTTCCTATTTTGGAACTTTCTGCACCATCATCATCTGTGCGATGACCGGTATCGTTATCGTTTCCTGCTGTCTTGCCAATCCTGCGGTTGTAGAGAACAGCCAGAGCGGTATTCTTACTCAAGCCTGTTTCCGCCAGCTTCCCTATGTCGGTAAATATTTGCTGACATTTGCTATTTCTGCCTTTGCTGTTACCACCTTGCTGGGATGGTTCTATTACGGTCAGGAGTGTTTGCGCTTTTTGATCAACAAACCTGCCGCGATGTTTGCCTACAAAATCCTCTATACATTGGTAGCTTTCCTCGGAGCGGTGACTTCACTCACTGTGGCGTGGGATTTTGCCAACTTATCCAATGGCTTGATGGTCATTCCCAACGTTATCAGCTTGCTGCTGCTGAATAAAGTTGTAGTTGCTGAAACTGAAAAATATCTCTGGAGCAACAATTTGGATATGAATGATCCCGATTGTGTCGGAGAAGATAAAGAAAACTGAATCCAGTAAAATTTTTCATTACAAAAGGAGCCGATACGCCATGCCGCGTTTTACGATGAAAGTTCCCGGTTTGACTCAGATTTTTGAGTTGGATGAAAGAGAAAAAACTGTTTCTGTCACCCATTTGAAGTGGCGCAAAGTTGTTTTTGAAGAAACTTTTGCAATCGATGAGCTGGTTCCGGAATACGGTGAATTTGCTCCTTCCAAGCCGCGGCTTTTTCCATTGATACTGGCATGGGTTGTCGTTATTCTCGGCTGTGCCTTGATGGGGGCGGTATTGTTTTTTATGATACGGGACGGCGAATGGAAGTTCATCAAAGGCGGATCAATGCTGTTGGCGATCCTGTTGGGACCGGTTCCGTATTTCCGGCAGAGTCTGTTTTACATTTTTCGGGACAGGAAAAAGGAGCAGGAAGGTCTGTTTTATTTTGAACATCAGGAATCCAGTGTCGGGAATTTACACATCCATTATCTTTTGGATTTCCGTGATGAAGCTAAAATGCTGGCAGATAAAATTTCCGGGATATGCCGCATTTCACAGCGTGGTATCACCATTCAGGACAGCCCGCTTGCCCGGTTCAAATTTGAAGATATGCAGGCGGAACTTTACCGGCAGGAGATAAAGTTCTGCAACGAAAACAATATCAAAATAAATTCTTTTGAGTTATGGGAGATAATGCCGGAAATTGACCACATTCAAAACAAATATAAATGGAGAAATATTATCGCGGCAGCTCTGGCTTCGCTTTTCTGGCTGCCGCCGCTTGGATTGGTGATTTATGTCGCGTTTACCGAAGATCCGGTAATGCTTGGCGCAGTACTGGTGTGCAGTTTGCTGCCGGGAGTGCTTGGACTCTTTTTCTGGAAACTGCGCCGTCCGGAACAGGATACTTACATTCTGTACTATGAAGACTACCCGGGGAACACCGAGGAAATCAAGTTGAGTGTTCCAAAAGGAGAAAGTATCGGTGCCGAACGGTTTATAAATGAATTGAAACA
Source organism: Lentisphaerota bacterium (assembly GCA_015061605.1). Taxonomy (GTDB): domain Bacteria; phylum Verrucomicrobiota; class Lentisphaeria; order Victivallales; family Victivallaceae; genus UBA1784. The sequence goes on along the minus strand of SUWH01000008.1, from coordinate 53,199 downwards.
GTTGATAAATCAGGATGCCTTTGATATGCACGAAGTCATCCCGGAAAACCGGTGATTTTACACGGAGAGGGACGGATGGGGACGGATAAGAACGGAGATTTATTACTCCCTTCGGGCGGGTACCGCAGATTGAAATCTTTTCAACTGGCACAGTTGATTTATGATATTACCGTGCGTTTTGTTGAATTGTATATTCCAGCGGAAAGCCGCAGTTGTGATCAGATGGTACAGGCGGCACGTTCCGGAGTACAGAATATTGCCGAAGGTTCCGTTGATGCCGCAACATCCGCCAAACTGGAACTTAATCTTTACAACGTTGCCCGGGCTTCTCTGGAAGAACTCAAACTGGATTATCAGGATTATCTGCGACAGCACGGAGAATCCCTGTGGCTCAAAGATGATTTACTCTATCTCGAGTTTATCAAACGCCGCATAAACAGTAAAAAAGAGTTCAGAGAATTTATTGTATGGGCTGAAAATCATTTCTCCGTATCTATCCGTACTGGTTGCCAACGCAGTGCTGTTACTTATTGATACGGCAAGTTATTTCTTGAAACGGCAGATTGAGAAAAAAGCCGCCATATTTTTGGATAACGGCGGCTTTTCTGAACGTATGCACAATATGCGTATTCAAAAGCGCAAAGATGGATAATGGGTATATATTCGTTATGACCGCTGTGCTCAATAACTATTGGTTATGTAACACCTACGGCATATAGCCTTGTTGTGATAAGATGTTTACTTTAATGTAGTGCATGGCAGAGCATTTGTCAAACTTTTTCTCCGTTTTTATCTTTGACTCCACTGCACATCCTCAAGTCTATCAAAGCATTAGGAGCAAGATGGTGTTTCAAACGCTGTATTTGGCTGTCGGTAAGCAGTTCAAAACTTTCTGCTCTGCTGCCAAGCTCAAATTCTCCTGCGTTTTCAGCATGATTGATAATAATCAATTCTTTTACCTTTCCCGGAGCAAATCCGGTTTCCAATTTCTCCAAAAATTCTTCCCTGCTGGTGATGGTTTTGCTATTCTCACGCCGCAAAGTTGTTGCTGTACAAAAAAAGAGGGAACAACTTTTTTTTGATAAAAAGCTGTCACATGCTTGACAAAACACCTTTTTTGTGATAACTTTATGGTGTGTCAGTTTTTTATTTGTTTTTCAACCTGTTTATCGCAGATGAAATTTGGCAAATAAATGATTTGGAACATCATCAATAACTTAAGGAAAGGATTTGTTTGATGAAACATCGTTTACCCCGACATGTCGGGGTAAAGTCCATGGACTTTACCCCGACATGTCGGGGTAAAGTCCATGGACTTTACCCTCATTGAGCTTCTCATTGTAATTGCAATAATTGCCCTTTTAGCAGCCATGCTGCTTCCGGCATTGCAGAAAGCCCGGGAACGCGGACGTACCACGAAGTGTCTTTCCAATCTGAGACAGCTCGGGGCTTCAATAATTTCTTATACTTCCGACTATTCTGACACTTATCCTCCTGTCAACAGAACCGGTAATTCAGGAGATAGCGCCAAATATACTTGGAACTGGGCCTTCGGTTTGCGAGATAAAGGGTACATCAAAGGGGTGATGATGATCTGCGACAATATATTGAACCAAAGCACGGGAAATCAACTGACATATGTTCTTGAAGTCCGGGCAAATACTGTAACCGCTTCCCGTTATACCCGTATAAGCTACGGTTACAATGCCGGACATATCGGAGGAAGCGGAAATGTTCCCGGTATTGCCAAGTATCTGCCGCCTGCCAAAATAAAAGATTTGCGTTCTCCATCCAAAACAGTTATGCTGGGAGATAACAACCTCGGGGGTGATACTAACTATGCGATCCGTATGCCTTCTGCAAACGGTTCAAGCTCGTCTTCTTTGAGTGCTGCTCATAACAAGGGCTGCAATATTACCTGGGCGGATGGACACGCTACTCATGCATCTGCTGTCGAACGCAGAAAAATAATTTGGGATAAAGATCAGTATATGGGGGCATTTGCCCGTCAGTTTCCACAACCATGATTAATATGAAAATGAAATTTGCTTTTGCCACTGTCCTTTTGGCTGTCGGGACGATCACGACGGCAAACTCTGCTTTGCCGGTAAAGGAATCTGTTTATACGTCTCCCATGCTGATCGGTCCCCGGCAGAGAGTCTTGCCGCATACCAGGATCTTTGCCCGTATCCAGCCCTACGACCTTTACGGCAACTATCTTGACGAGTGGCTCGACCGGCCGCTTTATCACTCCAGAAATTACCGGGATATGAATCCGGCGATCGGATTTCAGCGCGACGCACAGGCGGTGATGGAATACGGCATCGCCGGATTCACCATGCTTGGAAATGCCTACGCCAGCCGTTACCCCGATGCTTTACGTATGCTCAAAAGCCATCCGGTTCCCGGATTGCAGTTTATGGCAGGTATGTCGTGGGGCGGGCAGAAAGAACGTTTTATCGCCAATGCCCGCTATGCCAAAGCTTCACCGCTGACCTTCAAAATCAACGGTCGTATCGTATTTTTCCCCTATCTTTCACCGCGCGGGAACGCTCTTGCCAATATCCGGGAATATTACCGTCAGGGCGGAGTTGATGATCCGATATTTTTCTGTGGTTTCTGGCCGGATATTTTTGCGGAATACAACAACAACCGCGGCAGGGTTTCTGACGCGAAAGTGGAAAAACTGAAAAAGCAAGTCGTTGCTCTGCTGGATAAATTTGACGGAATCACCGTTACCGATTATCATATGCACCGTTCTCCGGAAACAGATTATCCGCTGATACGCAGTTTTTATTACAAGCTCAACCGGGATTATCTCGGCCCGCTGGTCGCTGAAGCATACGCTCAACGGCCCGGACGTTTGCTGGGATATGACATCCGGCATGGTTATATCGGACACATGAGCGGAACCAATGAAGCCGAACTCGGAACCAGTCAGTTCCGCCATGCCATGGATGGTGCTTTACATCTCAATCCGGATATCGTTTCTCTGGTCGAGTGGAATGAAGCCAATGAAAATACCTCATTTCAGCCGACGGTGCTCAACAGCCGCTCTTTTCAGCGGTTGATCCGTTATTATGCCGATTTTCTCAATGGCAAATCTCCCTCTCCCAATCCGGGGGATGATCTTTCGATACCTAATCTGGTCGTTTCGGTGCGGCGCACTGTCCCTGTCGGCGAGAAGTACCGCATTGAAATTTTGAATATCCCCGATGGTTCGACGGACAAGATCCGGTTCAAACTTAACTTTAACGATGAAAACGGCAAAACATTGTGGCGCTCACAATGGAAAGAATTTGATCCGTCAAAATTGAGCGATATAACTTATACTTTCCCATCTGAAAATATTTCCGGTGTTCAGACTGTTACACCGGTGATTGAGATCGATTACCGCAATAAGATCCGTCGTTTTACCTGCCGTCATACCCGCATCGAATACAATCACAATTGGGATATGAAAGAGATCCTGATGCCGTTGCGGGATATGTTTGCTCCGGAAGAATTCAAGTTTGAAATCACCCGCAAAAATGGAATCGACCATGCCTCCGTCAAGTTGACCGCCCCCCGGAATCTCCGGGCGGTTGAAATATTGGACCGGGATCGGGAAATTTATGCATTCGGTGAAAAATTTGACCGGAACTCCCGCGATATCGTGACCTTGCAGTTGAGTGCGCCCGGTTCGCTGATGACTGATTGCCGTATCACTGTTGAAAACAGCAGCAATTTTCAGTTTCAGCCATGGGGACGTCCCTATGCCGGATTCGGACGTATAGTCAAAATGGACAACCGGCTTTTCGGCAATATGCTGGCATGGGCGACCGGAAGTAAACTGGTTCTCGCTCTGCCCCGGGATGTGAAAGCGGTGAATGTTGAATTCGGTGAAATCGGTTCATCCCGGTTGACTGTGGATGAGTTGCGTAAACTGAAAAAATTCTCCGTTCCGCTTGGCGGCCATCGTTTCCTTACCTGGGAAATGCGGCAGCGTCTCTTTGATCATCCGTATGATATCAACAAAAAAAGTGTGGAATTCAACGTTCAGCTGCCCCGTGAATACGGCAGTACCGGTATTTATCACCTGCGGGCGATAGATATGAATGGAAATATTTTCCGTTCTGAAGTCAGAATTTGCAAGGATAGCAAAGATGAAACGGTGCTGAAGCAGCCGGTATATTCAGCTGTGGAACGCAAGACTGTCGCGGCAGAAATCAATGCCGACCGGATCGAAACCCTTGATTACAAATTTTCACCCGAACATGGAGCTCTGTTGATTTGCAATGATAAACCGGCGTACGATGCCGCATTGGGCAACGGCTACCGTTATTGTTACAGCATGTGGAACAATGGGGTTCCGAAGCAGGTCAAATGTACTGCTCCGGCATGGGAAAAGCAGCCTGATGGCAAATGGGGATTGAAGTTCGACGGTAAAGGTAATTATATTTCATTTCCGATGGATACGCTGCCTGTCGGAGCATTTACGCTTGAATTTTCCTGCCGTCCGGAATCTGCAGAAAACATGGCATTGTTTTCACAGACCAGTTATCAACCCGGAGGCTTGCATCTGTTGATCAATCAGGGTAAATTGCAGGCGGCATTTTCGCACATGGGACGTAATTTGCTGAATCCTTCTGCCGTATTTAAAACTGAATTGCCGATAGCTGTGAATCAGTGGAATGATATCAGGGCAGTTTATGATCTCAAGCAGCTCACATTGACGGTCAACGGCAAAAGCTGTACTGTTCCGCTTTCACTCCGGGCTGCGAAGCCGACACCGGCAGTATTCGGGCTTGTCCGACGCGATAACGTTATATTGCAGAAAGCGGCAGCCCCCAAGCCATTCAAAGGAGTGCTGCGTTCGTTCAAAATCATTCGGGGTATCCGATAAAAGATCAATATAAAAAAAGAGGATCAAAAAAAATGAAAAAACAAGTCGTTGTTGCGCTGTTGGCTGTTTCCGCATTTATTCTCGGGGCTGCTGAACCGGTGAATTTATTCCTGAAGCGTCCGTGGCGGGTGATGAGATCAGCTAAAAGTACTGTCATCGACAATATCGGCAAGGAATATCATTGCATCGGTAGCGGCAAGACTGATGAAGGTGTGTTTATTGTCTATGACTTCAAGCCTGTGGTTGCGGCCGGAGACAAGATCGTGATTTCTGCGGAGAGCAAACTTGCTGAAGTCCCGGCCGGCAGAACGCTTTCTCCGAGCGGCTATGCGATTTATGTTGATGTTACTTTCGCTGACAACACCCGTAAATTCGGCTTGATTGCTCCGTTCAAATATTCCAATCACGATTGGGCGAAGACGGAATTGGTTTACGAGGCGGTGAAACCGGTCAAACGTTTCAACGTACATCTGCTTTTCCGGAATGCTGTTGGCAAAGCTTCTTTCCGCAATCCGGTGATGAATATCATCAAAAAAGCGGTCGAAGAAAAGAAGTAATCAGTCCATTATCCGGAAACATAAACAACCGGGTGAATGTAAAACGTTCACCCGGTTGTTTTATTTTGTCTGTTCCTGATAAGGGGAGATCCCCTCACATTGCCGGATATGCTACCGGCTGGGAATAAATGACCATCTGATCGGCTTTGAGGTTCAGAAGTTTTTTGAGGGTGTTCCGGTCGAGCAAACCGCAGACCACCGTGGAAAGTCCCTGGCTTGCCGCATAGAGATAGACATTCTGCGAAGCGCTTCCGGAATGGTTGCCCGCATACATCGCCTGTTCTTCCGGGGTGCTGCCGACTGCTTTCATATCAGAAACAAAGACCAGCACCAGCGGTGCTTTCTTATGGAACGGCTGTTTACCGCAGAGCTTCCGGAAATCCCCTTTTTTCACCAGCTCCAGCGCGTGCTTCCGGCTGTTGTAGAGATAGACTCCGTCTGCGGTGAAAACATAAACGCTCTGATTCTGCTTATTGCGGGCGGTCGGGACGGTCTTTCTGCCGTCTTTACTGGAAACTCCGTCTGCAACATACAATATTTCGCCAATGGTCTGCATCGGCAATGCTTTGGTGCTGAACTTCCGCTTTGAACGTCTTTCGGCAACACACTGCATAAACGGTTTTCCGGATTTCAGATCCGGCGGGGGCAGGGCGATCTCTTTTGCCGCTTCAGCGTAAAGCATGGTTCCGAGATACAGCAACGAAGCAATTACAGTAAACTTTTTCATAATGACCTCCTGAAGTTAGGGTTATAAGATACTATAATATAACCTGATACCCGATTTATAACAAGGGGCTGATGAATTTATTTTTATTTTTTTTGATGTCTTGAGAATTCAGCGTTTTTTCTTCATTTTTCTGAACTCATAAGGATTCATGGGAACATTGGATGCCCATAACCCCTTTTTATCTGCTCTTGCCTGTTTTTCAGCTTGAATGTATGCAGGGGTTTTATCGTAATAGCTGTAGTGCCACGCATAACCGTTTTGAACCATTACAAGATTGATTTCAACTCCGTCACAGTACACAACTCCAACTATTCTGCCGTAACGGTCAACCGCTTTGTATCTGACAGTAACTTGTTTGCCGAAAATCAACGCGGATAAAAACTGTTTGGCTTTGCTGCCGAATGCTTGTTTCTTTTCGGGAGCATCAATTTTATCAAGGCGGATTTTGAAATTGCCTTTGTCCATTTCATCTAAAACAGTAATGGTATCACCGTCAGTAACAGCAACTACCTTGCCTTTGATTTCAGCGGAAAAGAGAAAAAGAGAGAGGAAAAGCAGAGAGAGTAAAAATAGTGGTTTCATGCTGTGGTATTTCCATTTGGAGTTATGGGAAACACCACAAAAAAAAGAGGTGCATCCCTGTTTGCACACCTCCACACGCCTACCACAGCGCCCGTAACGGTACAATACCAGAAATGCACCATATACGCTATTCAAATAAACCGTATATGGTACAATTTGGTCGTTACGGGAAAAAGGCTATATACAAAGGTGGTAGTTTTGTGGAGGTCGCCTCTTTATACTATATGCAATTTTTCAGTTCAAGTGTTTTTCAGTTCGTTTTTTGCCTTTCCTGTTGGTTAAAATAAAACACTCCAAAATATAGCATCGAAAATATAAAAATTCAACTCGTAACAGATTTTTTATCTACACAAAAAAAAGCCCCGGCATTGCCGGGGCTGGAGGCTGAAGTTTTATCAGTTGAAGTTGGACTTCAACGCCCAGAGGCCGAGTGCCGGATTGCTGATGTAGAAAACTTCTTCGCCGTTGACGATATTGATACCGTCTTTCAGATTGGCGAAATCATACTTTTTCATCATCTCATCCAGATCGCCGTATTCAAAACCTGCCGCGCGGATCTCATCGGCGGTAACGCCTTTGCCCGGGCAGTAGGTGATACGAAAACGGCCTTCACTGGAACCGTGGATCAGGTGCGCGGCGGCACCGAGATTGTCGCGCAGTTCCTGGTTTTCTGCGACCATTTTCAGCGTGTTGGGAGTACCTTTGTAGCCGTACTTGCGGATCAGACGGTCATTTTCGGGGTCTTCTCCGAATTCCTTGAGTCCGGGGGCAAGCACGATCAGATCGCCGTCATCGGCGATCGCCATACGGGTGCGGTAGACCGACTTGTTGCCGAGCCAGGTGCTCTTGAACTCTTCCGGATCGAGGTAGACGACCACGGTTTTCAACGGCTTGTCCAAGAGCTGCAAGTTGGTTTCAACGCTCAACTTGGCTGCTTCGAGGAATGGTTCTTCTCCGGTACCGGCAAAGAATCCGCGCATCGCCATTTTGCCGCTTTCTTCATCGCGCGCCATGACGGTCTGCATAAAGAGGAAGGGCAGTTCAGAAAGATAAGTGTCAACTCCGTAGTTGAAAAGTCTGCGTACCGGACTGTCGGCATGTCCCATGATCTTCTCCAGATTGGAAACTGCACCGAGGAAGTGGGATTTGTTGATCATATCCGATCCGCCGATACCGACCATGATGTTTTTGGTGTAGTTCGCCATACCGACTACTTCGTGCGGCACGACCTGACCGATGGAAACAATGAGATCATAGTTGTCAAAGACGATCTTATTGACCTGAACATTGACTTCATAATCGAGGTTGCCGTTGGAAAGCTCTTTGATGAATTCGCTGGAAGCTTTGCCGAGAGAAACCACATCATTGCGCCAGTCATGCACTTTGAAGCAGGATTTCGGAATATCCTTGCCGAACATCATTTCCAACTGGGCATCGGTCATCGCGCTGTGAGTTCCGAGCGCGGGCATGATGTCGATGTGGCACTTGTCCGCATATTCTTTGTAAATGATTTCCGTGATGCGTCCGGCACAGGAATTCAAACGGGTGTGATCAGGAGGCAGCAGCAGCATCCGCTTGATCTCTTTGCCGGATTTGGCGATGGCGCCCAGCACCATTTCCTGCAATTCGGCATCGGTAACAGCAACGGAAGCTCCGCCTTTTTGTGTATAGATAGCCATTAGAAATTATCCTTGTTTTTGACAAAACGGCGGAAACATCTGTTTTTGATGTTCCCGCCGTATTGAATTTATTACCTTGACTTACGCAATGTAAGTTCCGGCGACGGTGGTACCGCTGTTTTCGGTCCAGGCGGTGTGGAAGAATTTACCGCGTTCGGCATCGACACGTTCGTAGGTGTGGGCGCCGAAGTAGTCGCGCTGGGCCTGAAGCAAATTCGCGGGCAAATTGCCGGAACGGTAGCCGTCATAGTAGGCAAGAGCGCTGCTGAAAGCCGGAACCGGAACGCCATTCATCACCGCAGTGGCGACGACTTCGCGCCAGGCTGCCTGGCAGTTGTCGATGACACCGTGGAAGAAGTCGTCGAGCAGCAGGTTTTCCAGAGCGGGGTTCTTGTCATAGGCATCTTTGATGCGTTCGAGGAACTGGGCACGGATGATGCATCCGCCGCGCCACATCAGAGCGATTTCGCCGTACTTAAGATCCCAGTTGTATTCCTTTGCGGCGAGCTTCATCAGCTGATAGCCCTGCGCGTAGGAGCAGATTTTGGAAGCATAGAGAGCTTTACGGACAGATTCGATGAAGGCTTTTTTGTCGCCGGTGAAGTTGACTTTGGGACCGGTGAGGATCTTGGATGCGGCAACGCGTTCTTCTTTGATCGCGGAGAGGCAGCGGGCGAAGACAGCTTCGGCGACGGTCGGGGCGGGGGCACCGAGATCGAGCGCGCTCTGGCTGGTCCATTTACCGGTACCTTTCTGACCGGCGGTGTCGAGGATGATGTCGACGACAGGCTTGCCGGTTTCGGGATCTTTCTTGGCGAAGATATTTTTGGTGATTTCGATCAGGTAGCTGTCGAGTTCGCCTTTGTTCCATTCGGTGAATACTTCGTGGAACTCTTCAGCGGTAAGACCGAGAACGTTTTTCATGATCCAGTAGGCTTCGCAGATCATCTGCATGTCGCCGTATTCGATACCGTTGTGAACCATTTTGACATAGTGACCGGCACCGTCGGAACCGACCCATTCGCAGCAGGGACGGCCGCCGGCGACTTTGGCAGCGATGGACTGGAAGATCGGTTTGATCTCTTCCCAGGCAGCCGGATCACCGCCGGGCATGAGAGAGGGGCCGAGGAGGGCGCCTTCTTCACCGCCGGAAACACCGGAACCGACAAAACGCAAGCCTTTTTCGGCGAGGTATTTGGTGCGGCGGATGGTGTCGGGGAAGTGGCTGTTTCCGCCGTCGATGAGGATATCACCTTTATCGAGGTAGGGGATGAGCTGTTCCATAAGGTCATCGACCGGCTTGCCGGCTTTGACCATCATCATGATCTTGCGGGGGGATTTGAGGCTGTTGCAGAGCTCTTCGAGGGAGTGGCATCCGATGAAGTTTTTGCCTTTGCCGCGGCCGTTGACGAAGTTGTCAACTTTTTCGACGGTACGGTTGTAGACCGCGGCGCTGAAGCCGTGGCTTTCCATGTTGAGGACGAGGTTTTCGCCCATTACCGCAAGACCGATAAGACCGATATCAGCTTTTTTGTCCATTTTTATTTATTCCTTTAAATTTGGTTGATCTGCAAATTAAACTCCGCTGAAGGCAGCGAAACCGCCGTCGATCGGCAGAACGACACCGTTGATGAAACCGGCAGCTTCATCATCCAGCAAAAAGAGCATCGCGCCGACGAGGTCTTCGGGAGAACCGAATTTGCCCATCGGAGTGTGGGTCAGGATGGTGTTGCCGCGGGCGGTGAGAGAACCGTCGGGATTGGTCAAGAGAGTGCGGTTCTGGTTGGTGAGGAAGAAGCCCGGAGCGATGGCGTTGACGCGGATGTTGACTTTGGAAAAGTGAACCGCCAGCCACTGGGTGAAGTTGCTGATGGCAGCTTTGGCACCGGAGTAGGCGGGGATCTTGGTCAGCGGGCAGAACGCATTCATGCTGGAGATGTTGAGGACGTTGCCGCCTTTACCTTCAGCCATTTTGCGGCAGAAAACCTGGGTCGGGAGCAGAGTTCCGAGGAAGTTCAAATTGAAAACGAAACCGACACCGGCGGGATCGAGATCAAAGAAAGTGGTGACGCCTTCGACTTTGGCGGCGAGATCTTCTTTGGTCAGGAATTCTTTGCTGGTGGTACCTTTGGGGTTGTTGCCGCCGGCACCGTTGATAAGGATATCGCAGGGACCGTATTCCGCGGAAATTTTAGCTTCAGCAGCCTGCAGACTGGCAAGTTCGAGAACGTTGGCGGAAAGTCCCATTGCAACGCCGCCTTCGGCGCGAATTTCTTCAGCGACAGCTTCGGCAGCTTCGGCACGCAGATCGAGGATAGCGACTTTGGCACCGGCTTTGGCAAGAGCCTTGGCCATGATACCGCACAACACACCGCCGCCACCGGTGACGACGGCGACTTTACCATTGAGTTTGACTTCCATTATAGGGTCTCCTTAACGATTTGATATTTACTTTGGAAAGTTTCCAAACTTACTCACAATATAATATATACCCGCTATGAATGAAATTCAAGCAGAATACCGTTAATATCGAAAATAAAAAGGCTGCCGCAATTTTAATTTTGCGGCAGCCTCCGGATGCGATGAAAATGGTTACTCTGTTTTTTCGTCTTTTTCCGTGTCGATCGGTTTGCGGGCGGCTTCAAAGTCGGCGATGATTTGAGCTTCCGGAGCTTTGGTCAGCTTGGAAACAACAAACAGCACGATAAATCCGGCTGCAAATCCGGGGACGATCTCATAAATATTGGTCGGTTTGAAGAAGAATACGTACCAGACGATGTCTGCTGCAAATCCGGCGATGATACCGGCAAACGCTCCCCAGTAGGTGAGACGTTTCCAGAACAGTGCCGCCAGCACTACCGGGCCGAATGCCGATCCGAAAGCACCCCAGGCACAGGAAACCAGCCCCATCAGACCGGAGCAGTTGGGGCTTGCCGCAATGAAGTAAGCCACTGCTGCGATGACCAGGACGATGATCCGTCCCGCCCAGAGCATTTCTCTGTCAGAAGCATTTTTGCGGCAGAGCGGCTTGTAGAGGTCGGAGGCAAAGGCTGAAGCTGATGCCAGAAGCTGGGAGTCTGCTGTACTCATCGCCGCCGCAAGGATCGCCGAAAGCAGTATTCCAGCACAGAAAGTTGCAATGGCAATAAGTCCGATGCTGCTGCCGATCCAGTTGAAAACTTTACGCACCATGTCGATGAAAACCAGAGTGCTTTCGGTATCACTTCCGGTGAGGGCATCTCCGAGGAAGAGGCGTCCGACGAGACCGACAGCGGTGGTTGCGATCAATATAAGCAGAAACCAGCTGCAACCGATGATCTGGGATTTGCGCATCTCTTTTTCGCTTTTGACGGAAAAGTAACGGATGAGGATGTGGGGCATTCCGAAGTATCCCAGACCCCAGCCGAGACCGGTGATGATGTCAGAAAAACTTTTCCAGTCCGCTTTGCCGCTGGAAAGCAGATTGAAATAGTTTTCCGGCAATGGTGTGTTATGAGCAACGAAAGCCGATGAATTCATCATAAGCACCGTCATGATCGGAATGAACATCAATGCTCCAAGCATCAGCATACCCTGAAAGAAGTCGGTCCAGCAGACCGCATTGTAACCGCCGAGAAAAGTATAAACCACGATAACTGCACTGGCAACGACCATCGCGGTTTTGGGGTCGATCCCGAGAACCGTATTGAAAAGAGTTCCGCAGGCGAACAAGCTGGAAGCGGTGTAAACACAATAGGTCAGCACGAAAACCACCGCCGAAATGACCATGATACCTTTGTGTTCCGTCCGGAAACGGTTGGTGAGAAATTGCGGAATGGTGATCGAGTCCCCGGCAACAATGGAATAACGGCGCAGTGTCGGTGCCACGGCAAGCCATGCGGTGACCGTTCCGATAAGCAGACCGATGGCGATCCAGACCTGACCGACCCCGTACATATAGATCGAGCCGGGCAATCCCATCAGCACCCATGCGCTCATATCGGAGGCTCCTGCGGAGAGTGCGGAAACCCAGCCGTTCATCTGGCGTCCGCCGAGGAAGTACTCTTTTTCATTGCCGCCCTTGCTCCGGGCTTTCCAGAAAAAGTAGATGCCGATGCTCAACACCAGTACGAAGTAACACAACAACGCTGCAAGTTCTACAATTTTCATTTGGATGATTTCCCCACATTTATATATTTTTTGTACAGATGATTTACAAAATATATCCCCTTTTGCATGATTTGTCAAGTCAAACCCCGGTAAGCCGGAGGATTTGACCTTGAAAAAATCCGGTTGCCGGTGTATATTTCCGGAAAACATTATTACTATCGAACAGGAAACAATATCAATGGCGTCAAAAGTATATTTTAAAAAGTTGAGTGAATCCGGTTGTCACCATGAGATTTCTTCCGCCGCACAGGCGTTGCTGAAACAACTTGCCGAAACTGAAAAAATTGAATTTGCTTCCGAAGTACCTCTTAAACTGCACTTCGGAGAACGGGGAAACCGTACTTATATCCCGCAGGATTGCTATTCGGGAATAATAGATTTTCTGGAAAGCAAAGGCAGCAAACTCTGCTACGCTGAAACCACAGTCCTTTACGGCGGAAGCCGTGCCGATGGCGAAAAACACACCAAACTGGCGGCAGATCATGGTTTTGACCGTCTGCCGGTGGTGATCGCCGATGGCAATTCAGGAGAAAATTCGACTTTGGTTCCGGTTCAGGACGGGCATCACTTTCAATCTGCCGCGCTTGCAAAATTTCTGGCGGAATCGGAGCAGACGGTGGTGCTTTCCCACTTCAAAGGTCACATGCTTGCCGGTTTCGGCGGGGCGATAAAACAGCTTTCGATGGGATTTGCCTCCAAGGGCGGAAAAATGGCGATGCACCTCGGCGTCAAGCCCCGGATCATGAAGCTCTTTTGCAAAAGCTGCGGACTTTGTGCCAAACGGTGTAATGAAAATGCGATTTCAAAAGGTGAAAAGAGTTTCATTATCGACAAAAGCAAGTGTATCGGCTGCGGAGCATGTTACTCCATCTGCCCGCATCATGCGGTATCTATTTTGTCGGTCGGCGGTTTGTGGAACGCGCTTACCGGCGGCAGGGTTTTCCGGGAAAAACTGGTCGAATATGCTTCAGCCGCTCATCGCGGCAAACGCAATATCTATATAAATTTTGTGATAAACGTTACCAACGGCTGTGACTGTGAACCTCATCCCATGCGGAAATGTATTTCCGATGTCGGTGTTTTTGCCTCACTTGATCCGGTGGCGATCGACATGGCGTGTTACGATGCCGTTGCCGCCAAAGGTAAAAAATTCCGGGGCAAAGAGCAATTGCGCTATGCTGAAAAAATAAAGCTCGGCAGCTGCGATTACGAACTTATTGAACTTTGATCCATGGCTGACAGCGAAGAATTTACCGTCTGGCGCACCGCCCGTCCGAAAGAACTGCTTTACAACGGCAAGGTCGTCCCGTTGCCCGACAATTGGACTCTGGTCAAATCCGGTGATGCCGGTTTGACTCGGCGGCTGAAAAGCTGCGGCGCACCTTACTGGGTGCTGGTGCATAAACGGCGCAACCGTATTGAAAGTCTCGGACTTTTTATGGATAAAGATACCGCTGCTGCGGTAAAAGCTGAACTCGATGCCGAAAGAGAAACTCCGGAGTATCAGAAACAGCTTGCCTCCTCCCGCCGTTCCAGAGAAAAGAAGCAATTGCGTTACGAACAGGATTTTTATCAGGCGGTGCTGGAATTTCTCAACTTCGCTCCATGTTATAAGGAGTTGGCAGAAGCTATGGCACATCTGGTTTCAGATCACGCCGTCCCGGTCGGCAGCGGCACCGTGGCAAGAACTTCCACCATCCCCATCGAACAGCGCGCCGAAGCTGCTGTCATCGCCTGGATGCGTCACCAGACCACTGCTTACGACAACATGATGATCGCCCGGGTAAAAGGGGAAAGACGCGCGGTACGCCGTCAGCTCGCGGCAACTTCAAGGGAGGTTTTGAAACGTTACCGCCGCGGAGATACGATATTGCCGGATTGTCCGCTTTATGCTGCTTTGCAGGAAAAGCAGGGCTTTTTTTCTTGAAATTTTTTTGATGCGCACTATATTAAGCGGAATACATTTTTTACAAGAGGATTTTTACAAAATATGAATAATCAGGAGCTTCAACGCAACGGCAGTTTTAAAGAGGTGCTTACTGTCGCCTTGCCGCTTATATTGTCCAGTTCCTGTCACGCGATGAATATGTTTGTTGACCGGCTGATGCTGACCCGCTTTTCGCCGGAGGCAAGTGCCGCAAGTTTTACCGGCGGTTTGACCAACTTCACCTTGTCCTGTATTTTTTTCGGGACGGTCGGCTACACCGGAACTTTTGTCGCCCAGTATGCTGGTGCAAATAAAATCCACCGCATCGGGATCACGGTCTGGCAGGGGATTTTTCTGGCTCTGGCAGGCGGTGCGCTTCTGGCGACCGGGATCTTCTGGGCACCTTGGCTTTTTAACTTGTTCAAACATGATCCGGCGGTGACAAAGCAGGAAATAATCTATTTTCAGGTGCTTTCCGGTGGGGCATTTGTTTTTCTGCTCACGGCGGCATTGACCAGCTTCTGGTCGGGGCGGGGAAAAACTTTGACGGTGCTGGTGATTTCTGCTGTGATAACGTTGTTCAATATCCCTTTGAACTACATCTTTATTTACGGAGCTTGCGGCGCACCGGTTCTCGGTGCGGGCGGCGCGGCACTGGGAACAGTGCTTGCGGAAATCATCGGTGTTACGATCTGTTTTATCTTGTTTTTGCGTAAAAGGGCTCGCAAACGTTATTATACATTGAGCTGCCGGGTGGATCGGAAACTGCTCAAACGGATGCTGGTTTACGGTTTGCCCAACGGAGCGCAATTGGCACTGGATCTGGTGGCATTCAATATTTTCAGTATTCTGTTGGGGTGTTACGGTGTCACGGTGCATGAGGCTTCGAGTATAACGTTCGGCATCAATAATATCGCTTTCTGTCCGATCATGGGTATCGGGCAGACGGCGGCGATCCTGGTCGGTCAGTCCATCGGGGCGAACGATATTCCGCTGGCGAAAAAATCGGTACGCAACGCCCATTTTCTGGTGTTGATTTATTCGGTGGCGATGATGGTGCTTTTCAGCGGATTTCAGGATTTTATGCTTTCTCCATTCGTCCGTCCGGGGGATGCCGGACAGATCGAAACCATGCGAATTGCTAAAATCATGCTCCACTTTTTGAGTGCCTATCTGCTCTTTGACGGAACCAATATAACCTACAGCAACGTATTGCGCGGGGCAGGGGATACCAGTTTCACCATGTGGACATTTGCGGTGGTGGGGATCGTCTTTTTTGCAATTCCCTGTCTGGCGGCATTTTATTTAAAAATGGCGTGGTGGGTGTTGTGGAGTTTGCTCTGCTTTGAAATATTGCTTTTGTGTATCATTTATACTGTGCGTTACAAGCAGGGTAAATGGACTTCGATGCGGGTTATTGAAAATTGAACTATTACAGAGGTGTGAACATGGATTTTAAAACTGAATTGATCGGTGACTGGAAAATTTTTGTCAATGGTATCATGGCTGGAGTCTTTATCGGGATCGCCGGTACGGTTTATCTGGCTGTGCCGATCCCGATCGTTGGAGCATTTCTCTTCGGTTTCGGGCTGTTGACGATTTTGTGCAACAACTTCAAACTTTTTACCGGAGCGGTCGGTTATCTGGCAAGTCAGGGGCGCAATACTCCGGCTTATTTGTGGACACTGGCGCTCATCTGGGGCGGAAATCTGCTCGGATGCTTCGCTGTCGGTACGGCGATGCGTTATTCGCGGGTAGCTGTATTGTCCGGCATCGTTGCCAAAGCACAGACGATTTGTGCCGCCAAGACGGCGGACAGCTGGTCAAGCTTGTTGATTTTAGCGTTTTTCTGCGGAATATTGATGTATCTTGCGGTGGATACATTCAAACGCGAATTGCCGCCGGTCATACGGTTGATAAATGTTTTTCTCTGTGTAATGGTCTTTATTTTGAGCGGATTTGAACACTGCATCGCCAATATGTACTATTTTTCGGTGGCGGGTATCTGGAGCGTGAACAATCTCGGATTGATTTTGCTGATGACTTTGGGCAATGCTCTGGGCGGGATGTTCCCGGTGGTTGCGGACAAACTTCGCAATTAAACCGCTGAAAAATGTGAAAAAGACTTGATAATCTCACCCCGAGGCGTTATCTTAATTGAAAGTGTATTTTTTCGTTAGATTTTAAGTTGGATTATGAGTGATTTGAAACCATTGTTTAAAGTTCCGGAGAACCGCAAGGCACGGCTGGCTCTTTTTTTGAGCGGAGCCGGAAGCAACGCAATAAAGATTCTGGAACGGGCTTTGCTCCCGGAATGCCCCTATGAAATTGCGGTGCTGGTGACTGACAACCCGGAAAAAAGCATCGCCCGGAGTCTGGCAGAAAAATATTCTCTGCCGCTGATCGAACATGATATCCGTGCATTTTACCGCAAAAACGGAGAAGAATCTATTACATTGACCACTCCGCGGCGTTGCGAATTGCGCGATAAGTGGTCAGACGAGCTTTACAGAGAAGTTTGCAGGTTTCAGGTCGATGCCGGAGTGCTTGCCGGCTTTATTCCGCTTTCCAACATTGTGGGTAAGCTCACCTGCCTCAACGTTCACCCCGGAGATTTGACGGTGGTGAAAAACGGAGTTCGGGTACTTGCCGGACTTCATTACAAACCTGTCGAAAATGCGATTTTGATGAAGCATCACGGCTTGCGAAGCAGTGTTATCGTGGCGCAGAATTATCAGGGAAATGGCAAAAATGAGATCGATTCCGGGCCGATACTGGGGATTTCCGCTCCGGTCGAAATAGATATTGAGAAGTACACTATTGCTGAATTGCAGGCGATTTCCGACAACCGCAGTACTGCGCCGTACAAAGATGAACTGCGCCGCCTTGCTGATAAAAATGTGGAAAAACTGAAAATCGAGGGCGACCATGTGGTTTTTCCCGCGGTGTTGGAACACTTTGTCCGGGGGGATTACGCTCTGGATGAAAACGGCGCACTTCTTTTTAAGATCGACGGCAGATTTGTCCCGGTGGAAACGGTGGAATTCTTTTCTGACGGCAGGGAGATTCCCCGGCATCCGGTGTTTGCCGACGGAGAAAAGGCAAAGCGTAAGAAACGCAATTTCTTTCTTCGGCTGTTCAAATACTATTATTTGAAAGTTCTCCGTACTCCCGGCACGCCGGATTTTGTTGCCCGCGGCTGGGCTTTGGGGGTGGCGGTAGGTTGTATCGTGCCGGTATTCTGCCAGCTTATTGTGTCTGTGCCGCTGTCATTTATTTTCCGCTGTTCAAAAATCGGCGCGATCGGAGGTACTTTTGTCACCACCCCGCCGACGGCGATATTTATTTATCCCATTCAGATCTGGGTCGGAAACAAGATCATCAACGGTGATTTGTCCACGGAAGCCGCTGTCAAGCTGGTGGAAATCTTTAACGGCGATTATCCGTTTATGGAAAAATGGAAGGCATTCGCCGATATGGGAGCTGATCTGGTCGCTGCATTTTTTGCCGGAGGTATTGTCTGGGCGGCAGTTATGGTTCCTGCAGTATATTTCGGAGTGAAAAAATTGGTGGTATCCTATCGCGCCATGCGTGAAGCGCGACGTAAAAAAGAATCCGGAGAGAAGCGATGAAAAACGTCAGAGTTGAACTTGGGAAACGCAGTTACGATATCGTTATCGGAGAAAACAGTTCAGAACTTTTGAACAAATTTGTTGATAACCGCCGGACATTACTGGTCTTTGACGACCGGACAAAAGAGCTGTACAGTGAAAAGTTTGCATTTGCAAATGAGGCAAAATATTCTTTCGGCAGAGGCGAAAAAGATAAAACCGTGGAAAAAATGGTTTCGATCTGCCGGGCGGCGGTCAATGCCGGTTTGAACCGTTCTTCGGTGCTGGTCGCCATCGGCGGCGGTGTCACCGGAGATATGACCGGATTTGCCGCCGGAATTCTGCTGCGCGGCGTGGATTTTATTCAGGTTCCGACTTCGCTTTTAGCGATGGTCGATTCCAGTGTCGGCGGAAAAACGGCGGTCGATCTGCCGGAGGGAAAAAATCTGGTCGGAGTCTTTCATCAGCCGCAGGCTGTTCTTATTGATCCGGAATTTCTCAATACACTGCCTGTTCGTGAATTGCGCTGCGGCATGGCGGAAGTGATAAAGATGGCGGCGGGATTTGATGCCGGATTTTTTGAAAAGCTGGAAGCTCATGCAGAAATGCTTGCAGCGGTCAAAACTTTTATGCCGCTGGCAATTGAGGTGATCGGACGCTGTTGTGAATTGAAAGCCGATGTCGTCCGCCGGGACGAGACCGAATCTGTTTCCGGAGTCCGGGAGCTGTTGAATTTCGGACATACCTTCGGTCATGCCATTGAAACTTTGAGCGATTTCTCCCTTTCCCATGGCGAATGTGTTGCCATCGGCATGGTCATAGCCGGACGCGCCGCACTCTTGCGTAATATGTGGAGTGAAGCGTTTCAATCGCGTTTAATAACTTTGTTGAAAAAGGCCGGCCTTCCGGTTGCTCCTCCGGAAGGAATGCCGTTTCCTGATATTTTACAGCTTATGCGGCGCGATAAAAAGAACCGCGACGGCCGTATCGCTTTGATTTTGCCGGAGTCATTGGGCAAATTGACTGTAAAACGCGATTTTACCGATGATGAACTCCGCCAAGTCTGGGAATCGTTCTATGACTGACCGCGAAGTATGTATCGGCTGTAATCTTATTTCCGGTATCGGAGCGGTGCGTTTTGCCAAACTCTGCGAAGCGGTGGATTCTCCGTCGCAGATACCGGAACTTGACCGCGCTGACTTGATGCAGATACCCGGTTTCGGGGCAATGCTGGCAGAGAAGGTGGTGAGTTTTGACTGGGATGCCGAGGTCGGCAGGGAACTGTCTGTGGCTGAACGCGGCGGAGTACGGATACTGACCCGTTTTGATGAAGGGTATCCTGATATATTGCGCCACATTTACGATCCGCCGCTGGCACTTTATGTGCGCGGCAATCTGCCGGAATTTCCGGATAATGCCATTGCGATAGTCGGTTCGCGCCGGGTTTCCCGGTATGGCGAAGAGATGACCGCGATGCTGGCGCGGGAAGCGGCGGCAGCAGGATTTACTGTTGTTTCGGGGCTTGCGCTGGGAGTGGATTCCATTGCCCATAAAACGGTGGTGGAAGCTTCCGGTGTAACGGTCGGCGTTATCGGTGCCGGATTACTGCATCTGCATCCTAAAGAAAATATTCCTCTGGCGCGTGATATCGTGCAAAATGGCGGCGCTGTCATCAGCGAATTTCCCTTTGATATGCCGGTGTCCCGGCAGAATTTTCCACGCCGCAACCGCATCGTTGCCGGTTTATGCCGGGGCGTTATCGTCGTCGAAGCCGGTATTGACAGCGGAGCATTGATCACCGCCAGACTGGCACTTGAAAGCGGCCGCGATGTTTTTGCTGTGCCGGGCAGGGTGGATAATCCACAGGCGCGCGGCTGTCACAAACTGATCAAAGAGGGCGCGGCACTTATCGAAAATATCGATGATGTACTGACTGCATGGAATTGCGGTATGCTGCCGGGATTTGCCGCTGTCGCCGATGAAGAACATGGGAACTATGCTGAATTTTCCGATTTGAGCGAAAACGAGGCGGCAGTATGCCGTCTGCTCAAAGATGGCGAAGCCAGTTTCGATATGATCTACGCCGCATTGAATATCGATGCCGGAATGCTCTCTTCCATATTGATGAAACTTGAATTGAAACTGCTGATTTCTCTGGATTCAAACAGTTTTTACCGTTTAAACACCCGTTAAAAAAAGAAAGGTTTATTTATGTGTGGGTTCAATGTTTTTTTTGCAGCCGCAGCTTGTGAAGCTGCCGGAGTTCAGAATGGCGGATGTGTTATTTCTGATTTGTGGTGCAATTTGGTAAAATGGGTGGTCGCCAATCAGGTCGGCTTGCTGCTGCTGGCGATCTGTGTTGCGGTGTCGATACCGCTTTCGATAATAATTTCTGTTGTTATCCGTACTGTTTTGAAAGCAATGCTCAAACGGAGCAAAAAGGATGAAAATAAGATAACTGCTTCGCTCAATAAGCCGATCCTCTTTGCCGGTATTTTCAGTGGATTTGTCTATGGCTTGAGAATGATCTCTCTGCCGATCGGCTTTATGGCTTTCATTCACCGTGCCTATTATGTCGTGATGGTTTGCACGGTTGCCTGGGCATTGCTGCGGGTACTCAGCGTGATGAAACTGCTGCTGCAGGAGATTGCCAAAAAGACTGAAAATGTCTATGATGATCTGCTGGTGAGTCTTGTATATCCGGTGCTGAAAGCTGTGGTGTGGGTGTTGGCAATATTCTTTGTCGCTGAAAACGTTTTCAACTTCAAAGTCACCACGCTGATCGCCGGTGCCGGTGTGGCGGCGATGGCGGTAGCTTTTGCCGCCCAGAATACCATTGCCAACATCTTCGGTGCGCTTGCACTGATTTCCGACCGGCCGTTCACCATCGGAGATATGATCTCATTCAACGGCAAACGCGGTTCAGTGGTCGCCATCGGTTTGCGCAGTACCACCTTGCGGACTCTGGATGGTACGGTGTGGTGTGTGCCCAACAAAGAGGTGGCGGAGGCAAGTATTGAAAACATTTCCAAACGCCCCAATATCAAATGGTCATTTGCGGTCGACCTGGTTTATGAAACCACCCCGGAACAGATCCGGCTCGCCAAAAAACTGGTCGAGGAGGTGCTGCTGGCAAATCCGTTGACCGATCCGGAAAAGAATGCTCCGGCGGTCTGGTTTTCTGAATACGCCCAATCTTCACTGCGTATTACCGCCATCAACTGGTTCCAGACCACCGACTGGGGAGAGTTTTGCGCCCAGCGGGAGATCATCCAGCTTCAGATATTGGAAAAACTTGCTGAAGCAAAACTGGAACTTGCATTCAACACCCAGACCGTTCATCTTATCAACGGTTGACCTTAACAAAAAATGCGGGACTGCAGCTGTATTTGCGGCAGCCCCGTTTTTTTACTTCTGTTTACTCAAAAATCGTAATATCTGAAAGCGGTTTCTTATCCGAATGCATATTCAACGGTGCTGATTCATCAGCCGGGATACCGCAGGGCAGTATCCCGACCGGAACCAATTCCGGAGGTAATTCAAGTTCATCGCGCAAGGTTTGCGGATCGAACCAGGCGACAAAACAGCTTCCAAGTCCCATTTCATGGATCTTAAGCATCATTTGAGTCATGACGATGGCGCAATCCACCATGCCGTAATCCTGATTGTCAAAAGCACGTTTCCACGATTCGGTTTTATCGTAGCACACGACAAAGTATACCGGCGCATTGAAGTGACATTCGGTCGCCCGTTTGATTTTATCTCTGCCGTTTTTGGAAAACAGCACATAGATCCGCTGGGGCTGTTTATTGCATGCAGTGGGGGCGTTGCGGGCAACTTCCAGAATATTTTCTATCTGTGCTTCAGTTACCGGTTCATCTTTGAAGTTGCGGACGGAATAACGTTCCAGGGTCAGGGTTGTGAAGTTCATGATCGATCCTCCGGATTTGTTTGGTTTCTCTGCCAACTAATATAAATCATGATCCGGTAAAATCAAGTGAGCGATGATAAAATATAAAAGATATTATGAGAGACCTTTTGTGTTTCTCATAATATCTTTTTCGCTTAAAAACCATCTATCTCAACTGTAATCTCCGATCTCCTCAATAAATTTCCATGAGGAATGCACTGCTGCCGGCATAGTAATGTGCTGTTTGGTATGCAAAGTTTTCATCGCACGCGAGGGCACGCCGTCCCCTTATCGGAATATAAAACCTTATTTCTTCCTGCAGCCGCATTTGGGGCATATACCGTTTTCGCCCATGGTGATGCCGCAGCAGGGGCAGCGGTCAATGGTACGGTCAACTTCAAAACATTCGCTTGCGGTATTGTCGCCGCTGCGGAAGGTGAGTTTGACGATGTTAAGTTGATCTTTCAACAAGTGATAAACGATCTTGATCATTCCCTCCACGGTCATGGTTTCTTTGGTGACGACCACCCGGCAATCAGGGTGCGCGGTCGCAAGTTCGGTGCGGAATGCCGGACCTTTCATCGTGTTGGTCGGAGCCCCGTTGCGGATCCCCTGTGCTTCATAAACTCCGAGAATTGCCGGAAGCAGAGGATCATCGTGCCGCAATATAAGTGCATGATCGAAATTCTTCAGCACGTTCCACGCGATTTTTTTGATCTCGTTGCAGGGGTAGACCATATTCACCCCCATATTGACGGTGTCTTTTACTTCGATAGTCAAAGTTCCGGTGTGTCCGTGAAGGTACTGTGCTTCGCCTTTAAAATTGTAAAACCGGTGGGCGTACTGGATGTCGAATGTGGTGATACTGCGCATTTTTTTTGCTCTCCTTAAATAAATTGTTTCTTTGAGGAGAGCTTCACTTTTCAATATAATGCGCTTTATTAAAAAATCAAGACAATGTTATCCAATCGCCGCCGTTTGCTGCACTTTCGCAGATGGCAAAGCAGGCTTTGTGGGAATTTACCGCTGAAGCGACATTGTGTCCGGAATCCTTATCCTGTTTCAGACACTCAATAAAATACGCCACCATCGCAGGGAAGGGGTGGCAGTAAACGTCGCCGCTCTTTTTGCTTCCGGTATCGACGGTGAAGAAATCCTGTTGTCCTTTGAACCGTTCCAGATAGAAGCGGTCATTGAGGATCGTCCCTTTTTCTCCGATGATGTGAGTGTTTGCGGTATAGGGAACGCACCCGGCAAGCGAACAGGAAAAGACTCCTTTTGCACCGTTTTCAAAACGCACCTGCGCGGTTTCCACCGCCGGGTAATCATACCATGATCCAACTTGCAGAGCTTCGCCGCGGACGGCGGCGATCTTACTGCCCAGCAGAAATGTTGCCAGATCGACCGAGTGACAACCTCCGAGAACAAAGGCTCCTCCGGCGCGTTTGCCTTCTTTCATCCAGGAACCGCGTTCGCGCCCGAACCAGTAATCGACATTGGCAAGATATATTTCACCGAGTTCGCCGTTTGAAATCAATCTTTTTTGCATGATACTCAACGGATTGAAACGCAACACCAGCCCCATCATTGTTTTGGTGTGATATGAGTCAATGACTGAAACCAGTTCATCAAGCGTTGCGAGGTCAATGGCGGCAGGTTTTTCAAGGAATATCTGTTTTCCAGCCTTTGCTGCGAGCATCGCTTCTTTTGCGTGCAAATCATTGGGCGTACAAATCGAAACGATATCGACTCTCTCATCATTGAGCAATGCTTCAAAACTGTCATAAACGGTTGTGTCATGCAGACCGAATTCAGCGATTTTCTTTTGTACACTTTCTTTACTGCGGCTGCCCAGACCGATAAATTCACATTCCGGGTGTTTGAGATAAGCATTGATGTGACCGCTTGCCACCCAACCGCAGCCCCAAAGGGCGCATCCGAATTTCCCGTTTCGCATAAAAACCTCCATAGTAAATCATTCTTCCGGAGAATATAATCCGGTTTTTTGGTGGTTTCAAGTTTGAAATTTATTTTTTCTGTGGTAAATTAATGTATTCTTTACTCAAAGTATAACAAAACAATGGAGGTTTTATGTTGAAAAAAATCTTTTTTGCGGCAATGGCGTTTCTGTTGCCGGTGATCCTGTTCGCGAAAGAAAGCGGCACTCCGCTGATGCGCGTGGCGTTTATCACTGATACTCACGTTTATATCAAGCCGCAATCGGCAAATCTGGTAAAGGAAGCTTATAAACTTTTCAAGTCGCTCAAGGTCGATGCGGTGGTCAATTGCGGCGATATTGCTGACCGTCATCATCCGACGGCTTACAAAAATTACCGTGATGCCGTAAGTGCGGTTTATGGGAACGAAAAAGCTCCGGTGGAATTTTTCGCCTATGCCAACCACGACATCGGCCGCGACAGGACAATTTCCCAGGAGAAATATTTTGAAATGTTGAAACGGGATCTGAAAATTTTTCACGATCCGGAATCGCTCACTAAATTCAAAGGCTATAACTTTGTTACCGTTCGCCAATCCGTTTCGCAGGAAACTTTTGAAAAACTTATCGTTCAAGCGGTAAAAGACACTCCTGACAAACCGGTTTTTCTCATCGATCATATCCCCGCCGGAAGCACCGTTTATGACAGTGCGACCTGGGGCAGCTGGTGGCGGAGAAAGATTCTGGAAAAATACCCGCAGGTCGTCCAGTTCTCCGGACACGTCCACGGAACCCTTGCCAATGAACTCAATATCTGGCAGGGAAAATTCACGGCAATCAACATCGGAGGATTGGCTTACTGGCACGCCGTCCTTATGGGAAATGTGGTCGCCAGCCGCAACTCCGATATGGCTCTGGTCATGGATGTCTATAAAGATAAACTGGTCATGCGCCGCTTTTTCTGCAAAACCAAAAATGAATATCAGCCCGAAACACCGTGGGTGGTATATCTCCCCTACGAACCATCAAAAGCAATCTATTCTCCGGAAAAACGCAACGCAGAATCCCTGCCTCCCGAGTTTGCCCGAAATTCCAAAGTTTCGGTTTCGGTTGAACATGACGGCGCAGTAGTCAAATTCACCCGGGCACAGCACAAAGACGGAGTGTTTTTTTACAAGCAGGAGCTTTTCCGCAAAGACAACGGACAGTGGGTTCGTTTTTCCCGCAAAGATATCATGGGCGATTTTGATATCGACAACCGCCCGGAAGTTGTTGAATTTTTTATCAACAACGGTTATCTTGATTCAAATAAAGAGTACAAAATCAAATTAACTCCGGTTCATATTTTCGGCAAAGAAGGCAAAGCTATTTACGGCGAATTTGCCACAAAAGAGGTCAAAAACGATTCGGTTGTGGTCTTTGAAACAAGTGATCCGATGAAAGATTGTCCGTTTCTTGAGGGGTTGAAAAGCGATAAAACGATCGCTAAAGATAAAGACGGTTATTATGATTTCAAACGCGAGGGGCGGCTGATTTTTCCGGATGAGATATGGGAAGGGCCGACCTACACCCAATTCCGTGTCACGGTCAAAATGCACGGCAAGCAGGGCAAACTCCGCTGGACGCTCACTATGCGTAATCCCAAACCGCAGAGCAATGGCAACAATCGTTTCTACACTGAACCGGGGGATAATGGAGTTCAGCGTTATGTGATCGATATGTACAAGAGCAGTCCGAAGTATAAATATTATCTGCTTATCCGCGAGGGAAGCCCCGGGAAGGTGCGTTTCGAACACATCAAAATCGAGCGTATGAATAAACTTTTCCGACGCAATCAGCGCCTCTGATGATATCAATCACACAAGCCGATGCCGCGCGGGACAGAAACCGTACCCGGTATCGCTTCGAGAGTTCCTGCCGCCTTATTCAGTTTGAATCCGGCGGCAGTTCCGCTTTTAAGGTTGATCACCTGAAGAACTTTTTCATCCTTGCTCAACAGAATGTCGCTCGGATATTGTCCGGCAGAATCGATATTGCCAATCAGTTCAAAATCACCGTCCGCAAAAGTTTTAAACATCGCGATGGTGTCATCACCCCTATTGGTGACAAAGAAATATTTGCCGCAGGAGCTGATTTTTATTGCTCCCGGGAAGTTCTTTTTTGCGACCGGAGTTTTCGGACGGGTGGAGATCGTTTTTACCATTTTCCAGCCATCTGCTGTGTTGAAAAACGAAGTTGCAGTACTGTCAAGTTCATTGGCGACATAAATGGTCTTACCGTCCGGAGCAAAGCAAAGGTGGCGCGGACCTGCTCCCCGGGCAAGTTTCAATTTTTCAACAAAAGGAAGCTCAATGCCTTTGCCGTAAGAATAATTGTATATCCAAACTTCATCGGTTCCCAGATCACAGACAAAAAGCTGATCTCCGGCAGGAGAAAATCCCACGAAATGCGGGTGCGGAGTTTTCTGGCGGCGCAAATCTTTCCCTTTGCCCTGATGCAATATCATGCGCGGCTCTGCAGTCGGGATGCCGCTGACAAGCGGAATTTCGCTGACAGTCCCGGAGCTGTAATTTGCGGTGTAAAGGAATTTCCCATCCGGTGAAACTGCCGCATGACAGGGAGTGATGCCGTTGACTTTCATACTCTGCAGGATTTGCATCGTCTTACAGTTGACGGCATATATTGTCCCTGATTTATCTTCACTCTTTCTTTCCGCATTTTGCGTAATGTACAATGTATCGTTTTTGCGGATGATGCAACTTGCCCGTGGCAGCTGTAAAACCTGCCGCCCACTTTCGTAGACACCGCCGGTGGCATTGCCGGCAATGGAAACTGCGTAAAAAGATTCTTTACAGCATCCGGCAAACAGCAGCGCTGCAGCTGTAAGCAAAAATATATTCATATCAGTTCTCCGGGTTCAAGTTTGGTTGCTGATATAAATTAACATTGATTTGAAAAAATGCAAACAAAAAAAGGGCTGTTTCAAAACCATTGTTTTGGAAAGATGCTGTGAGGCGGTTGCCGCCGATCCGGCTTCATGGCAAATCACCTCGTCTTGAGCAAAGAGTTGACCGCTTCAGCGGCGCAGAAACAGCCGAATATGGCGGGGATAAAGCTGATCGAACCGATTTTGCGGTCGGCAAAATGCTTTAATGGCGGTTCGGGGGAGTAGACGGTTTTTACGCCTTTGGTTATGCCGAGGTCGCGGAGGCGTTTGCGGACGATCCGGGCGAGGGGGCAGCCGTTGGTTTTTGATATATCAGCGATTTTTATTTGTGACGGATCGAGTTTTCCCCCGGCGCCCATGGCACTGATAAAAGGGATTTTGTGCTTTTTCAATGCGGTGATAAAGGTGATTTGGGGTTCCATTTCATCAATGGCATCGGATTTTTTTAGCAAAAAAAAGATTTTCTGAAAAATAAGTTTTTTTTAATACCGGCTTGTATTTAAATTTTTTTGTAATATATTATATTGTGTTGAGATAGGATAGCACTTGCTTTCAGCTCAACATGGCTAATTGAAAACCGTTATATTTCAGCAAATGTGTCAGAAACCGACCAAGTAGAAATCATGTTTGCGTTAAGATTAGATGAAATGTATCCGGTAGTATTGTGTCTACACAACTATCCGGACGCTTTCTTGTATCTTGACGCGGGCTCTTGGTCGGGCCTCTGACACATGCATGGAAGCGTTCTTTTTTTTTACGCTTCCACGTTGGCTGGATTTCGCAACAGGATTTGCAAAACCGCCGGAAGTCTTCCCTCTTTTTCAAATTCTCAAAACAACTGTATCCTTTTTACAGCCGCGATGATCCAGCCTGTCGGATTATCGCGGCTGTTTTTTTGCAGAAAGGAGGTGTTATCGAAGAATATATTATAATGCGTGGTCTGCTTTGACTCGGTGTTATCCTGCCGCAAAAGGATGAAATGTTTAACAGGTAATAAAAAAGGAAGTTGAAAAAATGAAAAAAGCTTTGTTTGCTATTCTTGCTGTGAGTGCCGTTTCTGTTTTTGCCGGTGCATTTGTCAATGCTCATAATCACAAACACGAAGAAGGTGTCGCTAATCAGATGCGCTGTACTTTCTGTCGTGGTACTGGATTTAACGGTAATTTTAACTGCAACTTTTGCAAAGGAACTGGCAGAGACTTATCTTATTGATCAATGGTAATTAATAGAAAAATTTTTCTATGCATACTGGCAATACTGCATTGCCAGTATGTTTTTGCATTGGGACCTGAATCAATTTTTTATTTTGCCGCAGATGGTCGAGTGAAAAATACTTTACCTGTTCCTGTCAAGGAAAATAAATTTCGCTATAGCAGCAATATTGAATCTGATGCCAGAATTGCAGTCATTTGCAACCAGAGAAAATTTTCAGGGAAACCGGGAGATTACATTACTCCTGTTCTGGATGATGGCACTTTTATCTGGTTGATCAGTGAAAAAGATTGTAATTTTACTAACATAGTAAAATGGAATCCGGATACTGACAAAAACGAAAAAATATTTATACCAAATCAGGATATTGTTGGTATCGTTTCTGATGGCAAAAAAGCTTATGCTATAATCTATGGAGCGGAACGGTGGCATTATCTTTTTTTTGATAAATCAATGAAATGTTTGCACCAAAAGATTCTTTGTGAAAATAAAAATTCTGTAAACATTATATGGGACGAGCGATCTCCAGTCTCCGAAAAGTGGCTTGCCAGAATAAGTTATTCCGACCGTATGGAGTCGGTGATTCTATGTGATTTGAAATCTCAAACTTATTCTTTTCTCTCTTCGGATAAGAAATTAAGTAAGAATCATCGGTTTTCTATAAGTTATCCTGCTTCTGACGGTGAAATTATCAATGCAATCGTAACTGTTCCGGAAAAAACAGACCGCCCACTTCCTTTAGTTGTATTTCCTCATGGAGGTCCGGGAGCGACAACAATGCTTGATTATGATTATCGGGCAGATTTTCTCGCATCTCGCGGATTTGTTGTATTTCAGCCCAATTATCGGGGAAGTCATGGTTTTGGAAAAAAGTTCCGGCAGCAAGGCTGGGGAGCACTTGGAATAAAAAAACAATTGTCTGATATTGTTGATGGTACAAAATATATGAAACGCCAATCGTATATTGACAAATCACGTTGTTATGTCTTGGGTGGTTCATGGGGCGGTTATTTGTCTCTGGCGTTATTAACTTTTGAAAAGAATTTGTTTAATGCCGGTGTTGTTTTATTCGGTCCATCTGATTTGGTGGCAATGCTCAAAACTTTTCCGGAAAAATCAAAGGCGAATAGTTTTTTGGATAAATTGCAGTACGGAGATATAAATAATCCCGGTCATATTGAGCAATTAAAACAGTTGAGTCCTTTATTTCATTTGAAAAAACTGCAAGTTCCCACTTTGGTGGTGCATTTTAAAGATGATAAAGTTGTGGAATTTGAGCAAACGGCTGAATTAATGCGCGAGTGTCGCAAACTGCAGTTGAAAAATATTCATTTTATCATCAAGCTTGGTAAACATGGTTTTGACAGTATTGCTGCAGAATCAGAATTTTATGATAAATTTGTTGATTTTTTCAACTATGCTGCAGTAAAATAACTGACAAACCTTACACCCTCAGCCGCGACAACGGAGCGGCAAAATACTCCGCTTTTCTTGAAAAGGGATGAGGGTTCGGGAGAAGGGATACTCCGAGGCCGACGTTCGGCTCTTTTCCCGTGAAAAGAAGTTTTTCCCTTCTCCCGACAATCAACTCTTTTTAATCAAAGAGTTGACGGCGTCGGCGGCGCAGAAGCAGCCGAAGATGGCGGGGATGAAGCTGATGGAGCCGATTTTGCGGTCGGCGAACCGTTTCAGGGGCGATTCGGGAGAGTAGACGGTTTTGACGCCTTTGGTTATGCCGAGGTCGCGGAGGCGTTTGCGGACGATACGGGCGAGCGGGCAGCCGTTGGTTTTGGAGATATCAGCCAATTTAATTTGTGATGGATCGAGTTTTCCGCCTGCGCCCATTGCGCTGACAAAGGGAATTTTGTGCTTTTTCAATGCGGTGATAAAGGTGATTTTGGGTTCCATTTCATCAATGGCGTCAATGGCAAAGTCAAACGGCGTTGAAAGCAGTTCTTCAATATCTTCAACGGTGCGCAAAAAGCGGAATTGTGCATCAAGTTGAATATTGGGATTTATCGCCTTGATACGTTCCGCCCAGACTTCGGTTTTCGGTCGTCCGGCTGTCGTGGTCAATGCGGAAATCTGCCGGTTGCAATTGGTTATATCGACCGGATCACCGTCAATAATGGTGAGTTTACCGATACCGGCGCGGGCGAGGTTTTCCACAGCATAACCGCCGACCCCGCCGACACCGAGAATAAGGACGTGAGCGTTTGCAAGTTTTTTGCAATTGTCTTCACCGATAAGCAGCTTGGTGCGGTCAAAGAGAAAATCATTATTTTCCATAGGAAACAAACTCCATAAAAGTTTCATACGCAAGATTCATCAAATCCGGATTTCCGGATGACTTCATTGTATCGGCAACGACTTGTTCCAAATCAACAGTTTCATCATCATCGCTTTCAAAGGCGATTTTTCCGTTTGGGGAGGCAAGTTTTTTCAACAGCGGCAGATTTTCTGTGATCGAATGGTGAAATGAAACGATGCCGCCGCGCTGCCATATAGCTTCAAGCAGTTCAGCTTTTCCCCTGAAACCATGTATCGCCCACGGGAAAGAGTAGGGTTTTATCAGTGCAAAGAGTTCCGGAAACGCCCGGACACAATGGAATATCACCGGTTTACGGCAATCGTGCGCAAGTTGCAAAAGTTCTTTCAAATATCGCTGCTGAACCGGAAGTTCAGGACCGTGCAAACGGTCGAGTCCGACTTCACCAAGCGCTGTAAAATCATTTAATCCGGCGGCATATTCCGGCAATCCGGAAAATTTTTCCGGTAAATTCCACGGATGAAATTCAAGCGAAGTATACTTTTCTTTTGCGGCAACAGCAGTTGAAATTATCGCCGGATAAACGCTTTTATGATGGGTGTGAAAGTCGCAGACACTCATATTACAACGGTTTTCCGGTGTTGCCGTCCAGTTCAGGGTACTGCATCCGCTGGATATGACAGAGAGCCAGTGCCAGTGCATCGGTGCTGTCCAGAGGGATTTGGTCGACCGAAATATTGAATTCCGCCGAAAGCAGAAAGGCAATACGGCTTTTATCCGCGCCGCCGTGTCCGGTCGCGGCGCGTTTTGCCACCGACGGATTGTAGGCAAAAGCGGGGATGTTGTGGTTGACCAATGCTGAAAGTATTCCGCCGCGCGCCATACCGAGAATAATGGCGGTTTTTGCATTTTTTCCGACAAAAGGTTCTTCCAATGCGGCATGGTCGGGGTGCCAGAGGGAAATCAATTCTTCTATGCCGCCGTACAAGCGGCGCAGACATTCGGTATGCGGAACTCTTGCGGCGTTGGCAATCACGCCGCAATCAAGGATTTTGCACTTACCGGAGGGAGTAAGTTCAATTACTCCGTATCCGGTAGTGCGGATCGCCGGATCTATTCCGAGTACGATCATATACGCCTCACGCGCGCATGAATGCGGCAGTCGCCTGAAGCAGTTTGGCTTCGCCCATGGCTGGACCGAGCAGCTGCATCGCGACTGGCATATTGGTGTCGCTGTCGATACCGGCGGGAACTGCGATACCGCAGGAACCGGCAAGGTTCAGCGAAATGGTGAAGATGTCAGAAAGATACATCTGAAGCGGATCGGATTTTTCACCGAATTTGAATGCGACCTGCGGCGCCGCCGGGGTGAGCATCATATCACACTGTTTAAATGCGTTTTCAAAATCTTTCCTTATCAACGTACGCACCTTCTGGGCGCGCAGATAGTAGGCATCATAATAGCCGCTGGAAAGCACATAAGTTCCCAGCAGAATGCGCCGTTTTACCTCATCGCCGAAGCCTTCGCCGCGGGATTTGAAGTAGGTCGCTGTCAGGTCATCCGCTTCAGCGCGCCGTCCGTAACGCATCCCGTCGAAACGTGCCAGATTGGCACTGGCTTCGGCAGTGGCGATGATGTAGTAAACGGCGATAGCATACTTGGTGTGAGGGAGCGAAACATCGACGATTTTACCGCCGAGAGCTTTGACCTTTTCCACTGCGGCATCGAGGACACGGGCACTTCCGGCATCAATGCCGCCGGAGTAGTATTCTTTGGGCAGACCGAAGGTCATTCCGGCAAGAGAACCGGAGCTGCTGCCGAGCTTTGCCGCATCGGCGAAACCGCCTGCCGCATCTGGCAGACTGGTGGAGTCCATCCGGTCAAATCCGCAGATCGCATCCAGAATTATTCCGGCATCTTCGGCATCGCGGGTGAAGGGACCGATCTGATCCAGACTGGAAGCAAACGCGACCAAGCCGTGACGGGAAACTCTGCCGTAGGTGGGTTTCATGCCGACTACACCGCAGAATGCCGCAGGCTGACGGATAGATCCGCCGGTGTCTGAACCCAGCGCCGCCGGAGCGAAACCGGCTGCCACGCAAGCGGCAGAACCACCGGAAGATCCGCCGGGGACACGGGAGGTGTCAAGCGGGTTGCGGGTCTTTTGAAACGCGCTGTTTTCGCAGCTTGAACCCATGGCGAATTCGTCCATATTCAATCTGCCGAAAGGGATGAATCCCTGTTTGCGGAGCCGTTCAACGGCAGTGGCATCGTAGGGGGAAATGAGGTTTTCCAGCAGTTTGGATGCACAGGAACAGCGTTCACCTTTGACACAGATATTATCTTTGATACCGATGGGAATACCGTCAAAACTGCTCAATGCTTCCCCTTTGGCGCGCCGTTCATCGGCGGCGGCGGCAGAAGCGAGCATTTTTTCACGGTCGATGTCGATAAAGGCACCGATTTCAGCATCGCGCTGATCGATTTCTGCAAGATAAGATTTACACAGTTCGACAGAGCTGATCTCTTTTGCATTCAACGCGGAAGAAAGTTCGTGCAAAGTGGTATTTTTAATATCCATTTTACGCCTCCTCCTGCGGCAGAACGCGCGGCAGTTTGATCAGATTTTCATTGATGACCCCGGGGGCGTTGGCAAACATCTCACTGCGCGAATAGGACTCTTTGACCTCATCTTCGCGCCAGACGTTGGACAGTGGAGCGGCGTGGGCGGTGGGTTCAACACCGTCCACATCCAGCTCTTTGAGTTCATCGATATAACCGATGATACGCTCCATCTCCTGCTGGAGTTTGCCAGTCTGTTCACTGGAAAGCTCCAACCGGGAGAGTTCGGCGATATATTTGATGTTGATGTCGGATTCCATCAGAGATTTCCGCCTTTTTCCAAAGTCAAAGTCTTGGTGACCAGGTCGCAGACTTCGGAGGGACCGAAATACTGGATCGGACCGGGATAGACATAGCTGGTTTCGATAGCCCAGGCTTCGCGGTTGGCTGCGAAGTACTTGTACGGCGCGCCATCCAGTTCGACCAGAGCTTTGCGGATGACCGGCTTGTCGGCACCGTGACGGCGTTCCATATTGAGCATCATGGTGATGGGGATACCACCGGCGATCCATTCGGAAGCACTCTTTATGGTGTTGCGGACGCTGGACATATAACCGGTACGGCCGGCACCGATCAAAGCGGCGGCGTTGTAGCCGAGGCTGTAGCAGTAGTCAGCATCATAGTTGGAAGGAGCGGCGCAGCGGCCTTCGTAACCGAAGAAGTGGGTCTGAGTGGAAAATTTGCCGGTGTAGGTGCCTTCAGCTTTCATCGCTTTAAGTTTGGTACCGACCATTTCAGCGAGCATCTTTTCGGTTTCGATCAAGGAAACCTGAACGTTGCCGTGCGGGTCGCGGTCGTTGCAGAGCTGCATCTGGATACCGGCGGGCAGTGAAGCAAAAACCTTGGCGGAATCAGCGGAAAGTTTTCCGGCGGCGAAAGCGACCTTTTCATTTTTGTCCATCGCTTCGACAGCGGCGGCGTTGGCGGCGAGCAGGTCGTTGAGTTCAGCGATGAGGACTTTGATTTCGGGGATGAATTCGACCAGACCTTCGGGGATGAGGGCGATACCGAAGTTCATCTTGTTGGCGGCGCGGGAGGCGACGACGGAAGCCATGTAATCAACGATTTCACCGAGAGTCTGCTTTTTGGCGGCGACTTCTTCGGAGATGATGGTGATGTTGGGCTGAACCTGAAGCGCGCATTCCAGAGCGATATGGCTGGCACTGCGGCCCATCAGTTTGATGAAGTGCCAATACTTTTTGGCGGAGTTGGCATCGCGGCCGATGTTGCCGATAAGTTCGCTGTATACGCGGCAGGCGGTGTCGAAACCGAAGCTGGCTTCGATCCATTCATTTTTGAGGTCGCCGTCGATGGTTTTGGGGCAGCCGATGACCTGGATGCCGACATTGTTGCTCTTGAAATATTCAGCAAGCACACAAGCGTTGGTATTGGAGTCGTCACCGCCGATGATGACCAGCGCGGTGATGGCAGCTTTTTCGCAGTTGGCGCGGGCGGCTTCAAACTGTTCAGCGGTTTCGAGTTTGGTACGTCCGGAACCGATCATGTCAAATCCGCCGGTGTTACGGTGGGCATCGATGATTTCATCGGTAAGTTCGACCATTTCGCCTTTCACGAGACCGTCAGGTCCTTTGAGAAAACCGTAGAGACGGTTGTCGGCGTTGAGGGATTTCAGACCGTCATACAGACCGGCGATGACGTTGTGTCCGCCGGGAGCCTGACCGCCGGAAAGGATGACGCCGACATTGCGGGCGGCAGATTTTTCACCTTTGCCGGGAGCGAAGGTCAACACCGGGCTGCCGAAGGTGCTTTTAAAGAGAGCCTGAACTTTTTCCACATCGGCGACAGCGGTGGTGGCACCGCCTTCGTTGACCGTGACCGCAGCACCGTTAGCGAGAGCAGCGGGAAGTTTGGGGGCATAAGCCGCGCGGGCTTTCTGCAAGGCTGAAATTTTGTTCATTTTTCACACTCCTGTTGTTTTGGTTTGTTTTACAGTTTTAATATCAATTATTTACGTTTTGCTTCAAAAATCACTTCTTCAATATCGTATGCATCGCAGAAGATCATGGCTAACCGGTCAAATCCGATAGCGCATCCGGATGCTTCGGGCATACCTTTTTCCAGGGCATCGAGAAATTCAGTTGCTTCGGGGTAGGGGAGCATTCCGGCATTTTTACGGAACTCCAACGCTTGAGCAAAGCGGCGGCGCTGTTCGGCGGCATCGGTCAACTCTCCGAAAGCGTTTCCAAGTTCAATACCATTTATATAAAGTTCCCACCGTTCTGCAACCCGGTTGTCCGCTTTTGACAAACGGGAAAGCGAGGCGCGGCTGGCGGGGTAGTCGATCAGAAATTCCGGATTTCTTTTTCCCAGTTCCGGTTCGACTTTCAACACCATCAGTTCATCAAAAGAACCGTCTTTATCGGCATCAAATGCGGAAACTCCGGCGTAACGCCGGAATGCTTCATCAACGGTGATATATGAACAGCTCTGGAAATCGATCTCCCGTCCCTGATAATTTATCACACTTGTATTGAAAAGCTTTTTGCAGGCATAAAGCAGCATCTCTGCGGTGAATTCTGCAAGTTCCCGGTAATTCCAGTTTACGGCATAATATTCCATTATAGTAAACTCTTCTCGGTGCTTGCGCCCTTTTTCTTCGGCGCGGAACGCAGGTCCGATCTGGAATATTCTTTCCATCCCGTTACAGAGCAATTGTTTCATTGCCAATTCCGGACTGGTGCGCAGAAATTCCCCCTGACACGCGACCGATTCGATATATTCTTCGGGGGCGGGTGCCGGGATTTTGACTTCGGTTGCAACTTCAAGGAAATTTTTAGCGTAAAAAGCCTCACGCACCGCCCGGAGCAATTCCGAGCGGCGCGTCAGATTGGCTTTTTTTGCTGAAAAATTTACCGGTTCCATTTCAAGTATGCTTCCACAAAGCGGTCAAGTTCACCATCGAGGACACCGGCAGTATCGCTGGTTTCAACGTCGGTACGCAAATCTTTTACCATCTGGTAGGGCTGCAGGACATAACTGCGGATCTGGCTGCCCCAGCCGTTTTCCATCTGCTCACCGCGCTGGGCGGCGGCGGCATCTTTGCGTTTGCGTTCTTCCATTTCATAGAGTTTGGCTTTCAGCATCTTCATCGCGGTGGCGCGGTTTTTGTGCTGTGAACGCTCATTCTGGCAGGCGACGACCACGCCGGTCGGGATGTGGGTGATTCGTACTGCGCTGTCGGTGGTGTTGACGTGCTGACCGCCGGCACCACTGGCACGGTAGGTATCTACGCGGATATCGCATTCATTGACTTCGATGTCGATATCGTCGTCGATTTCCGGTATGACTTCCACCGAACAGAAGCTGGTATGCCGACGGGCGTTGCTGTCAAAGGGGGAGATGCGCACCAGACGGTGGACACCGGTTTCACCTTTGCAGTAACCGTAGGCAAAATCGCCGATAATGCGGAATGTCGCACTGCGGATACCGGCTTCGTCACCGGGCTGATAGTCGATCATCTCTTCTTTCCAGTTGTTGCGTTCGGCGAAGCGGCGGTACATGCGAAGCAGGATACTGCCCCAGTCACAGGATTCGGTACCGCCGGCACCGGCATGGATGGTAAGGAAGAAGTTGTTTTTATCGAAGCGTCCGGAGAGGAAGCTCACCACTTCAAGTTTGTCCATGTGCGCAGACATGATTTTGGAAGCGGTTTCGGCTTCGGCGAGGAACTCCTCATCTTCACCGGCAAGTTCCAGTGCGGTATTGAAGTCTTCCATTTCGCTCTGCATCTTGCGGTAGGGAGCAAGGAGGTTACGGCAGCTGGAAGCGGCGGCAACGGTTGCCTGGGCCATTTCCTTGTCATCCCAGAAATCGGCGGAATTCATCTTTTCTTCCAGTTCGGCAAGTTCAGCTTCTTTGGCTGGAATATCCAGAAAGACGCTGACTTGCTTCATCCGGGCAATGAGATCGGTTCCGATCTGGCGCAATTCTTCAACAGTCATCATATTTTGGCTTGCTCCAATTTCCACATGTCATCAAGGATATGCTGAATTTCACCGAGACAGGCACCGCAGGCACCGCAGGCTTTGCAGTAGTTGGTGAGTTCTTCAGCGCGGGTGAGTTTGTGTTCTCTGGCGATGGCGATGATTTTCAAATCGGTTACACCGAAACATTTGCAGATGAGTTTGCCTTCGTGATCGCCCAGTTTTTCAAAGGGATTGGGTTCGCCTTTGTAGTTGGCGATCGCCGCCTGAAGCGCTTCCATGCCCATGACGGAGCAGTGGATCTTTGCTTCGGGAAGATCGCCGAGCATGGCGACGATATCATCATTGGAAACTTTTGCGGCTTCTTCGATGGTCATACCTTTGATAAGTTCGGTGAGCGCCGAACTGGAAGCAATGGCACTGGCGCAGCCGAAAGTCTTGAATTTTACATCGGCGATTTTGCCGTTTTCATCCAGTTTGAAAGTCAGTTTCAACGCATCGCCGCAGGCGGCATTGCCGACTTCGCCTACGCCGTCGGGATTCTCCACTTCGCCCACATTGCGCGGGTTCATGAAGTGATCCATCACTTTATCTGTATAATTCCACATTGGCGGTATCCTCAAAAAAGTTATTAAAAATCAAATTTGGCAAGTTCCGCTTTTACCTTTTGAGCGATGATTGCGGCGGCATCATTGAGATTGAGCCGTTCGCTGTCGCGGCAGGCACGGGTACGGAATTCGGCTTCGTTTTCAGCAAGGGTCTTGGGAGAAATGACCAGTCGCAGCGGAATACCGAGCAAATCGGCATCGCTGAACATGCTTCCGGCCTTTTCGCCGCGATCGTCATACAGAACTTCCACGCCGAGGGCTTCAAGTTCGGAAACGAGTTTTTCTGCGGCTTCTCCGACACCGGCTTTCTGCGGATCGAGCGCGCATACTTGAACCTGATACGGGGCGATGGACATCGGCCAGATGGGACCGTAGTTATCATGGCAGTTTTCAATGACAGAAGCCATGGCGCGACCGACACCGATACCGTAACAGCCCATGATCATCGGATGGCTCTTGCCGTCTTTGTCCAGATAGTTGCACGCCATTGATTCAGAATATTTGGTTCCGAGCTGGAAGATGTTGCCGACTTCAATGCCCCGGAGCATCTGCAAAGGTTCACCGGTGATGGGGCAGGGGTCGCCTTCGCGGACGGTGGCGATGTCAACGCAGGTGAATTCGACACCTTCGAGGTCGCGTTCAGCGTTGAAGTTTTTGTAGTGGAAATCCGGTTCGTTGGCACCGACGACCAGATTGGAGCTGTTCAATGCAGACGGGTCGATGAAAACCCGCACTTTGGCACCGGATTTCAACCCGAGCGGGCTGGCATAGCCGGGGACAGCACCGCAGGCGGTGATGGCGGCATCATCGGCGAATTTGAGTTCGGATATTCTGGCGGCATTGGCAAGTTTGCTTTCATTGACTTCAAAGTCGCCGCGAATGAGGCAGAAGATCAATTCGCCGGTAATGGCATCCTGATAGAATACCGCTTTGCCGGTCTGTTCGGCAGTGACGCCGAGGAAAGAAGCGACGTCATCAATGGTTTTCTGCCCCGGAGTGGAAACCTTTTCCAACGGGAGCATTTCCGATTTTTCAAACTTCCATGCGGCGGTGGCGATCTCACGGTTTGCACGGTAACTGCGGTCGGGGGAGACGAAAATGGTGTCCTCTCCGCAATCGGCGATCGCCATGAACTCGTGGGAAACTTTGCCGCCCATCATACCGCTGTTGGATTCGATGCTGACCACATTATCCAGACCGATGCGTTTGAAGATGCGTTCATACGCTTCGTGCGCGCGGACATAGTATTTTTCCAGATCGGCCTGATCGGTGTGGAAACTGTACGCGTCTTTCATGGTGAATTCTCTTGTACGGATAAGTCCGGCGCGGGGACGCGCTTCATCGCGGTATTTGGTCTGAAGCTGATAGAGCATCACCGGGAGCTGCTTGTAGCTGTTGACTTCAGTGCGGACCATTGCGGTGATGCACTCTTCATGGGTCATGGCGAGGATCATCGGCTTGTCGTTGCGGTCGTTGAAGCGGAGCAGTTCAGCCCCGACGGAGGCGTAACGGCCGGATTCCTCCCACAGCGAAGCCGGGAGGACGACCGGCATCAGGACTTCCTGACCGTCGATTTTATTCATCTCTTCGCGGATGATAGCTTCGATCTTGGCGACGATGCGTTTGCCAGCCGGAAGAATATCGTAAATTCCGGCGGAAACCGGACGGATATATCCGCCGCGCACCAGAAATTGGTGGCTGACGGTTTTTGCATCTTTGGGGACCTCTTTCAAGCGGCGGCCGACCAGTTTGCTCATTTTCATAATAATCAATCTCCTTACAAGATCCAATATAAACGGTTACTGCAATTCCACAAGCTCACGGTGAAGTGCTTTCTGGGCACTTTCAAAATCCGCGCGTTCAATGATAAACTGCATATTGACCTGACGCATGCACTGGTCGAGAGCCAGCACGTTGATGTCGGATTCCGCCAGAGCTTTGGCGGCGCGGGAGAGGAAGCCGGGGATCTTCATGTTACTGCCGATGACGGCGATGATCGCGACTTCGCGGGTGGAGATTTTAGCTCCGGGGAAGTTCGCCCGCAGATCAGCAAGGCAGGATTGCAGATTTTTGCTCTTCTCTGAAACGTACTGGGTGATGGTATTGGCGTTGGTGTTTTTGGCAATGTAACTGATGCCGTACTTGGCGAAACTGTCCAGTATCCGGTGATCGTAACCGCTGGTTCCGACCATTTCGGTGTCAAAAACTTCAATGGCAATAATGTCGCGCCGTCCGCAGATCATATCGACTTTGGGAACAGGAGAGACAAAATCCTGACTGATGAGAGTGCCGGGGTGACCGGGATCAAAGGCATTGTCGATACGGATTGGAATGCCGTTGCGCTCCATTTCTTTGGAGGCTTTGGGGTGGATGGCTTCCATCGCCATATCAGAGAGCTGGTCGGCAATATCGAAGTTGGTGTGACCGATGGTGCGCACTTTGTCGATGCCGATGAGTTTCGGATCTCCGGTGGAGAGGTGGAACTCCTTGTGGATGATACCCTCTCTGGCTGCGGTGACGACGGCGAGTTTGCTGAAAGTGATTTCGCTGTAACCGCGGTCAAACTGTGCCATGACACCTTCGGCGCACTTGGCGTAACCGGTGACGATAGGCATGCATTTGGAGAAATCCAATCCGGAAAGCTGGCGCGAAATGTTTTCTTCCATGGAGCAGGAGTGATCATCTTTCCAGCCGGAGAGGTCGACGAAGACCGCATTGACATTGAACTTCTGCAAAATGAGCGCTGAATTGTAGGCGCTGTGCGCTTCACCGACCGAACTTAAAATTTCCCGGGCGGCGGGGAGATAAGCTGCCGGGTTGAAGTGACCGAAACTGCGGAGCTGCATCAAGTGGAGCAGACAGCTTTTTACGCCGTCCATACGCTCATTGACGAAATCATCCGCTTTGGTTTGGTCAAGACCGAGTTTTTCAAAAGAACGGTTGAGTTCGATGAGTTTGGCGCGGGTATTTTCAAGTTTTTCCTGCCACTCCTCATTTTTTCCGGCGGCGAAGCTGCCGTAGATGCCCGGTTCACCGGTCTTTTTGTCTTCCAGAAGCCAGTTGGTGACTCCGCCGTAAGCGGAAACGACAAAGATGCGGTTGTAGAGTTCATCACTTTTGCGGGAACCGATGAAAATATTGTCCAGAAGTTCCCCGAAGCGGGTCATGCTGGTCCCGCCGATCTTTTCAACAGTATGAATGGCCATAGTGATCAAATATCCTCAATTCTCAAAAGTTTTACCGGAGAGCTGTTGATGGAAAGCACTCCGAGTTCAGACAACGCCGCGCGCATGCTGCGCTCCATCACCGGGTGGGTCAGGATGACCAGCGATACCGAATTGGCTTTGCCGCTCTGGCTTTCGTGCTGGATCAAACTGGAAATATTGATGCCGCGATCGGCAAGGATCTGGGTTATGGAAGCCATCACGCCCGGAGTGTCCTTGACCTGAAGCCGCAAGTAGAAGCGGCTGACGCTTTCTTCGATGGGAAGCACCCGGTCAAACTGGGGAGCTTCGTTGAAGTTGGGAATGCGCTGACGGCTTCCGGAAGCAAAGTTCAACGCCGCATCGGTGATGTCGGCGACAACCGCGCTGGCAGTGGCTTTGCGGCCGGCTCCGCGTCCGTAGAAAAGGGTTTGACCGACCGTGTCGCCGTCAACGACCACGCCGTTGAATACATCGGATATCCCGGCAAGCAGAGCTTTTTTGGGGATCAAAGTCGGGTGTACGCGCATTTCAATGGCACCATTGTTGTTTTTGATGATGCCGAGCAGTTTGATACGGTAACCGAGTTCATCGGCATAGGCGAGATCGGAAAGTTCCAGATCGCGGATACCTTCAACGTAGACTTCTTCCTGATTGAACCATTTTCCGAAAGCGAGGGATGCCAGGATGCTGGTCTTGTGGGCGGTATCGAAGCCGTCGATATCCAATGAAGGATTGGCTTCAGCGTAACCGAGTTTCTGGGCATCGGCGAGAATGGGGGCGAAATCAGCGCCTTCATTTTCCATCCGGGTGAGGATGTAGTTGCAGGTGCCATTCATGATACCGTAGATGCGCTCGATTCGGTTGGAAACGAGTCCTTCACGCAGGGATTTGATAATGGGGATACCTCCGGCAACGCTGGCTTCATAGTAGAGGTCGGCGCCCGATTTTTCGGCAGCGTCAAAAAGTTCCTGCCCGTAATGAGAAAGCAGCGCCTTGTTTGCAGTAACGACTGATTTACCTTTATTCAATGCGGTAAGGATGAATTTTTTAGCAACGGTAGTGCCACCGACCAGTTCAACGACAATATCGCAAATATCGATAAGTTCCATTGCATCGGTAGTGAGGATACCTTCAGGGATTTTCACTCCGCGGTCAGTGGTTATATCCAGATCAGCGATTTTAGTCAGCACCGGGCGGACCCCGGTACGTTTGGCTATGACATCTGCGTTGGCGAGAAGATTTTCCGCCACTCCGGCTCCGACGGTACCGAAGCCGATTATTCCTACTTTATATTCTTTCACAGGCTTTTTCCTTTCTCCGAAAACGGAAAAGTTGTATGTACACAATATTATTTACTTAATATAGCACAGCAATTACAATTTTTCCACCGGAAAATGAAATATTTACGGCTTAAATATCATCTGTGTTTTTTTGTCTTGATTTAAAACGTTTCCGGTGGTATATTATATGAAATATCTCTTAAATAAATCACCGGGAGTCCTTATATATTATGTGCAAAATGGAGCTTTTGGCACAGCAAGCTGCCGATGCGGCTCGGAAACTGCGGAGCATTTCTCCGGAATGCCGGGCAGGAGCGTTGAAACTTATGGGAGATAAACTTATCTCCTGCAAAGCGGAACTTTTAAAGGCGAATGCCGCTGACATCGCCGGGGCAGGGGATATATCACCGGCTTTCAAAAAGCGTTTGACGGTCGATGAAAAGGTTTTTGATTACATGGTCAAACGACTGCAGGAGGCAGCGGCACTTCCCGATCCTGTCGGAGCTGTCCTTGAGGAACGTACCATGCCAAGCGGCCTTCAAGTTCGTAAAGTCGCCGTTCCCATAGGTGTGCTTGCCATGATCTACGAAGCCCGTCCCAATGTGACCACCGATGCCGCCGCCGTGGCGATAAAAAGCGGCAATGCAGTGATTTTAAAAGGCGGCAGCGAAGCTCTGCGCACCAATCTGGTTCTCGCAGAAGCGATGCGCAGCGCCGCCCGGGAAGCCGGACTTCCGGAGAATGCCATTCAAATTGTCAACTCCACCGACCGCAGTGCGGTCGCAGACCTCTTGAAACAGGATAAATATATCGACCTCATCATTCCGCGCGGTGGAAAAAGTCTGATCAAAGCAATTTCCGAAGGTACGCGGATACCGGTTTTGAAACACTATGACGGCATCTGCCATTTGTACGTTGCTTCCGATGCCGATGCTGAAATGGCGGCCGCTCTGGTCGCCAATTCAAAGTGCCAGAATGTGGCAGTCTGCAACGCTCTGGAAACGCTTCTTGTCGACCGTTCCACTCCGCAAAGCACCATTGATAAAATCGTTGAAGCATTGAAAGAAAACAATGTTGAAATACGCGGTTGTGCTGAATTCTGTTCCCGCATCCCCGGAGCGATTTTAGCAACGGATGATGACTGGGATACCGAATATCTTTCCGGAACATTGTCCATACGCATGGTTGACGGAATTTATGAAGCAATGGAACATATCGCCAGTCACGGTTCCGGGCACACCGATGGTATAATCACAACTTCGGAGGAGCTTTCTTCGACATTTATTGCCAATGTCGATTCAGCGTCTGTTCTGGTCAACGCTTCCACCCGTTTGTCCGGGGGAGGGGATTACGGCATGGGGGCAGTCGTCGGCATCAGTACCGACCGGCTCCACGCCCGCGGTCCGGTGGGACCCGCTGAATTATGCACCTACAAATGGGTCGCCGTCGGCAATGGACAATTGAGAAAATAAGGAAGTAAAAAATGGCTGCCGTAAAAAAGTATCAGGTCGATATGACCCACGGTCCGCTGCTCGGAAAAATCATCCGCTTTGCCATTCCCCTGATGATGGCAAATGCAATGTCTTTGATGTTCAACGCCGCTGACTTGATCGTAGTCGGCAGATTTGCGGACAGCAGTGCGATGGCGGCCGTAGGTGCAGCTCCCGGATTCAACAACTTGATGCTCAACTTGTTCTGGGGAGTGGCATCTGCTGTGAATGTGCTGG
Source organism: Lentisphaerota bacterium (assembly GCA_015061605.1). Lineage (GTDB taxonomy): Bacteria > Verrucomicrobiota > Lentisphaeria > Victivallales > Victivallaceae > UBA1784. Next base: position 9,420 of record SUWH01000008.1, on the reverse strand, counting down.
TTTCCCGTTACACCGGAGCAAAAGACCGTAAAAATGTTTTCAGCTCCGTCCACACATCGATAGCGGTCGCGGTCATCGGTGGTATCCTCATGTGTATTCTCGGAATTGCAGTCACCCGTCCTATGATGCGTTTGATGGCGGTTCCGGCAGAAATTTTCGACAAAGCCTGCCTGTACACCTGGATCTGCTGTCTGGGTATTCCTTTTATGGTACTTTACAGTTTCGGCAGTGCGATTTTGCGGGCGATCGGGGACACCAAGCGCCCGTTGACCTACATGATGATCGCCGGAACGGTGAATGTGTTGCTCAATCTTTTGTTTGTCATTGTTTTCAAAATGGATGTCGCCGGTGTTGCCATTGCGACCAAACTTGCCAACGTGCTTTCAGCGATACTGGTTTTGCGGGCATTGAATGTTTCCCGGGAACAATACCGCCTGATCTGGAAACGGCTTCATGTCAAAGGGGATATCGTCAAAGAGCTGTTCCGCATCGGTATACCGGCCGGGGTGCAGGGGATGATGTACTCGGTTTCCAATATGATCATCCAGTCGACCATCAACTCTTTCGGTAAAGAAGCTATCGCCGGAAGCACCGCGGCATTGAGCATCGAAGGGGTAGTCCATGTGGCATTCAGTTCCTTCGGTCTGGCGGTGGTGAGTTTTGTCGGTCAGAACAATGGTGCCCGTAAACCGAAACGGGTCATTCGCAGTATTTTGCTCTGTTTGTCATGTTCCTGTGTCACCGCGTTGGTTCTCGGTGGAACAGCACTGCTGTTGAAACGCCAGCTGCTTGGAATTTACAACCCTGATACAGCTGTTATCGACTGGGGCTGTATCCGGATGAATTATCAGCTGCCGTTCTACTTCCTGGTGGCAACGATTGAAGTATTGACCGGTTCTTTGCGCGGTCTGGGGTATTCGCTCGGGCCGACGATCATCTCCATGTTTGGAGCCTGTGCATTCCGGGTCTTCTGGATATTCTGTATCTTCCCGCACGATCCGCGGATGGAAAATGTGATGATCTCCTATCCGGTCTCCTGGGTTCTGGTCGCCGCCGGCACCGGAACTATGCTCATCATCATCTGCCGGAAAATGATAAAAAAGGCGGTTCTTGCCGGAAAAACCAAAGTTTTAAAGGATGCCTGAAATGGAGAAAGTTGATTTCAACGGTCTTGAAATATCTTCCCTGGGATTGGGAACGATGCGTCTGCCCTGTATTGATGGTGATCTTGTGCGTCCGGATGAAGCAAAAGTTTGCGAAATGGTCGATTTTGCCATCGAAAACGGCATAAACTATTTCGATACCGCATGGATGTATCACAGCGGCAAAGCCGAAGTTGTCTGCGGCAAAGCATTGCTCCGGCATCAGCGGGATAAATTTCTGCTGGCAGATAAATTTCCCGGACAGCTTTCTGAAGCGGTTGCCAATGTGGCAAAGACCTTTGAGACCCAGCTGCAGCGGACGCAAATGGAGTTTTTTGACTTTTATCTGCTTCACTGTGTCTGTGAAAACAATATCGACTTTTATCTGGATGATGAAAAATACGGTATCGTTTCTTACATCCTCAAACAGAAAGCTGCCGGCAAGATCCGTCATCTCGGTTTCTCCTGCCACTGCAGCGTTGATACATTGAAACGGTTCCTTGAACGCTATGCGGACATTATGGAATTCGGCCAGCTTCAACTCAATTATCTGGACTGGAAGTTGCAGCAGGCAAGGGAAAAAGTTGAGCTTTTCCGCCGGTACAACTTGCCGGTCTGGGTGATGGAACCGCTGCGGGGAGGGGCATTGGCAAATCCTGCTCCGGAATATAAAGCTGCTGTGGCTGAAATACGGCCGGATATACTGCCGCATGAAATGGCATTCCGTTTTCTGCAAACTCTTCCGGAGGTAAAAGTGGTTCTTTCCGGTATGTCCAATATGGAACAGCTGCGCGACAATATCCGTATCTTTTCCGGAAAAACGCAATTGAATGCAGTGGAATTTGATAAAATGGTCTCCATCGGCGACCGCATGACTTCCGACATGGGGGTTCCATGTACTGCCTGCCGTTACTGTATTGACAAGTGTCCGCAGAAACTGGATATACCGTATCTGCTCTCGCAGTACAATGAACACAAAGTAAGCCGCGGCAGCTGGATCGCCAAAATGATGATAAAGAAGCTTGACGAAGCCAAACGTCCATCGGCTTGTATCGGTTGCCGCAGCTGTGAAAATATTTGTCCGCAGCAGATAAAGATTTCCGATGCGTTGAAAGAGTTTTCCGCTGATCTGGCAAAATAAGTTTTAAAATTTGCCGGTAAGCAGAAAATTTCTGATCAATTCTGCCGTTTTTTCATCATACTGCATCGGCACGTGAGCGGCTTTGGTATAGGCAACTTCGCGGGCATCCGGAGCAATTGCCGAAAAGCTTTCGACCAATCCGTCTGCCGATTTGCTCAAAAACACTCTGCCCGGCCAGTGACCGTTGTTGGTACTGGCGATGACACCGATCTCCAATCCGGGAATTTCCGGAGTGGTAAGCTCTTTTCTTGCGGAAAGTTTCAAAGCGTGCAGCGGTTTCCAGATCCTGCCCGCTCCCGGCATCAGCAATGCAATATCGGCAAGTTTGGAGCCATAATGCGGCGTCCCGACACAAACCAGTCTTTTTGCATTGGGTAACGGAACATTTTTAAGAAATTCTCTTATCATTAAACCGCCCATGCTGTGACCGGCAAAATATATTCCGTCATACTGTTCAGGGCAGACGGCGGCGATCTCTTCAGTCAGTAATTCCACACAGCGCTCGAAACTGGAATACTTTGTCGGCAGATCCGGGGTGATGATTTCGGTAAAATCAGCTTCCAACGCGTGTTTCCAATACTGCATATCTTTCGCACCTTTGCAAAATCCGTGAACCATTACCGCAAGAGTTTTCATAAAAATTCCCCACATTTGATGTTTTCTACAATATAACGCATCAATTTGCTTTTGTCAACTTGACAAACTGCACTTACGGCGGTATGTTTCACTCAAACAATTACGGAGTGTGGAAAAATGGCTGAAAAGAGTTTGAAAATATATTTTGCCGGAGATCTTTTTGACCACAAAGACCTTGCCGGAAATCTGCTGCTGGCGGCGGCGATCGAAAAGTATTCCGATAACAGGTATCAGGTTTTACTGCCGCAGGACGGTGAATGTGAAGTTGCAAACCGTACTTCGCAAACTATCCGCGATGCTGATTTCAAACTGCTGTTCAACAGCGATCTGATCGTTGCCAACTTTGACGGTACCGATCTTGATTCCGGAACGGTGGTTGAATTCTGCTTTGCCAAGATGATGGATATGCCCGCCGTTCTGCTGCGAAGTGACTTCCGGGACAGCGGAGACCATACGCTCCCTGACGGCGAACCGTGGAATTTGATGTGTTCCCACTATCCGCGCACTTGCGTGCTTCATCTCAATGCAATGATGTGCTATCACCGGAATCGTCCCGCAGACCGTAAAATTTTCCTTGAAAATTTTTACGCTGAACTTGCAAGAAAAATCATTGCAAAACTTGATGAAGTGGTCAAAGCCCCGTCATGGCTCAAAAAAACGGACTTTGCCAAACAGTTTCAAATGACTTTGAATGCGGTCGGCGGCGGTGTAAAATCGCTTTTCCCCGAAGCTGAACGGCAGAAGTTTATTGAAAAGAAAATCGCTTCCGGACTTTTTGATTGAACAATAATTTTTGCAGAAACCTTGCTTTTAGTGCTTCAAGTGGTATATTAAATACTGAACCAAATTCAAAATAAAAGAGGTGTATTTTATGGAACAGTACAAGAAAGATTTTATCGAATTTATGATCGACTGTCAGGTGTTGAAGTTCGGCGACTTCGTGACCAAAAGCGGCCGCAAGACTCCGTTCTTCGTCAATACCGGATTTTACCGCACCGGTTCCCAGCTCCGCAAGCTCGGCGAATACTATGCCCAGGCGATCAAAAATACTTTCGGTACGGAATTCGATGTGCTTTTCGGACCTGCTTACAAAGGTATTCCGCTGTCAGTCGCCGCCAGCATGGCGCTTGCTGAAAAATACGATGCCGACATCCGCTACTGCTCCAACCGCAAAGAGGTCAAGGATCACGGCGACAAAGGTATCCTGCTCGGCGGCCCGGTCGGTGACGGCGACAAAGTTGTCATCATTGAAGATGTCACCACCGCCGGAACTTCCATCGGCGAAACTCTCCCCATCCTGCAGGCGCAGGGCAAGGTCAACATCCTCGGTCTGGTGGTCAGTGTCGACCGCATGGAACGCGGTCAGGGCGAAAAGAGCGCACTCTGCGAAATCACTGAAAAATACGGTCTTAAAACCTGCGCCATCGTCACCATGAAAGAGGTCATCGAACACCTTTACAACCGTCCGTACAAAGGCAAAGTCATCATCGACGACACCCTGATGGCCGCCATCAACGCATACTACAAACAATACGGCGCGAAATAAACACGGAGCGATCTTGCTTGTTCCCGCCAGCCTTGCGGTCGTCGCCGCTCCAGTTGCGTACACCAGTACGCGCCTGTCGCGGCTCCTCGGCAAAACTGCCGGATAACGGCGCGATATCGCTCCTGATTTCAGGCTGCTGGCTCGTGCGCCTTTCGTCGGGCTGAACGCCCGACAGGCGTTCTGACTGCGGGCAGGGGAGTTTATCTTCTGGGGTCGAGAGTATCCCGGAGGGTGTCGCCGAGAGTATTGAGGGCAAGAACAAGGATGAAGAGCATTCCGGAAGCGGCGGCAAGCTCCCACCAGACTCCCGCCCACAGCCGCTGCTGACCGTCGGAGATCATCATGCCCCAGCTGGGAAATTGTTGAGCACCAAGTCCGAGGTAGCTTGCGGTCACTTCCAGCATGACACTTGAAGCAAAAAGCGTGGTAAAATAAATTATTGCCAAATGGGTGACATTGGGCAGGATATGACGGAAAATTATGGTAAAATTGCTGACACCGGCAACTTTGGCGGCGGCGATGAATGGGCGTTTTTTGAGTTTCATAACTTCGCTGCGGATAACGCGGCACAGCGTTACCCAACCGGTAAGTCCGATGGCGCAGTAAACGCCGAACATTCCCGGTTCGGTGCGGATAAGGGCGGCAAAGAATTTGAATACAGCCAGCAGTTCCGGAGTCAGAAACTCTTGAGAAACCAGCAAGGCAAATGCCAGAATAAACAATAAAGTCGGCATAGCGGCGAATGTACTGTAAAGCCAGACGGTTGCCTCATCGGTTTTGCCGCCGAAATATCCGGCAAACAATCCTAAAGTTACTCCGATGACCAGCGAAATGACACCGGAGACCACACCGACTTTCAAGGCGGTATTGGCCCCTGCCAACGCCCGCAGAGCAACATCGCGCCCTTGATAGTCGGTGCCGAAAATATGATCCAGGGCAGGGGGGGCGTAACAATTTGCCGGATCAGAACGCATATATGCGGGGATGATCCGGTTGGTTTCGCAGTAAATGGAATAAATTTCCATGCCCGCAGCGGCAAGCAGAAACAGCACGACCACTGCCAGCGAAACAACGCCGTATTTGTCCGCCAGAAATTTTTTCCAGAACTGCCGTTTCAAACCCATTGTGATCACGCTTTCAATTTTTTCAACTGCACCTGAAGCAAGGCGATATCGGCGGGGGTGACGCCGTCGATGCGTCCTGCCTGACCGAGAGTTGCCGGACGGATCTTTTCCAGTTTCTGCCGGGATTCATTGCACAATCCGCGAACAAAAGAGTAGTCGAAATCTTCCGGGATATTCTGATTTTCCAACTTTTTCAAGCGGTTTATTTCCACCGATTCCCGTTGTAAATATCCGTCATATCTGGCCTCAATAAGCAGCTCGCGCCAGACCCGTTTGCCAATGCGGTCGTCCGGAAGTTCGATACAGTGAGTTGCCGCACAGGGCAGGGGGGTATCCACCGGAAGCTCCCGCAGGGATTCAAATTTGGTTTTCCCCCCGGCAACCTTGGTTGCACAGCAGCGGGATTTGGTTGCATTGAGCAATGTTTCATAATTGGTGAAAGCGCGGAATTTGTTTTCCGGCAGAATGCCCCATTCGTGTGCCATGCGGCACAGCCGCAAGTCGGCATTTTCCTGCCGGAGAGTCAGACGGTATTCAGCGCGGCTGGTGAAGAGCCGGTAGGGTTCAACGATCTCTTTGGTCGAAAGATCATCCAGCATCACTCCGATGTAACTGCGGTCGCGCCCGGGAAAAACCGGTTCTTTGCCCATGGCAAATCTGGCGGCATTCATACCGGCGATAAGTCCCTGTCCGGCGGCTTCTTCGTAACCGCTGGTTCCGTTGATCTGTCCGGCGGTAAAGAGGTTGCACCAACGTTTGCTGCGCAGAGAGCGTTCAGTTTGTTCGGGCGGGATGAAGTCATATTCAATAGCGTAGGCGTAGCGGGAAATTACCGCGTTTTTCAATCCGGGCAAGGTGGCGACCATTTTGCGCTGGACTTCCGGAGGCAGGCTGCTGGAAAAGCCGTTAAGATAGTATTCTCCGGTATCGGCGCCCTCCGGTTCGAGAAAGAGCAGATGGTAAGGATGCTGGGGAAAACGGACGATTTTATCTTCAAAACTCGGGCAGTAGCGGGTTCCGATACCTTTGATGACACCGCTGTACATGGGGGATTTGTCCAGATTGGCACGCACCACATCGGCGGTTTCATCGGTGGTGTGAAGCATATAACAGGGCAGATGGCGGCGCGAAGCGGTGGCAAGGGCAGGGCGCAGCCCCATGTGCCAGAAGGAAAATTCTTCAAATTCCGGCTCGGATGGCTGGCGCTGTAAACTGGAAAAATCAATGGTTTTATCCAGAATGCGGGGAGGGGTCCCGGTTTTGAGCCGTCCGAGCGTAATGCCAAGCTGTTCTCTGAGCGCATCGGAAAGTTTACAGGCCGGTTCATCGCCGGTTCTGCCGCCGGGAAAATTCATCAAGCCGAAGTGAAGCTTACCATTGAGCGAAGTGCCGGTGGTCAGAATCACGCTTTTACAACGGATCACATCCTGCAAATGGGTGGTCACGCCGCAAATTTTATCATTTTCGACCACGAAACCGGTAACTTCAGATTGAATGATGTCGATATTGGGAAATTTTTCCAGATATTGTTTCATCGCCATCCGGTAAACTGCCTTGTCGCACTGGGAACGCGGAGACCAGACCGCCGCGCCTTTGGTGCGGTTGAGCATCCGGAACTGGATACTGGCGGCTTCGGTAACGATCCCCATTGCGCCGCCCATGGCATCGATTTCGCGGACGACCTGACCTTTGGCAATACCGCCGATGGCGGGGTTACAGCTCATCTGGGCGATGTGATCCATATTAAAGGTTATCAGCAAAACCTGCGCTCCGAGGCGGGCGGCTGATAAAGCGGCTTCACATCCGGCATGACCGGCGCCGACCACAATACAATCATAACTTTTCATAAGAGAGAAATCCCGGCAAATAAATATTCATCTTTATAATATACCACCGGTATGGTCAAGTAGCAAATCATCTTTTTGATTTTTCGCGGATGTCTCATGAAAAAAACAATTGCAGTGTGCGTGAACCTTGCGCTTTGTGAATTGATGATTTTTTGTAAACGCAAACGCTCCCGGTATAGAGAAGTATGGTTTTGAGCATGATTTATTACGTCGCATAATATACGTTATGTTAAGTTTTATATCATCAAGAGCAGGGGATACAAATTAATTATATCACTTATTATAAATACTTTACAACTTGCTTGCAAATGAATTGTAAATAACTTGATAATTAATTGACAGTTATTGTCAACATAAATGGTGTTATCTGAACAATTGAAATTGGCAACATGATGGGGTATATTATAGAAAACACTTTTATTGGGGTAATTATTGTGAATATAAATAAAAATATCATTTCGTTTGCGGAAACAGCGGAAATCGCCGCAAATTCAGAAAAAACTGTACTGCTGGTACGGCACTCGTACCGGGAATCACTGGTAAACGGCAACCATGACCCGGGATTGACCGCTGCCGGATGGGAATACGCTGTTGAATGCGGAAAGTTTCTGAAAGGCATGAAGAATGTCTGTTTCGGAGCCTCAGCCAGAAAGCGGACGATGGAAACGGTGAAAGGTTTGATTTCCGGAGCAGGATTTGAAGCTGATGAGCTGTTCCCCTGCCCGGTGCTCCATGATACCGCGATGTTTACTCCGCCGGAAAATCTCGGAATTGCCATAGAAAACGGCACAATTCCGGAACTGTTGAAATCATATTTCACCACCGGAACCGCGCCCGGGATGCGCCATATCAAAGAGTTTGCTCCGGCGTTACTGGACTACCTTACCGGCGACTTCCCCTGCCCCAACGTGCTGCTTTCAACTCACGATATTGTTGTGGTAGCATTGTTGAGTTATCTGCAAGTGTATGAATTCAAACAAGATGACTGGTGCGGATATATTCAGGGTGCATTTCTGTATCAGCAAAACGGGAACTGGAATATCGCCTACTGCGTGCCCGACAAACTCAATCGCCCATTAACCAAACTTTTTGTATAACCGCCATTTGCGGCAAAACGAAAGGCGCACCTCAAAATAATGCGGTGCGCTTTTTTGCGTGCGGAATAACTCCCCTGCCCTGTCAATAAGTTTTATAATATCTGTCAGGATCATTTGCTTCTGTTGTGTCAACCGGAACCAAAGCAGGGCCTCTTGAGTCAATATGCAGATCGCAAAACAATACATTTGTCAATTTCAGATGGCGGAAAGAGTGCCGGATGCGCCGGTCAAGACTGAATGCATACGGTTCTACGGCTCCGGAAGTTTTCATAATATTGTGCCATGTGTCTTTGCCGCATTCTCCCATCAGCATGCGTCCGGACGGATTCGGCACCTTGCCATATTTTTCTTTTTGCCCGCCGTTGGAGCTGGGAGCTGCCAAACTTGCGTTAAAAGCATAGCTGTACGCAGGATTGGACCCTTTGAAAACATTTACACCGAAACGGGTTCCTTCCGGACAAACGACTTCCCGAGGAATTTTCTTGCTTTCAATAAGACCTTTCTGACTCAAGTACCCGCCAAGACAACCGTATCCGTTAGAAGTATATACCGTGTTGCTGATAGAGCTGGCGCCATGAGGCATCCAACCGCCATTATCATTGGAATAATTGTATGCTGCCAAGCCGACTTGCTTCAAATTGTTCACGCAAGTTGACATTTTTCCTCTTGCGCGGGCCTTTTGCAGAGAAGGCAACAAAATCGCTGCCAGAATTGCGATGATGGCAATTACAATGAGAAGCTCAATAAGAGTAAAGCTGTATACAGCTTTACTCTGTCGGCCGACAGAGTAAAGCTGTATACAGCTTTACTCTGTCGGCCGACAGAGCGAAAATATTGTTTTGAAATCATAACACACCTCTTGGTTAAAATCGTGTTTTATTACAGTA
>SUWH01000007.1 GCA_015061605.1 Lentisphaerota bacterium | reverse complement strand
AGCCTGCCGGACACCGCTTTTTTCAATGACCTGCAAGGCTTTTTCAAGATTGTTTTGAGCAATGACTTCAATATCGTTTATTTCCATAACAACTGCCTTTATTTGAACTTTTGATAATATACCATCTCCCGCAGGCGTTTACAACTGCGGAATGACAATTTTTTGAGTTTTAAGGGGCATGTCGCGGCGATTGCGGCAAGGTTCGGGCAAGTGGCAAAAAGCAGCGAAAAAGCGCTTGTGAAGCGGCTTTGTGAAAAAAAACTTCACAGAATTTTTGGCGAGAGTTGAAAAATGGTCAGCGTTTTTTTATCTTCCCCCGCCATTATGAAAGGCATTTTGAGCTTAAAACTTGAGAATTTCGCTGTGAAATTCTGAAAATCGCTTCACTTTGGTTCAGAAAAACTCAAAATGTCACTTGGATTCTTCATCTTCAAACGGCAAATACATACTTCCAGCAATTCCAAGTGTTTTTGCATTTTCTGGAGAAATGACCGAATGCCCCAACTCTTTTTCCAATTGTTCACGGGCGGTTTTTGCCACGTTGCCGCCGCGTTTTGCAACTTGAGCGTGTTGGGCAAAAGTATCGGGATTTTCCGCCTCTGAAATATCTTTGGTGGATACTTCTGCAAGCATATTCAACACCAGTTCCCGATTGGTCATATTGTCCCGCAGATTTTCTTTTTTCAAACCTTTGAATTGCTTGTACTCTTTTGCACTCTTGCCAGCCCACGCTTTGTAAATAATATCGGTCAAGATTGCAAACTCCGTACCTTCTTCCAAACCAAGGCGTTTCCATTCATCGGTCAATTCTTTGCGGATTTCGATTGATTTCAACCGCTGATTGATCCAATTTTCAGAATACCCCAAGCGTCGGTAATCCAGCATTGCCTGTTCAATGGAGCGTTCCGGATCCTGCATCTGGTTGAGCCGTTCTGCCGCAACTTGAGCGATCCACAACTTGAACGGTTCGGCTTTCGGCGACGGAATAGACTGGATAAGCCGGAAAAGTTGTTCAGCAGTAGCGACATCGGTCTTATAAAATTTTCCGTCAGCTGATGGCAATTTCAGTTGGTTACAATTTGTAACCGACTGGTTTCCCTCTTTTTTTAGACGGTTTTTCAGGACTTTCCAATAATTTCTGGGGTCTTGGCTATCGGTCAGGATAGCAACCACATCCACTACCGAAAAGTACCATTCTTCGGTGGTGTCATCCCAAACGGAACGGACTTGTTTTTGTTCAAAAAGTTTTATTGCATTTTGCTGTGTCATAAAGAGTTACTATCTCCGAATTATATTAAACATGCCCGAATATTTGCATCCCAACCAGCATTACCAAAGTTGCCCATCCCCAACACAACATCGTGTAGAAAGGAAACCATGCAATCAAAATAAGTCGCCGGAACAACTTTTGGCAAGGCAACTCCAATATTACCGAACTACCCAAAAGAAGGATAAAAAAACAAAATAGTCCCCAGCCAATAATCAGCAACAGAAAAACAATTCCACTGATCATATGCGGCAACAACGGCACCAATAACCCAAATAGCGGAATAATCGCCGCGATCAGCATAAATATTACAAGTTTTTGTATATTTCTTTTGAAAGTCTTTTCCATATTGCAATTCCTATTGGGAATAAATATATCACCGCAAAAGAAAAAAATCAAGGCGGCTTGCCGCCGTGTAAGCGAAGCGCAGTAAAAGATAACACCATCCTTACTCCCGCAGGGAGAAAACTTCATCCGTCTTCATCTGCTCCGCAGATTACGCCGTGACAAGCAAGGGCAGCGCAAGCTGACCTCTTCACAAGCGGAATGGAGCGTTAGCGGAATGAAACGACTTCACAAGTAAGTCTTCTCTGAAGTTTGGTGAAGATGTCCCGGCTTCATTGCATTACGCCGTGGCAAGGAAGAAAAGGCTGCGCCTTTTGAGTGAAGTTGTGCTTCGCACAGTGAAGAGAAGACTTGCGTCTTCGTTCGCCATTTTTTTTGCAAAAAAAATGGCGGATCTGTCTTCGCCCATCCGGGCTACGCCGTGACAAGGAAAGAGGGATTCGACGGCGGAGCAACGCGACGACGAGCGTGAGCATCGCAGACCTCCGGTCGAGAAGCGCAGGGCAACCCATAAAAAAATCACGCTTTCTGCGTCATGCAGAAAGTAACAACGTAAAAATGAAAAATCTCAAGGGCAAGTTTACTTGCAACCTTGAGATTTATTATTTTTACAGTGATTTTTGTCCACCGCTTGGAAAATAGCAAAAAAAATGGCGGAGAAAGAGGGATTCGAACCCTCGGAGAGTTGCCCCTCGGCGGTTTTCAAGACCGCTGCCTTAAACCACTCGACCATTTCTCCGCGAACATTTCATAAGATACTACCATTTTGCTGATTTTACAACCCCCGTCAGCCATAAAAATCTATTTTTTTCACAGCTGTCTCATAAAAAACAACGGACGGCGGAGAAGAGTGGGCTGTCTCTTGACAAGTCTGCGGTCGTTGGCTTCCGGCTTCATTGCATTACGCCGCGACAAGCCGATTGTATCATTCGAATTTAGACACTGCGTTAAAGGGGGCGGCACGCACGTTTTGCCTGCGCAAAACAAATCTGACAAAATCACTTTTTCAAAATTCAATTTTCTTCTGCCGAAAAACTTGAGAAAACAGATATTTTTCTGATTTTATGGGATGTCTGTGGATTTTTTTAATAAATTTATTTGCAAGTTACTTGCAAAAGTTGCATAGGCAACTTATATTAATGTTGTGTTGAGTATTCAAAGGGGTATAGTCAATGGATAATTATCGCGATATTGCCGCTGAATTGCGCCGCCGCATCCGTAAAGGGGTGTATAAAAATGATACTGCTTTGCCATCCCGGATGGAGCTGCTCAAAGAGTTTAACGTGGCACGTTCCACCCTTGACCGGGCGGTGGCATTGCTGAGTGCTTCCGGAGATGTGGTCAGCCGCCGCGGTTCAGGTACTTATGTCAACAGCATTGCCGATTACCGGGTCGGTTTTATCGGACGGACTCCCGAACAGAATCTCCGGGGATGCGAAATCGCACTCACACATATACCTGAAGAGTGGGTGGAACAGCGTTCTGAAAACTCACAGCTTCTTGATTTTGATGCTCTTATCTGGCTTCAGCCCGACCGCAATTATCTGGAGATCGCCCGCCGTTTGAAGGGTAAACGACCCCAGCTTATATTAAACCGGATGGAAGATGATCTGCCCGGACTCTCCTTTGATCACCGGGGCGCATATAAAGATATTATCTTGCGGCGTCTGGACGAGTGTCCGGAGGGGATACCGGTGTTTTTGCGCCAGCGGCGGGATACTCTGCCGGCACGCTACCGGCTGAATGGTTTTGCCGATGGCTGCCGCGAAAAAGAACGTTTTTATGAAATATGGCACATGCCGGACGAGTTTGAGGAAAAAGTCACTGAACTGCGCCGGAGACTTAAAGAGTTGAAAAGCGATAAGCCGTTGCTTATTGTTTCCGATTCCCTCTTTCACACCGGAGCAGTGATGGTGGTTGCCAGAGAACAGAAATGGCAATGGAAAAAAACTCATTTTTACAGCGACTTTGACAATGATTACACTGAAGCGGTGTGGGGTGTCAATGTCACCAGTTTTTTTCAGGATACAAGCTCGCTTATACAGGAGGGGGCAAAACGTATGAAGCGGATGCTGGATGGAAAAGATGATGGTAAACTTACTTTGATCCCGGCACTGTTCCGTAATGGGGATACTTGATTTTTTCAACAGTTTTCATAAAACAAAATTAAAAACAGGAGATCATTAAAATGGAACAAAATCTTTCCCATGGGAAAGTAAAGCAAGCTACTTGCTTTACTTTAATTGAACTGTTCGTGGATACTGCTGTCTCATCACTGTATTTTTTCAAACGCTGCGACAAACTGGAGCAGCAAAACACTTCGCTTTTTTTGAAAGAGAAAGGGGGCGCGGGGGAAAGGGAAAACTTTTTTTCCCGTGAAAAAAAGTTTTCCTTGTCCCCCGCACACTCCCATTTCACTTTAATCGAATTGCTCGTTGTAATTGCCATCATTGCCATATTGGCGGCACTGCTGCTCCCGGCTTTGCAGCAGGCGCGCCACCGGGCAAAAGGAACTGCCTGTGTCAACAATCTCAAGCAGATCACCACCGGATTTATCATGTACTGCGACAATTATGACGGCTGGGTGCCGACTTACAATCACAACAAGAATTCCTGGACTTATTTTGTGCCGACCGCCGGTATCAAGGATTCTGAAAAGGGTAACTCCGAGTATCTTATTTGTCCTGCTGTTTCCAAAACATTGGAAGCTGACGAGCATTACAATTCCGGCGGCCGCACAACTTATGGCATGAACTATCAATTCTGGGGTTCATTGGATGATGATGTATGGAAATTCAAGAAGAAAATTTCCCATAAAAAGTCTGCTTCCGCATTGCTTCTGACCGAAACTTTTATTGACGGCGGCTACAAGTGGGCACGGTTGGATGCGGTTTGGGTCGGCTATAAAGCCAGACATGTTGAAGAATCCAGCTACCCTGCCGCCGGACGGCACGGAAATGGTAAAGTTCCTGCTTACGGAATAACTTATCCGGTCGGTAATAAAAACAAGGTTGTCGTAATGGTCGAAAACGGCATCAATGCCGCGTATTTGAGCGGTTCGGTGCTGACCCATAAATACACTGAACTTGCCAATTACAGAAACTGCTTGAAATATTTCGGTTATGATAATAATAATCTGCCGGAAAATCAGTGATAAATCGGGTGTCAGGTGATGAAAAATATATTTGCATTATTGTTGTTTGCTGCAGTAGTGTCTGTCAATGCCGCACAGTACGATGATATTATTGCCAAACTGCGCAGCCAGAATGTCAATCAGCCGGTTTCTCCGGAAGCCCATGCCAAACTCAACGGCGGATTCTGGATGACCTGGGCAAAGAGCAACGGCGGCGATTGCGCGGAATATCTTGAACCGCAAGCCGCCGAAACCCGGATGAAAAATTTGAAAGCTGCCGGATACACCGGTATCGTTGTCAGCGGCCGGCACTGGCGGGTCGACCGGCTCCGGGATAATGAGCAAATACTCCGGCAGTTGAAGCAGGTTTGCGATCTGGCGCATAAATATAACATGATCGTCATCAGCCACTTTGACCTTATCCAGTTTTCTCTGGACGGGTACGGCTTTGCTCTCAAGCATCCGGAGTGGTGGCAGCTGGACTTGCAGAATGGGGCGCCGTTTTCCAAATTTTGCGTAAACAATCCCGGATTCAAGAAATTTTATACCGACTATCTGCGTGATATGATCAAGCGTACCGGCGTGGACGGGTTTATGCTGGATGAGCTTTCTTTTGCACAGGAAAACAAAGGTTACGGCAGTTGTATGTGCCGCTGGTGCCGGGAGAAATTCACCCGGGATACCGGAGTTGAATTTCCGGCAGAAATCAACGATGTGCGTTTTTGCAAGCTCCCGAATCCGTGGTATTCGCTGTTTTCCCAGTGGCGGTGCAACAGTGTCAACCACTTCCAGCGGGATGTTTCCGATGCACTCAAAAAGGAGTTCAAGGAGCTGTTTTTTGTCTCCTACTCCACCGGATTTATCGAACCGGAACTGCTGTTTACCGGATGGAATTTTTTCAGTCACTTCAAATACATCGACAGCATCGGTGTTGAACCTCCGCAGGGATCGACCATCGTCATGCTCCCCCGGATGTATACCAGATGCAAATTGCGCAGTGCGGTCGCAGAAGCATTGGATAAACCGCTCTGGGTTCTGGGGCAGACTCCGGAAACACCGGACAATATTCTCTTTATGACCGGACTGTTTAAAGCAATGCGCCACACCATTTGGAGTCCGCGCAATATTCCGGCTGCTCAAACGTCGTGGAAACACTGGCCCGATCCGCAGTATTGCCGGACGGTTCCGGCGGCGGCACTGATCTGTTCAGAGTTGACCATCAATGCCTCCATGGATAAATGCGGCGACAGTTATTACCAGAACCGCGAACTTGAAGGTTGGGCAGGGGCTTTGACTGCCCGCGATCTCACCTATGATGTTATAATGAGTGAAGCGATGACTCCGGAACAATTGAAAAAATATCCGGTGGTCATCCTTCCGCATAACGCCGTGCTTACTGCTGAAGAGCAGAAAGTCCTTGCCGGTTATCTTACTTCCGGCGGCGTGATTCTGACCAGCGGCCGCTTCGGATATTGTGCAAAGAGTAAAAAATCCGGTCTCCGTCCGGCAATTGAAGTCGATATGCCGCTGGATGTCATGTTTGAAAAACCGACCAAACTTTCTGACGGCATTGTGGTCAAGGCGATTTTTGATAAAAAGCCGGAAGCTGAGTTCCGTAAAGTCGGCAAAGGATACATCGGTATCTATCCCGCCGCTTTTGCTTCCATGGAAAGCCGTATCCATACTCCGGGCGGTTCCACTGATTTCAAGGTGTGGGACTCTCCCTTTGCCGGTTTCGGCATCAAAGAAAACACCGGACTTATCGACCGCTGGTTTGAAAAAGCCTTTGCCCTGCGCCCGTTGGAAGTTTCCTGCGATACCCCCGATGGCTTGCTGCCGGAAATTCTGCGGGACAGCCGCGGCAAACTTATTGTTGCCCTTATGGATGTCACCGGACGTGACAATACGGAAATCCTGAAAAAGAGTAAACTTTCCGGTGTGGTGACTTTGAAGATCCGCGGTACTACCGTTCCCGGAAGTTTTTGCGTCCGTACTCCGGGAAAAGATTTGAGTGTCAACGCGGAATTCCGCAGAGAAAACGGATATGACTTCTATACTTTCAAGGCTGACGGCTTGCCGGTTTACTCCCAGATCGAGGTGAAATATGAATAAGAAAATTTTTGTTGCTCTTACCGCATTGTGTTGTGTTCAGCTGTTGGCGGAGTGGAGTTTCGATGACAAAGCCGGACTGAAATTTTTCCGTGACGGCAAGCTGATGTTCAGAGAGACCGGATTGACCAGGCATGATTTTGCCCGAAAAGAGAATGATTCTCCCTATGTTTCTGCGGAACGGACGGTCAAAGCGGAAAAAGACGGTTTTTCTATATCGGTGAAAGCAGTTTTTAATGAGTTGGATTTTGCTCCGGAATACGGCTTGTTTATTCCGGCGGAGGTCGTTGACGGCGCGACACTTTATGCACATTCTTCCGGTAAAAAAGGTCGTCCGGCGGTGAAAATCCCCGCCGGAAAGAAGTGGACACTTAAAGATATCGTTTTTCTCGCGGTTGATAAAGATGGTAAAAAGTTTGCCCTCGACTTTGAATGGACCGGTTCCATGGCGTTTCAGCACTACACTGATGAAGCATGGGCGGCGGTGCTGGAACGCAATGCCGACGGTTTGCGCATCCGGATCCCCCGCCGTTATATCGGCGATCTGGGCGGTGAGTTCAATGCCGGAATCGCGGTTCGTACAGAAGTAACAGACTACATTGCACTGCATGGCAGCTATCAGGCTCACTACAAGCAGAATCTTCCGGTCAGGCACTTTTTCCGTTTTACGCCGAAAAAGGAACGTCCTGAATCAATAGGCGGTGTCGTTTACCGTGATGATGATATCAAGCTCATAAAGAAGCGTTTTTCCAAGGCGGTGCTTGTTCCGGTCACGCGGGGTATCCCGACCAAGTTCGGCGGCGGCGGCTGGAGTGCCGGAAAATATCTGCGTTTCAATGCCAATAATAGTAAAAATCCGATCTACGCCTATGCGGCAACCGGCGGCTCTCGTGAACAGAGTTTTACGATGAAACTTCCGGACGGATACTATTTCCTCACCTTCATGGTACGGGATGATTCGGTAAAAAAAGCCAAAAGTTATCAGGTCGAAATCAATGGTAAAAAATATACTGTTGAGGTAAAAGGTTCTGTCCCGACAGCCACCCGCTGTGTGGTCAAAGTTTCCGGCGGCGCGCTCCGGATAAATTTTCTCCGCACTTCAAAGCAGTGGCATGTCAGCGCGATTTCAACGGTCTGGCTCTGCGGCATCGGAGATGCTGATATTGATGTAATGAATATGAAAGAGTTTCAGCTGTGAACAGTGACGTGAAAAATTTCCGCAACCGCAATCCGTTTGAAAATATCAACTGGAACCGTTCGCACCGGGTGATGGGATGTACCCATTTGCACTGCACCGGCGATGCTGAATTGCAGGGGCTTTTTGATGACGGATTGGAGTTTGTCACTCTGTCCAACTATCACCCCTCCGCACCGTGGTATCCGCTGCGGGAAATAAAAACAGATCAATTCAGAGTAAGTCAGCAAGGCTTCATCAAAAACGGGAAATATTTTGATGAAAAAATAAGCTGGCAGGATGTCCTGCCGGATGAAATCCGTGAACAACTTCCGTCAGAAGCCGGAAAGGCTCTGTTTTCGCATATTCCGGAAAATATTCTGGAAGCTCCCAATGCCGAACACAGCAATTTTTCCGATACCACGCCGCAGCTCCATATCACTGCGCCGGGAACCACCTTTACCAGCGGTCACTTCGATGATCGCGCTGATAAGTGCGGATTGATCGGACGCGGTTTTGCCGCCGGATGCGATCTGCCGTGGCGCGAGGCGTTCAAGCGAATACTTGATACTCTCGTTATCCCCGACGGCGGCGGTATTATCATCAACCATCCGGCGTGGTCGTATCTGCGGCCGGATTTCATCTGCGAAATGCTCGATTTTTCTCCGGAAGTTCTGGGATTGGAGGTCTACAACGGAACCAGCCGCAAAACTTATGCTGATTTCAGCGATCCACTGTGGGATGCAGTGCTTGCCACCGGACGGCAGTGTTACGGTTTCTGCGCGGTCGATCACCTTAAAAACGGCGCGTGGAACGGCAGAAGTGTTATTCTTACTCCTGACAGAAGTGTTGAAGGATGTCTGCGGGCGTTGCGGCAGGGGCACTTTTACGGAGTGATCCGGGGCAGCGGCGCGGCATTTGAAGAGATCAGTTTCTCCGGGAACCGGCTTTACGCCCGCTGTAACCGGGAAATGTTTTTCCAGCTTATCAGCAAAGTGGGGATCGCGGCGTATTCTTCCGGGAAGGAGTTCGTTTTTGAGTTTGATGAAAGTGAACGCGAAAAACATCTTTTCCTCCGGCTGACCGCCCATGAATTTCCGGCACGGGAAAAACTTTTCGCCCAACCGGTGATGCTGGTGTGACTTTAATTGCAAAGTAACAAAATTATGAGTGAAATCAATACAACAAAAATAAACAGTGCTGTCGGAAATGCCGTTGACTGGCTTTTAAACCGTGCCAGAGTGACCGATAACGAACACCCCTGCTGCGGCGGGCTTGTCAACGATTACGATATGGCGACCGGACAGTGGAATATCTACGAATCTTTCTGGCACACGGCGCAAGCTGTCCGCGCTCTGATCGCGCTGGGCAAAACTTCACTGCCGGAAACTGCCGGGATGATGGCGTATCTGGCAAAGAGGATCATCGATGCTCCGGATGATCCGGCGGTCAGCGGAGCAATCTGCCGGGTCGAGGGCAGGAGAAAAGGCGAACTTGCCACCACCACTCTGACCGATGGTCTGCCCGGTGTGGTCGATGCTTATCTGACTACCGGTGCCCCGGAACTCCGTGCCGCATTGGCGCGTTCCGGCAACTGGCTTGAAACCTGCGCTCTGGATAAGGCAACCGGATTTTGCTACTCCTTTATGGATGGTAAAAGCGGTATTCCAACACTGCATCCGACCTACCACGGCAGTGATCATCCGGAATTTGCCAATAAACGCCCTGAAGCAGAGGGGGCATCTCTTCTGCTTCTCGGGCGGCTGCTGGATCGTCCGGTTCTGGAAGCGGCTTTCAAAAATATTCTGGACTATCTCGCCTCTGACCAGTATCCTGACGGTATCTGGTGGAATTGGAGCTGCAACCGCCGCAATCCCGACCTTGCCCATGCCCGCTACAATCTGTGGCATGCCCATGCGATGCTGGACGGCTTCATTGCATTCAGCGATGAAAAATATCTGCTTGCCGCCCGGAAAACTGCCCGCTTTTATCAGAATGCCCAGCAGCTGGACGGAGTCATCCCTTATGCCATTGCTCCCGATGGCAAAGGTATTGCGCAGCAGATCTGCGGTTCGGCGGTCGCCATGTCGGCTCTGCTCTGGCTCCGGTTGTTGAGCATAGAATACGATGCTTTTCTTGCCGAAAGTGTCAGAAGAAGCGCGGAATTTCTCCTTTTTACCCAGTTTTCAATGGAGTTCTTTGATAAAAATTTACGCGGTGCCTTTTTTGAATCCAGTGCAGTTGCTCCCAATTGCGGTTATTCGCTGGTCAAAGTCCGGGATATTGCGACCATTTTCGGATTGCAATTCTTTGCCAAACTGAGTTCTGCGATGAAATCTGCCCAAGTTGAATCTCTGGACGCATTGTTTGCCCCAAAAACTCCGGTTTGTTGGCAGCCATGGCCCGCAGAAGCGTTGCTTTATAATAATACGCGGTAAGTGCAAACTGGGGGCGGCGCGCTCTCGTGCGCGCTGACTTGGGACGGGAATACGCGGTAAGTGCAAACGGGGGGCGGCGCGCCCTCGTGCGCGCTGACTTGGAAAGTTGAGGGCTCGGGAACGTAAGTTCACCTCGCCCCGCAACTTCCCGGCGTCATCATCGCACGATCATCGCGCCGATTGGAACGGGGGAGGTTGGCGGAACTGCGCTGCGGGAGTTTGCGCCTGTCGTCCGGCTTTCGCCGGACAGGCGTGAGGTAGTGTTTGATTCCGCCTGACGGCGGTTGTTTTTTTATCGCACGATCATCGCGCCGATTGGAAAGGGCGCGGGTTAAGAATTTACGCTTCTGGCGTTGCGCCTATCGTCCGGCTTGCGCCGGACAGGCGTGAGGTAGTGTTGAGTTGCGCCGCTTGCGCGGCTTATGTTATGGTGGAACTGCGCTGCGGGAGTTTGCGCCTGTCGTCCGGCTTTCGCCGGACAGGCGTGAGGTAGTGTTTGATTCCGCCTGACGGCGGATTTTTTTAAAGTCCGATCAAGCCCGACCAACGGGAAGGGCGCGACACCTCGCTGCGGCACGTTTGCCGCCGCCGATTGCGCGGCTTATGTTATGGTGCGCCTTCTGCCGGACAGGCGGGTGGACATATTTTTAATTGCAGAACTTGAAGCACTGGAGTTTTTTGCAGCGTTCGATAAATTCCGGCAACTTTATCCGCATCGGATAGAGGGTGGTTTCGCCTTCGGCAACGGGATCTCCTGTGACTTTGAATCCGAGCCGTTCATAGAAACGCTTTTGGACGGATATTCCGGAAATCACCACTTCCGTTACCTGATGTTTTGCCAGTTCCAGCAGCATGGATATACCTAAAGTTGTAACGACTGCTGTCTTGCGGTACGGCGGTGCGATGGAAAAGAGCCGGATCTCGCCGAGCTTGCCGCCGTCGGATGGCGGAATGGCAACAGAAGAACCGAAGTGAGCTTCGGCCGAGTAGGGGGCTTGCCAGTGGGCGGCAATCATGCCGATGATGGAGTTGTCGGCCTTGCTTCTTGCGGCAAGGTAGATGTTTTTATGGTGAAATTTATCCACGATGAAGCCATCGGGATTTTCCTGACGCATCTTCAATTCTGCCGCAAATATATCGTAATTGAAACGCCACAATGAAGCAAAATCCTCTTCAGTTTCCGGAGTGAAAATTTCAAATTCCAAATCCATAGAATACTCCCTGTTGAATGCATCTGTCAGTAATATAATCCACCTGAATTATTTTGTCAAATGAACCTCTCCGGCTTTTATGATCACATCAGGGGTAAAACTCCGGGTGCTTGCCCATAACTTATACTGCTGATAAATCAGAGTGTCTTCCGGTTTTGTTTTTGCAGTTCCGTATCCCCGTTCCAGATTCCTGCTTCCGGTGAGATTGAGCTGAAAATGGAGCTCAATTTCTCCGTATCCATCAGAGTCCAGCAATGTAACTGCGCCATAGCAGATTTTATTCTGATATGGAAAGGTGAACGCTATCGGCAGTTTGAAAAAACGGTTGTTTTCATTCAGCGGCCAATTGATTCTTTTATAACCGTCAACGGGAGCTTCATAGAGACCGTTGAATACAGAATGATACCGGTTTATTTCCGGAATGGTTGCGGAAGCAAACTCAATGGAAACAAATCTGTTCTGATCGAAATCAAGAATAAGATCCGGTTGAAAATCCGGATCGTTCCGCAATTCCCACTTCTCTTTTTTCTGCTGCTCATCCCAACGGTAAGCGATGCGTGATCCCCGGTGTCGCGGGATGCTCAATTCCAAATCAGAAAAACGGAAATATAATTTGCCCTGATATTCCCCTTTTAATCTGAAATTCAATCTTGCACCAAGGAGAGGAACCGGTTTCCGTTTCGGATAAAGAGTTATCATTGTTTCCCGGTCTTTGACTTCATTATAACAACTGCGGGAATAATACCCATCGGCAGAGATCCAGCGCAGTTCCGGTTCATGCCGTACCCAGCCGATGCGGGTTGCGTTACCCTCTTTATTTGTATAGATTTTTTCATGGTGATAATGGGTGTGTTTCCCTGAAATATCAAAGTTATTTTGGTATGAAAATTCTATTTCCGCATTTTTTACCGGATTGCCGTCAATATCTGCCACCTTTATTTTATAATAATCAAACCGGTAAAAGAGCTCCCTTCCGAACCCGTGGTAGCAGCCTGCAAGAAGAATTGAAATGAAAATTATAAGCAAAATACTGCAAATTGTTTTGCTGAACGATCTTTTGTTTTTTTCTGTTTTCATCGTTCTGCTGCCTCCATTTTGGTTTCCGGCTGCAAATTTTTTATGGCTGTCAGGATTTTTTCGGATGATTCTCTTTCCTCTTCGCGGTTTTCGTAATTATAACGGAAATCTTTCAAATTTGCCTTGATCGCTTCGGATATTTGCTTATTGCTTACATTTTCTTTGCGTTTCTGCTCAATAAGAAGATAGGTCTTTTGCCGCAAAGCGTTTGAATCATTTATATACCGCTTTTCTGAATGTGGCGTTTGTATTCCCAGTATGCCAGACGCACAAAGCAGCGCCGCAATAGTTATTACATAACTGTACCAGCGGATTTTCAATCCCAGTACCACAAATCCGGCGATCACCACCAGCAGCGAGATGATCCCCCAAATGATACTTGCAGTATAACTTGGCATTGGCAGATATTCAATTTTCATCGTGTCATTGGCAAGCGTTTCAGATAATTCCGTAAAGAATTTCAACGCCCGTTCGCCGGATTGAATGTTGAAAGAAAGATAAGCCAATCCACGGTAAATAAAAGCCAAACCGATATTTATGATGCAGAAAAGCACATAACCAACCAATCGCCCCCACCGGGGAAGCCATTTCAACGGAATCAGAAATCCCAGCAGAGCAATCAGGTAAATCAAAGCTCCGCAAAATAATGTTTCGTCATTCACAGTTTATTTTCCTTTAA
The DNA here is from genome assembly GCA_015061605.1 of Lentisphaerota bacterium. Taxonomy (GTDB): domain Bacteria; phylum Verrucomicrobiota; class Lentisphaeria; order Victivallales; family Victivallaceae; genus UBA1784. The sequence continues at coordinate 90,338 of SUWH01000007.1, read as the reverse complement.
GTGCTTGTGCTATCTTAAACAGATTATAAATCAAACTTACCAGAACTATCACCATAAGTGTAATCAGAAACAGGTTTTTCTCCCGGAACGCAAGGTTCATATGCCCCACCGCAATAAAAATAAACAAAGGGTAAACGAGCAGAGGAATATAAGCGAAACGCCTTATTTCTTTGCTGTTGAAATCCTCCAAATCTGTATCCGGCAACGGCAAAGCCAGACGCTTACTTAATTTTTCAGCGTCAGTCATAAAAGTCGGGTAATCACCGTGATTGAGAAGCATATAGCGATAATTACGACCTCCATTGGGCACAACAAGCAGTAATGTAAAACATTCAAAACAATTGTATCTTGAAAAATAGGAATGATGTTCCAAGTCGATTGCCGATACATTTCCAAGTGGAACAGCCACAAACTTTTTACGGAAAATACTTCCCCGCTTGCCGTAAGGATAAAAAACACCATTCTTAAAATCAATTTCCGGATAAGACCGTAAAAACAAATATGATAACAATATACCGGCAAATAACAAAGCAATTACGCAGAAAACGATCTCCCCATGCTGGCGGATAGCATAATCCGAAAGCAGACAAAGAGAACATATCATCCCCAATGATGCACCATAGCCGCTGAAAACGACTACCCGCACCCAGGACGGTCGGACGGTGATTCTGTCTTCGGAAAAAATCAGCCGGTGTGAACTGTAACTGGAATCTCCGCAATACCATCGTTTATTTTTCCAAAAAATCGACTTCCGTTTGGTTTTCGTTGCACTTGAATCAGCACTTTGGTATATCATTCCCAAAATCAATTCATAGAGCCGCTTGGAAATTGCGATCAAAAACAGTGTGCCAACAAATATTCTTCCCAGCAATGGTAACGCCAGAAGAAATATCGACCAAACCAGCAGAAGAACAATGATTATCTGCTGATTTTTGACCATTTTTTGATAAGTTTTTTCACTTTTTAACGGTCTGTTAAGGCGTTGTGCCAAGCGTTTACCGTGAACCCATGCCAGACCTCCGGAGTAACTGCTCAATAAACTGAAGTCATCATTACGCTTCAATACGCCCAGTTGACAATGGCGGTTATATTGCCGCACATAGACACATTTTATTTCTTCCAGTAAAAACGGTGTGTTGTCATAATCCGGGTCCGGATAAAACATGCCGCTTTCGATTTTCGCCCGCTTACGGGAAATATTGCCGAGCAGAACCAGTAAACCGCTTAAAATCGCCGCACCGCCCAGCGGGAGATAAGGAGTCTCTAAAATATTTTCATTTTGACCGAGGGAGATCAGATATGTCCCGAATCCGATGAAAAATCCGTAAAATAACCAGCTGGACAGAGATATACCGACATAGAGTCCATCCGGAGTGAAGCGCACCGTTCTGAAAATACAAATATCCAGAAAGTCGTGCCAGGTTTCCCGGACAATATCGGAGAAGGTCTCTTTTTCTGCTTTAGCAGAGGTTTTGCGGAAAAACTTTTTATATCCGTCATTTCCCCGGTAATAGTCGAGAAATGCGGCTTTTATATTTTCATTGGAAATATTTCCGGCACTGTAAAGTTTCTGTCCGCTGTTGTATTCAAGCATATTTCCGGATGTTTGAATAAAACGCTTCGGACTTTTGGCGAGAATGGCAAACTCTTCCTCGCCGGATGCAACGGCATCCAGTATAAAAAGAATGTCATTTTCGCAACTTACAGTTTTATCATTTATTTTCATTGCTTCTCTCCTCCCGGCCCATATCCCAGTTTACGAGCGGCAGAAATGGAATGTATGATTTGGAGTTGTAATTGAGCAAGCCGATCTGAAAAGCTCCTCCGGGAGTGGCGTTGAATATGCCGATCTGAACTTTGTTGGAAATATTCACCAATCCGCAATAGACCGTGTCGGCGATATTGATGCCGAAAATCTGCAATCTTTCCCGTTCTTTTTCAATCTCTTCACCCGCCCAGGAGTGGTTCAGCACTCCGAGCTGGATACCGTAACACCTTTTGCTGTAATTTTCAAATCCGATTGAGATCCCGTAATTTCTGTCGGTAACTGTGCCCATGAAGAGAGGATTGACCTGAAGTCCGTAATTATTCTGCAACGTGTTGGCGATGAACGCAACTGAAACGACTGCCGACTTCTGCTGCAAGGTGAAAAGTCCGAGCGAAAGCAATGTGTTACTGCTTTCATCGACCAGATTTTTGCTGTTGATAAGTCCGACGTTGACTTGCAGCGGCGCAAAGCTCCAGTTTGAAATCAATCCCTTGTCAGTAAATTCTCCTGCCGCAAGCACCGGGAGAAATGCTGAAATCAGCACTGTCAACCAAAAATGTTTCATATATTCATCCTCCGGAGAAATAATATAATACCCGTGAACAGCTTTTGCAATCACGGCGTTGAAAAACGATGTAATTTTTGCATTTCTCTGCTTGCAAAAAACAGCGTTGTGCGGTATATTACATCCTGAAGATTTTTAATGTTTTTCAATTGCGGTGAAACGGTGATAAGGAAAGATTTTGACAACAACAATGAGAGTGAACGCAAGGATTCAAAAATCCTGCCGTTACTCTTTTTCGGCGCAGCATTTTTTGCCCTGCTCGCGCTGGTTTCCTATTCTCCGGAAGATGTCAATTTCATCTATGGCGGCACGACTGCACCTCCGGTGAACTGGATCGGTCCTGCCGGGGCGAAATTCAGCTGGTATATGCTGCTCAATTTCGGTCTGGTGAGCTATCTGGCGGTCTTCGCGATATTACTGCGGACGATCCGGTTGTTTTTTCCGGAACCGGGCCGGTTTTCCCGCTTTATTTACGGGCTTTTGCTGTTGTGTTCCGGTGCAATGCTGCTTTTCGGTCTGGAACCGGCGGCGTTTGCTCCCGTCGCGGCAAATCTGGGGCTGGCGCGGATGGATGTGCCGCAGCTTTCGCTCCCGGGCGGCGTTATCGGACAATTTTTTGCCGCTCCCGCTTCGGAAAATATTGTTCCGGGGGTTCTTCCCGGGATCATCGGCGTCATCGGCACTATGGTTGCCGGATGGATCCTGACCGTCGCCGGAGTTACGGTGCTTTACATCAATGACTGGTACACCATCGTCCGGATGTGGATGATGCACAGCAGTGAAGCGGATACTCCATCTTTGCTGAAACGTTTTCAGCGCCGTCCGGAGGAGATCGATGAAGACGATGATTATGAAGATGATGATGAGGATGAGCCCGAAGAACCGCTTCCCGCTTTCAGAAGCCGGCTGCAGCAGGCGGCCGCCGCTGAAACGGAACGTACCGAACCGCGTTCGCGTTTGCGCGATATGTTCCGCTTGAGAGAAGAGGAGGAAGTCGAAGCAAAAGAAAAAGATGCCCCCTCTTTTAAAGACGAACTTTTTGACAGTGAAGAAAAAGAGGATATCCCGGTTGCGAAAAGTCCTGCCGCCGCCGTTCCCGCTCCGGTTGCTGCCGCCATTGCCGACACTCCGGAAGTCGGAACCAAAGTGGTTCAGCAGGGCGAAAAACTGCGCGGAGAGATCGGAGAATTTGTCCTGCCGCCCATTTCCATGCTCGCCCAGGGAACCAATGTCATGGGCGAAAGCAGCGATGCTATTGAACTTGCTTCATCGCGGATCCAGCAGACCCTTGATGACTTCGGCATTTCCGGCCGCGTTACCGGTTTTGTTTCCGGTCCCCGTGTCACCCGTTACGAAATCACCCTTGATCCCGGTATCAATGTCAAAAAGGTCGAGCAGATCCAGGACAATATCCGCATGGCACTTTCGGCAACGAGCATCCGTGTCCTTGCTCCCATCCCCGGCCGTCCGGTGGTGGGGGTGGAGGTTTCCAATACCCGTCCGGAAGCGGTATTTATGCGTTCTGTCATGGAGAGTGATGAGTGGAAACTCGGTAAAGCGGAGATCCCGCTGGCGCTCGGAAAAAATGTTTCCGGCAAACCGGTCATTCTCGACCTTGCCAAAGCTCCGCATATGCTGGTTGCCGGTGCCACCGGTACCGGTAAGAGTGTGTGTTCCAACTCGCTCATTATGAGTATGCTTTTCCGTTTCCGTCCGGATGAGCTGCGCCTCATCATGGTAGACCCGAAGATCGTTGAATTCGATGCATACAAGAAACTTCCGCACTTGCTCACTCCGATAATCAATGATTCCTCCAAAGTCCCCATCGCTCTGCGCTGGGCGGCAAACGAAATGGATCGCCGTTACCATGTGCTTGCCAAAGTCGGGGTGAAAAAACTTTCTGAATTCAACAGCCGCCCCATTCCCGCTGAACCGGAATTCGATAATGACGGCAAAGTTATCCCCGCTAAAATGCCGCTGTTGGTGATCATCCTCGACGAGCTTGCCGATTTGATGATGACCGAAGCCAAAAAAGATGTCGAAACCAACATCACACGCATCGCCCAGAAAGGGCGTGCCGCCGGTATCCACATCATCGTCGCCACCCAGCGTCCTTCAACCAACATCATCACCGGTGTCATCAAAGCCAACTTGCCCACCCGGCTCTGCTTCCAGGTGCGCAGTCTGGTCGACAGCCGCGTGGTGCTGGACACCCCCGGCGCAGAAAAACTGCTCGGTATGGGCGATATGCTGGTCATGACCAGTTCCAGTATGGAAATCGAACGTGTTCAGGGTGCATGGGTCAAGGATGATGACATCAAAAAGGTGGTGCAATTCATCTCCGATCAGGCGCCGCAGAGATTTGATGACAATGTTCTGGTTTCCGATGAGTGCGGAGCTGACGGCGAAGAGATCGACGAAGAGTACGAAGCCATTGACAATGATGACCGCGCCGATATTGCGCCGTTGATAAAGAAATATATGCGTCCTGATGATGATGATACCTTCCGGCGGGCGCTGGAAGTGGTCATCCTCGACCGCAAAGCCAGTACCAGTTACTTGCAGCGGCGGTTGAAAATCGGGTATAACCGCGCCGCAGAGATCGTCGATCAGATGGAAGAACGCGGCATTGTCGGGCCGCCTTCGGGCAGCGGCAACAAGCGGGATATTCTGGTGTTTGATGGAATTGATATAGGAGAATAACGCCGATGCTTGATTTGAATAAACGGCTCAAAGATGAGAATGCTTCTGCTGAATCCGATGATCTTTTCGGTTCCGCAGAGGAGTTTACTGAAGCTGAAGAACCCGAAACTCTTGACGCTCAAATCGATGAAGAACTCCCGGGAAGAGAGGAAGATGTTTCTGCTTCTCCGGTTGCCGTCCTGCCTGCAAAAAGGAAAAAACGGCGCAATACCGATGATGCCGAACCGGATAAACTCGAAGCTGCCCGCATCCTCGAAGAAGCCCGCTGCCGCATGGGGTTGACTCCGGCTGATGTCGAAGAGATCACCAAGATCCGCGCCATGTACATCAACGCTCTGGAACAGGGCAACTTCAGCGAACTGCCGCAGCCGGTCTACACTCTGGCTTATTTGCGCCGCTTATGTGAACTTTACGGCTTGTCCAAAGATGATGAAGAACAGATAACTGCGCCGTGGAGCGAACTGCAGTTTGAAACTCCGGATAACTATTCCACCACCGTTTACTCCGATGAATCCGGTGACAACCGCAATGTTATCCGCAAACTTGAGATAGTGATATTTTCCATTATCGCTCTGGCAGTCATTGCGCTTGTGGTTTCCGGTGTGATTTTGCTGGTATCTTTTGTCCGCAACAATGTCGGAAACAGTAAAGTTTCATTCGATGAAGCGGAGATCGTGAAGATCCAGCCGCTTCAGAAGTTGAAAGTTTCAGAGCCGATGCCGCAGATGCGGCGGAGATAATTGTGATTTAATTGCCTGATACAGTTGTAAACAGTGCATTTTGGCTGTATATTAAATGGATTTGATTTTGGCAGGAAGTTGTTCCTGCAGAATTAAGGTTTTAAACCAAAATAAAATGGAGATCATAAAAAATGAATGTACCCTTGCTTGACCTTACCGCCCAGTATGCCCCGATGAAAGAGGAGATCCTCTCTGTGGTTTCGGAAATCTGTGACAGTCAGCGTTTTATTCTCGGACCTAAAGTCGAGAATCTGGAAAAAGAGCTCGCGGCTTACTGCCAGAGCGGCGGTGCGGTCGGTGTCACCAGCGGTTCTGATGCTCTGCTCATCGCTCTGATGGTCGAAAAAATCAAGCCCGGTGATGAGATCATCACTTCTCCCTTTACTTTCTTTGCCACCGTCGGTGCTATCGTCCGCGCCGGAGCAACTCCGGTTTTTGCCGATATCGACCCGGTGACTTTCAACATCGATCCTGCCAAAATCGCCGAAAAAATCACTCCGAAAACCCGTGGTATCATCCCGGTTCACCTTTTCGGTCAGGCCGCCGATATGGATCCCATCGTCAAGATCGCCAAAGAGCATAACCTCTTTATCATCGAAGATGCCTGCCAGGCGATCGGTGCCGAATACAAAGGCAAACGGGTCGGTTCTTTTGCCGAATACGGTGCATTCAGCTTCTTCCCGAGCAAGAACCTCGGATGTTTCGGTGACGGCGGTGCGGTCAGCTGCGATACCAAAGAACGTGAAGCATTGCTCAAAATCTACCGCAACCACGGTCAGAGCAATACCTATATCCATGAATATGTCGGCGGTAACTTCCGTCTGGATGCGCTGCAGGCGGCGATCCTTTCCATCAAGCTCCGCAGTCTGGACAGCTGGAGTGCCGGCCGTCAGAAAAATGCCGCAGCTTACCGCAAACTTTTTGCCGATGCCAATTTGAGCGATTTCATCACCCTGCCACAGGAAGCCGCTTATCCGGTACGTCACATCTACAATCAGTTCTGCATCCGGGTCGCTGACGGCAAGCGCGATGCTTTGAAACAGTTCCTGCTGGACAACGGTGTCGGCTGTGCTGTATACTATCCGCTTTCACTGCACTTGCAGGAGTGCTTCAAGGAACTGGGCGGTAAAGTTGGCGACTATCCGGAATGCGAAAAAGCTACCGGCGAAGTCCTCGCTCTGCCCATCTTCGGTGAACTTGAAGCCAACCAGTTGGAATATGTCGTCGCGACGATCGCCAAATTCTATGGTAAGTAATGAATAAATCCAAACATCTTTATTTCCGGCTGCTGGGTTATCTCAAACCCTACTGGTTCCGTTTGACCGTGGGGTTGATCGCCGGTCTGCTGGTCGGAGGATCACTTTTTGTCAGCTTGCTGATGTTGCCCCAGATGATCGGTGCAATGTCAGGAAGTGAGACAAAAGCTGTTCAAAAACAGTTGAGTGCGCAAAGTGTTTCACCGGACAGTGAGTTGCAGATAACTGATCCGCAGCTGGCAAAGATGCTTGATCAGGCCCGGAGTGCCGCTGAAAAGTTCCATCTGCCGATCCATATCGAGGGCGTTCAGGTCACCGTCAGCTGGCCCCGGAAATTCAGTTTTTGTGCTGTTTCGCCGGATGGACGGGTCGCATGGCAGTTGTTCAGTTTGTACGCTGTGTTGTTTGTTCTGGTGTGGGCATTGAAAAATATTGCCCATTACATTCACGGATACTGTACCCGCTGGGTCGGTATCCGGGTGGTGGCGGATCTGCGCAATGAATTGTTTGCCAAACTGACCGGACAATCATTGAAGTTTTACGGCAACGTGGATTCCGGTCAGCTTATCAGCCGGATCAGTAACGATGTTCAGGCGTTGGAATATGCTGTAAGCCACAGCGTGGAAGATATTACCAATGCTCCGTTGCAGATAATCGGCTGTCTGGCGGCGGTTATAGTTGCCTGCCGGGACAATAACAGTTATATGCTTTTGATAATGCTGATAGTCTGTTTTCCGGTTTTGCTTATTCCGATAAATATATTGAGTTCCAAGATACGGAAGATTTACCGCAGAGGATATAAGCACATCGCAGAAGTTACATCGCGGATGCGGGAAGTTTTTTTCGGTATCAAGGCGGTGAAAGCATATCATACCGAAGATTATGAAACTTTGCGTTTCAAAGCTGCCAACCGGAAATATATCCGCAGGATCATCAGCGGTACCCGATACCGGCTGCTGGTTTCTCCTCTGACTGAATTGGTCGTTGTTATTGCCACCGTGGTTTTTCTGTTGTACAGTTATACCAATGGTGCAACGGTTACCCAGTTGGCAGCATTGCTGGCTCCGCTGTTGATGGCGTATCGTCCGATAAAAGATGTATCCAAGGTTATCGGTATGCTTCAGCAGTCCATGGCGGCGGCGGAACGGGTTTTTGAAACTCTGGATGTTGACATGGAACTGCCGGAAAAAGCTGATGCGGTGGAATTGAAAGATGTCGGTGACGGCATCGTTCTGGAAAATGTCACTTTCAGTTATGATGACCGGACGATCCTCGATAATGTCAGTTTCACCATCCCGCGCGGTCATGTGGTCGCGGTCGTCGGAGAGACCGGCAGCGGTAAATCCACTCTTGCCAATCTTATCGCCCGTTTTTATGATGTTTCATCAGGCAGAATAACGATCGGCGGAGTTGATGTCCGGGATTGTACGATCGCTTCATTGCGCGACATGGTCGGCGTAGTGAATCAGGAGCCGATCATTTTCAATGAGACGATAAGAGAAAATATCGCCTATGGTACGCCGGAGGCAACAATGGAAAATATTGAATCCGCTGCAAAACTTGCCAACGCTCATAATTTCATTGTTGCCGGGGTTCATCCGGAAGGATACGATACCATCGCCGGTGAAAACGGTTTCAAACTTTCCGGGGGCGAAAAACAGCGCGTAACCATTGCCCGGGCGATTTTGCGCAATCCCCCGGTGCTGATATTGGATGAGGCCACCAGTGCATTGGACAATGTTACTGAAAAACTGGTGCAGGAAGCTCTGGATAAAGCGATGAAAGACCGTACGGTTTTCGTCATCGCCCACCGCTTGAGCACGATCGAGCATGCCGATTGCATCATCGTTCTTGAACATGGTAAGATCGCCGAGAGCGGTACTCACAGCGAGTTGTTGGCAAAGGGCGGTATCTACTGCCGGCTCAATCAGGCGCGTAAAGCGTGACGGTGGAGCAGTGAAAGTACACTTTATCGGCATCGGCGGAGCAGGAATGGCTCCATTGGCTGAACTTTTGCTCCGGCGCAATGTTGCGGTGTCCGGATCAGATATTGAATTCAATTCCAAGTGTGCTTCATTGCAAGCCGCCGGGGCGCAGATTTTTACCGGTCACCGGAAAGAAAACTTTGCCTTTGATGTGACGACTGCAGTATTTACTTCGGCGGCTGCCGCTGATAATCCCGAACTGCTGGCGGCGCAGGAACATGGAGTTCCCTGTTTCCGGCGCGGCGAATATCTGGCTGAATTTGCCAAAAATTACCGCCGGGTGATTTCGGTTTCAGGTACGCATGGCAAGAGTTCGATTTCTGCGTTGATTTCTTCGATTTTAAGTGAATGCGGCAAAGCTCCAGGGTTTATGATCGGAGCGCAAGTCGACGGGATGCCGTCATGCAGCAATGGGAAAAATGACGATCTCTTTGTCACTGAAGCCGACGAATCCGACGGGACTCATACCGCGTTGAAAAACTTTATCGGGGTCGTTCCCAATGTCGAGGATGACCACTCATGGAGTCTGGGCGGTAAAGCGGTATTGGAAAAGAATTTCCGTACCTTTGCGGCAAATTCAGAAATACTGCTCTATTATGCTTCAGAGGAGTGTGATCGTTTATTTGCCGGCCACTCCCATGCGGTGCGGCTGGAAATGATGCCGGATGAATTTGCCGGGTTGCGGGGATTTCAGGCGGCAAACAGCTTTATTGCTTATCAGGCGGCATTGCTTGCCGGATGTGATGAAACTGCCGCATTCAGGGCGACGGCAAACTATCCGCAGGTGAAGCGTCGGATGACGGTACATCACATTTCGGAACAGTTCACCGTTATTGAAGATTACGCCCATCACCCGACAGAGGTGGAAAAAAGTCTTGAATTACTGCGTTTGAACTATCCCGGGAAACATTTGACCGTAATATTTCAACCCCACCGTTACGCCCGTTTGGAGCGTTATTTTGAAAGTTTTGCTTCTGCATTGAGCAAGGCGGACAGACTGGTCGTTGTCCCGGTCTTTGCCGCATGGTGCGAAAGCGGAAAAGTCGGTGGAGCTGAACTTGCTGCCGCTGCAAATGGTGAATATCTTTCCGGCAGCTGGCAGGAGATCGCCCGTTCGGTTGCGGCAAATCTTCCGGAAGCAGGCGGAATTATTGCTGTGTTGGGTGCGGGCGATGTGGAAAAGGTCATTGCTCCGCTTATTGAACAGCTTTCCGGCACCGGGCTGTGAATAACGGCATCCCGGGGGCGGCATTGATCGGTACCGGTGCTTCGATCACCGGATATGCGGTTAAAATTTTTCCTAAAGTTTGGTTTCCCATCCGGCGGAAGTTGCTGTTTGAACTCAAGAGAAGGATAAATTCTGTGATCTGATGTTTTTCCAGATATTTCAGCAGAATTTCAGCTTGTTCATCAGTTGCGACTTCCAGACAGGTTTTGTCAAAAAATATCCGCGGAGCTTGTTCCGGCAGAAAGAATACATCAGTCACCACCACTTTTTCCGGCAATGCGGCAAGGTGTTTCTCAAAATTTGTGCTGTGATGACTGCTTTGGTACAGCGTGGCAAATCCCCAATATTGCAAAATAATACCGCCGGTGCACAGAACGATAAGGAAAAACTGTTTGATTTTTACCGGATATTGCATTTTTGCAAATCCACGGAAACTCAAGATCATCAGCAGCGGCATGATGCAAATGTAGTGGCGCGCCCCGAAGGTCAAGCCGATGTCAAATCTGGTCAACAGCGGCGGTACGGCAAAAATAAATATCGTTACCGCGCGACTCATAAAACGTATGTGCTGATTTGTGTCATTCCACAACTGGCGCAGATTGATGAAAAATCCCGCCGCCAGCGGCAATGTGAAAAACAGACTCATCGTCACTCCGCAAGTGAACAGTGGTGAAGATGAATTGAATAGATACCGGATGAAAACCGCATCGACCACGGTGAAGATTCCCAATCCGGCAAGTTTGAACTTTTCATTTTTTACCAATCCCGGCAGAAGCAGTGCCGCACTTCCTGTGAGCGACAGAATAAATGATGCGCGGGGAGAAAGCGTTTCAAACCGGAGCAAATGCTGATAGAAGTTGAAAAATAATCCCTTCAGTTCTGACAGGAAAGTAAATTCTGTACGATTGTTCAACGCATAGGTCGCACCGTGAAGTCCGAGTATATGACCGTAGATGAAAAAATTGCACAGCCACAACGGCAGTACTGCGGCAATGCCGCCCAATGCGAGAAAAAGAGCATCTTTCCAGCGGCGGGAAAAGAGCATCAGTATGCCGATGATACCACTTAAAATATACAGTTCTTCCCGGAACCAGATACCCGCTCCGAGGATGAGCCCGGCGGTGAAAATATGTCGTTTTTCAAGCAGTATGAATGCTGCCAGCACCGCCAGCGTGCTTGGCACCATCTCCCACAGCATTTGCGAATAAAGCCACACGGGAGTCGTCAAAAGCAATCCCCACGCGGCAAAGCGGGATCTTTTATCTTTGCTCAAAAGCAGTAAAATTCCAACTCCGCAGAGCCATACCGGGAGCAATGCGGCATTTTCTCCGGCGATCTTGTAGAAAAATGATGAAATTACCGGAAGCACCCACGAATGAAAAGAGTAAATCCGACCGTTTCCGAGAGCTTGAAAATGAAACCCGCCTTTTGGAAAAAGGGCGGGTTCAATGTGATCGATAAATAGTGTGCCGGTTTCTGCAAAGTCGCGCATGATAATGTATTTGTTGCCGTTGTCGGTGATAAACAGCGGCAATGGCGGCAGCAGAAGTCCGGCAATGAACAAACTCCCGGCGATAAACACCGGTATAAGCGCAAGACGCGCGTATGAGCTCCGGGAGTTTGTCACAAAAATTACTTTCCGCAGTTGCGTCCCAGCTGGAACATCTCAATATTCAACGCGCGGAGCTTTTCCGGGAAAGCGTTGTTGATCGCGGCGATGAATGCATCTTCCGGAAGTTCGGGCAGACAGGCGGAGAGCGCACCGAGGAGCATGGTATTGAGAGCTTTGGGATTTTTGAGCTGATCGACCGGGATTGATTCCGGAGTGATGAGTTTGCCGTCAGCTTTGAGTACCGGGAGCGCAACTTCGGTCTGAGATGCATCCAGCACTGCGAGGATATCCGCTTCACCGGCGGGAACCATCGGGCTGTTGATCTTTTCGCCGAAACGGACTTCGCTGGAAACCGATCCGCCGCGCTGGCTCATGCCGTGGACTTCACTTTTTTTGACATCGTAGCCCTGATTGAAAAGAACTTCAGACAGGATGTCGGTGATTTTCAAAACTCCCTGACCGCCGAGGCCGGAAACAACAATATTGGTAACTTTCATGATTATTTTTTCTCCATTTTACTGCGTTTTGCCATTGCCAGAATACAGGGACGGCGGGCGATGATGACACTGCAATCATTGGATGCCAAACGGGTTTTGAGCAGTTCGGCAAATTTCTCCGGTTCGGCGGTGGTGTCGATGACATCGCAGTTATCGACACCGATACCTTTGACGATGTTTTCAAAGTTGACTGCGTATGCCGGAGTAAGGTCGAGATGGTAGCCGGTGCCGGGGTTTTCCTGACAGCCGGTCATGCCGGTGATGCGGTTGTCCAGAATGATCACCACATGACCGGTTTTGGGGCGGTTGTAGACCATTTCCACAATGCCGTTGATACCGGTATGGAGGAAGGTGCTGTCACCGATGACGCTGACCACTTTGCGGGCTTCAGCTTCGGGGAGCTGGTGACGCATACCAAGACCCACGGTAACGCTTGCACCCATGCAGACGCAGGTGTCGATGGCATTGAATGGCGGCATGACACCGAGGGTGTAGCAGCCGATATCACCGGAAACGATGCAACCCAGATCGCGGATGACTTCAAAGGTTTTGCGGTGGGGACAGCCGACGCAGAGCTGGGGCGGTTTGCCCGGTTTTCCCGGAGCTTCGGGGGTGGTATCACCGGCAATGAGTTTGCGGACACGGGCGACATTGAGTTCGCCGAAGCGGAACTCTTCGGGTTTGTTTTCCACATTGATACCGGCGGCTTTAAGTTGTTCAAAGAGTACCGGGTCGCCTTCATCGATGATGAGGCAGCGGTCAACTTTATCAGCAAAAGCGCGGACGGTTTCAACGGGAAGCGGGTAGGTCATGCCGAGCTTGAGGACGGAAGCTTCCGGCGCGGCATCGAGGACATGATGGAAAGAGACACCGCTGGTGATGATACCGAGTTTGGAATCTTTTTCAATGATGGTGGTATATTCGCCTTTTTCATTGATTTCTGCCATGGTTTTGAGGTCGGCGCGCAACCGGCGGTGGGCAAGTTTGGCGAATGCGGGAACCATTACGTTGGACTTGGGATCTTTGGTGAAACTGCCGGTCTTTTTGGCATCGGGAGTTGCTTTGCGCCGTTCCAGAACGCACTTGGAGTGGCAGACTCTGGTGGTCATGCGGAACAGTACCGGGGAACGGAACTTCTCCGCCAGTTCAAAGGCGGCACAGAGATAGTCGTAGCACTCCTGGGAATCCGACGGTTCAAACATCGGGACACCGGCAGCAATGGCGTAACGGCGGTTGTCCTGTTCATTCTGACTGCTCGCCATGCCGGGGTCGTCGGCGCTGATGACCACCAGCGCACCGGGGGTTCCGGAATAGGCGATGGTGAAAAACGGGTCGGCGGCGACATTGAGCCCGACATGTTTCATGGTGACGAGAGCGCGTCCTCCAGCGTAAGCGCAGCCGATGGCGACCTCCATGGCGCATTTTTCATTGGGAGCCCATTCGGCGGCTCCGCCGATTTTGCTCAATTCGTCCAGAATTTCCGAAGAGGGCGTACCCGGATAACCGCATCCGAGATTTACGCCGCAGTCGAATGCCGCCATTGCGACGGCTTCATTACCGCTGGCAAAGAATTTCATGTTCTGTTTCTCCATTTTTATTATATATTTTTGTTATTGTCACTTTGAATTGGAAGAGTTGTAATCGTTCAACAGCTCTTCCTGTTCGTCCAATCCGGCATCGACCAGAGTGGCAAGTCGTTCCAATTCAATTTCATCCGGTGTGAATGCCGGATTATTGAGCAGTTTGAGTGCTTCGTTGAGCCGGGTGGAAACTCCGGCGAGAGCTTTGAGCAACGCGGTCTCTTTTTCATTGAGTTCGCGGTCAAGGGAACCAAAGTAAGAGAGCAGTTCGAGCCGTTCGCTGATCGCTTCCACCAGATCGGAACGCAGTTCAGCTTTAGGTTCATCATCCACGCGGTTGTAGTTTTCGAGCAACTCTTCAAAACGTTCCTCCAGATAGTTGAGCAATACCGCCTGTTGGGCTTCATCATTCATATCCAGTTCGCGGTGGGCGAATATCCGGGAATAAACGCCGTCAAAATCGGTTTCCCGTTTGTTGATGGCATCAAGCATAAAGCTGTCCAGTTCCGCTTCGGTAAGGGCAATGCCGCTGCCGGAAAGCAGTTTCAACGGATCATCCAGCGCGGTATTGGAAATGCTCAATCCCTCCGGCAGAACCGGATCATCTGAAATCTTATCTGCTTCCCGGATGCTGAGTACGGCGTGATCGCCGTCTGCACGGAGTTCGACCATGGCAGACTGACTGATGAATTCGTCAATGGATGCTCCGGTACTGCTGGATTCACCGGAATAATATTCCGCCCATGCCAGCTGTTCGGGAATATCCGGATAGTCCATGAACTCCTCCCAAACCTGTTTGATCGCTTCATCCAGTGCGGCAATGCGTTTTTTTCTGTCGTTGAAAGAACGTTCATCGGCGGCGAGCGGACGGCATTTTACTATACCATTACTGTAATCGACTACCTGACAGCACACTGCATCACCGGCACTGAATTTCAATGCGCGGTAGAATGTTGCAAGGTCAAAAACTTCCAACGTGACCTGTTCATTGGAGTTTGCGTGGTGCGCCAGATGGGCATTGGCGGGATCTTCAGCGATCAGATAATCGAAAATCTGTTCCGATCCCAGCAGTAAGTGGTAGTGGAAAATTTTTCCTAAAGGCAGGGTGATCTTGCATTTGGGAAGTTCTTCTCCATTGGACAGAAGCAATTTTACATCAGACGGGAAAACGGTATCCGGCAGAAACGGGATAAAACGGTGCCCCGGGAAAAGTACCCCTTGCGTAATTTCCCATTCATCGGGGGTGATGATGAACTCTCTGCCGGTAAAGAAACTTTCCCGCTTGATGCAGTTCCATTTTTTATCATAAAAATAGTCGTTGCCGCTTTCAATGAGGCGTTCCAGACGGCGGCGCAACACATCCGAGCGCGGAGAACCGAGCGCGCGGGCAACTGAAGCGAGGGTGAATTTGTCACCTGCTTCAGCTATTTTTTCTTCCAGTAAACTTGTGGAAATATTCTTTTCGTCATTCATAAATTATGTTCTTTCAGCAGTTTGACCAGACGCTCCGCCATGAGGGAAGTAAATTCCGGTGCTTCAAGGGTCTTGAGATAGTCCACTGTGACGGCATCGTCCAGAGAAAATTTTCCGGAACGCAGACGGCGCAATGAGGTGAGTACACCGCCGCAACCGAGTTTTTTGCCCAGATCGGAACAGAAACTGCGGACGTAAGTGCCTTTACTGCATTCCATAATAAAATCACATTCGGGGAGGGCGAGGCGGGTTATTTCCAGTTTTTTGATCTCGATTTCACGGGCTTCGCGCTCGACTTCGACCCCCTTGCGTGCCAGTTCATAGAGCTTTTGGCCGCCGACTTTGACTGCGGAGACCATGGGCGGCATCTGAAACTGTCTGCCCCGGAAGCTGTTGAAATTTTCAATAAACTGCTCTTCCGTGACATCGACCGGACATTCGCGGATGATCTCTCCGTCCATATCTGCGGAATCGGTTTCGATACCCAGTTTGAGCGAACCGGTGTAAACTTTGTCATCGGCGCTCAACTTCTGGCTGACGGCAGTGAATTTGCCCATGACCAGCACCAGAAGTCCGGTCGCCGCCGGATCGAGAGTGCCGCAATGACCGACTTTGGGGATGTTGAAGCGGGCGCGGACGAAATTGACCACGTCAAAGCTGGTCCACCCCTGCGGTTTATCTATGGTGAGAACACCTTCAGCTTTGCAGATCGGCAGGCGGTGTTTTTTGGGATTGTAACGCATAAAATCAGTATCCTTCACAAACTTCGATGGCGGTTTTTACATTGCCGAATGGCGCACTGGTGGCAACACCGCGGACAGCTCCGTGGATCTCATTGAGCAATTGTCTGGCAATGGCGATACCGGCATCGCGTTGAGCTTCTTTGGTTTCGGCGGCTTTCATCTTTGCCATGATCCAGTCCGGCACGACGACTCCCGGAACCTCATTTTTCATAAATTCGGCGTTGCGGTAACTGGCAAACGGCCAGACTCCGGCGATGACCGGAATATGGAAGTGGTCGATTCTTTTGAGAAATTTCAACAATGCATCCGGATCAAAGACCGGCTGGGTGATGATGAATTCAGCACCGGCTTCGATTTTTTCGGCGAGGCGGCGGTATTCGCGTTCCGGGTCGATGGCGTTGGGGTCGGCTCCGACACCGGAAACGATCGCCGTCTGAATGTTTTTTCCCAACGGCTGACCGCCGACATCAATACCGCAATTGAGGCGGCTTTGCAGTTTCACCAGACCGATGGAATCGACATCGAAGACTCCGGAGCTGAATGGATAATTTCCAAGTTTCGGCGGATCACCGGTGATAAAGAGAATATTATTGAGCTTTTTTGCCATACAGCCGAGGATCATCGACTGTAAACTTATCAGATTGCGGTCACGGGCACAGCAGTGGATAATGGTTTCGATCCCGGCGTGTTCCTGGATCTCGGCAGCGGTGATGACCTGGGACACCCGGCAGCTGGCGCGGGGGCCGTCCGGCAGATTTATGGCATCAAATCCTGCCTCTTTACAAAGTTTTGCTTTGTTGATGGTATCGGTCAGATCAAAGCCTTTAGGCGGGGTAAGTTCAATAAGTTTAAGGAACTTGTCTGAAATCAGCTTTTTGCCGAAAGTGCTTTTTTCTTCCGTCGGAATTGCCGGGAGTAAATCCGCTTCTCTGACCTCGATCTTGAGCGCGGCGGAATTTTCCATTTTGGTCATCGGCTTGAGGGAACGCACCAGATCGGATATGTGTGCCGGAGTGATGCCGCAGCAGCCGCCGACACCTTTTGCGCCCAGATTGACATAGCGCAAGGCGTAGGTGGTGAAGTACTCCGGGGTGGTCATCGGCATGAAGCGGTTGTCCACATTTTTGGGTACTCCGGCTCCCGGCTGGACGATCAAAGGCAGTTTGAGCTGCGGAATGATCAATTTTACCGCTTCAAAGGTGGTTTCAGGACCGGTTCCGCAGTTGATGCCGAATGCGGCGGGAGCGGAATTTTCCAGTTCAGTCAGAACCGCGTGAAAATTACTGCCGTCTGCCAGCACTCCATTGCCGTCAAAGACGAAACTTGGAACCCACGGGAAATCAACTTTGCGGACGACCTTTAAAATATCCTGCAGATCGCTGATATTGGAGATGGATTCAAAGATGAGGAAATCCGCTCCGCTGCCGATAAGTGCTGAAGCTTGTTCAGCAATCGCACCTGTCCTCAATGCGGCATCGTCTCCTGAAACCGGGCCGATCGACCCGGCGATCAGGATATTTTCCCTGCCTGCGGCGGCTTTTTTTGCCAGCGCGACTGCGGCACAGTTGATTTCTGCAACCTTTTCCGCCAGACCGAAGCGCGTCAGCGAGAGGCGGTTTGCGCTGTAAGTGTTGGTGGTAAGTACATCCGCTCCGGCATCGACGTATGCCTGATGGATCGAACTTACCACTGCCGGATCAGTCAGCACCAGATTGTCATACGAAGTGTTGACAAAGTAGTTTTTGCGGTACAACTCGGTACCGAAACCGCCGTCGAACACCAGTATCCCGTTTTGGAGCGCTGTTGCAAGATCACATTTACCCATATTGCAGATATTTCCCCGGAAATTACTGCTTACTTCAAAGTGGCAAGCATTTCGGCGGTGTGAGCCGCTTTGGCTTTGAGTTCTTCCAGTTTTGCTCTGGTATCGGCGACCACCTTTTCGGGTGCGCTGGAAACGAACTTCTCATTGGCAAGACGGGCTTCGTTGCCGGCGATCCACTTTTTGAGGTCGGCGAGCTGTTTTTCCAGACGGGCGACTTCGGCATCGACATCGATAAGGTCGGCAAGCGGCAGACTCACCACACCGGCGGTGACGGTCTGGCTGGCGGCGGCACCGCGGCTGGATGCGTCAAAGGCGGCGGTATCGAATTCAATGTCTTCGGCGTTGAGCAGACTCACAAGCGAACTCTTTTGTTTGGTGAAAAATTCCATTCCTTCTGCATCATTGAGCTTGAAGTGGAATTTGAGCTTTTTGCCGTCCGGAATATTGTAGCTGGAACGGAGGAAGCGCCCCGCTTTGACCGCTTCAAACTTGGCATCGACTTTGGCGATGACTGCCGGATCGACTTCAAGTCCTTCAATACCCATCGGGAAAGATTCATTGTCGAGGAAGCTGCCCTCTTCGACAAAGCCCATGCGGTGAGCAAGCTCTTCGGTGATGAAGGGCATGAAGGGATGGAGCAGTTTCAATATGCGGAACAAAACGAAATCCAGCACGGCGCAGGCGCGCATTTTTTCGGCTTCTCCGGCGCGGAACGGCACTTTTTCCGCTTCGATGAACCAGTCGCAGAAGTCGCTCCAGACCAGATCATAGAGCGCGTGGGCGGCGGCGTGGAAACGGAAAGCGGCAAGTTCGCTTTCGACCAGTTTTTCAGCGGCATCGAGTTTGGCGAGCATCCATTTTTCGTCGCTGGAAAGTTCCGCATCGATAAGTTTGCGGGAGTAGTCCGTCACATCGCACTGCATCTGACGGAAACGGCAGGCGTTCCAGAGTTTATTGGCAAAATTGCGACCGATTTCGCATTTTTCATTGCTGTATTTGATATCCATACCGATCGGAGCGATGTAGGCGATGGAGAAACGCAGTGCGTCCGCACCGTATTCGGCGATGACATCCAGCGGGTCGGGGGAGTTGCCCAGACTCTTGGAAAGTTTTCTGCCCAGATCGTCGCGGATGATACTGGTGAAGTAGACGTTGTTGAAGGGGATCTTGCCGGTGAATTCACAACCGGCCATGATCATACGCGCCACCCAGAAGAAGATGATATCAGGACCAGTGACCAGATCGTTGGTCGGGTAGAATTTCTCCATCTCCTCTTTTCCGGCATCGGGCCAGCCCATGATGGAAAATGGCCACAGCCAGCTGGAGAACCAGGTGTCAAGCACATCTTCTTCCTGTTTCCAGTTGTCGCCTTCGGGGGCGGTTTCGCCGACATAGACTTCGCCTTTTTCGTTGTACCAGGCGGGGATACGGTGACCCCACCAGAGCTGACGGGAGATGCACCAGTCCTGAATATTTTCCATCCAGTGGAAATAGGTTTTGCTCCAGCGTTCCGGATAGAATTTGATGTTGCCGTTGCGCACTGCTTCGATGGCGGGCTTGGCAAGTTCGCCCATTTTGCAGAACCACTGGGCACTGACCAGAGTTTCGATGGGGACATCACCGCGTTCGGAGTAGCCGACGGCGTGGGTGATATCTTCGACCTTTTCCAGTAACCCGGCTTCTTCCATGCGTTTGACGCAGAGGTCACGGGCGGCGAAGCGGTCCATGCCGACAAATTCAGCCGGACACTTGTCATTGAGAGTGGCATCCGGATTCATCATGTTGATGATTTCCAGATTGCAGCGGCGGCCGACTTCAAAGTCATTTGGGTCGTGTCCCGGAGTGATTTTCACACAGCCGGTACCTTTGGTCGGATCGGCGTGCCGGTCGCCGACGATGGGGATCTCCCGGTCGGTAAGGGGAAGTTTGACCATTTTCCCGATGAGATGCTTGAAGCGGGGATCTTCCGGGTGGACCGCGACGGCGGTATCGCCGAACATGGTTTCCGGACGGGTGGTGGCAACGGTGAGGAAACCGGAACCGTCCGCCAGCGGATAACGGAAATAGTAGAATTTGCCGGGAACATCTTTATAGATCACCTCTTCATCCGAAAGCGCACTTTTTGCCGCCGGACACCAGTTGATCATCCGCTGACCGCGGTAGATGTAACCTTTGTTGTAAAGCTGAATGAAAACTTTAAGCACTGCTTTGGAAAGTCCCTCGTCCATGGTGAAGCGTTCACGCTCCCAGTCGCAGGAGCAACCCAGAGTCCGGAGCTGACGGATGATTTTGCCGCCGAATTCATCTTTCCATTGCCAGACCCGTTTGATGAACTCATTACGTCCAAGTTCGTCGCGGGTGACATTTTCAGTTTCTTTGAGAAACTTGACCACCCGCGCTTCAGTGGCGATACCGGCATGGTCGGTGCCGGGAAACCAGCAGACTTCAAAACCTTTCATCCGGGCGCGGCGGCAGAGAATATCCTGCAAAGTGTTGTTGAGGACGTGACCGAGAGTCAATATACCGGTGACGTTGGGGGGCGGGATGACGATGGAAAATCCCGGTTTTGCAGATTTGGGGTCGCCGTGAAAGCAACCGGATTTTTCCCATTCGGGAAACCACTTTTTTTCGACCTCCGCTGCTTCGTATGCGCGGGGCAATGCTTCCTGTTTAGCCATGATTATAACAAACTCCGTAATTTTATCTCTTATTATTCAGGGCAAATCAATCTTTGCCGCAACATTTTTTATACTTTTTACCGCTGCCGCAGGGGCAGAGATCATTGCGTCCGACCTTTGGGGTTTCGCGGTGGAAGGTGAAGTGTACTTCCGGAGCCTCCTCCTGCGGTTCAGCTTCAGCAGTGTCGCCGCCGAATTGTCCGAACTGCTGATGGATCATCTCCTGCGGCATGGAACTCAACAACTCTTCGATGGATTCAATGCGGGTCAGAGTGATTCGGAAGAGATTCTTTGCCACATCCATATAGACCTGATCCATCATGTTTTTGAAGATACCGAAAGCTTCATTTTTGTATTCTACCAGCGGATCTTTCTGGGCGTAGACGCGCAGTGACATACTTGAACGCAGATGATCCATGGCGTAGAGGTGTTCCTGCCACAAGCGGTCGAGGGCTTCGAGAATGGTATGCCGTTGGAGATAAGCGAGCTGTTCATCGGGCATGCCTTCGTTGCGGTCACGGTAGGATTTTTCGATTTTTTCGATTATCTGCAGTTCGAGGTCGCGCGGTTTGGTCAAACGTTCACTGACGATACCGGCGGTGAGGTCGGCAGCGGTGAATTCCAGCGGGAATACCGCATTGAGCGCGGCGGCGAGGGCTTCACAGTCAAAGTTGCTGTTGTCGCGGCGGGCGGCGGCGGCATTGGCAGCGTTGGCAACGATGGTTTCCACCACCTGATCAATGATGGAGAACAGCACTTCATGCGGAGTTTCTGAAAGCAGCGCATCTTTGCGCAGGGCGTAGACGATCTCGCGCTGTTTATTCATCACATCGTCAAAGTCCAGCGTGCGCTTACGGATGGAGAAGTGCTGTTGTTCCACCCGTTTCTGGGCGGTTTCGATGGAGTGGTCGAGCCAGGGGTGCTGAAGTTCATCACCCTCTTTCAAGCCGAAGCGGTCAAAGATCTTGACGATACGGTCTCCGCCGAAAAGGCGCATCAGATCGTCTTCCAGAGAGACGTAGAATTTGGAACTGCCCGGGTCGCCCTGACGGGAACAGCGGCCGCGCAGCTGGCGGTCGATACGGCGGGAGTCATGGCGCGAACTGCCGATAACATGAAGTCCGCCCAGTTCTGCTACTCCGGGGCCGAGTTTGATGTCGGTACCGCGTCCTGCCATGTTGGTGGCGACGGTGACGGCGCGCACTTCACCGGCGTGGGCGATGATTTCCGCTTCGCGCTGATGGTTTTTAGCGTTCAGCACGTTGTGAGGGATGTTGCGCATTTTGAGCATGCGGGAGAGTTTTTCGGAATCATCGACAGAAATCGTGCCGAGCAGAACCGGCTGTCCGGCGGTGTAGCGTTCATTGATATCATCGAGGATGGCGTTGAATTTTTCCCGTTTGGTTTTGAAAATGGAATCGTTTTCATCTTTGCGGATGCAGGGACGGTTGGTCGGGATGACCACCACATCGAGCTTGTAGATCTGGTGGAATTCCGCGGCTTCGGTTTCCGCAGTACCGGTCATACCTGCCAGTTTTTTGTACATACGGAAGTAGTTCTGGATGGTGATGGTCGCCATGGTCTGGGTTTCAGCTTCCACGGGGACATCCTCTTTGGCTTCCAGAGCCTGATGGAGACCGTCGGAGAAACGGCGTCCGGGCATCAGACGACCGGTATGTTCATCGACGATCATGACTTTGCGGTCCATGACCACATAGTTGACATCTTTCTCAAAAAGGCAGTAGGCCTTGAGCAGCTGGGAAAGATCGTGGAGCCGTTCGCTCTTGTCAGCGAAAAATTCCTGGAACTTTTCTTTGGCTTCCAGTTTTTCCGCCGGAGTGAGAGTTTCGTCGATTTCGATTTTGTGAAGTTCTGCCAGCAGATCGGGGATGATGAAGCCTTCCGGATCATCGGGACTGATGGTGTTGCGTCCGAGTTCGGTGAGGTCGGCTTCGTGGGTTTTCTCATCAATGGTGAAGTAAAGAACACTCTGGACAGCTTGAAGCATACCGCGGTTGTTGTCGCTGTGGACTTTGGAATCGAGCCGTTCGACTTCGCGCAGTATTTCGCCGTTTTCAAAGGCGTGGAGCAGCTGGCGGTGGGTCGGCATACCGAATTTCACCTGAAGCAGTTTGGTGATGGCATCTTCAAATTCCGCATCGCTGATATCTTCCTTATCCAGTACCGCCCGGGCTTCGCGCACCAGACGGGAACAGAGCAGATTCTGACGGTTGTACAGATCGGCGACCAGCGGTTTGAGTTCAGTGAACTGATCTTTTGCCATCGGGACCGGACCGGAAATGATAAGCGGAGTACGCGCTTCATCGATCAGGATACTGTCGATTTCGTCGATGATGGCGTAGTAGTGGTCGCGCTGGACCAGCTGATCGGCATCGCTTGCCATGCCCATGTCGCGCAGATAGTCGAACCCGAATTCACTGTTGGTGCCGTAGGTGATATCGCAGTTGTACTGGGCGCGGCGTTCATCGGGCATCTGCATATTCTGCAGACAGCCGACGGTAAGTCCGAGGAAGTTGAAAATAACTCCCATCCAGCTGGAGTCGCGGCGGGCGAGGTAGTCGTTGACGGTGATGAGCTGACAATTGCGTCCGGTCAAAGCATTGAGGTAAAGCGGCATGGTGGCAACGAGAGTTTTACCCTCACCGGTCGCCATTTCTGCGATCGAACCGCGGTGCAACGCGATACCGCCCATGAGCTGGACATCAAAGGGGATCATATTCCAGGTGAGCTTTTGTCCGCAGACCTCAAACTCTTTGCCGCACATTCTTCGGCAGGCGTTCTTTACCACGGCGAATGCTTCGCACATGAGGTCGTCGAGAGTTTCTCCGGCGGCGAGGCGGGATTTGAATTCCGCAGTTTTTCCCTGAAGCTGCTCATCGGAAAGCTGCTGCAGCTGAACTTCCAGCTCATTGATACGGCGAACCAGCGGGAGCATCTTTTTGACGTCGCGCTGGGATTTTGTTCCGAAAATCGCCTTGAATACGGTACTGAACATCAGGCGGTCTCCTTTCAGTGAAGTTGTTGTTTATATTGCTGCTGCCGGGAAATTTCTCCGGCAGAAAATTCCATATTTTACACTTTTCAAATAATACATCACGCCGGGAACATTGCCCGGCGCGAAAAAACATACTTCTATTCAATTTTTTGCTGATATTTTTTTATATCAACGTAATGTACTCGGTGAAGACGGTTCGACCCAGAGGTGAAAGTCGGTTTTGCTGCCTCCGATATCCAGAGTAATCATCGTATTGAGCCGGGTGAGCAAAAGTGCATAAGGTATCCGCACCTCGCCGCCGGCAACATTGACCGAAACCACGCTGTCGCCCAGAATGTCTTCACTGTTGCGGATGGCGATGATCAACTCCAGCATCCGTTTGAGTTTATCGCGCAATTCATCGTCAAGCGCATAAGCATTGTGACACGTCGGGCAGACCGCCTGAAAATCCGGATCGACAACATCGGCGAGGTTGAATTTTATCACTCCGTCACAACCGGACTTTTTACAGCAGAAGTCGAGAGTGGCTCCGTTGCCGATCGCATTTTCATTACTCATTGGGGATCACTTTCCTGCTGGATGACGGCAAGCAGATCGACGGTATTGCCAACGGTGCCGATCATCTGTTCGATAAGTTTGGGGTTGCGCAGACGGCGGGAAATGCTGCTCAAAAGCTGCAGATAGGCTTCCTGATTTTCGTCCGGGGCAACGGTGAAAACGATCACGCGCACCGGCTGATCATCCTGTCCCTGATAATCTTCGATCGGGTTTTCGCAGACACCGACGATGACGAACGGACGGAGGATATCATTGATACGGATGTGTGGCAGCGCGAGCATGCCGCCGACACCGGTGGTCATCATCTGTTCACGTTTCCAGACCAGACGGAAGATCAAATCGCGGCTCAACTTGGTGAGATCCGCCGCGCGGGAGATCAACTGATCCATTACTTCCAGTTTTGTTTTGCCGACCAGAGTCATTACCGAATCTTTGTCAACGTACTGGGAAAAATCGTTTTTCATAGCCTTCAACCTCTTTTGCTGAACATATTGTTTGCAATTTAAATTTTACGTTTTACGCAACTCTGAAAGGACACTTTGCTGTTATTTCAAAGTTGCACGGTGATAAACTAGCATTTCAATTATTTTTTGTCAATACAAAAAAGCCCTTAATCAGAGAAAAAATGCAGAAATTTTAAAGTTTTCAGTCCATCGAACCACTCGTGAAAGGATTTCAGCAGTTTTTCCGGTCGTTTCCGGTTGTCTTTTGCAACTTTGCCGAAGCGGTCAAAAAAGCCCTCTTTTTCCAGAAATATCCTCATTTTTTCCTCCAGACGGTTCCGCAAAACGCCCGGCTCTGCCAACGCTTCAGAGTCTGCCGCAATATGAAGAAATCTCTGCAGGGCATCAAACGCCGGATCGGAGATAATGTTGAGTTCACCGCCGTTGAGCAGCAGTTCAACGGCCGGACCGGTGCCGAAAGGGACCCGTTTCGATATGCGCGGTGACGGATGCACCAGTGCTTGGAATGAAAGCTGACGGACACCGGAACTTTTGGCAACCGCCTGTAAAAAGTAAAAATCTTCGCCTGCCGGTTTGACTTTCATCCCTCCGGCACGGATGTAAGCATCGCCTCGCACCGCAAAGGCTGAACCGATGGTGTAAAAGGCGTATGGTGAACCGGCTTCGGATAATTTCTGAACATATCTTGTCATGTACGCTTCGTAATCATCGATCGCCCGCTGAAGCGCGGGAGTTTCAGCTTTCTGGTGGGAAAAAGGTATCGAAACTGCTCCGCCTTTGAGAACTTCCGGCAGCGTGTCAGAAAAATAATCCTCTTCAACGATGGTGTCGGCATCCAGGGAATAAATTACCGATTTTTCCATTTCTTTCGGAGGAACAGCGTGGATGAACGTGTCCATTCCCGCTTTCCGCGCCGCTCCGACTCCGCCCGGATTATTTGGAAGATAAATGGTGTGGATTTTACTGTACTTTCCGGAATTTATCTCTTCAAGCAGTTTTACCGATTGAAAATCATCCGCGCCGGGAGGATGGTTTATGACCACGATAATTGCGGCATCAATTGCGGCTTTGGTCAATGCCTTTTCAAGCGAATCCAATGTCGAACCGATGGAGTCCAATTCATCGTAGGCGGGAATGACCACCGCTTCAGAATATTTACCGTACGGCAGAAGTTCCAGAACCGGATTTTTTCTCAAGTATTTGTCAACATCAAATTTTTTCATTTCGCTGTACGTTTGACAAAGTGGATGGGATCTCCGGAGCTGTCCCAGCGGGGTTCTTCACCGATTTTACGCAGAGATTTCAACAGGGCTGAACGGATATTTTTTCCATTCTCATCCAGTGCGGGTTTTCCGTTGTAGAGCTGATAATCTTTGCGGTAGGCGACCTCGCCCACATTGGGCATGATCACATTTGCTCCGGCAAGGAGTCCTTTTTCCCTGCCGTTCTCCGGATCGAGTGCCTGAAGCGCAGTCGTGGAAGCGATATTCACATCACGCAGAACCAGTCTGGTGACGGCGATCATCCGCAACGCCCACTTGAAGCGGCGCTGAATCGTTTCCGGGGAGTTGTCCGCATTGCCCATCGGCGTATCCTGCTGCGGCAGAAAAGGACCCATACCGATCATATCCACATCGATATCCCGGAAAAATTTTATATCGCGTGCCAGATGTTTCAATGTCTGTCCCGGCAGGCCGATCATCACCCCGGTACCGGTCTGAAATCCGGCGCGGCGGATGCGGCGCAATGCGGCTTTGCGTTTGGCAAGGGTGGTGAATTCCGGATGGATGGCATTGAAAAGTTCCGGAGTGGAACTTTCTATACGCAGTAAATAGCGTTTTGCTCCCGCTTTCACCCATCGGCGGTAAGTTTTTAAACTCTGCTCACCGCAGGAAAGCGTTATGGCAGGCGGATTCGGCACTGCGTTGATTTTTTTAATCAACGCAGTGACTTGACCGGTGAATTGTACATCATCGCGTTCACCGCTTTGCAAAACGACTGCGCCGTAGCCGAACTGCGAAGCAAGTTCCGCGCTGTGGAGTATTTCAGTTTCGCTCATGGTGTAGCGGGTGACTTTGCGGTTGCTCTTGCGGATGCCGCAGTAAAGGCAATCACATTTGCAGATGTTGGAAAATTCGATCAATCCGCGTAAATTGACCAGATTGCCGAAAAGTTCCCGCTTCAATTCAAGTGCCGCTTCAAAGAGTTTCTGTTCGCACTTTTCATCCGGCGGAGAGAGCAATGCCTCGATCTGCCGGACATTGAGCTTGACTTTGCCTGCGGCGGCGGTATTCAATAATTCAAGATATTTTTTCTGATTTTTCATAACTGTTACTCTGCTTTTTCCGGGGCGAGTGCGCGGCGCAACCCTTCTCCGGTAAAGTTGAATGACATCACTGCCACAAACAGTGCCGCCCCGGGAAATACGGTCAAATGCCAGTGGTCAAGCGGATTGTCAAATGCCTGCCGCAGTAAATTTCCCCAGCTGGCGGTCGGCATCTGGACGCCGAATCCGAGAAAGCTCAAACCGCTTTCTGAAAGTATCGCTCCGGCAACGCCGAAAGTAAAACTGATAAGCACCGGCGGCAGGATGTTGGGCAGCAGATGGCGGAAAAGAATTTTGCGCACCGGAAGACCAGTTACCACACAACTTTGGATGTAGGGCAAGGCACTTTGTTTAAGCACTTCGCCGCGCACCAGCAGCGCCGGACCTATCCAGCCGGTGATACCGATCACACCGATCAACAGCGGTATCGACTGGGTGAAGTGATGATCACTCAACATCGACATCAATATCAGCAGTAACAAAAAGGTGGGAAAACACATCAATATTTCCACCAGCCGCATCATGAAGAGGTCAAATTTCCCCCGGAAATATCCCGTCATCAATCCCGCCGCCGTGCCGAGTGAAAGCGCACACAAGGTGGCGAAAACTCCGACGGCAAGCGAGACCCTGGCTCCGCAGATCAGTCTTGCCGCTACATCGCGCCCGATGTCGTCGCAACCGAAAATATGTTCTTCTGACGGTGCTTCAAAGGGGGCGGCACTGATTTCAAACGGGCCGTAGGGGATGGGGGCAAACAGCGCTTTTATTTCGCCATTTGCCGCCATTTGCCGGTAGTTTATGCGTTCCATTTTCGGTTCAGTGAAAATGAATGGAAGCAACAACAGTATAAATGCTGCTATTTGTAATATTTTCCGCAGTTTGCGGAATTTTATCAGGAAAAACATCAGGTAAATGATCAGATATATTGCGCTGAAGTTAAAGAATTGTTCCACCAGCACTTCCGGGCTTTCCGGAGCAAAAATGTAACGGAGAAACGGGAACGATACAGTTCCGTCTTTAATCATCAGCAGCGGCCGCTGATTTATCAGCAGCGGAGCAAAAAGTGCCGGAAACAACAGCACTGTTATTCCGATCGTACCGAGCTTTGCCGCAGGAGAACTCCAGAAGCGGCGCAAGGCAGAATAAAAGAGACTGTTTTGCGGGAAATCACTCATTTGTCCACCTTGAATTTGAGTAAACGCAGCGCATTCAAAACCACCGTAAGCGAACTTGCCGCCATGGTCGCGGCACAGATGGCGGGATTGAGAGAAAAGCCTCCCCACAAAGTGCCGAGCCCGGCGGCAAAGGGCAGAACTCCGAAATTATAGAAAAATGCCCAGAAGAGATTCTGCTTGATGACACGTAAAACCGCCCGGCTCAATTTTATGACATCACATACTCCGTGCAGATCACTTTTTTTCAGGATGATACCGGCACTTTCCATAG
The DNA here is from genome assembly GCA_015061605.1 of Lentisphaerota bacterium. GTDB lineage: Bacteria > Verrucomicrobiota > Lentisphaeria > Victivallales > Victivallaceae > UBA1784. The sequence continues at coordinate 61,875 of SUWH01000007.1, read as the reverse complement.
CCGCCGCCGTTCCGGCACCGATGGCGATGCCGACATCGGCGCTTGCCAGTGCCGGGGCATCATTGATACCGTCGCCGACCATGATCACGGGAGTACGGGAGGTCGTTGAAAGCTCTTTTATTTTTGTACTCTTATTTTCCGGAGTGAGTCCGGCATAAAATTCCGTGATATTGCAATCTGATGCACAACGCTGTGCCGAAGCGGGATTGTCTCCGGTGAGCATGATGGAGCGGAGTCCGGTTTTTTTCAAGCCGGAAATAACTTTTGCCGCTTCAATACGCAGGGTGTCTCCGGCACCGATGATGCCGGAGAGTTGTTTGTCCCTGGCGCAGAAAATCAGCGTCAAGCCGGAAAATTCTGCCGGAACATTGCAATTTATTCCGGATTTTTTCATCAACGCCTCATTTCCGAAAAGCCAATCATTACCGTTTGATTTACAGCTTATTCCAAGTCCGCTGTGATTTACAAAATCCGTGACGGCGACATCTGTATCGATCGTATTCAATGCGGCGGCGAGCGGATGGGTGGAGTTTTTCTCTGCGGCGGCGGCAATTTTAAGAAGTTCTTTTTCTGTAATGCCGCATTCAGGATAAACGAGTACCTTTTTTATCTCCGGTTTGCCGGAGGTGAGAGTACCGGTCTTATCAAAAATCACTGTTCCGGCTTTTGCACAATTTTCCAGTGCGGTACCGTTTTTGATCAGGATTCCGAGCGTGGCGCCGCGCCCGATACCGGCAATCAGCGCGATGGGAGTCGCAAGACCAAGCGCGCAGGGGCAGGCGGCGACCAGTACGGACAGCGCATAGTTGAACGCAGTTGCAAAACCGGCTCCTGAAATCAACCACAAAACAAGCGTGAGAAGTGACAAAGAGAAAATTATCCAGGTGAATACTCCCGCCACTTTGTCGGCAAGTTTTGCAATCGGCGGGCGGGTGTTCTGGGCATCGGAGACCAGTTTTATTATCTGTCCGAGTTCGCTGTTTTCTCCAAGTGCCGTGATTTTTGCTTCCAGTACGCCGTCCACATTGACCGTGCCGCCGTAAATGCGGCTGCCGGGAACTTTGGAAACGGGAAGTTCTTCGCCGCTCAACATCGCCTCATTGACGTAAGAATTTCCACTTGTAACAATGGCATCGGCGGGAACTTTTTCTCCGGGACGGATGCGGATGAGAGCGTTGATTTGAAGTGAATGTACCGGGACTTTTTCTTCCGTTTTGTTGGTTATGACGGTTGCATATTCCGGGGCAAGTTTGAGCAGTTCCCGCATGGAACTGGAAACTCTGTTTCTCGCGCGGTGTTCCAACGTTCTGCCCAGCATGACCAAAGTCAATATCATTGCCGCTGAATCAAAGTGGTAATGGCAGGATGCTGTGCCGGAAATCAGAAGATAAAGCGAATAAACTGCTCCCGTTCCCGCTCCGCAGGCGATCAGCGAATCCATATCCGGACGGAGTTTCAAAAGTGCCGGTATTCCGGCAATGAAAATTTTCCGTCCCGCATATAAAACCGGAAACAGCAGTGTCAACTGGACAACTCCGGAAAGCTGAATGTTTGAAACCAAATTTGAAAAAGCCGCAATGGTCAGCAAAATGGTGAATACGATACTGATAACCAGATCACGCAGTTGTTTCTTGAACCGCAGTGCCTCTTTTCTTTCTTCTTCAGCCGGGTCCTTTGGAGGATATTCGGCAGTAAAGCCCATCTTTTTTACCGTGGCAAAAATCGTTTCTTCATCGAGCTGTGACAAATCGAAAGTGAGCGACAAGGTTCCGGTGGCGTAATTTACCGAAACATTTTCCGCTCCGGACAGGCGGGAAACTGCTCTTTCCAGATTTTTTGAACATCCGGCACAGCGCATCCCCCGGATGATGTAGGTGCGGTTCGTGGTTTTCATCTTATCCGGCAACCGGTTTGTCGTCGACAGTAAAGCCGGAAACCGTTACCGCCGCGACAAGTTTGTTTTCTTCGTTGAATACATCCACCTGATACAAACATGTCGATCTGCCGTGATGGATCTTTTTCGCTTTGGCAATGAGTTTTTTCCCTGAACCCGGACGGAGAAAATTGATATTCAATCCGGTGGAAACGGTCGTGTGTCCCATCGCATTGGAGGCTCCGGCAAAGGCAAAATCGGCAAGGGTCATGATGGCTCCTCCCTGAACAACATTGCGGCTGTTCATCATATCGGGGGTTATTTGCAGTTCCGCTTCAGCTTCGCCCGGAGCGATATGGGTGATTTTTATACCGCAGTAACGGCAGAAGAGATCGTTGTTGTTGAGAAAATCCCGCAGTTTTTCGCAATCCATAAAAAAATCCTGTTCAAAAATCCAGTGTACCGTCGAGATATTGCTTTAAAATCTGTTCGGGGGCACCGTTGATGTTGCTGATAACGGCAATTCCGGCTTCGCGGAGGTCGGCTTCCAGTTCTTCCGGAATTTTTCCGGCGATGAGCAGGTCGATTTCCAGACCGATGAACTGCCTGATCAATGCTGCTTTGCCGCCGGGTGGAGTGAAAGCACTCTCCTGTTCGCGGATGATATTTTTCTCCACTTTGCAGTAGATGAATTTCTCCACGTTCTCAGAAAGCGAGGTCGAAACTGCGATTACCATTGTTTTCTTCTTTCATATTGAAACAGTCCGGAACCCGAAAGTTCCGGACTGCCGTACAATTTTTATTTGATTGTTAATAATTTGATTACGCTCCGGCTTGCTGGATGTCGACCTGACTGATGGATTCAGCGCGGTGTTCGTGGATTTTTTCCTTGAGCGCGATGCACTGGGATTCCAGTTTGTCAGCAGCGGCATCAAAGGCGCGGTAGAGATCGAAATCTTCGGTATTGCTGGTCAAAGTGTGCAGTTTGCAATTCAGTACCAGTCCGACCCGGAAATGACCTTTGCTGTATTCCAATGTGGCAGTTATGCCGGATATTTTAAGCGCGGAAATCGCTTCAAAAGCCTGAAGCCGGTTTTCAGTATAAGTCTTGATTGCCGGGGTGATTTCGAGTTGACGACCGATGACATTGATGAGCATATAAGCACCTCCTGTGACTTCGGGAAACCGGGAACCATTCCCGATCCCGTATTTGAAAATCATGACTTTACTTAAAGCACTCCGCTACGGGCAGATTCTGTTTCTTCGCGTTGTCGACGAAAAGTTTTGCAATGGCTTCTGCTCCGGCTTTGTTGACATGGGTACGGTCATTTTTCTTTTTTTCGATGCCGGAGGAGCACATGAACAGCTTGTAAGTTGCTTCCGGACCGAGTTTGTTGAAGAGATTGCCGGTTTCGACAAGAAGATCGACTACCGGAACATTTTCCGCCTTGCCGACATTGAAACAGGCCGCGCGGTAAGCGTTGAGGTTTCCGGGGGCGATTTTGCCTTTTTTGAAATTGGCACGCGCAATGCTGGTGGCGATGATCGGATACGCACCTTTGGCGCGGACATCGGCGATGAATTTTTTCAAATTGGCATCGTAGGCGGCCCCGGGAGCGGCGAAGCGGTCATTATTTTTTTTGCTGTCGTTGTGACCGAACTGAACAATGACGAAGTCACCTTTTTGCACTTTTGCAATAAGCTTGTCCCACAGTTTTTTTTCGATGAAACTGCGGCTGCTGGCTCCGGGCTTGGCGAAGTTGTAAACTTTGCACTCTTCCTTGCAGAACTGCTGGAGCACCTGTCCCCAACCGGTCAGCGGTGCTCTGTTTGCCGGATAGTTTGCACAAGTGGAATCACCTGCCATAAAAATATTCGCAGCTTGCAAGGCGATGGTCAGCAGTGAAATACCCGGAATAACAATTGATTTTTTCATAAAACTTTCCTTCAAAAAATAATCAACATTTTCACATCGTGAATTCCGGTCCGAGGTAGATCTCCTTTGCCTGCGGATCATTGACCAGAAATTCGCTGGGTCCTTCCAATAATGTTTTGCCCATGCACATGATATAGGCGCGGTCGACGATCTTCAGTGTGTCGCGGACACTGTGGTCGGTGATAAGTACGCCCATATTGCGTTCTTTGAGTTTGAGGATTATCTGCTGGACATCGTGAACTGCCAGCGGGTCGACACCGGCAAAAGGTTCATCGAGCATGATAAAGGCGGGGTTGGTCACCAGGGCGCGGGTTATTTCCAGACGGCGGCGTTCACCGCCGGAGAGGGTCATTGCTTTCTGTTTGCGCAGACGGGTGAGTTCGAGTTCTTCAAGCAGCGCATCGAGGCGGGCTTTGCGCTCTTTGCCGGAGATGGCGAGAGTTTCCAGGATCGCCATAATGTTTTCTTCCACCGTGAGTTTGCGGAAAATCGACGGTTCCTGTGCCAGATAGCCCATGCCCATTCTGGCACGTTTGTACATCGGCATTTTAGTTATATCGACGCCGCGGAAAGTGATTTTACCGCTGTCGGGACGAACCAGCCCCATGATCATGTAGAAACTGGTGGTCTTTCCCGCGCCGTTGGGACCGAGAAGACCGACCACTTCGCCGGGGCGGATGCAGACTGAAACATCGTTGACGACGGTGCGTCCGTGATAGGTTTTTACCAGATGCTCGGCACTTACGAGCAGATTGTCGTTGTCGGATTCGCTCATTATTCCAAAAAATCTTTCTCAAAAATTCAGTGTATTGCAGTGAAGCATTCCCTGCTTTCTGCTATTAGTATACACCGGAAAATTTGACATTCAAGCGTTTTTCCGCTTTTTTTTACAATTTTTTTGATATTTTGACGATCCAGTGAGCGATTTCAAGTCTGAACACGTCAAAATCGGCACTTGAACTGTTGAAAGTATACACATCCGGAACCAGCCGGTCCAACTCCCGCTTCAGATATTTTGCCGCATCCTGCGCTTCCTGGAGGGTGGGATTTTCGGCGATCAGTTTTTCAAGTATGGCGATATGATCGTGGTCGATGATGCCCTGGGCGCAGTTGATCAGCCGCATGGAACGTACCGGCTGATTTTTGCGGTATCCGAATTCCGGCGGGTAGTAGAGCGATGCGGTTCCGTGAAAATATCCCGGGCGGAATTTACCATCTTTTTCGGCGGGCCAGTGGCAGGAGCTCCACTGATGATAGCCTTTTATGCCGTGTTTCATGCTCCGCAGCGGCATGGAACGGGTGACGATCTCACTCTGTCCGAGGCTGAAGGGATAGCCGTTTTCATAGACCCAATACTCCTTTTTATCGCCGTATTTTTGGCGCAGGACATTGACCGAACTCAAGGGGCCGCAGAGGATGTCCGCCTGATCGGCAATGGAGTATTCCGGATGGTTCTGGGTGGAGAATATGGGCAGATCGGGGGCGACTTCTCTGACCCATTTGCACCACTGGGCATGCATTTTGTTCATCTCCGGCCGGTGAGTCTCATCTGCCATCAGGAACCACGCATATTTTACCGCATTGAGTTCTTTCATGATGGCGTAGACCTGCCGGGTGAAAGTTTTGATGTAAAGTTCCGCCTCTTTGCCGGTTTTGTCTTTGTACGGCATGGAACGCCACATGTAAACGCTGGACAAACGGAAGCAGGTATCTCCGGCATCCAGAGCGTTTTTGACCGCTCTTTTGAAACCATCCGGACTGTTCAGATTTCCCTGTTTATCACATGGGGTGTAGATTTCGACCGGGGTGGTTATCCGCAGTTTGCGCTGGTCGAGCATATAATCTTTTGCCCGGAAATTTTTGCGGTATGCGGCGGAGGTCCATGCCAGAAATGCGGAACGGAAGCTGCTCATTTTCGGCAGGGCAAAATCAAAAACTTCCATTTCCACGTTCAGTTCAGCAATGGATTTTTCACCGGAAAATATTTTCACCTTTCCCGTGTGGGGACCGGCTTGGGCATTTTCCGGAATATAAACCGTCAGCAAATAGGGCACATTGCCGGAAGATTTTTTCAATTCCGGGGTGTCAGCTTTTTGCAGAATATCGGGGAAATCTCCGGCGACAGCAAATGCGGTTGCCGGATAATCGCTGGGAACCGGGGTGATTTTTTCGATCCGGCAATCTTTGAACTCCGGGAACTTTAATGTGAACTTCAAATCTTTCAAATCCTGTTTGGCATTCAATACGATCTGTGAAAAGATGTGCTGATTTTTTGCTCCGGAAACTTTTATTGACGGAGCAGTGATTTTGGGCAGCGGCGTTTCCGGCAGGACATGCCCGGTGCTCCCGGCGGCGGCGGTGAAAAATTCATTGTCGGCAACGGTCACGAAACTTGAAGCAGTTTTTCCCCGGAGCTTGCGGTAGGGAGCGTAAAAATCCCAGCGCTTGACCGGGGATTGATCGCAAAATTTTTCAACGGCGGTTCTGGCTGTTTTTTCAGCATTACCGTCAAAGGGGACGATGTAGAATTGTCCTTTGATGACTTCACCCTTGCGGATGAGCTTACAGACATCTTTGGAAAAGCACAATCCGCCTCCGGTGATGACCGGAGTATCCTGCTGTCTGCCGTAAAAGCGGCGATCGAGCAAAATGAAAAAGCCTTTTTCTCCCTTGGCATCGGTATAGCCGCCGATGCAGTTGTTCCGGACAACTCCGGCAAGGCGTTCGGGGTAATCACCTTTGCTTTTGAGTTTGACCGACAGATCAGATGCTACTTCATAAAAGTGGGTCAATGCCTTATTTTTTCTTATCAGGGGCAGACTGCATCCGCCCGGCGGATCGATGCCGCCGAGATAGATGTCATTGCGCGCGGTAAGGTAAAATTCGACCTTTACCGCGTCGGGAGCTTTGAGCAGTTCATAGGAGGCAGCAACATTGAAGTCGGTGCAATCATAGTTGATTTTCAAGGTGTCACCGGAAAGTTCTTCAACTTTGATATTTCCGGTTCCGGAACGGTCAAATGAATTGCTTACTCCACTGCGGTCGCTGTACCAGTATCCTCTGGCGTACCATGAGTAAAAAAAGTTTTGGATAAGCTCCATGCCGTTATATGAAATTTTCTGCGGGGCAGTGGCGTTTTTCCGCAGTTCGACGTGCAGCTTGCCGGAACTCAGTTCCGCCCCAAACAGAAAAATCCCGCTTGAAGCAAGCAGGATTGTCATAAATTTTTTCATTTATTTGACCTCAAACAGATTGAAGTTCTTTACCGTCAATTCCTTTTCGATGAGCAATGTTACTGCGACCGGGGTGGCAGTCGGAGTAAATTCAACAGAAACGGTTGATGGCTTATTCGGCTCAACTTCCACGACCTGATTGACCCGGTCACGGCCTTTGCCGGTTTTACGCTGCCATGCGGCATCGACTTTGACCTTCTGGGCGACCGGGCTGATCACGGTGAATTCAGCGCGGTATTTTTTTGTAAGTCCGCTCAACAGCGTGTAGATCGACGGCGCTACCCCGTTGGGGGTCAGAGTTGTACCGCCGTCTTTGGCAGCTTCGTGCTTGACGCGGAGGAAACGCCATGAGGGCATGTAGGTCGAACGCCATCCGGGCTGGGTTTTATCTTCGAGTGCATAGGTGTCGAGAACCAGATAGGAGACTTTGGTGTGCGGATTCCCCGCTGCTTTGATGGTATAGGTGTCATTGCCGGTAAAATTGATCCAGGTTGCCTTTTTGCATGCTTCATCGAGGAAAATCTGTTTGCCTTGAGAGTTTACCACGGACAAGGTTTTGAATGCGCTTCTGTCGCCGTTGAAACGTAATCTCCAACGGACTCCGGAGGCGGGAACTTGCCATTCCTGTGTCCATGCTTCGGTGTGCGGATCAATTTTCAGCCAGTGGGTACGGGTGAGCGGATACTCAAAGTTGTCAAAGTAGATTTTGTTTTCTGCCGCGCCGAGGACGGAGACGAAAAGTGCTGCAAACAGCAGGGCGATAAATTTTTTCATTTTATTGTTCCTTATATTGTAATGGTGTGATCATCAGAGATGTCCGGTCTGCGCGTAGTTATCGCGGAAGAGAAATTTTTTATCCCGGACGCCGGAATAACCGTCTGCACCAGCCGTATGGTCATAAGGTGAAACGTGTTCGGAGTGTCCGTCGATAAAAGCTATGCTCGCACCGCGTTTGGCAGGGTGACGGAATGAAAGGTGGGTGAAATAGGCAAGGTTATTGGTTGTGAGGTTGGTACTGGTCGGTGACAAGGCCGGATGGGTGAATGGACCAACCTTATTGATCGGACCGATTTCTCCGACCGACATGACTTTGGAAGCGAAACGGACGGTGCTGTATTTCTGCATGAAAGCTTTCCCCAAAGACGGATGAACGCCCAGAAAAGCATTCACTGCATAACTGGTTGTCTGCCAGAAGTATGATTGTATTGTGCCATCAGCTGTTCTGCCGCCGCGCGGACAATATGCTGCCGGAACGCAATGATCTTTTATGTTCGAGAGATATTTTCCTACGGTACCTTTTCCTCCATTACTGCTCCAGATGTAGTGATAGGTCGCATCCATTTTAGGACAGGGACCGTGACCGTCGTTTTCGTCAGCGTACTGATTCACTGCAAATCCAAGCTGCTTGATGTTGTTGAGGCATTGGGTCCCCTGTCCGCGGGCGCGCGCCTGTTGCAGCGCCGGGAGCAGTACCGCCGCCAGAATGGCGATGATGGCGATAACAACGAGCAATTCGATCAGCGTGAAGCTGTACAGCTTCTGTCCATGCCCATGGACAGAAGCTGTACAGCTTCTGTCCATGCCCATGGACAGAAAAAGCATCTTTATGAGTCATAAAATACCTCCATATGAAAATTTCTTAAATTGACACAGGATATATTATAACCATAACATAGTAAAAAAACAACTGTTTTTGCAAAAAAAATCAAAAATTTATGGTCTGGCAATGATCTGCAGCGGTACAGTTACCGTATCCTTGCCGGAAATAACACTCAAATCATACTCTCCCGGCAGAAGGCTTCCGGTGGGCAGAGTGACAAAGTTTCTGCCTTGGAGCGCCGGATATTCTGCCCGGGCGGCAACTTTGCCATTTTGCTTTATTTTTACAGAAAAATCTCTTGCTCCGGCAGTGAATATCCGCAGATAAATGCCCCATTTTTCACCTTGAAAGACCATCGGATGCGGGTCATTGATATCGAATGGCGGCTGGATTTTGACATTGGTACTGCCGATAAAAATTTTCGCTTTATCAAGCTGTAAATCAGCTGAAATATTGACATTTCCCGGAGCCGGAACGTTGACTTTGACCGGGATCGTCAGCTTTTGGCGCGGCGCTGCGGAAACCGGCAGTTCCATTGTGAACGCCGTCTTTCCGTCACTGTAAGTGCCGCTGATCAACAGTATACCATTTTGAGTGTGTTTGGCGGCATTTTGCAAGATGACGCTGAAGCTGTTGCTGCCGGAGAAGAAGGCGCCGTATTCGATGGAACCGGTCACGGGAAGCGGAGCGATATCGGCTTTCATTTGAATATAATCCGGAGTGCTGCGCAGAGCCAGTTTATCCACGATCACCGTACGTTCGGTCGGATTGCAGCGGCGGGAACGCGAAAGATTTACGCCGAGCTGCCGTGCTTTGCCCGGCTTGACTCCGATGGTGTTCCAGGGGATGGCATATTCGACATTCCACTGTTCACTTGAGATGTGGACGGCACTTCTCCAGTAGCCGTTCCAGCTCAATTCATTGCGGAACCTTACGGTGTCGCCGCACAGATAATCCGCCACCCCGCCGTGGATATCCACGACCAGATGAAACACCCGTTTACCATCCCGGAACGGGTCGATAAAGAGTTCGCAGCAGTCATTGGAATAGACCGGCGCATCCCGGTGCGGATATTTCGTTGACTGCATCAATGCTTCATTGAGGTTCACCTCCTGAAATTCCGCCAGGCAGTACAAATTGGTGTCATCATAGAGAAATTTTACTGTTGAGGGCATAAAGACGGGGAGTTTGCTGTCGCGCCACTTGAAAAGTTTTATCGGCTTGGCCTGCTGCCACGCCGTTTCGGCAATGCCGTCGATTTTCAGCGCTCCGGCAACCTTTACAAGTTCGTATGCCGCCGCGTTACCGGCGGAAAGAAGAATCGCGGCAAGGAATAAAAGTAAATTTTTCATCGCTTATTTCTCCAGAATGAGTTCCGTTATGGCGTTGGCGGCAAGGGCACGGAGTTTATCCATATTGTCATTGGTCATATCCCGTTTGGCGGTGATGCCTTGAGCGTGGGTCATCTTATCGTGCCACGTGGTGCTTTTCAGAATATGATCCAAAACCGCCTGACCGCGTTTTGCCGCATCGGTTCCGGCTTTTTGCACAATCAATTTCTGCAAGGTGTAAAGATATTTGTAGTCGGTGATACCTTCGCGCAAGCCGTCGAATTCCAACGTGAAGATCGTCACCTTCTCCGGCGTCGGTTCCGGATGGGGGAAGGTCATGCCGTATCCCCGGAGCAGCGGACTGCGGAATGGTTCATGGTGTGGATCTATATTCTGATACGTAAAGGAGATGTGCCCTTTGACTCCGGAACGGAAACTGCCGAAGCCTGCCATGAGCCGGTTGGGCATCAGACCGCCTTCCTGATTATCGTAGGCTCCGGCACCGAGATACCAGTAATGCAGTTTCGGGAACTCTTTTTGAATATCTTTCAACTGCTGCAAGATTTCCGGGTCGCGGTTGATGAACATATTTATCGACATATCCAGATCGGGAGCAAGTGTCCGGACGAACCGGGGCTGGTAGATGGTGCCGGTGGTTTTCAATCCGGCTTCTCTGGCGAGTTTGTTTTCCCATGCGGCACGCTCCATTTGGCCGAGGAAAGGTTCATCGACACAGGAGACGTAATAATCATTCCAGTTTTCGCCGCCATGTTTCTTCATCCAGCCGTCAAAAATTTTCAACAGCCGGACATACTCTTTGCGGACGGCGGCGTTGTCGAACCACCGTTTTTCGGTAACGGGCAGCCCGAGATTTTTCAGCGCGGCCTGATGGGGACGGATGCCATACAGCACCGGCGGCGCGGTAAAGCCATGTTTTTTGCGGATCTCCTGAAGCCGCTTGACTGCCGCTTCACTGTTGCCCATGCTGTAATGCAGACCGTTGATCCCCGCCTCGCGCATATCCTGAAAATAGCGGTCGCGCAAGGCCCCGGAATAGAAGCGCTGCGGTCTGCCCTGGATGCGGCTGTAAACAGACCATAAAAATTCATCATTTGCCGGTTCCATAAGTTCAAAGGGCAGCACGCTTACTTCCAGCGGGAGGGCAAGCGCGGTTTCGCCGCAGGTGAGATTTACGGAGCCGCGATATCTGCCGGGGGCGGTTCCGGCGGGGAGTTTGAGGAAAAAGCGGTACATGCGGTTCCCGTTTGCTTTCAGAGCTTTGCCGGATTGATTGAGAATCAGTTCCGGGATGATCTGGCTGGAAAGTTTCCCTCTGGGGTAGTTGGAAAAACCGATTTCAGATATCTCCCATTGTCCGGCGGCAATTTTTCCCTTTGCAGAGAGCAGATCCGAAACGGAACAGATGCCGACTTCGCGGTCGGTTCCCGGATTGTGGAGTGCCGCATAGATCAAAACATAACTGCCCGGGGTGCCGAAACAGTTGAGTCCGCTGCAAATTTCATACTCCTGCGGGATGCTGTCCGGGTAGACCAGACGCGGTGCGCGACGGTAGAATACCGGAAGTTTCAGCATCGGATTGGCGGGCTCTTTTTCTTCGTTGCGCTGTTCGAGGAATCTGCCGTCATTGGCGACCTTTGGCGCAGCTTTTTTGCCGCCTCTTTTTTTGTTTGAAGCAGCAGCTTTTACTGCCGTTTGGATTTCCGGAGCATCGCCCTCGTCGGTGATGGTCAACTTTTTGACCAGCAGATCTTTGCTGAAAAGTATGGAGATATTGCCGTTATCCGCCGGAAGCTGAAATTTGGCACTGAGCGTCATGTTTTTTCCGGCTTCCATCGGGAATGGTACGACCCGGCGGGCAACTTTGTGTTTGGATACGACCAGAGAAACGGTTTGCGGTTCCAGAGATTCCGCTTCCAGCGCGAGGGTATAGAGCCGGTTCTTTGCCAGCTGAAAACATCTGCCGTAAAATGAAGCATTTTTACCGTTGGCTTGAAGCAATGCGCCTTGAGCGCGCGGAGTTATGCGGGCGTTGGAACAGTTCCAGTCGATCATTCTTCCATACTGGCTGCGCGCGGAAATCTCCACCCGGCAGCCGGAATTGCCTTCGCCGGAGAAACGGAAAACATATTGACCTGCCGGAGTGCTTTTTATTGCGGTTGACCGGTCAAATTTCTTTGCGGTCCAAAGCGGTTTACTGCTTCCCGGGGTGCTGAACTCAATCTTTTTAAGAGAATCTTTTTGGAAAAAGCGGACAAACAATCTTCCGGCAGGTTTGGTTATCTCCATCTCTTTTGACCAGCTGGCAGCGGTTGACGGAGCCTTGAAGTTCCATACCCGCATATCCGGCAGATCGAAATTATCGACCATAACGATTTTTCCGGCATTTGCCAGCAGTGCCGTCAACAACAGACAAAATAAAAAATTTTTTTTCATCATATAGATAATGTCCAGAATTTTGTGAAACATTTATGTTATAACTTGCAATATCCACTGTTGCTGTATAAAAGTATACCACAGAAGGGATGATTTGTCAAATAATAAAACGGTTTGATTGCAGTCGGTGGATGCAGTGTGATGCAAGGTCGACGGCAAATCAAGGCGAATCTGAAGGAGTGGACTTGCGTCCTCGACTGAAGATGAGTCCGAAGATTTGCCAAGAGATTGCGCACAATGCGCCACCGCAGGTTATATTTTTTACAAAAAATGAGACAACACCCATCAATAGTTATCCCGGAACAAATTTCTGGTGTCACTGGCTTTGCTCCACCCCTCGGCTCCGCTCCATGTATAAGCAAAGTGGATTCCCTCCGCGTGGCCGTCAACAAACACCGTGTTGGAAAATTTGTACTTGGGATGCCGGAAACTGAAACGGTAAAATCCGGCGACTTCCATGGCACCAATCATTTTTGCCTCTTTGGAAAAGGTCGGATGTTTTTCGCCGATATCAGTGAAAACAAAGACTTTGCTGCCGAGACGCACTGTGGAATATTTCTGCCGGTAACTCAGAGCAACTTTGGTTATGTAGTAATTTGCACCATAGCTGAAGTTCGGATTGCTGCCGGTTTTGACCGTGGGGAATCCTGCCGGTTTCTCCCAGTCGCGTCCGCCTTGCGGGCAGACCGCGATGGCGGGAAGAGAGTCGGCAATCTTCGGGGATTTGATGTAATCGCCCAGTCGGCCTTTGGCTTTTTTGGAGGTTTTTGAATAGTAATAGTTTGAGGCGCTGGTTTCTCCACAGGTGTCGTCAGTTGCCCAGCCGTCGTTGGCTTCAGCATAATTATGCATTACGTGTCCGAGCTGGCGCAAATTATTCAGGCACTGGGTGGTTTTTCCCCGCTCTCTGGCGCTCTGCAATGCCGGGAGCAGGATTGCTGCCAGAATGGCGATGATGGCGATAACAACGAGCAATTCGATCAGCGTGAAGCTGTACAGCTTCTGTCCATGATCATGGACAGAAGCTGTACAGCTTCTGTCCATGATCATGGACAGAATAAAAATCTTTACAAGTCATGAAAATACCTCAATATTGTTTCAGTTGATATCAAGAGATGCACAGACACAGTATAATCACGATGCAGTTCAAAAGCAAGTGTTTTTTTGCCAAAAATGAAAAAAAAGTGAAAAATTTCTTTTCAGCTTGCATTTGCGCTGTTGCGGCACTATATTATTAAAATTGTATTGTGTGATTGTGATGTCTTTGAATTTTTTAGAAAGGAAAGTCTGACATTATGAAAAAAATAGCTGAAAGCGTGTTGGCTCTGCTCAACAAGGATGAAGCCGCGATCAAGGCGGCAATGATCAAATCTGACAACGGTATCTCTGTTTATGCTGATTCCGTTCACAAACTGGGCAATGCTGTTGTTATGATGGCGCGCGATGAAGAAAAACGCTTCATCATCGTTGTTGCCGATTGCGGCAAAGATATGCCCTGCGGTTTTGAAGGAGAAACCATTCAGCTCGCCGACGGCGGTGTCGCTCTCAAAGGCGATCTCACCGCTGAAAATGCCGCCGCTTTGCGTAAACACTTCCCCTGGTGCGCCCCCCGCAGTCTGCGCAATGAACGTACCACCATCGGCTGCGGCGACCGTCTCGGTCTCGCCAGCTTCGGACATATCAAAGCTGCCCGTAAAGTTCAGGCTTATCCGGTTCTCGCCCAGCAGTCCATGCGCGAACTTACCATGACCAAACGTACCTTCCGTCAGGTGGTCGATGATGCCTGTTTCATGGTCTATGCCGCTGACTACCGCGATGGTTACGGCGCGGACGGCGACCACCTCAAAACCATTCCGGATATCGACGTGGCTCTCGCCGCCGGTATGGCTATGATCACCCTCGACCTCTCCGAGGTGATGAATGCCGCTGCCGGAGATTGGGACAAAGCCGCCATCGAAGCCGCTTTCGCTGAATTTCCCGCCGACTTCCGGAAACGCATCATGGATGATTACGCCGGTAAAAAGTTCGTCCTCGGTGAAGTCGCCGTCGATATCGATGAACTTACTGCCAAACGCTGTGCCGTGATGTACACCGCCGCGCTCGATTTCGCTCACAAGGTCTATGAACACCTCAAAGCCGCCCGCGGTGATGAATTCGATCTGGAGATCTCCATCGACGAAACCACCAGCCCCACGCTGCCCAGCCACCACCTTTTCATCGTCCGCGAACTGCGCTTCCGCAAGGTCGAATTCAGTTCGCTCGCTCCCCGCTTCATCGGAGAATTCCAGAAAGCTATCGACTACATCGGTGATCTGGCTGAATTTGACCGTCAGTTCAAAGTCCACGCCCTTATCGCCCAGAACTACGGCAACTACAAAGTTTCCGTCCACAGCGGCAGCGACAAATTCGCCGTCTATCCCACCGTCGGACGTGAGACCCGCCACTACCTCCACCTCAAAACTGCCGGTACCAGCTGGCTGGTCGCCGTCACCGTCATCGCTGAAAATGATGCCGCGCTCTACCGCGATATGCACAAGTGCGCCCTTGCCAACTTCAACGATATGCTCAAACTTTATCACATCACCGCCGACATCAACAAGATCCCGGCTGTCGATACTTTGAGCGATGCCGAACTGCCCGCTTTGATGGATATGCCCGAAGCCCGTCAGCTCCTGCACATCACCTACGGTCCGATCCTCTGCGGTGAACTGCGTGAACGTTTCTTCAAGGCGATGCACAAGTTTGAAGCGGAATACGAAGCCGCTCTGGAAAAACACTTTGACAAGCACCTCACCCTCCTCGGCGTGCCTGCCAAATAATTTTGGAAAACTTTAACTTACTTAAGGAATCGAAATCATGAAGATCAAAAGTTTGCTCGCCGCAGCTGTTATCGCTTGCGGAACTTTCCTTTACGCAGCTCCCGAAGCCAAAGCTCCGGCGATCTCCAACGCTCCCGCCGCCGGTCAGACCCTGCCGGGTTCTGCAGTCACCAAAGCTGCTCCCGCCGCTGAAAACAGCGGAGCCAAAGCCCAGCAGAAAAAAGCCGGCGGTCTGATGGATTTCCTGCCGATCATCCTCATCATCGTCGCTTTCTACTTCTTTATCTTCCGCGGCAACAAAAAACAGCAGCAGAAGCGTCAGGAAGCTCTCGACCGCACCGTCAAAGGTACCCGCGTCATGCTCAACAGCGGCGTGCTGGGCAAGGTCGTTGAAGTCCGCGAAAAAGAGTTCCTCGTCGAAATTGCTGAAAATGTCCGCGTCCTCGTCGTCAAAAACGGTGTGACCCCGGTCGAAGAAGAGACCGAAGATAAAAAATCCGGAGAAAACAAGTAATCATGAATAAAAAACCCATATTCCTGCGTACATTGCTGGCGATCATCACCATGGTGATCTTCGGTGCGGCGATGTATCCGCTGGCTCCCAAGGATTTCTACGCGACTTTTACTGATCTGCTCAAAGATAAAAATGATAAAGTCGCCGCCGAACTGATCTCCGATGCCCGCGCCCGTCAGGCGAAGGATCGTGACATCTTTGAATCCCAGGCTCTGCTTGCCGCCGCCGATGAAAAAGGTGTCAACCTCGCTCCCATGCTCAAAGGCGAAGGTCTGGAAAACAACCGCGACGCCATGAGCTTGATCCGCAAAAAGGCCTCCAGTTCCATCCGTCTGGGACTGGACCTCAACGGCGGTGTGGAATTCTATCTGGAACTGCTCCCCGATGAAGACAAAAAAGAGGAGATCGAAAACGACTTTAAACACTATCGTGATGTCGCTATCGAGCAGCTCCGCAAACGTCTGGAACAGCTGAAAATTTTTGAAGCTGAACTCGCCCCCTCCGGCGAAAAACACATCGTTCTGCGCGCCCCCATCGTCACCAACGACGAAAAAGCTAAACTGCGCGATATGATCCAGATGAGTGCCAAACTCCACTTCCGTCTGGTCGAAAACGCTTCTGCCGAAGAGCTTGCCCGCTACAAGGCCGATCCCAATTCCGTCCCTCCCGGTACTGAATTTATGGAATACACCGAAATCGAAAACGGCAAGCCGCTGGTTCGCAGTTTCCTCGTCGCGGTGCGTCCCGAAATGGACGGAAAAAATATCGACAAAGCGCGCGCCATGCGCGACCAGATGGGACAGCGCACCATTTCCCTTACTTTCAACACCCAGGGCGCTGAAGACTTCAAACGCGTTACCGAAAACAATGTCGGCCGCCAGCTGGCGATCGTCCTTGACGGCAAACTTTACTGCGCTCCCAGTATCCGCGAAGCTATTGCCGGAGGCAGCGCCTCCATTTCCGGCAGTTTCACCGATGAAGAAGCCCAGACCATCGCCAATGCGCTTCAGGCGGGCAACTTCCCCTTCGCCATCAAGGTCGGTGCCGTCTTTGATACCGACCCGAAACTGGGGCTCGCCAGTGTGAAAAACGGTGTCTGGGTAGGTGTGGTTTCACTGATCGTGGTCGCGGTTTTCATGGTCATCTATTACCGCTTGAGCGGTCTGCTCGCCGTTTTCGCCCTCGGTTTGAATATGCTGCTCATCCTCGGAGCTATGGCGGCGTTTGACTGCACGCTCACTCTGCCGGGTATCGCCGGTATCGTTTTGACCATCGGTATGGCAGTCGACGCCAACGTGCTGGTCTTTGAACGTATCCGCGAAGAACTGCTGCTGGGTAAAAAGGCGCGTGCCGCTGTCGATGCCGGTTATGACCGCGCGTTGAGTTCGGTGCTTGATGCCAATATCACCACGCTTATTACCGCATTCATTCTGATGTATGTCGGTACCGGTGCCATCAAAGGTTTTGCCATCACTCTGGCGATCGGTATTTTGAGCAGTTTGTTCACCGCGCTTTTCGTCACTCGTCTGATCTACGATTACTTCTTCCGGGTCAAAGATTTTGAATCGATGAAAATGATGCAGTTGGTGAAAAAGACCAATATCAACTTTATCAAGATCAGCAAATATACTTTTGCCATTTCCGGTTCACTGATTTTGCTCTGCATCATCATGCTCGGTATCCGCGGCAAGGGTGTGCTGGGTATCGACTTTACCGGAGGTACTTCCATCACCTATAATTACGCCAAAAAAGGCAATACTTCCGCCATGGCGAAGGTACTGAAAGAAGCCGGTTTCAAAGAACCGTCTGTCACCTACAAGTCCAACGTCACCTCCTCGGATGATGCTGACCGCGAAAAACTCGAAGTTATGCTCCACGGCGACAGCAATGAAACCGTTCAGCAGACGGTCGGTAAACTTCTGGCGGAGAAATTTCCCGAATGCGGCATCAATCCTGCTTCCGCTCACGCCCAGCATTTGGACGGTCTGGTCGGTAAGGAGTTCACCAAGGCGGCTATGATCGCTATTATTCTGGCGTTGATCGGTATCGGTGCCTACATCGTGCTGCGTTACGAATTCACCTATGCGCTGGCGAGTGTCCTCTGTCTGCTCCATGACGTACTGGTGGTGCTGGCGATCTATCTGGTTTCCGGTAAGACGGTAAGTCTTACCACCGTTGCGGCATTTTTGACCGTTATCGGTTACTCAATCAACGATACTGTGGTTATCTTTGACCGTGTCCGTGAAAACAATAAGTTGGAGAAGTTCAACAATTTTGCCGATAATGTCAATCTGTCGGTCAATCAGACCTTGAGCCGTACGCTTATCACTACTCTGACCACCTTTTTCGTGGTCTTCATCCTGTGGATCGCCGGTGGCCCGGACTTGCAGGAATTTACCATGGTGATGATGCTCGGTGTCATTATGGGTACATTCAGCTCGGTCTGTCTTGCCGGACCGCTGGTCAACTTCCTTGAGAATTTGAGAGCTAAAAAAGGAGCCAGATAAAATGGCCGGTTTCGGTGACGTTCTTAAACTTATGTCCCATGCCAAAGAGCTTCAGGCTGCTGCGCAGGAACTGAAAGAAGAATTGCCGAAGATGGAATTTTCCGCGACTGCCGCCAACGGCGGCGTTACGGTCACCGTCGGAGGCGATCTTACCGTACGGAACATCGTTATTGCTCCGGAGCTGCAAGCTGATACCGCTTTCCTGGCGCAGGAACTGCAAAATGCGCTCAACAGCGCACTGGCTTCCGCCCGTTCCACCATGCAGGAAAAGATGCGGGCGATCGGCGGCGGTCTGGGCATCGATATCCCCTCGTTTTAAACGGTTGCTTTTATGCACGACGTTTACTACGCATACGCAAAAAATTATGACAGCAAGGTGTTGGATGATGCCTTGTTGTCTGTTTTTTTACCCTGTGTGGAGAGCATAGGCGGTGTGAATGGTAAACGGGTGATGATCAAGCCCAATTTTCTGGAATGGAAAGGACATGACAAACCAGTCTGTGTCGCTCCGGAACTGCTGCTTTCTCTGTGCCGTCTGCTCAAATCTCTCGGCGCGCAGCAGATCGCTGTGATTGAAAATCCCGCTGTGAAGTCCGCTCCGGTCATCGTGGAAAATATGGGGATAACAAAGGAGCTTGCCGAACTTGGTGTGACTGTTGCAAACTGTGCCGACTATCAGCTTTGTTCCATGGCGGAAAGTTCCGCATTTCACCAGCTGGAACTGGCACAGGAGTTCAGAAATTTTGATTTGGTGATCGACTTTGCCAAAGCCAAGACCCACGCGATGATGACCTTGACGTTAGCGGTAAAAAATCTTTTCGGTCTGGTTCGCGGCAGTGAACGTCTGGGCTGGCATCTGGCAGTCGGGCGCGATTATGAACGCTTCGCCGATATGCTGCTGGATATTTATTCCATTGTAAAGCCGCAGATTTCAATAATTGATGCGGTCGTCGCGATGGAGGGCAACGGCCCGGGAAGCGGTACTCCGGTAAATTTGAATTTTATTGCCTGTTCCACCGATGCTCTTGCTCTGGATGCTTCGGTTGCAGAAAAAATGGGGGTGGACGATCTGCTCATTGTGAAACAGGCGCAGAAACGCGCGCTTGATACAGCTTTTACTGACTGCGGTGATATTCCGGAAAAGCGTGCTGTAAAGTTGCCCGATCCGCCGCAAATGGGATTGGAGTGGGGCGTATATTTTCCTCCTAAACTCCGGGAATTTCTGCGGCAAAAAATGGTCGCCAAACCGGAATTGGATGCCAATCTCTGTATCGGTTGCGGTATTTGTGTTAAAATGTGTCCGCCGGAATCGTTGAAACTGGTCAACGGCAGACCGGTATTCAAGCTCAATGAATGTATCCGCTGTTTCTGCTGTCAGGAGCATTGCCCGAAAGGGGCGATAACTTCCCGCAAGACAGTTTTGATGAAGTTTTTTGATAATTTGGAAAAATTTATCCGTAAAATAATTCATTAACCAAAGGAGATGAAAATGAAACGTATTTTTATCATCGCTGTACTGGCTGTTGCCGCTATCATTATGACGGCGTGCCGGACAGCAGACCAAAACCAGCGCAAGGCCGCTGCACCTCAAGAGGTCAAAAAGGTCAAAGCTGCTCCCAAAGCTAAAAAAGTTAAAAAAGCTGCAAAGGCTGAAGGTGCCAAAAATGTAAAACGTATCCAGGTGGCAAAAAATCAGGAAGCTGTAAGATACATCGTCATTGATGATCGTGATTCACGGGTTATTCACCACGCTGCCCGGGAATTGAAGAATTACTTCCGGCTGATGAGCGGTGCATCGGTTTCAGTCAACAATGTTGTGTACAGCAATTCGCCGGCGATCGTGCTGGGCACGGTCGATTCCACTCCGGTCAAAGCGGTCCTGACTCCCAAAAGTTCGGCACTCAAACTGGTCAAACGTATCAAATATGATGGTTACGCCGCTTTCGTCCGGAACGGCAAGCTGTACATCGTCGGCAAAACTCCGCGCGGCGTGCTTAACGGTGTTCACCGTTTCATCCTGAAACACACCGACTTTATCTGGGTGCGTCCCCACAAGGAACTGGCGAACTTCACCTTTGATCCCAATTTGAGTTTTACTGTTACAGATTATGTTGATAATCCGGTGTTCCGTCTGCGTGCCTGGCTTGCCAATGCCAGAATTGCCCAGTACAGTGAAGAATTTTTCAACTATTGTGTCCGCAACGGCATCAATTATCTTCCCGGTGCCGATGAACCCGCTATCCGCGACCGTTACGCTGACAGCGGTATGTTTGTCGAATACGGCGGCGGCCACAACATGAGCCGTCTCTGGCTGCCCAAGGCGGTTTTTGCCAAGAGCAATCCGGAATACTACATGGAGATCGAAGGCAAGCGCGTTACCACCGGCCGAGTCCAGCTCTGCTATGCCAATGAAAAAATGCACGAAGCCTTTATCGCCAATACCCTTAAAATCGTCAAAAATCTGCCGGATTTCTACAACTGCATCAACATCATGATCGACGATACCCAGAGTTTCTGCGAATGCAAACTCTGCATGGCGCCGATCAAACTTGCTGACGGAAAAGTTCTGGACAGGGCGCATGAAGCATTCAAATCCACCCAGTTTTTCCTTTTCCTCAATAAAGTTGCCGCCGCTGTGGAAAAAGCCCGTCCGGGAATGCGTATCAAATGTTTCGGCTACTTTTTTACCGCCATTCCGCCGGAAATTCCCATCGCTCACAATATCCGCATCAGCTTCTGTCCCTATGTCCGCAACGACAAGGAAACTCTCCACGGCCCCAGCAATGTCAAATGGCTGAACCGCACCACCAAATATGCCGCGATGAGTCCCTCGGTGATGTGGCGCGAATATTATTTTTCCGGTGCCGGATTCCCGCGTGCGCAGGCGAATATCATCGTGCAGGATTTGCGTTTTATTTCCAAACTCGGCATCAAAGAGGTGACTTCAGAGCACAGCTGGGGCGACCGTCCGGGAATGCGGAAAAAACATCCGCTCCCTGAAACGGAATTTTTCTCCATCACGGCTCCTGAATTCTGGACGATCACCCAGCTTTTCTGGGATCCCGGTCAGGATCCTGACCAACTCCGCAACGAATATATCAAACGCGTCTACCGTGAAGCTGCCCCGGCGGTGCAGAAATTCTACAAGCTGCTGCGCGACAGCTGGCTCAATGACTCTACCGCCAGTGCCTTCAACGATGATTACCGCCGTTCAATGGGTCGCTATGTCATCAGTAAAAAATTGACCGAACCCTGCCGCACCGCGCTGGCAGAAGCGGAAAAACTGGTCAAAAATCCGGTCGTCTGCCGCCAGCTTGCCATGCTGTCAAAGACTTTTGAAAGCTGGTTGGAACGTGCCGCCGCTGCCGCTGTTCCGGAACAGAATGTTCCCAAAGTCGATGTCCGGGAATTTCCGGGATTTGATTTCGACTCCGGTTTGTGGAAGAAAGCCGCGACCATGCCCGCATTCAAGTCTATGGGCAAGCAGACCGATGCTCCTGAAGCCACTACGGTCAAACTTATGCACAACGGCAAAAATCTCTACATCGCCGTTCAGTGCAAATTCCTTGACGGTATCACCACCGCCAAACCCGGTATCCCGATGAATAAATGGCCCAGCGGCGACCACATGGAACTTTTCCTCGGTCGGCGCGCCGGCGGTTACTATCATCTGGTGTACAATACCTTTGCCAACAGCACTTCCAGCCGTTATGATGCTTTCTGTACCGATGGCAAATGGAATGGCGATTGGGATGTCAAAACTCAATTCAAGGACGGTGAATGGCGTTCTGTGGCGATCATCCCCTTTAAGACGGTCGGTTTCGTTCTGGAACAGAACAACCGTATGAGTGCACTTATCGTCCGCAGCCGGACTAAACGTACTTCAACAGAACATAGCAAACATTTTTCCTGGGGCGGCGGCAAAGTCCACTCCGCCGATGGTTTCGGTGATCTGGTATTTGCTCTGGAATAATAAGTCCTCATTGTTCTCCGGCACGCTCCGGAGCGCAATAAAAAACCGGGTTTTATGCCCGGTTTTTTTATGCCGTAATTCAGCCGCGGAGTTCTTCCAACTGGCGTTCACAGTTGATCTGGATTATCGGTTCGATGATCAGACCGAGGTCGCCTTCCATCACTTTGGGCAGATCAAAGGTGGAAACATTGTAGCGGTGATCGGTCACCCGGTTTTGCGGATAATTGTAGGTGCGGATACGCTCACTGCGGTCGCCGGTTCCGACTTGGGAACGTTTGCTTGCCGCCTGTTTTTGTGCTTCTTCAGTCTGCTTGAGTTCGAGCAGACGGGCATAGAGGATGCGCAGGGCGATCTCTTTATTGCGATGCTGGGATTTTTCCTGCTGACTGGCTACTGAAAGTCCACTGGGAATATGAGTTACCCGCACCGCTGAATCGGTGGTGTTCACGCATTGACCGCCCGGACCACTGGAACGGAACACATCAAAGCGCAGCTCTTCAGGTTTGATATTGAGTTCGACCTCTTCGGCTTCCGGCATGACCGCCACGGTGATGGTCGAAGTGTGGATGCGTCCGGCGGCTTCAGTTGCCGGAACGCGTTGGACACGGTGCACTCCGGATTCATACTTCATCCGGCTGAAAACTTCATTGCCGGAGAGCGAAAACGATACATCCTTTATCCCTCCCAGATCGGTGGGGCTTTCATCAAGGATCTCAACTTTCCACCCTTGTTTTTCGGCGAAGTGCAAATAGGCGCGGAAAAGGTCTCCGGCAAAAAGTGCCGCTTCATCGCCGCCTGCCGCCGGTTTTATTCCGACGATGATATTTTTGGCATCATTGGGGTCGGGCGGCAGCAGCGCCAGCTGGATCTGTTTTTCCAGTTCGGCACATGAAGCAGAAAAATCGGCAATCTCGGTTTCCAGCAGTTCCCGCATTTCCGGATCGGACTCGGTGGTCAACAGCTCCTGATCGGCTGCCATGCTTTGAATGGCGTTGGTCCACTGTTCAAAATTATTGAAAAGCGAATCGAGTTTGCTCAACTCCTGACTCATCCGCTTGAAATTGGTCAAATCGGAATAAACATCCGGTGCCGAAAGAGCAGTTTCCAACTCTTTGGCGCGGATTTTGAGTTTTTCAATGTGGTTTTCGATGTCAGCCGGGGTCATGGATGAATAGTTATGATACAGAAAAGCCTTGCCGTTTTGAGGCAAGGCTTTAAGTTCAACAGCTTACTGAGCTTTTTTGTAGCGGCGGTTGAATTTGTCGATACGACCGGCGGTGTCAACAAATTTCTGTTTGCCGGTGAAGAAGGGGTGGCACTTGGCGCAGATACCGACTTTGTACTCCGGACGGGTGGATTTGATGTGCCAGACTTCGCCGCAGGCGCAGGAAACGATGGCATCACCGTAAGCGGGATGGATATCCTTTTTCATGTTTAAGCTCCTTACAAATTTTTATAACAAATAAAATAATCGTTGTCAATTTATAAATATACACCCGGTTTTCAACTTTTTCAAGTGACTTTATCAAAAAAGATGATGCTGTTTCAAAAGCAATATCCCCTTCTTACGTTTCAGACACACTTTTTCAACGATTATCTCCAATCTCCTCAATAAATTTCTATGAGGAATGCACTACTGCCGGCATGGTAATGTGCGGTTTGGTATGCAAAACGGTTGGAGTACGCGATTTGGTATGCCAAGTTTCCATCGTGCGCGGCACTTGCCAGCCGGAGGGGGACAGCCGTTCCGGCTTTCCCCCTTTTTCCGCCTCCCACTCGCGCGCAAGGTTTTTGGAATTTTCCTTTGATTACAGCGCCTGCGTTCAGCCGATTACATCGGATTCACTCGCAGTATCTTTCCAAAACGATGGTTTTGCAACAGCCCCGCTTTGAGTTGATTACCTGGATATGTTCCGGAATTTTTCGATCAGAACTCCGGCATCATTGCGCCGTTTGAGCAGCATTGATCCGGTGAGGTCATTGCTGCGGAAAAATTCATCTTTGAACAATTTTTCTGCGGCGGCGACCAGTTCGGGAGCAATTCCGGCGGCGCGGGCTTTTTCCATTTCACTGCGGAGGATGCAGAGATAATCGAAGTCATCCACCGCATCAGAAAGCACCTTCCATCTCGCCCCGGGACGGACACCTTCGGGCGCAGGGAAGAAGAATACTCCATGGATATTGCATCCGCTTCTGAAGGTCTGGATGTAGGGGCTGTTGGTCCACGAGGCAACACTCCACAACAGCAGACCGTTCATTCCGGCAGAATAGGCTTTCCAGAGATCGGCGCGTCCCCAGACCCACGGTTTTTCCATGGTGTAAAGGGAGCTGTTGGTGTGCCAGAATTGATCTTTGCCCTTACGGTCGGCGATAAGTTTTTTATCTTCCGGATTGTGCGCGCGGCTCCAGATGTCGATAGAGCCGTAAAGCGGTTCGACCGGGCCGCCGTAGTAGACCACCAGAATGGGGATCTTATGATTTTTGCGCCAGTTGGCGCACCATTGGTTGACTTCCGGGATCTGTTCAGAGTGGATTTCATCAAAGGCGTAAACATAGCTCAAATGCGTGACACCGTGTTTTTCATGGATCTTTTCCAATGCCTGGCGCACTTTTAAAGAGCTGTTGCGTGTACCGGGGAAAGCAAAAACATTGGCTCCGGCTTTGATATGACGGATCAAGTCGGCTTCGTATGCTTTAAGATTATTGCGTGACGCTACCAGACCGCGCGGAGACATCCGGTGTTCGAGGATGGCGGTATTGAGTTTGTCCAGAAGTTCAGTTCTGGTACCTTTGAAACCGTAACGCTGCGCCATTTTGTGATAATCACCGAAAAATCTTCCGGCATCGGTGCGCAAATTAGGAACTTTGGGCAGTTCAAAATCAAAGACCCGGAGTTTGACCGGAAGCATTGCGACGATTTTTCCGGCACGTTTCAATTTAACTGAAATAACATAAGTTCCGGCGGCGGTATCGCGGGGGACTTTCAGTGAGATCCATACCGCACGGGTCTGTCCCGGTTTGACGGCAAAACTGCGGTCAAGATCCAGAACTTCCGGCCAGTTGCCGATCACTTTCTGCCCGAATGAGGGACGGGTGGTGGTGATGTAGCCGAGGATGTTCCACTGCAAATCCAGATCCTTGATGGCGGGACAGGCGAGTTCAAGCGAAAAGTCTTTCAACTCTTTTTGGGTGGTGTTGCGCACGGCAAGCTGGAAATATTCTCTTTCAGCTTTAGCGGCGGCAAGGTTGTAAACTGCACCGGATACCGGAGCGTTGGCGGGGGTGTCCGCTTCCATAACGCGTTCGAGACTGTCTGTGCCCCAGACTTGCAGTCCTTTTGCGGCGGGGACGGAAATTCCGGCAATTTTGCGGGGTTTGGGCGGTTCAAAGTCCGGAACATCTTTTTTCCACGGTTCGAGTACCGCATCGAACTTTTCCGGGCGGCGTTTGGCGTGCAAACCGGTGAGTGAAGTGGTCATTTTCACATTTTTCGGCAGATAATTCTTGTCGAGCATCAGATCTTTGCCATCTTTGATGAGCTGAAGCTCAAAGATATCTCCGGGGACATCGTTGAATTTCAAACAGCTTGTTTCCAATGCAGTAATGGAAATATTCTGTTTGCCGATCAAAGTTCCTTTGCCATCGAG
Source organism: Lentisphaerota bacterium (assembly GCA_015061605.1). Taxonomy (GTDB): domain Bacteria; phylum Verrucomicrobiota; class Lentisphaeria; order Victivallales; family Victivallaceae; genus UBA1784. The sequence goes on along the minus strand of SUWH01000007.1, from coordinate 35,988 downwards.
CAGGCGAAGTTCGGCATCTTTGATATTGCGCGGGGAGGTGATGGAAAGTTCAAGTTTGCCGTCTTTACGCACCAGATCGGCGGCGGCATTGGTACTGGCGAAACGCACATCGGCAAGGGTTCCTCCTGAAACGACCATAAATTTGCCGCTCCATGATTTTTCCGGAGCCAATTCAACGTAGCGGAAAAGCAGTTCCATCGTGTGCAAATGTTTGAAATGTACGGTGTAAAACTGGAACACTTCATTGTAGTCAAAGATGAAGTTGACTGTTTTTTTATCTTTTGCCGGAGCTTTCGGTACTCTGGAGAACCAGTTGCGCGCCGGTTCAAGGAAGGTGTCAGCCCCGGAAGCCGTTTTGCGGAATGCTCCGCACTTGAGCATGATCGAAGAATCACTGTCCAACGGAGCTTTCCCGGCGGTGATATTCTTCTGGTCGTATCCGGTGGTTATGTTGCGCATCCACGGGGAAAGCCCCTGGGTTTTGCCGGATTTATTGGTTATCGTCCATTCAACACCAAGCGCGGCGACTGCGTCTCTGACCGAATAGGTTCTCCGGAACACCATGCCTTTTAAGTCACCTGCAGTGATGGTATAAGAACACTGTACAATGACTTCCTGCGGAGTATTTTTAACGATTTTGTACTGATTGGCAGCGGTTCCCAGTTCCCGGTTGTAGCGGCTGCCGGTGATCAGCTGTTCGCAGAATCCGCCTTTCAGGTCGGTACTCAGATATACCTCTTCGTGGTTGGTTGCCGCAGGGATGAAACTGCGGATACGTCCACCGTATGCCGGTTCAATTGTTACGGACAGCAGTGGATTTTTTATTTCCAGCAGAGTGTTGCCGTTGCCGGGACATTTTTTCTGTTGGAGCGTTACTGCGGCAGTTGAACAAAGTGACATCAATGCTGCACAGCAGAGAATAATATTTTTCATCATTTGTTCTCCAGAATGATTTTGGTGATTGCTTTGCGGACATTATCCAGATATTCCGGTGACAATGGAGCAGCACTGTAACGCGGAGTACCAAGAATGGTTCTGATTTGCTTTTCAGCGGAAACTTTTCCGGCTTTTTTGCTCAACAGTTCACGTGCCATGGTGATGTACCGGATATCGTCGATGCCGGTACGGATAGCTTCCCAGCCGACGCTGGAGTAGCGGACACCGGTCTTTGCCTCACGGAAGGGATAGCTGACATAATAACGCTTGGTCGGAGTGATATTGGGTTTGCGCATATTGCCCCACCAGAAGGCAAATCCCATCATGTATTTGATGTTGCCCAGCGCAGAACGGACACCGTAGGCGTAGCGGTTGTTGGTGGCGGGGTAGGAGGTGATGCCTTCGTATTCCCCGAAGAAGCGGTTGCGCAGTTCAGAGATCTTTTTATCCGGGCAGAGTACACCTTTGATAATGTCATTGTCAGCTTTATCATAGACCTGAAACGGATGAGTTATACAGACATCTCTGTTTTTGCGGTAGCCGAGGGTTTCAAAGTAATGAGCGGCGGAAGAGAGCTCGGTGACGGTAGACCACATCCGTGAATTCGGTACGGTCACGGCGATAGAAGTCAGCAGTTTGGTTCGTCCCCACACCTTTTTCTGGAAGTTCGCTTCGTCATAGAGCGAAAGGTGGACGGTGATGCCAAGTTCATCGGCATGGTTGAAAAAGAGTTCGATAAACTCTTTGAAACGGCGCTGGAACTCCTTGCCCTCCTCCTCCTGTCCGGTCAATTTGGTGATATTGCGGAAAATCGGTTCAGATGTGCCGAAAAACAGCACCTTTTTATTCATGTCATATCCATGAAACATTTTGAGACGGGCATCAAATTTACGGAAATCCGCCACCAGTTTGTCATCGACGATCTTGAGCGGGATGGGGGCAGCCCAGGGGGAGGTCAGCATGGTGCTGATGCCGTATTCTCTGAATTCGGGGTGGATATTCTGGGTATCGGTGCCGCCTGCCATAATGTACATGGTATTCTGCACCGGAAGTTCAGTTGCTTCCGGCAGCGTGATATCCATGACATTGAATTTGAACGGCTGACCGGCGATGGAGTGTTTCCCTGTTTCAGCACTTTTGAACCGTACGGCAAAGGTGGTCGTTCCGGCGGGAAGTTCAACTTCGCTTCCGGAAAGCAGCGGAGTGAGAAGTTCCGGGACATAGGGTTTGCCGATATTGGGGATGTGGCGTGTTTCCGCTTCTTTCAGCTTTGCCGGGATATTTGAGTTATCCAGACGGTAGCACTGAACTCCGGAAGGAACTTTGAATTTCTGCGGTGCAAAGCAGTAGATGCTGAATGTGGCGAAACCGTGTTCATTTTTTGCCATGACAACTTCGGGGATATCCAGCTCTTTGAGTGCCGGAAAGCTCCACGGGTAAACCGCCTGCATAAAGCTGCGGGCAAAGGTGATTTGTTCATTGAACCCGCGAATTTGAACATCGGATATCTCAACTTTGTATCTTGCAAGTTCTTTGGGCAGAATAACCTTGAAATCAATGGTGTTGCCGGTTTTTTTCAACTTATCCAGTTTAAAGGCAAAACTGTAAAAGACATTGGATAATTCAGTTTTGTTAGCCTGATTGAGCAGCCAGGTATTGCGATATATTTCGCCGTTCGGAGCATTGAAAACCTCCCAGTCTGAATCCGCCTTGACAAACAGTTTGCCATTGGCACAGACCGGATAGGAGATTTGCGGACGCACTTCGGAGTCAACGAGATTTTTATCTTTATTGATCGGAGAGGTCAGGGCTTTGCCGTTAAGTTTCACCTGCAGCACGTTGGCACCCCAGGCTTCATACGGGGCGGGAAGTTTGATCCGGGCGCGGAAAAACAGCACCGCATTTTTCCCTGATGGCGCATCAAATTTGAATTTGCCGGACTTATTATTGGACAAAGAAAAATCTGCACCTGCCAAAACTATGGCAGATGCTGAAATGATGAGAAACAGGATTTTTTTCATTTTCCGTAAACTCCGATCTCACTCAGGTTGAGCCAGGCGGCTTTTGCCCAGACTTTGACCCGGACGTAGCGGCATTTTTCAGGATTGGCAGTCACTTCGGCGACGCGGGTGTAATGTTTGTCCGTTGCGCCTTTTTCCCACTTGTCTCCCTCGGCAAATGGTTTGAATACCATATTGTCACTGCTGATTTCGACTGTGTACTTGCCGGGTTTGTATCCGCTGTTATTTTCCACCGCGCTGATGGCGACTTTATCCACGGCATACTCTTTGCCAAGATCGACTACAACGGTGATGAAGCGTTGAGCTTCAACGGTGCCATGGTAGTTGTAACAGGCGGCGCGCTGGAAAATTTTACCGTCAGTGAGCATACCTTTGCGCTTATTGGCAGTGCGGTCGAGGTCGGGGTCGATACCTTTGCCCAGATTTTTATCGTTGAGCAAAGCTTTGTACCAGTTGCCCGGGAACACCTGATAGGAAACAGGTTTTATCAGTTCTCCTGCGTTGAGTGAAATTATGGCGGTCAGGACGGCGATTGCGATGATGGATTTTTTCATTTTGTTTTTCCTTTTATTTATTGTTTTATGTTTTAAAATTTCAGTAAGAGTTCTGCCAGAAGTAATTCAAGTCAGAAGCAGCTGTTCTTGTAGGAACGATGCCTTTCTGTCTGAAATCGACATGACCATCAGCAAAGACTATTCCCATTGTCTTGTGATGACGGAATGCCATATAGGTACGATCGAATATTACAGCATATCCTGATCTGGCTGGATTCGTTTTGTCTCCGCCGATCTCACAGAGCAGCATACGTTCCGATGCGCTTTTGATTGCGCCGCGTTTTTCCATGCGGTAAGAATTGAAACTTTTGTATGTTGCTTTAGCCATGATGACATTGCATCCGTAACTGAAATATAAATACTTGCGTTCAATGTTCCCCAAACCTTTGATGCTGCCGTCCGGACAGTAGAAAACACCGGAAAGGTTTGATTCGACATTGGGTTTTGCAGAAGTTTCAAAGTATTTACGGATACCGGCATTAGCAAAGAAAGCATTTGTTCCGGAGTTGTTGTGCGGATACCAGTCACCGTTATCATCTGCGTAAGTATTAAATCCAAGTCCGATATTTTTCAAATTGTTGGCACACATGCTCTGTTTGCCGCGGGCTCGGGCACTTTGCAATGCCGGGAGCAGTATCGCTGCAAGAATGGCGATGATCGCGATAACGACCAGGAGTTCGATCAGCGTGAAGCTGCGCAGCTTCACCTGCCGGAAGGCAGGTGATATATCACTATCTTCAGCCATATAGCTGAACTGCCGGAAAGATTGTTTTTTTACGCTTTTCATAAGTTTACCCCGTTTATTTATTGTGCAGATGATTTTTGCTCTACTATATTATAATCAGATAAATGTAAAAAAGCAACCCGTTTTTGTCGCAAACAGTAAAAATTATGGTTTTTTTATTGCAGTTTGCTTGAAAAATTTTGAAATGAGTGCTATTTTATGTGAAATGTCTAACACTGAAAGATATTATTGTTGAAAAATACTTTTATCAAAAGGGGAGTCGTGGAATGAAAAAAACACTTTTTGCACTGTTTTGCGGAATTGCAGTATCGTTTTTCTGCACCGGTTGCGTTATCGTGAAAGAATATGCGCCGGAAAAAGATAAAATAAACGTTGCACCGCAGGAGTTTGAACTGGCACGCAAGCTGGTCCGGGCATTCGTTACCAATGACGGCAAGACCTTTGTCTCTCTGCTGCCGGAGGAAACCAGAGCTAAATTCACCGTTGAAAATTTTGAAAAGACCCGCAAATCACTTGTCGAGAGTGTCGGTGAACCTGTCGAATACCGTTATCTCACCACTCTGGAACTGGCGGCGCTTCACCCGCAGATCTGGAAAGTCCGTTTCAAACGGTGGAATGTCAACCGCACCAAAGAGTATACCAGTGAAGTTATTTTCAAGGTCGTTACCGGTATGTTCAATAAAGACGAGGCAGTCATCACCGGATTCAATTTCCAGTGATCTTTCATATATAATTTGAATATAAAGTAAAAAACAAAAATTATCTTCTTACATTTAAACAAAAAAAGAAAGGAAGAAGAAATGGTGAAAACCAAATTCAAAGCAGCTTTGCTCCTTATGCTCGGCTGCTGTACCGTCTGGGCAGCGGACAACGGCGACAGCCGTACCATCCGTTTGCGTATGGATGATGCGCAGACGCGCTTCGCCAGCAAGGTCTATGAACTCAAAAATGCCAGTGCAGAGGATATCGCTCCCTTTATCACTTCGGCAGTTTTGCGTTATGACCGCAACTCCACTATCCGCAACGTCAGCTCTTCCAAGAGCAGCAAGCAGGCCATTCTGGTCTCCACCGGCCGGGAATTCATCCCCTATGTGGACAAAATCGTTGCCACCCTTGACCGCAAGGTCGCCAAAAAGAGCAAAGACGGTTCCACTATCAGCGGTACCGGCTTGACCCGCATCGCTTATTCTCCCAAATATCGTGCTGCATCTGATCTTGCCAATGTGATCAACTCCACCATCAGCTCCAATGCCGGTGAACTTTTCATCAACAAAGAAACCAACACCATCTACTGGAGAGATCAGGATGCCGCCGCCAAGCGTACTTTGAGCTACCTGGAAAAACTCGACCGTCCGCTCCCGCAGGTGCGCGTCCGTGTCAACTACTATGAAGTCCGCGACAGCGACCTCAAGGACTGGGGTTTTGACTACCTCGCCTGGAAAAACGGTCCCGGCGTCAACCTTTTCAATGTCGGTTACAATGCCGGTGAACTCGTTGTAAACGAACTGCTTGAAAATGTCCCCTACGTCCTTTCCAATTCCTGGGGCCTCGGCGGATTCTTTACTGCACCCCAGTTCGATATGAGCTTCATCCGCTGTCTGCAGCAGGAAGGCAACGCCAACGTTGCCGCCACCAGCAGCTTGATGATGGTCAATACCCCCGTCGGCAGCAAAGCTGATTTTGCCCGTCTCCGCGGCGTTCAGATTGCCAACCCGACCACCGCTCCCTTTATCTACCGTACTTCCATGACTCCGGAATACCAGACCATCGGTAAAAACGTCCTCGGCCGTACCTACATCGGTAAGAGCACCTACGAAGATGCCGACGGTGTTGTCCACACCGATCCCCCGCAGCTCGAACTGCAGATCCTCAACCCCTTTGTCTGTCTGGAAAATACTGCCGGCAAAGTGAAAGACGGCGGCGTTATTTTTGACTACTCCCTCTATTTCAAGAGTGTTGTTGAACGCGGCAACACCGGTTCTGAATTGAGCAATTCCGCCCTCTTCTCCGGTTCCACCACCCTCGCATTCGGCAAGGAAAAGATCCTCGCTGTCTACGAAAAAGAAAACGATGTCGAACAGACCATCGGTCTGCCCATTCTGTGCCGTATTCCGGTTCTGAAATATCTCTTCAGCACCACCACCAATATCAAGGAACGCACCTATATCGTTGTTTCTGCTGAAGCCGCCATGGTCGATATTACTTCTGATAAAGAAGCTTTCAACGCCGACAGTGCCGTTGCCGGTGTCGACCGCCGTATCGAAAATCCGTTCCGCGTCGAAAAGGCGGAAAAGGATAACTCCACCAAAAGTGCCAAGTAATTGACGGAAAAGGTATACTACAATGAATAAAATGAATTTTTCCCTTTTGCTCGCCGGCAGTATCATCGTTCCGTTCATCTGCGGCGGCAATGCTGCTGAACTTCGCGCCGGACAGGTCGTCGTAACCCCGCAGGCCATTCCCGGCGGTGTCAAATCCAACAGCCACAGTGCCACCGGCGGCTATGCCCCCAGCAGCGTTCAGGCCGAACTCAAGATCAATGTTTCCGATGCCACCAAGGTCGTCAATGTCATCCGCGACAACACCGATCCCATGGTCATCACCAAACCCTACAGCCTCAAAAATGCCGATCCCTATGCTGTCCGCAGCTATCTCGAAGCTGCAGTCGGTGCCAAGAGCATAAACTCCAGTCCGGCGCAGGTCACTGCAGTAAAATTCAGCGACGGTACCGGTGTGGTGCTGGTTTCCGCTGAAGCATACCGTTTTGCCGATTCTGAAGACGGCAAAGGTATCGACGGCATCGTTGCTTCTCTGGACCGTCCCGGCTTGAACTATCTGCCCAACGCTGATGCCTACATCTACTTCCCCCGGATCAGCCGTGCCGCCAATCTGCGTGATATGCTGCTGAATGTCGGTTCTTCCGCGCTTGATCCGCAGTTTGAAGTTGCTCCCGGAACCATCACCGTTGATGCTGAACTCAACGCTCTGGTGATCAAGGCTTCCAAATGGAACTGGGCTGATATGCGCGCCATGCTCAAACAGTATGACCGCCCCATCCCTGAATTCAAAGTCACCTACCGCGTTCTCGAAATCTTCGCTGAAAACGATGACCGTATCGGTGTCGACTTCCAGTCCTGGAAGAACAACGAAGGTGTTGACCTCTTCTCCGCCGGTATGGTCAACCGCCGCAACTGGGGAACTTTCTTCTCCAGCGCGATCGAAGACAGCGGCTCCAGCCGTACCTCCTATTGGAACTTCAACCCCAAATGGAACACCCGTTATCTGGACTTCATGACCAGCATCGGCAAAGCCAAGTGCCTCGCGCAGGGTGAAATCACGGTTCAGAACCGTCAGAGCTCTGCCATTCAGGTTGCCAGCGGCTTCTTCTACGATCGCACCTACTACACTGCCGGAGCCAAAACTATCGCCGAAGGTACCGGAGAATATGCCTTCCTCGACATCAACCCGGATACCATTCTCCGTGAATCCACCAGTAAGATCGTTCCGCTCAGCAAGCTCAACGAATCCCTCGCTGATGCCGGTGTCGACAGCTACCTCGCCAAGGCCGGTTACACCATGCGTGTGATGGGAACCCAGGTCGGTACCGCCACCTACTACGATGCCATCGCCAAAAAGAACTACCAGACTCTGCTTGCCGCCGGTCTGCCGGTCGCTGCCAATGGCGTTCCGGTCAGCAATCTGCTCGCCCAGATCGAGGAAAAGAAAGCCGCTGCTCTTTCTGCCGGTACTGCCGCCGCTGCCGCAATGGCCAAAGCTCAGGCCGCTTATGCCCAGGGCGATGCTGCCTCTTACGCTGCTTATGCGCAACAGGCGCGGGCTCTGAAAGCGGAATCTGATGGTTATGTCGCTGAAGCGACTGCACTTGGTGAACAGGCCAAGAACTACTCCATGAAGTCGCTCGAGCCCGAACAGGCCGCTATTCTTGCCAATACCACCACCAGTCCGCTGACCAAGTATCTCACCGGTTATGTTGATGCCGCCGGCAACCGTTACAGCGGCAACTATTATCGTGAAGATTACGGCTATGTCGATGCCGCCCCCGGTATCATTCACGGCTGGCTGCAGTACCCGATGGTCGCCAACGGCTTCCAGTTCAACTTGAAGGTCTCTCCGGTCATCACCGGTAAAGCTGCCACCATGAAGTTTGAAATGAACGGCAACTCACTTCTCGGCTGGAACTCCGACGGTTCCGCCCGCCGCAGCAAGTCTGAAATCGCCACCACGGTTCAGCTGCCTTACAGCGGTCATGAATTCGTCCTCGGCGGTGTCCGTAAATCTGAATCCGTCCGTTCCAACACCGGTCTGCCCTTCTTCAAGGATCTCCCGGTCATCGGACGCATCTTCTCCACCGAATCCGAATCCATCAAACAGTCCCAGCTGGTCGTTCTCGCCAAAGTCGAATATGTCAATCCCGACAGCTTCGCCGGTGCCGAGATCCGCGAAAACCTCGGCAAGATCGTCAAAGGCGTCAACAAGGGCATGAACAGCCGCGTCGGCAATATGTTCTTCGGTCAGTACGGTCTGGATTCTGATCTTCCCGAACGCAACAAACGGCTCAATGATGTCGGTGAAAAGATCAATGATGAATACAAAACCATCAAGTGATCACTGATGAAAAAACGTGTGTCAAAAACTGTTGAACAGGTGCCTCTGAGCGGTAAGCCGGAGCACCTGCTCGACCGCGTCGAAGTTTTCAAAAAAATGTGCCGGATGCTGGAGATCAAGCGCAAACGGTTCATCGAAAACGATTGGCAGCACTACGCCAAATTGATCCCCCGTCAGCAGTTTCTCCACTTGATGATGGTGCGGCACTCTCTGCCGTGCAATCTGGCAAAAATCATGCAAGTCACCGGTATGACCTCTGCCGGTGCATCCATTTTCGTTGATAAGATGGTTAAAAACGGCGCGCTCGTCCGTCATGAGGACGAAAACGACCGCCGTAACATCCTGATCAGTTTTACTCCGCGTGCTGAACAGATCACCAATCGTATTGAGGATCGTTTGAACCGCTATATTTTTCAGTATTTCGCCGATTGCAGTGCTGAAGAATTGATCATGCTCGAAGCCGCCAGCCGCCTGGTCTGCCGCGTCCTCGATGCCAGAGGTGAAGAAGAGGAATTCTGATTTTGCCCCCTTCCGATCCCGTCGCCGGTGAAAAATTTTTCCCGGCGGCGGGATTTTTTTATCACGGTATGATATAAAAACAGGTATAAAAAACTCAGAAACGGGTCAATGCCGTTTCTGAATTTCAAGCAATGATTTTTACATTACCAAATGTATGCTTTAAAATTCTGGACATTAACAAATATTTATGATTTTATTCACAGATATCCCATAATTCTTCAAAAAACAGCTATTCCCCCCCATATTTGAGCGGGAGAAAATTGATTTTTGAAAAAGTAATTTTGTCAGATTTTCCTGTCTGAAACAGTTGCGCTCGAAACAGCCTGTTTCCTGACGGTGGATGCATCCGTCTCCGCACGAGGCTCCGTCGGGACAAGGTGAACTTTGCGCAACCGTTTGCTACGGCGCAGTGCAACGAAGCCGGGAACCGGAGTCCGAAAATTTGCCAAGAGATTGCGCACAATGCGCCGCCGTCCGTTGTTTTTTATGAGACAACTGTGAAAAAAATTTAAATTTTACCTGTACATACCGGCAGAAGCGGACTTGACTTTCTGCCTGAGATACACTATATTATGCATATTGTAACAACGGGGTGCTGTTGTCGCGGTGACAACGGCTGAGATCAAACCCTTTGAACCTGAAACGGGTAATGCCGGCGTAGGAAATAAAGAAATGAAAAATATTTTTGTTACACCTTTTATTGTTGTGTGCGTTCCGCACCGGCATACCCATAACGGGAGCAGTAATATGCTCCGGAAAGGATTTCCGGTATGTCCGCGGAAAACATCATCTCTTCAGCGATCATCAGCAAATTCAGCGAAAAGCTCATTGACGGCTTGAAACTCGACGTCGCCATCGTCGGCGGAGGCCCGTCAGCCCTTGTCGCCGCCCGCGATCTGGCGGCAGCCGGAGTCAAAGTCGCCATCTTTGAACGCAAACTTGCTCCCGGCGGCGGCACCTGGGGCGGCGGAATGCTTTTCAACGAAGTTGTGGTACAGGATGAAGCACTCAATATTCTTGATGACTTCAACATCACCCACAAGCAATTGGAAAACGCTCCCGGTTACCACACCCTTGATTCGGTGGAAATGGCAAGCGGACTTATTTTCGGCGCTTTGAAAGCCGGTGCGAAAATTTTCAACTCCGTCAGCGTCGAAGACCTCGTTTTCAAAAACGGCAAGGTCAACGGACTCGTCATCAACTGGACCTGTGTCGAACGCCTTGGTCTGCATGTCGATCCTCTGACTGTCATCGCCGACAATGTCATTGACGGCACCGGACATCCCAGCGAAATATTGAATCTTGCCGTGAAAAAGGCAAAAATCCAGCTCGACACCCCCACCGGAGACATCATCGGCGAAAAACCGATGTGGGTGGAAAACGGCGAAGCCTCCACCGTTGAGAATACCCGCTGCTACTTCCCCGGCTTGTACGCTTGCGGCATGAGCGCCAACAATGTCATGGGCGGCTACCGGATGGGACCGATCTTCGGCGGTATGTTGATGTCCGGACGGAAAGTTGCCAAACTCATCATTGAAAAAGGCCGCTGAAAATGCGTACATTGAGTGAACGCATTTCAATATTCCAAAATTCCGACCTCTACCCGGTGGTAAGCTCGGAATTCTGCAACGGCAGAAGCGTTTGCGAAATCGTCTCCGGCATCGCCGCCGGAGGCGCAAAACTGGTGCAGATCAGAGAGAAAAATCTCTCCGACTGCGCCATGTTTGAACTGGTGAAAAAATGCAAAGAGATAACTGACCGTTATCAGATGCTTTTACTGGTCGATGACCGGCTGGATATCGCAATGGCTGCCCATGCGGACGGAGTTCATCTAGGGCAGGATGATTTTCCGCTGCCTGAAGCAAAGAAGCTGGCTCCGGAAATGTTTTTCGGCGTATCCACTCACAATGCTGAAGAAATAGACAAAGCCCTTGCTGACGGATGTTCTTATTTGAATATCGGTCCCATGTTTCCGACCCGCACCAAAAGTGTCGCCTGCGGTGCGCTCGGATTGGAAACGATCGAAGAGCTTGCCAAAAGAGTCACCTGCCACTTCTCCGTTATGGGCGGTATCAAGGAGCACCATTTGGAACTTTTGACCTCCAAAGGGTTCAAACATATTGCCATGGTGACTGAAATCACTCAAGCCGCCGATGTCGAAGCCAAAGTAAGACAACTGCGGCAACTGATGAAAGTTTCCAAAAATGTGTAAGCAATTGCCCGCAGTATTGACAATCGCCGGAAGCGATTCCGGCGGCGGTGCCGGTATCCAGACCGATTTACGCACGTTTAATGCATTCAAAGTCTACGGCTGTTCGGCGATCACCGCTGTAACTTCCCAGAACCCGGACGAAGTACGGCGGATCGATACCCTGCCGCCTGATGCGGTCAGATGTCAGATCGAAACTGTTCTCGACCTTCTGCCGGTACGCTGGGCGAAAACCGGAATGCTTGCCAATAAAGAGATAATTGAGTGTGTGGCAGATGTTGTCAGGAAATATGCTCTTGAACTGGTGGTCGATCCGGTGATGGTTTCAACTTCCGGAACCAGACTGCTGGAGGCATCGGCGGTTTCGGCAATGAAAGAAAAAATTTTTCCGCTTGCATCCTGGATCACCCCCAATATCCCGGAAGCTGAACTCATCTGTCAGAGAAAGCTCGATACTCCGGATGATCTTGCAAATGCGGCATTGCAGCTTTATAAGCAATTCAACTGTAATATCCTGCTTAAAAGCGGTCATGCCGCCGTTTCTGATCAGGTGACGGACATCGTTTGTTATCAGGGAAAACTTTTTGCATTGAGTTCTCCATTGGCAAAGATTTCCGGCAATACCGCCCACGGCACCGGTTGCACTTTGAGTGCGGCGATGGCGGCAAATTTTGCTCTGGGAAAATCGTGGCAGGATGTGCTGATTTCTGCGAAAGCGTTTGTTTACGGTGCGCTTTCTGAAAACGTTCAACTGACTGAAACACTGTTCCAGATGTACCCGCCGGAACAAGATTACTGCGCTGAAATCACTTTGAATGAATTATGAAATCAACACTGACCGTATACGGTAAATCCGCTATGCGGTCAGTTGTTTCCGTTTTGAGAACTGTTCTTTGAGGGAAGCTGTACCAACAGAACTGCAGAAAAGATGATTGCACAACCGATCAGGTTGGCAACAGAATATTTCTCGTTCAGCGTAAGCCAGCCCCAGAAGACCGCAAAAACCGATGCTGTACTCAAAATAATTGAACAGGTCGCCGGATGCACATATTTCTGTGCCGCAACTTGAACCGTACAGGCAAATCCGATCGCAATGATACCGCAGAAAAGCAGTGGCTTTATCGTAGCCGCGATACCGGAAAAGGTACAGTTTTCACCGGCGATAAGTGTCGCAATACCGGAAATGATTGCAACGGTAAAAAACTGCACCGCTGACAGCTGCAGCGCATCGGCTTGCGGAGCAAATTCAGCGATCGCAATAAATTGAAAGGCAAAAAACAGCGCGCAGATGATCATCAGCAAATCTCCGAAGTTGCCGATAGTTCCCAGCGTGCCGTCCGAGCAGAGCAAATATGCGCCGATAACAGAAAGCACCGAAGCACACCAAATTTTCCAGTTTGATTTTTTGTTTACGAAAACACCGATCACCGGAATCATTATTACATAGAGAGCGGTAAGAAAACCGGCTTTCCCGGCTGAAGTGTAGAGCAGACCGAATTGCTGTAAGATTTCGCCGCCTGCCAGGCAGAGTCCGCAGAGAAAACCTCCAATGAACAATGACTTGTCCGGACGCGGTCTGGATGGCAGAAATGCCGGCAGAAGCATTGCGGTTCCGAGCAGATAACGCAGAAAGACGAAAAATAACGGCTGCATCGTTTCCATCGCTTCGGCTGCGGCAGAATAGGACAACCCCCAAATCGCCGCTGTAAGGAAAAGTGATGCAGTTGCAATGATGTTTGATTTTTTCATAAGTATACCCCGTAAATTTTGTATACTATATCATATTTTGAAGCAAATTGCAAGAAAAATATGATAAATTACAAAATATTCCATACAAGTTTTTTTATAACCGCTTGACAAATACCAACTGCGGCAGTATATTTTATCACGTAGCGTGTCTCCATCGTCTAGAGGCCTAGGACACCGGGTTCTCATCCCGGCAACATGGGTTCGAATCCCATTGGAGATGCCATTTTTTTGCCTTTTTTCCAAGAATCGTTACGCAATCCCCGCAAAAAGCAAGCAACAGCTTGGCAAATAAATTTGCCTGTTGTTGCTTTTTCTTTTTGCTTTGGTATTTTTTGCATCCGCAAAAAATGGGATTGCTCACTTAACTGCGGGTTGCCCTGCGCTTCTCGCCCTGCGGTCTGCGATGCTCGCGCTCGTCGGCGCGGTGCGCCGCCGTCGAATCCCGATTTGTACCAAATCCGATCAAGCCGCGACATCGGAGCGGCGCGATACTTCGGAGCGGCACGTTTGCCGCCCAAAAAATCTCCCTGCGGCGGCGGGAGAGCCGCCTCGCCGCTCGGGCTTTGCCCTCGGCGGTAAAGTCGATTTTCCGGAGGCCTCGTTCTGCGGCATTCCGTCGGCATCCGCCTTACTCATGCCTTGAGTATGGTAGTGATGATTATATTATTTTTGCTCCGGCTCGTCGGCGCGGTGCGCCGCCGTCGAATCCCGATTTGTACAAAATCCGATCAAGCACGACCAACGGGAGTGCGCGACACCTCGCAGCGGCACGTTTGCCGCGGTTGCCCTGCGCTTCTCGCCCTGCGGTCTGCGATGCTCGCGCTCGTCGGCGCGGTGCGCCGCCGTCGAATCCCGACTTGTACCAAATCCGATCAAGCACGACCAACGGGAGTGCGCGACATCTCGAGGCGGCACGTTTGCCGCGGTTGCCCTGCGCTTCTCGCCCTGCGGTCTGCGATGCTCGCGCTCGTCGGGCTTTGCCCTCGGCGGTAAAGTCGATTTTCCGGAGGCCTCGCTCTGCGGCATTCCGTCGGCATCCGCCTTACTCATGCCTTGAGTATGGTAGTGATGATTATATTATTTTTGCTCCGGCTCTTCGTCGGGCTTGCGCCCTCCTTGTCGGATCCCATATGGAGGAGCGACCAAGTTTGTATTTATAAAAAATCGATCAAGCACGACCAACGGAGCGGCGCGACACCTCGCAGCGGCACGTTTGCCGCCAAAAAAAGGGACAATAACACTCAATTTGTCTCCGCGTCCAGTTCCAGGAAAAATTCTTTCATGAATTGCAGTCTTTCAACTGCGATTCTTTTGCCTTCAACTGTGAACATCTTTTCCGGAACAAAGCGGAGTTTGACCAGATATTCCCGGTAGGCTGTGTCCTCTCTGGAGTAAGGGGGCGCCGCCAAGGCTTCACTTACCGTATTGTGCAATCTGGCGTTGCAGTGTCCGGCAAAGAGAAATGCTCTGCCCAGACCTACTGCGCCAAGCGAATCAAGTTTATCGGCATCGTAAAGTATTTTTGCTTCCGGAGTGTCCGGAGCTTCGCCGCGACGGAAACGGTGGCGTCTGACCGCATTGACCGTTTGAAGCGTGATATTTTCCGGAACACCGGCATCGCGGAGGATGGTTTCAGCGTAGACGGCACTCAATTCAGCGTGACAGCACTTGCCGCAATCAGCATCCTCTTCCGGGCGGGCGATATCGTGGAGCAGAGCGCTTAAACGGACGACATCCGCATCGGCTTCCGGGTGAGCATCAAGCAGTGTTTCCGCGTTGTGCAGTACCCGCAAGGTGTGGTCGAGATCGTGACTGCTTTCTCCTTTGGCGAGCAGAAATAGCGCCTGCCGGACGACACTTTCAATATCGCCCGGGCAGTTCAATTTTATTTCCGGAATTTTATTTTTCATTATTCTGCCTTCCATATAACGGAAAGATAATATAATCTTCGCGGGGCGCTTTTGCAAATGCCATTGACAAAAAGGGATTTCAGAAGTATATTATGTGGATATGCAAAATAATTCTGCTGGGAGAATATTTTTACTATGTTCCGAAAACTTTTTTTGCCGATAGGAATTGCTGTTTCCATTGCGGTGTCGTTTGTCTGGCCCGAACCGGGGATCGCTTTCAAAGCGTTGCGTTGCGGTGAATATCTTACCGCCAACAATCTGATGATTGTTATCACCTTCCTGGTCTGCGGCTGGAACGTGGATGTGGGTTCCACCCGTTTTGACCGCAAATTTCTGATGCTTTTTCTCGGCGGAGCGGTAATGGCTCTGATCATCAGTCCGTTGATGGGAGTCGGCGTGGCAAAGGTTTTCCGTCTGGCGGCACTTCCGGCGACCGGACTTATTGTGGCGGCGGCGATGCCTCCGACGCTTTCCAGCGGGATCGTGCTTACTGAAACCGCCAACGGCAACGCCCTGTTGTCGATCCTGATGACCGTCGGTTATAATCTGATGAGCGTGGTGACGATCCCGCTGATGCTGGCATTCTGCATATCTTCGGACGGAAATATCGACACCAACCCGGTAAAGATGTTCATTCAGTTGGTGGCACTGGTGCTGATCCCGTCCATGATCGGCTTCGGAGCAGGGAAACTGGCAAAGCGCAAATTGCCGCCATTTTTCACCTATCTTTCTTCGACCGCAGTTATCCTGTTGGTCTGGGGATTTTTTTCCGCCTCCTGCGAACACTTCAAACAGCATCCGTGGTCTTCGCTGCTTCAGGAAGGTGCCGGAGCGTTGGTGCTGCATATCGCGCTGCTGCTGGTGGTGTGGTTCGGTTCAGCGGCGTTGAAGATCGGAAAGGCGGAACGCAAAGCTCTGCTCTTTACCGGGGTTTCCAAAACCATCACCATAACGATAACCATTCTGACCATTATCGGGGCAACCACCGGTGCGGCATTGGTGCCGGCACTGGTTTACTATTTTGTGCAATCTATCGTTGATTCATCGCTTGCCGGAAAAATGGGTTTGTCGGCTGACGATGAAAAATGTTGACAGAGTGGGGGCAGTTATGAGCAGCAATGCAATTCCGTGGAGACGCAACCTTATTTTACTGTGGATCGGGCAGCTGCTCGGTTTTGTGGGTTATTCAGCGGCGATCCCGTTCATTCCTTACTACATAAAGGATGTATTGGGGTTGAGCAGTCAGGAGGAACTCGCCAAAGCTCTGGCAAGTTTCCACATCTGTTCGACCTTGTGTCTGGCGATAATTTCGCCGGTGTGGGGACTGGTTGCGGACCGTTTCGGCAGAAAACTGATGCTGCTTCGCGCCTATTTTGCCAACGCATTCATTTTTCCTCTGATGGGATTTTGTATTCCGATAAGCCTTTACATCAATAAAGCTTTGGGATTGGTCGGCATCGGTGCGGTGGCAACGCCTTTCGGTGTGCTTCTTGTGACCCGCATCATGGCGTCACTTTTCTCCGGTTCGGGAAATGCGGCGCAGGCATTGATCGTTTCGACCACTCCGGATGAACACCAGGGCTTTGCTCTCGGTGTATTCAGTACGGCGGTCTGGTCGGGGCAGATGGCAGGCTTGATCGTCGGTTCTCTGGTGGTTGAAAAATTCGGCTATCAGGTGGCATTTGTTTCGCTGGGTGTGACCTACGTCATCAGCGGTGTCATCAATCTGTTTGTCAAAGAAAACTTTGTCCGGCAGAAGATCGATCCGGAAAAATTGAAAAACAAGAGCCGCTGGAACTTTACCGGATATACCATTTCCACTGTCTACATCCTGATGTTCATCATGCTTGCCGCCATGGGGAAAAATATGGAAACCGAATATCTGCCGCTCAAGATCGAGTCCATGGTCGAATTTAAATTGAGCTGGACGGCGTATATCAGTGCCGCCGCCGCCATCGGCGGTATCATCGCCGGGTTCACTCTTGGAAAAATGGCGGATAAATGCCGTCCGATGCAATTGCTTATTCCGCTGCTTGCGCTTACCGCCGCGTTGACGCTGGCGCAGGGCGCCTGCCGTGATCTGACGGTTTTCGGTGTGGTGATTCCCGGAGTGTGGCTGCTGCTGATCTCCCGTTTTCTGGCATTCGTCGCCGGCGGCGGTATCGAACCGGTACTGCAGCGGCTTTTGGCGCGTATCACTCCTCCGGAACGGCGCGGCGGTGTTTTCGGTTTTGCCATGACCTGCCGTATGCTTGGTACGATGCTCGGATCGCTCACCAGCGGTATCATCTACTATCACTTCGGTGCGAATAAGGTGTTCTACGGCGGAGGTATTCTGTTCTTCCTGGTCATTCCGCTGATCTGCGTTATCTTCCCGGTGATCAAACGGCAGTTCCCCGGTTCGATGGAAGCCGGAGAGTCGGCGAAAAAGTCCGGTGTTGCAAATTAACACTTTTTTGAAAAAAAATCACAAAAGCGTTTGAAAAATTGCTTCCCCTGTTCTATATTATATGGAACACATTTCTATAATGTATAAAGGGAAGCATTTTTCGTTATGACAGAAAGACGCGAAGCGATCCGCAAATTTATTGAAGCGCACGGAGAGGTCTCTATCAGCGAGCTTGCTGAAAACTTCAGCGGCTGGTCTGAAATGACTTTGCGCCGCGATCTTGCTTTCCTTGAAAAAGCCGGATTCATCATCCTCACCCGCGGCGGAGCCCGCCGGATACCCTACCGTTACGGTATGCTCGAAGATATTTACAGCGAGCGCGAACAGCGCAACCATGAGGAAAAACAGACCATCGCCGCTAAAGCCGCTGCTCTGGTCGAACCCGGTAAAGGTATCTATATCGACTGCGGCACGACTGCCATGGCATTTGCCCGGGAAGTTCCGGATTGCAATCTGGTGGTGATAACTTCCGCTCCCAATATTGCACTTGACATCATCATGCGCAAAGAGAAACCGTCGGTCTTTATGCTCGGCGGCACGCTTTCGCGCAAAGAGATCGCCGTTTCCGATCCGGAAGTTCCGGTGCAGTTGGAAAAACTCAATATCGAAACCGCCTTTATGACCGCTTCGGCGTATGATCCGAAATACGGTTTTACCGTCGGCACACAGACCGGAGCAATTTTCAAACGGGCGGTCATCAAGCGGGCAAAAAAGGTGGTGATGATGCTGGACAGTTCCAAATCCTGCGGTTTGCTTCCCTTTACTTTTGCGATGCCGGAGGATGTCAATGTATTGGTCACTGACGGCAAACTGGAACCGGAAATATCCGCTGAACTGGAACAGCGTATAGCATTGGTATTATAAACAGAAAATTTTTTCATAAATCTTTAAACTTAAGGAGTAAAAAAATGGCAAACTTCATTCTGATGCCCCAGATGGGCGTCTCCGAAGAGAGCGCACTTCTTGCCAACTGGCTGGTCAAAGAAGGCGATGTGATCAAAGAGGAACAACCGCTGTTCGATCTGGAAACCGGTAAATCCAGCTTCCAGGAACTTTCCAAGTACTCCGGTACCGTGCTGAAGATACTCGTTGAAGCCGGTAACGAAGTCGCCGTCGGTGCCCCGGTCGCCGTTATCGGTGAAGCCGGTGAAAAATTTGATGTTCCCGGTGCCGCCACCGCCGAAGCTCCGGCTGCTGCCCCTGCCGCCGCTGAAGCTCCCGTTGCCGCTGCTCCGGCTGCCGCTGCTTGCGACAATAAAGATGTCAACTTCATTCTGATGCCGCAGATGGGTGTCTCCGAAGAGAGCGCACTGCTTTCCGCCTGGCTGGTCAAAGAAGGTGATGCGGTTAAAATGGAACAGCCGATCTTCTCACTTGAAACCGGTAAATCCAGCTTTGAAGAGCTTTCCAAGTACGAAGGCACTATTTTGAAGATCCTCGTCGCCCCCGGCGAAGAGGTCGCTGTCGGTGCTCCGGTAGCCGTCATCGGTAAGCCCGGTGCCATCTTTACCGTCCCCGGTGCCGCCCCTGCCGCTGCTGCTCCGGCTGCTGAAGCTCCTGTTGCTGCTGCCGTCCCGGTCGCCGCAGTTGCCGCTGCCGCTCCGGCAGTTTCCGGTGCTGAAGTTCTCGCTTCACCCCGCGCTAAAAAATTGGCTGCTGAACTCGGTCTGGATATTTCCAAAGCCATTCCCACCGGTCCGGAAAACCGCATCATTGAACGCGATGTCAAGACTTTGAAAGCCACCGGTGCTGTTGCCGCCGCCCCGGTCGCCGCCGTTGCCGCCGCTCCCGCTGCTGAAGTCAAAGCCGCTCCCGCTGCTCCCGCCGCCGCTCCGGCAGCTTACACCGAAGAAAAGATCACCCGTATGCGTAAAGTCATCGCCGACAATATGCATAAGTCTCTCTCCGATATGGCACAGCTTACCTTGAACCGCACCTTCGATGCCACCGCCATCCTTGCCATGCGCAAGCAGATGAAAGGTGCCGAAGATCTCGGTCTGGACAAAGTCACCATCAACGACCTCGTCCTTTTCGCCGTCGCCAAAACTCTGGTTGAATTCCCCGATATCAACGCCAACTTCATCGGCGATACCATGCGCCGCTTCACCCATGCCCAGCTCGGTGTCGCCATCGACACTCCGCGCGGTCTGGTCGTTCCGGTGATCCGCGATGCCGACACCCTTTCCGTTAAAGCTATTTCCGAAACGGTCAAGGCCTACGCCGCCGCCGCTAAAGACGGAAGTCTCGGCGGAGACAAGATGCAGGGCGGCAGCTTCACCGTCACCAACCTCGGCAACCTCGGTATCGAAAGCTTCACGCCGATCATCAACCCGCCCCAGACCGCCATTCTCGGCGTCTGCGGAACCACTTTGCGTCCCCGTCAGAAAGCCGACGGTTCCATCGAATACTATCAGGCGATGGGACTTTCTCTGACCTTCGACCACCGCGTGGTTGACGGTGCCCCCGCCGCCAAGTTCCTCAAGGCGGTTGCGGACAAGCTGGAAAAATTCAATTTGATCCTTGCAATGTAATTTCAGGAGATTACGATTATGATTTATGATGTTCTCGTCATCGGCGGCGGCCCCGGCGGTTACCGCGCCGCTGAACGCGCCGGTCACAAAGGTATGAGCGTCTGTCTTTTTGAAGGACGCTCACTGGGCGGTGTCTGCCTCAATGAAGGCTGCGTACCGACCAAAACTCTGCTCTATTCCGCCAAGATCTTCGATTACGCCAATGGCGGCGGTGACCACTACGGTGTCACCACCACCGGTGCGAAGATCGACCACGCCAAAGTGGTCGCCCGCAAGGACAAAGTGGTGAAAATGCTGGTTTCCGGTGTCGGTATGCAGATGAAGAGTGCCAAAGTCAACGTCGTCAAGGCGCAGGCTACCGTCGTCGGCAAGGATGCCAACGGTATCACTGTCGAAGCCAACGGCGAAAAATATGTCGGTAAAAAACTTATCATCGCTTCCGGTTCAGTTGCGGCTGTTCCGCCGATCCCCGGTTTGAAAGAAGCGGTCGCTTCCGGCGACGCTCTCACCAACCGTGAGATCCTCGCTCTGACCGAAGCTCCCAAAAAGCTGATCGTTCTCGGCGGCGGTGTCATCGGTCTGGAAATGGCTTCCTACTTCAACAGCATCGGTACCGAAGTCATCGTGGTCGAAATGATGGATCGCATCGGCGGCCCCACCGACAAGGAAATGTCCGAAATGCTCCGCGGCATCTATGAAAAACGCGGTGTGAAATTCATGCTCAAAACCAAAGCTGTCGCCGTCAAAGGTGCTTCTCTGGAAATCGAAAATGCCGACGGCAAATCCACCATCGCCGCTGACAAGATCCTCGTCGCCATCGGCCGCCGCGCCAACACCGCCAACATGGGCTATGAAAACATCGGCCTCTATATGGAACGCGGTGCCGTCCAGACTGACGAACAGATGAAAACCAACGTTTCCGATGTTTATGCCATCGGTGATGCCAACGGCAAATCCATGCTCGCCCACACTGCTTACCGCGAAGGCGAAGTCGCCGTCAACGTTATCGCCGGTGAAAATGACCGCATGGATTACAGCGCCATCCCCGCTGTCATCTACACCAACCCGGAAATCTCCAGCGTCGGTGAAACTGAAGAAACTGCCGCCCAGAAGGGCTTGAAGTTCCGCGTGGTCAAGATGCCGTTGATGTTCAGCGGCCGCTACATCGCCGAAAACGAAGGCGGCAACGGTTTCGTCAAACTCATCCTCGATGCTGACGACATCGTTATCGGTGCCGGAATCATCGGCAACCCCGGCAGTGAAATGATCTTCGGTCTGGCTATGGCGATCACCCGCAAACTCACCTGCGCTGAAATCGCCAAAGTGGTCTTCCCGCACCCGACCGTCGGTGAAGTCTTCCGCGATGCCATCCTTGAACAAGTAAAGTAATTCAACCTAACAATAATATAAAGGAAAAGAAAAATGCCGAAATGTCAATTTATCGACCCGGCGGAAATCCGTAAACCCGGTTCAGTTGAATTGGGAACCATTCCGCTCAACCAGTACAAAAAATCTTTCGCGGAAGAAAAGAAACTTTACAGCAAAGAAGATTTCCTGGGTATCTACAAAGATATGCAGTTCATCCGCGAATTTGAAACCATGCTCTTCCAGGTCCGTACCCAGAAGCACTACAACGGCATCGACTACCTCTACACCGGTCCGGCTCACCTCTACACCGGTGAAGAAGCCCAGGCGGTCGGTATGGCTTACAACCTCACCAAAGACGATATGATCTTCGGTTCCCACCGCAGCCACGGTGAAGTGCTTGCCAAAGGTTTCAACGCTATCCGCAACCTCCCCGAAAAAGAACTCATGGAGATCATGGAAACCTTCTTCGGCGGCGATCTGCTCCGTGTCGTTGAAAAATACAACAAATCCGGCAATGTCCGCGACCTCGCTCTGGACTATCTGCTCTACGGCTTCATGGCGGAACTCTTCGGCCGTGCCAACGGTTTCACCCGCGGTCTGGGTAACTCCATGCACGTCTTCTTCCTGCCCTTCGGTATCTATCCCAACAACGCCATTGTCGGCGGTTCTGCCGGTATCTCTGCCGGTGCCGCCCTCTACAAAAAGGTCAACCGCAAACCCGGTATGGTCGTCTGCAACTGCGGTGACGGTGCCATGGCGCGCGGCCCGGTTTGGGAAGCGTTGAACTTCGCCAGTATGGACCAGTACTTCAAACTCTGGGACAAAGAGTTCCAGGGCGGTCTGCCGGTTCTCTTCCACTGCATCAACAACGGTTACGGCATGGGCGGTCAGACCCGCGGCGAAACCATGGCCTACGACATCGCCGCCCGTATCGGTTCCGGTGTCCGTCCGGATGCTCTCCACGCTGAACGTATCGACGGTTACGATCCGCTTGCTGTCATCGATGCGTTCAAACGCAAACGCGAGATCCTGCTCAACAATCAGGGCCCGGTCTTCCTCGAAACTGTCACCTACCGCTACGTCGGTCACAGTGCCACCGACAGCAGCAGCTACCGTACCCAGGAAGAGATCGAAGCCTGGAGAGAACAGGATTCCATCGCCGCCTTCCGCGCCAAACTGGTCAAGGGCAAGATCGAAAAAGATGCTGCGTTCGATGAATTCAACGCCGACATCAAGGAACGCATCACCCGCATCATGAAACTGGCGATCGACGAGCAGATATCTCCGCGCATCGACCCCGCCCGCGAACCCGATGCCATGCGCAAATATATGCTGTCCAACGAACACGTCGAAAAGTTCGATGACCGCAAACCCGATGTCACCATGCCGCTGGAAGAAAACTCCAACCTCAAAAAGATCATGACCAAAAAACGTTTCGGTTTTGATGAAAACGGTAAGGAAGTTTCCAAGCTGGTCGCCTACAATATGCGCGACGCGCTCTTTGAAGCGATCATCAACAAGTTCTACACCGACCCGACTTTGATCGCTTTCGGTGAAGACAACCGTGACTGGGGCGGTGCCTACGGTGTCTACCGCGGTTTGACCGAAGCTATCCCCTACCACCGCTTCTTCAACGCTCCGATTTCCGAAAGCGCCATCGTTGCGGCGGCTTGCGGTTACGCTCTCTGCGGCGGCCGTGCCATTCCGGAACTGATGTACTGCGACTTCCTCGGCTGCGCCGGTGACGAAGTGTTCAACCAGCTCGCCAAATGGCAGGCGATGTCCGCCGGCGTGCTCAAAATGCCGGTCGTCCTCCGCGTTTCCGTCGGTGCAAAATACGGTGCCCAGCACGCTCAGGACTGGACCAGCTTGTGCGCCCACATCCCCGGCTTGAAGGTCTGCTTCCCCGCCACTCCGTACGATGCCAAAGGTTTGATGAATGCCGCGTTGAGCGGTACCGACCCGGTCATCTTCTTTGAAAGCCAGAAACTGTACGACACCAGCGAACAGTTCCACGAAGGCGGCGTCCCGACTGAATACTATGAGATCCCCATCGGCGAACCCGATGTCAAACGTGCCGGTTCCGATCTCACCATCCTTTCCATCGGTGCCACCTTGTATCCGGCGATGAAAGCCGCCAAAGAAATGAGCGAAAAGTATGGTGTCGAAGCCGAAATCATCGATGCCCGCAGTCTGGTTCCTTTCAACTACGACAAGCTTATCGAATCGGTCAAAAAGACCGGCCGTCTGATCCTGATTTCCGACGCCTGCGAACGCGGCAGCTTCCTCAATGACGTCGCTGCCAATGTCACCCGTCTGGCGTTCGACTATCTGGATGCGCCTCCGGTCGTCGTCGGTGCCCCGAACAGCATCTCCCCCTGCCCGGAACTCGAACAGTTCTACTATCCGCAGGCCTCCTGGATCCTCGATGCTGTCAACGAAGCGGTTCTGCCGCTTCCGGGCTACACCTCCGAGATGAACTTCACCCGCGTCGAAAAAATCCGCCGCGCCAAATTGGGAATCTAACTCAATGAAAACTACTGCAGTAAGACTTTACGGCAAAGAAGATCTCCGGCTCGAAACTTTCGATCTGCCGGAGATCACCGAAAACGAGATCCTCGCCCGCATTGTCAGTGACAGCATCTGTATGTCCACTTTTAAAGCGGCAGAGCAGGGCGCAGCCCACAAGCGCGTCCCCAACGATGTTGCGGATAACCCCATCATCGTCGGACATGAGTTCTGCGGCGAAATCGTCGAAGTCGGTGCCAAGTGGCAGAATGAGTTCAAAGCGGGCGACCGCTTTGCCATTCAGCCGGCGATCAACTACAAAGGTTCGCTGGCGGCTCCCGGATATTCCTACAAGTACATCGGCGGAGATGCAACCTACATCGTCATTCCTTCCGAAGTCATGGAAACCGGCAGCTTGCTCGCCTACAAAGGAGAAGCATTCTTCCACGGTTCACTTGCCGAACCCGTTTCCTGTGTGATCGGCGCTTTCCATGCCCAGTATCACACCACCAACGGCTGCTATGAACACAAAATGGGTATCGTCGAAGGCGGTAAAATGGCTATCCTCGCCGGTGTCGGGCCCATGGGACTGGGTGCTGTCGATTACGCCATCCACGGTCCGCGCCGTCCCTCTCTGCTGGTTGTCACCGATATTGATG
This sequence comes from Lentisphaerota bacterium, assembly GCA_015061605.1. Taxonomy (GTDB): domain Bacteria; phylum Verrucomicrobiota; class Lentisphaeria; order Victivallales; family Victivallaceae; genus UBA1784. Next base: position 11,204 of record SUWH01000007.1, on the reverse strand, counting down.
ATGCCCGTTTGAGCCGCGCCGCGACTCTCTACACTGTGAAAGATGCCAAAGCCAACGGTGTTGAACTGGTTTACCTCAATACCGGATGCCCGGATGCTGTGGAAAAACTCATGGCTCTCTCCGGCAACACCGGTTATGATGATGTGATGTGCTTTGCCCCGGTGCGTCCGGTGGTGGAACAGGGCGACCGTATTCTCGGTCGTGACGGATGTTTGAACTTCTTCGCAGGTCCCCTGGATCCCCAGTTCCGCGCGGAATTCAACTTCTACAACGTCCACTATGCTTCGACTCACATCGTCGGTACCTCCGGCGGCAACACCGATGATATGCGCGAAGCCCTCGAACTGATGGCGGCGGGCAAGATCAATCCTGCCGGTATGGTCACCCATGTCGGCGGTATCGATGCGGTTATCCCGACCACGCTCAATCTGCCCAATATCAAGGGCGGCAAAAAGCTGATCTACACCGGTATCAATATGCCGTTGACCGCGATCGCTGATTTTGCCGAACTCGGCAAGAGCGATCCGCTTTTCGCCAAATTGGCGAAGATCGTCGAAAAGAGCAATATGCTCTGGAGTACCGAAGCTGAACAGGCTTTGCTTGAATACTTCAAGTAATATTGTTTGACAAGTCAGGGAGTTTGTGAGCGAAAATTTGCAGACTCCCTGATTTTTTTTGATTTTTTTTTGTATTTGGTTTGACATTTGCATATTTGTGCATTATAATATGGCTGTTCAGTAAATTTTCACAATGTCAATTGTGGAAGCAACGTACAAAAAGTAACTTATCAAGTGAGGGAGGTATATTTTGTATTACGTTGGTATTGCAGTAATGGTGTTCGGTTTGGTCGGTTTGATCGTTTGTGCCAAAAAACAGCGGGTCAATCCGGCGATGCAGTCGGTTGCAGTTATTTTTGCATTGGTTATGTTCAGCGGTCTTGGCATGGCTCTTTATGATCAGATGGGCGGTAATGTTCAGAGTGAAATTGAAAATGAGCAGCTTTTCCTTTATTCCCGCAGTGCCCGTGCCGGTAAATGTCTTAACGCGGTGAAGCCCGGAGCCAAAGTTTTGTTTGTTGCCAATCCCGGCTGGGATAAAGAGGAAGTTCACAAGGCACAGGTGGAGAAACAGGTCGAAGCCTTCAAGGCAGCTTACGGCTCCGGCGATGTCGTGATCGACAGCATCCCGCTTCCTGCCAACTATGATGAAAATGCTGATGCCATCGAAGATGTCATCACAGTCAAGGAATTTACCGCATTGCTTGATAAGAACAAGGATGCCCAGGTCATCGTTACTGATATCGGTCTGCCCGAAAAGGGTGAACGTTTGTTGAGAGATAAAAATGCTCCGGTCGTTTTCCTGCTCAGCCAGGGCAATATTTCCGGCAAGGCGCTCAAAAATCTTTTCAAGAGCGGTAAAGTCGCCGGTATGATCGGTTACAAGAGCAAAGCTGATTACGAAATCAAAGCTGACGAAGATGATCTGCTCAAGAGCTTTGATGTTCGTTATGAACTTATCGACGGCAGCAACTACACCAAACACAATTTTGATTGATAGATCAAATTGACAAAAAATCAAACCCCGCACAGCGCAAGTCGTGCGGGGTTTTTTGTTTTCTGAAGTCAACGTTGATTTACGTTGCGTATTGCAGTTACTTCAGCGCATTGGAAAGCAATTCGGTGATGGTTGAAGCAAACTCTACCGGATTGTCCAGCGGACTGCCTTCCAGAAGCAATGCCTGATTGTACAGGGTATTAGCAAATTTTTTCAGCGTCTCCGGATTTTCACCGTTTTCGAGTTTTGTGTTGAATGCATCGATCAGCGGGTGGTCGCAATTGAGTTCAAAAATGCGCTTGCTCACCGGGACTTCCTGATGCATCGCTTTAAAGAGCCGTTCCATGTGGGGCGGCAATGCACTGCCGTCGACGATCAGACAGCAGGGGCTTTCGGTCAGGCGGCCGCTGAAACGGACGACACTGACTTTATCTTCCAGAGTGGTTTTCAGGAAATCGACCAGTTTGCTGTATTTTTCTCCGGCGGCTTTTACTTTATCTTCTGATTCCTTGTCTTCAAAGTCGCCTTTGGTCACCGGCTTGAAGCTCTTTTGGAGGTACTGGAACATTGTCTGCATCACCCATTCGTCAATGGGGTCGGTCATAAAGAGGACATCATAACCTTTACTGCGATAGTATTCCAGAGCAGGGGAAGAGGCGACGGCTGAACGTTTGTCACCGGTGATAAAGTAGATATCTTTCTGGCTTTCCGGCATCGCTTCAACATACTCTTTGAGGGTGATGAATTTACCGGCGGGGGTATTCATCGACTCATAGAGGACGATATCTTTGATCTTTTCGCAGTTGATGCGGTCGGTGTGAAGACCTTCTTTAAGAATTTTGCCGAATTCGGTAAAGAATTTCTCATAATCCTCGCGGCTGTTTTCGAGCAGTTTTTTCATTTCGGAGATGAGCTTTGAAGTAACTGCGGTACGGATCTTGTCCAGCAGCGGGTTCTGCTGCAGGATCTCACGGGAAACATTCAGCGGCAGATCGCTTGAATCGACCACACCGCAGGCAAAACGCAGATAGTCCGGGAGCAGTTCTTTACATTCATCGGTGATGAACATCCGTTTGATGTAGAGCTGAAGACCTTTTTTCTGAATATCGGGCATCAGCAGATTGAAAGGGGCCTGCTTGGGCAGAAAGAGCAATGCTTTGAATTCGCTTGCGCCTTCCGCCGCCATGTGGATGGCTTTGAGATATTCGGTCCCGCCGTAGTTGGATAAATGAGAGTAAAAACTCTTGTACTCATCATCGGTTATCTCCGAGGGCTTGCGCAGCCAGATCGCTTTCTGTGAATTGAGAACGCGGTCTTCTACGGTTTCGGTTTTGTCTTCATTGACCTTTTTGGACGGCAGGACCACCGGGTAGGCGATGAAGTCGGAATATTTGCGGACGATTTCAGAGATTTTCCACTCTTCCAGATAGATTTCCGCATCATCTTTGAGGAAAAGTTTGATTTCCGTACCCGGTTCGGTGCGGTCGGAGCAGTCCAGTTCATAGCTGCCCTCACCGGTACTGCGCCAGCAGACCGCCGGTGCATCGGAGCCGCTTTTTTTCGTGTTGAGTTCGACTTTGGAAGCAACCATGAATGCGGAATAAAATCCGACCCCGAATTGACCGATCAGCTCCGGCATGTCTGCCGTTTCGCCTTTTTCTGCCAGAGCCTTGATGAATTCTTTGGTTCCGCTTTTGGCGATGGTTCCGATATTGGCGGCAACTTCATCAGAAGTCATACCGATACCGTTGTCGGTGATGGTCAGAGTTTTCGCTTCTTTATCGATATTCAAGCGGATCTGCCAGTCACGGGCAAGTGTTGTGTCGGTGAGGCTTTCAAATCGCGCTTTGTCGATGGCGTCGGCGGCGTTTGCCACCAGTTCGCGCAAAAAGATGTCGCGGTTGGAATAAAGTGAATGGATCATCAGCTGCAGCAGCTGCTGAACTTCGGTTTTGAATTCTCTGGTCTCTGCCATGATAACTTTCTCCATAATATTTTTGGGTTTATTGTCACAATCAGACTAAATATAGCCTGTTTGATGAAAAAATCAAGCGGAGAATGCGGTAAAGCGTTTGATTTTTTGACATTGCAGAGGTATAGTAGATTGATGTTAATATTTTTGTTCAAATAAAGTATTTGTTAAAAAGGTGATTTTATGAGTGAGATCAGTGAAGAATTGCGCAATGTTTTGCACGCTAAAGAAAAAATCTGTACCGAATTGACCGCGCTGGCTGACCGCGCTGATGTGAGTGATTATGCCGGGACCATCGCCGCGCTGTGTGCTGATTATTCCAATGCAGGAAATATCCCGCAGGAGTATTCCGAGGTGCTGGACAAGCGTTTCAGCGAAGCGTTGGAAGCGGCAAAAAGAGGTGCTGCTGCCTTTGAGGAACGTCAGCAGCAGCGTGCCGGACTTGCCGCCGAGACAGAGCAATTGCTCGCCGCCGGAGAACTGGTCACGCTCAATGAGATCATCGCATTGGAAAAGCGTATCACCGATTTGAATGGTTCTCCGGAACTTCTGGCGCAGCTCGCTCCGGTCAAAGAGCGTTTGCAGGTCGAAGCTGAAGCGGAACGTGCCGCCGCCGAAGCGGTGATCGCTCTCGCTGATGAGTTGACTGCCCTTACCGGGCAGGAAGATATTGCCCCTCTGCACGATCGTAAACCGGAGATCGAAAAGGCCTTTGCCGCGATCGGAAATGCTCCCCGTTCTGCCGTGAGCCGCTATCAGGAGGCTTTCCGCAAAGCCGCCACCCGGCTCGCCCAGCATTATGAAACCCTTGATCTTGCGCGCTGGGAGAGCTACACCCTCAAACTCGATATCTGCAATGAGTTGGAAAAACTCAACGAAACCCCGGCAAATGAGCTGGGCGGCATCTCCAAAAAACTCAATGAACTGCGGGAAAAATGGAAACAGCTCGGCAGTGTTCCAAAAGAAAAAAATGAAGAGATCAATCCCCGTTATCTTGAACTGACCCGCAAACTTCAGCACCGGATCGACGAATACTTCGCCAATAAACGGCAGCTGCAGAAACTCGCCGCCGCTGAAAAGCAGAAAATCTGCGATGAAGCTGAAGCATTGGCAGATTCCACCGACTGGGGCAATACCGCCGCCAAATTCAAGGCATTTCAGGAGCAGTGGAAATCTCTGGAACGTGCCGGAGCGCAGGAAGGTGCGCTGTTCGCCCGCTTCCACAGTGCCGCCGATAAGTTTTTCACTGCCCGCAAGGCCGCATTTGATGAGCGCGACCGGTTGATGAAACTTGCCATATCCCGCAAAAAAGAGTTGATCACTGAAGCGCAGAATCTGACCGATGTCCGCCGCGCCAAACAGTTGCGCGAAGAGTACCGCAACAGCGGTTCCGCCGGTCGTAAGGAATCGGAACTTTACAAAGAATTCAACGCCGCGATGGATAAATTCTTTGCCGGCCGCCGCGAGGAGATCAATGCCAGAGAGACCCGCGCCAGAGAGTTGATCGCTGAAGTGGAAAATCTCTGCGCCGATCCGCAGAGCGCATTGTCCCGTACCCGGGAGATCAAAGAAGAACTGCGAAATATAAGCTGCCGTGAAACCCGTTTCGATGAGCAGAAAGTCTGGCAGAAGTTTGAAGCATCACTTGCCAAAGTGCGCGAAGCTGAACGGCAGAAAAAACTTGCCGCTTCCGGCGATGCGGTCATCGAATTGTCTGCTCTTTACGGCAAATTCCTCGCCGGTGAAACGGTCGAGCTTCCGGAAACGGATACTTTTGCCGCATTTCCGAAACTTCAGAATTTTGCCGCATTGCTCAATGCCGCCGTCGGCGGTGATGCCAAGGCCGCAGAGAAGCTTGCCAAACAGTCTGCCGCTGCTTTGTCTGAACGTGAAACTATCTGTGCCAAACTGGAAAAACTTGCCGGTACTCAAGTTGACAGCAGCGGTGATGATGTAGTTTCTCTTGCCATGGAACTGGAAGCGGCGATGATGGGTAACTTCGGCAAATCATCAGCCAAATCTTCTGCACCGGTGGAAGATCCCAAAGTCCTGATCGCTGACTTTGCCGCCTGCGGTATCGTTCCGTCAGAGGAACTTGCCAAGCTGCAGGCGCGGATCGATGCCGCGTCAAAAATCATTTTTGCAGAAAAGTAACAATCGTAACTGAAAAATTTTTCACCGGGAGGAAAGATGGCTGCCGTCTGGTCGATATCAGCCATATCTTTCCGTTGCCCTGGCTGGATGAAAATGACTGCCGCAACTGTGATTTCAGTTACCGGAGTTTCCTGTATCCAGCCGCAGGGATCGGCGGCATGTGGAATTCGATGGCAATAAAATCAAATTTTCTTTTGTCGCCCATTCCGCCTGTGCTTTGATCGAAATCGTTCCCTGAATGTTTGTCAACCGTTGCAGTTGATGAATTGCAGCGCCAGTTTGCGGAATTTTTCGCCGCGTTCCTTGTAATTTTTGAACATGTCCATACTGGCACATCCGGGGGAGAGCAGTACGGTGTCGCCATTCTCTGCCGCCGCAACAGCGGCATTGAATGCGGCATCGAAATCCATTCCGGTATCGGTCCCGGGGAAGCATCCGTCAAGAACCGCTTTTATTTCCTCTCTGTCCTGCCCGTAAAATACAGCGTGCCGGATCTTATCTTTTTTATCGCGTAAAACGGTGAAATCCATTCCCTTTGCCAAGCCGCCGAGCATGATGACAACAGGAGTGTTTATCGCATCCAGCGCGGCGATGACGGCGGCGGGATTGGTGCCTTTGGAGTCATTGATAAAGGTCAAACCTTTGCCTGAACCGATTTTTTCGATGCGGTGCGGTGCGCGTTTGAAGCTCTTTATCGCCTCAATAAAGCGGGTGATGTCGCTGAAGATCAAATTTTCATCGTAACGCAGAATGAGTTCCACCGCTCCGGCAAGATTTTCGGCATTGGGTACTCCCGGCAAATCGGTTTCGTTCTGATGGAGGATCTTTTTTCCGTCGATAAAAAGCTCTTCATCTTTTACGGTTACCCGTCGATGCGGATCGTATCCGGCAAAGCTCAAGCCCCAAACCGATTTTTCCGGCGGGACGTGAGCGAAAATTTTCTTTTTTACCGCACAATATCCGGCAAATCCATCGGCATAACGGTCGATGTGGTCGGATTGGATATTGAGCAGTAACGCGCAATCCGGAGCAAATTCCGGAGCAAGTTCCAATTGGAAATTACTCACTTCGACCACCGCGACATCCGCATTTTTATCCATAGTCACTTCACACAGCGGCCGCCCGATATTGCCGGCACTGACCGCCCGGATGCCGCACTTTTGCAGTAAATGGGTGACCAGCGCAGTGGTGGTGGTTTTGCCGTTGGTTCCGGTGATCGCCAGGATCGGACGTTTCCAGTAACGGTATCCCAGTTCCAGCTCTCCGATGAATTCGATCCCCGACGCGGCGGCTTGCCGGTAGAGCCCGGAACTCAACGGCGGTACACCGGGGCTGGCGATGATAAGATCAGCTTCCGGCAATACCTTACAGTCATTGTCGCTGACAATAAGGGTTGACCACTGTTCTTTTTGCAACAACTTTTCTGCGGCGGTTCCGGAAACGCCGCCGCCGATGATAACCGCTTTTTTCATGGGTTCAAAGTGCCAGTTTGCTTGAATTCTGAATAATTTTCTGATAGTATACGACCGCTCCGGAGACACCTTGTTTATCCGGATCGTCGCTGTTCTGCTTTGCCCAGAGAGCAAGTTTATACGCCAGTTCCGGACGGCAGAAATTATGCAGGAGTTTGGCATAGTCAAGGGCATAGTCAACCTTGTCCGCTTTTTTTGCAAACTTGCCGTTGCGCCATCCCGATTGCATAAAAGCATGAACGACATTGATATCGAACTCTTTTGCTTTCAATTCCGATGCCCGTGCTGCGAATTTTTTCATTATGACCGGGTCGTGTCCGTGATCGGCGATCGCCTGTTTACAGAATTTTGCAAGATGAGTATCGGCGCGTCCGGTATTGATTATCAGTTGCAGTTCCAGTTCGGCGACCCGCGGATGTTTCGGAACTTTTTTATGAGCTTCTTCAATTAATTTGAATGCTTCGTTTGCTTTTTTCAAATGGCGGAAGTTCACTACCAGCAGCATGGAAAGCAAATCGAGATTTTTCGGTGTTCGTGCCCATTCGGCACGGATGAGCCGGTCGGCTTCCGCAAAATCTCTGCTCCGGACAGCTTTTTTCAGTGCTGAAGAAAACTTTTCAGCCCGGATCTGCTCTTTAAGATCGAATTTCCCAGCCAGCAGACGTTTGACGGTCACCGGCACCTGCCGGATACTGCCCCGCCAATTTACCCTGCCGGTACGGTCAATGACAACTGCCAGCGGCAGAGTGTCATAGGAACGCAAATAAAGTTTTGCTGTTTTACGCTCTTTGTCTGCGCAAACCGGGAAGGGCAGTTTTTTTACTCCGGGGAATTTCAATGTTTCAAGTGTAGCAGCATTGGCAATGCCCAGACAGACTACATCTTTTGCCGGGAACAATTCTGCCAGCTTGTTCATTCCCTGTACGGCTGCCAAACCGTTATGGTCCAGATCCCAGATGAAAAGTACAACGACTTTCCTGTTTTTGAATTCCGCAATGGTATGAGTTTTGGTGTCAAGCCACTCCTTTGCCGGTATTTCCGGAGCCGGTTCTCCGGTGGCGACGACTTCGGCATCGGCGGAAAATGTGATGAAACAGAGAGCGCAGATAAGACAGAAAAGTGATTTTTTCATTTTTTCTCCAGATATTTGAACCAGATAAAGACAGTTTCACAGATTATCAGAAAAATTCCGCCGGTAAGCAGCGGCCATGATACCGGATTGTCAATGCCGGAAGCAAATGCGGCTTTGAGCAGTAAATAAGCACACATGAGGAGCGAAAAGCGGAAGAGCCAGCGCGCTGCCATTATCATTGCCGCGTTGAACGACAATTTTTCCACTCCGGTGCCGCCGCCGGATTCCGGCTTGCCGGAACGTTTCATCGCGGCGTAGACCATGGTGGATGTCATTTTTTCAAGCGAGATCCCGGCATGTTTCGCCGCCATCGGAACCAGACTGTGTTCGGTATTTCCCGGCAGATTGTTCCCCTCAAGCATATAAGGTGTTCCGTCTGCGGTCACGATGAAGTCCACGCGCAGAATGTCGCGGCAGCGGGCGGCATGGTAAAATTTGAGTGCATAATCCTGTGCGACTTTCACCACTTCCGGGGTGAGGTTTTTTGGCGGACAGAAATATTCGGTCTGCCCTTTGGCGTAAACATATTTGGCATCCCAGTCGTAAAATCCGCCCGGAGAGACGATCTCAACGGCATCGAGGACGGTGGCATTGATGATCGGTATGGAAATTTCCACGCCGCTGATGAATTCTTCGACCAGCAGTTCGTCGGCAAATTTGAATACTTCATCAAGAGCATCGTTCCACTCTTCAATTGAGTTGACTTTTACGATACCGACGGTAGATCCTTCGCAGGGAGCTTTGACCATGACCGGGAAGTGCAGACGGGAGGGGAAGTCCCGGTTGGTTTTGGTGACGGACGCCCACGGCGCAGTCGGCAGCTGTATGGCATCGAGAAGCCGCTTGCTGGCAAGTTTATCCATGACCAGTGCGCTGGCAACTGAACCGGAACCGACAAAGCGCAGTTCGGCTTTTTCCAGTTCATTCTGAAGTCTGCCGTCTTCGCCGAATCCGCCGTGAAGCACCGGGTAGACGACATCGCTCTCGCGCATCTCCTGAGTGACGGCACATTCGCGGATGTCGGTCAGGTTGACTTTGAATCCGGCATTACGCAATGATTTTGCAATGCAGCTGCCGCTCTGCAGGGAAATTTCCCGTTCACTGCTGTTGCCGCCGTAGAGAACATTGATGACCGGAGTCGGAGTGTCATTTTCGATCGCGGTGTTGGTGGCCGGATTCACCGGAACGATCTCGTTGGTGAGGTAGAATCCATATTTTTCGCTTACTGCCCGGCGGAGGATGCGCACCATATCGATATAATCTTTTTCCGTGGCACGGCCGGTATTGACCAGATAATTGGCGTGTTTGGAACTTACTTCCAAATCGCCGATGCGCAAACCGCGCAGACCGCAGAGGTCGATGAGTTTTCCTGCCGGTTCATTGGGGGAAACGTTGCGGAACGCACATCCGGCGGAGTGTCCGGATGGTTCACGCAAGCGTCGTTTTTCCCGTTCTTCGGCAATTGCTTTTTCCTCGGTTTCGCGGTCGCCGGGCTGCAATTCAAAAATGATGTCGGTGATAAAAACATCATGGGGAATGGAGTTGCCGCGGTAGAGCCATTCGATATCCTTGCCGTATGCCTGCCATTCACTGCCGTCGGCGCGGAAGCCGCGGACCGATTTTACAAAGTCGGAAATTTCCGCGCCGTTAGCTCCGGCATTCATCCGGATCGCGCCGCCGACTGAACCGGGAATGCCGGATAATGGAGCGAGACCGGTCAATCCGGCCTTTGCCGCGGCGGTGCAGAGCATGGGAAGTTTGGTGTAAGCACCGCAGTTGATGCAGTTGTCATTTACGGAAATATGGGCGAAGTAACTGCCGGAGGCACGTATCACCACGCCGTCAAACGGAGTATCTGAACCGACTACGTTGGTTCCGGCTCCCAGAATGAATACCGGAACATTTTTGCGGTGCAGGAATTTCAAAAGTTCACAGAGTTGTCCCGGAGTTTCCGGCTCGGCAAGCAGCGGCACCGGAGCAGAACCGACTCCGAAACTGGTAAGTTCACTGTAACGGCGGTCGGTGAAGAGCCGCAATTCCGGAAAATTCTTTTTCAGCAGTTTTTCGAGCATGATGATCTTATCCTTTATATACTTTTTCCGGATCAAAGAGCGGAGCCGAAAGTTCCTTTGATGTCTTTCCGTCCGTTTCGGTGTAGAAACAGCTGCGGTGACCGGTGTGACAGGCGGCGCCGCCGATCTGTTCGATTTTGAAAATCACCGTATCACGGTCGCAATCGACCAGAATCTGATGAACTTTTTGCAGATTGCCGCTGCTTTCCCCCTTTTTCCAGAGTTTGTTTCTGCTGCGGGAAAAATAGGTGGCATAGCCGCTTTTCAGGGTTTCTTCCCACGATTCCTTTGAAATGTAGGCGAGCATCAGCACTTCATTGGTCTGATGATCCTGCGCGATCGCCGGGATCAGACCGTCACCCTTGCTGAAATCAAGTTCAAACATAAAAAATCCTTTCGGTAAAACAATATATTATATATACACCAATAAAATACATCATCAATGGGTGTAAAGCAAGGTTGAGTTTGAAAAAATATGCTTTTTTACTCGACATCTTATTTTCAGCGGCAGTTTGCGGCAGGATTTTTGTTGAAAAATTATTATTGTTGTGCTATATTGAGATGCGTTGCAGTTTAATCAACTGGAAGGAAAAGACAACAGATAAAATATTTTTTGATTTAAAATTATATAGCATAATATTTCAGGCTATCCTCACAAACCACCACCTTGTATCGAAAAGCCTTGAACACAACGAGAATGAAGTTTTGTGCCATGCGTATTTGCATGGTGCATTTCTGCATTTGTATTTACTGTGATGCTGTGGTAGGCATGTAGGGGCATATGAATCAGGGATGCACCTTTTTTTGTGGTGTTTCCCATGTCCCAAAGGAAAATACCACAGCATGAA
>SUWH01000006.1 GCA_015061605.1 Lentisphaerota bacterium | reverse complement strand
TGGATTTCAACACTATTTTTTAAATATTTTACATTTTCTTGTTGAAATCCACGAACTCTCTGTGTATAGTAGAGATTGACCGGCATTGCTTACCCCCTACTGTTTTTGTTGGACACTTAACAATAGGGGCAATTCCGGTCTTTTTCAATTCCGTATTTCTGTTTTATTTGATTTTCTACTCATTTTTGTCACAAACCGTCGATGAACCGATTTTTTTTTGCTTGCAAAAATAAGCGGAGTGCAACGGAGCGGGCGAAGGATGCCCTCCAAAGCCTTGGCGACGGAGGGATAACGGCAGAGAATTGGAGAAATCGAATGTTCTATACTTACATTTTACGCAGTATTTCCCAGCCGGAACAGCGTTATATCGGCAGTACAGCAGATTTGAAATCCCGTCTTGCCAAACACAATGCAGGTGAAGTTCCTCATACCTCAAAGTTTAAACCATGGAAAGTTGAATCATATTTCGCCTTTGAAACCAAAGAAAAAGCCGCCGCATTTGAAGCCTATCTCAAAACCGGTTCCGGACACGCATTCGCCAAGCGCCACTTCTGAAACCTGTAATCCGACCCGCTTGAAATGAGTCGAAACCTCTAAAACAGCCCGATTTCTATAACTTTTACAGATTTCGAGGGGGACTTGACCCCCTCTCAAATCCCCCTCAAACGCAAAGTTGAGTTTGTGCAAACCGATACTCACCATTTTTGATTTCTGCGAACCAGTGTCCTCACGATAGAAACAGTTTTCGTTGTTCCTCCCAGCTTTCCGGAATACCCTTGCGGAGTTTATCCAAGGTCAATGTTTCCGGCTGACGGTTTTCCCAGATGAGTTTCACTATATCCGGGGCAAGGTTTGCCAACTGAAGTGTTCGGGAAAGGTAAGAGCGGATTGCCTGATGTGCGCTCCTGCCGGGGCGGAAGCCGTAACTGTTTTCTGAAGATTCCTTCTCGAATATCGGTGTCAATGCCTGCGATATTGCCTGTTGTATCATCCGGTCTGTCATTGCCGGTACGCCAAGCAACCGTACACCCCGTCCGGCAAATTACGGACGGGGTGTTTGTTGTTTCAAAAAGACATTAATATATCACCGGCAGCAGCCGCGCAGAGAGATATCCCAGCGGTCGATGACCTCATCGTCCCGGACGATCCACAGTTCATCAAAGAGATTCACGGTGGGGTCGCAGTGGGAAACGATCAATTCAAACCGCTGTCCGGGAGTGAGTTTGAAACTTTCGGGGAAAGTAAGATGTCCGTGTTCATCGCCGTAATTCCAGTCGTAGGTAAAATTACTGTCAACTTTTCCGTCGGCGATCACCTGCGCCGGAGCTCCGGGAGTGACATAAATGGATTTGGTTCCGGCATCGATAGTGGCACTGCCGGGGATACGGCAGCTGATGACACTGGAAATCATCCGGAGAGCCGGGGCATAAGCAGGACCGGAGTGTTCGACGGCGAGATATTCAGTATCCATCATGCAGTATGAACCGACCTGAATATCGGTAACTTCAGGAATGAGCAGATCGGCAGGAGAAGTGCCGGTGCCGGTACCGGTATAGATTTGACAGGAGGGAAACTCTTTTTTGAGAGCGGTGAATGCCGCTGCGCCGAGTTTCATCAACCGGGAGCTTTCACAAGCGCGTTCGGCAGCAGATTTGATGTGCTGTAAATGCCCGGCGTAACACTGCACACCATCCAGAATCAGCTGCGGATAACGGGCGATAAAGCGGCCGAAATCAAGAGCTTCATCAAAGGCGACTCCGGTGCGGCCCATTTCCGGGTCGGTGTCGATAAGCAGATGGAGCGGGCGTTCAACAGATGCCTGTTCAGCGAGGAGTTTGACCTGTTCAACATTATCCACGGTCAGCTGCAAATTGGAGATCTGTTTATTCAAGTTCCCGATGCGGGCGATCTTCCAGGGGGCGGTCACAGGAGAGGTTATCAGAATATCCTGGATCCCGGCGGCGGCGAGAGCTTCGGCTTCAGAAAGCTTTGCCGCACAGATGCCGGCACAGTTTCCGGCGGCGATCTGACGGCGGGCGATCTCCGGACATTTGTGGGTCTTGGCGTGGGGACGGAGTTTTTTACCGAAAGAAGCGGCATAGTCGCGCATCTTGATCAGATTGGCTTCAAAAAGTTCGATGTCAAGAATCAAAGACGGCGTATCAAGTTCATTTTTAAGCATAATGTTTTCCCTTTCCAAAATTACAGATGCTTTTCAGCAAATATATCTGATACTATCTGCTTTGTCAAGGAGAAAATGAAAAATTTCCCATGCCGCGACAACGAAAACTGCAACACTCCGCTTTTCTCGAAAAAGGGTGGGGTTCGGGGAGGGGAAAAACCTCTTTTCCCGTGAAAAGAGGTTTTTCCCCTCCCCGATGCCATCCACCTTATTTCAAAAGTTCGAGAAGTTTGGGGATGGCGAGTTCAAAATCGACACCGTACCAGATGGGGTTTTCCTGGGCAACGGTTTGGCGGATGGCTTCGATGGTGAATTCGACGGCGACTTTCAATGCTTCAGCGAGAGGTTTACCGTACATCAGTGCGGCGAAACAGGCGCTGGAGAAGACATCTCCGGTACCGTGGAAGCTGTAAGGGAGATGTTCGCTGTAATATTCGCAGTATTCATCTTTGGTACTGTCGTAAGCCATAACGCCATATTTGCCCTTTTCGAGAGAAACTCCGGTGATGGCGGCGATGGGAGAACCCAGACCGCAAAGGCGTTTGAGCAGAGCTTTGACATCATCTGCCGAATAATCTTTATCAGCCATGTATTCTTCGCCGAGCATGAATGCCGCTTCAGTGAAGTTGGGCACGATAATATCGGCTTTACCGCAAAGTTCGCCCATCTTGCGGGCAAATGCTTCATCGAATCCGGGATAAAGTTTGCCGTTGTCACCCATAGCTGGATCGACAAAACGAAGCATACCGGGATGGGAGAAATCATCAAAGATTTTTTCGACCAGTTCGATCTGACGGAAAGAACCGAGATATCCGGTGGAGATACCGTCAAATTTGATTTTTTCCTCCAGCCAGTGTTCGGCGATACCGGGAATATCATCGGTAAGATCGCGGAAAGTAAATCCGTTGAATACCGTATGAGTGGAAAGCACCGCCGTTGGCAGAATTGCCGTTTCGATCCCTGCCGCAGAAATGATCGGCAGAGCCACCGTAAGCGAACACTTTCCAACGCAGGAAATATCCTGGATCGACAGAACACGTTTCATAATAGAATAAACTCCTGTAAAACTTGATTATAATTTCTGTAAATATACACGCAGACAGAAACAAATGCAATTTCACATATTGTATGGCATACAATATTCAGCTCAATTTTGCCAAAAGAGCGGTCACAGCATATTCACTGCGTAAAACCCGGGCACCGAGGGTGACGGGAAGGAGTCCGGCCTCTTCAAGCACAGTGTTTTCAAATTCGTTGAAACCGCCTTCCGGCCCGGCGGCAAGGATGATCGAACCGCTTTCCGGAGGAACGGGAACCGGGGTCGTGGCGCGGGGATGCCCGAAAAGTGCCAAAGCTGAAGTTTCGACCAGTTGCGGCAGAATATCTTCAGCAAAGGGTTTGAATCTGGTGTGAAATTCGAGTTCCGGATAGACGGTGTCGCCGCATTGTTCAAGGGCGAGGCGGATCTCCAGATCGAGTTCGGCATCCCGCAGGACGGCGGATTGCCAGTAGCTTTTTTCCACCTTGGCGGCGTGGATGAAGTGGATTTTTTTCACGCCCATAGTCAGTGCGCCGTGGAGGATCTTTTTGAAGGTCAGCGGCCGCTGCATGGCGCAGACCAGCGTAACAGGCGACGGCGCAGGCGGCGGCGTATCAAGGACAGTTTCCATGACAACGTGATCATCATGAAATTCCAGTACGGCGGCTTTGCCGGTATTGCCGTTTTTTATTCCGGTACGGATAGTTTCGCCTATCTGCGGTTTGATCACATCTCGTAATTGCAAAAAACGCCGCCCGGAAATCAGGATTTTTCCGGGGGCGGTGAAATCGTTTTGGTCAATGAGCAATAAATTCACTTGGCAGAATATATCCAGTTGTTATTGCAGGATTTGCGGGTGACAAGTTCACCGTTGACGGCGGCACGGTCGAGAATGCCGGAAATTTCCACTGCGCTGTCCGGCAAATCTGCCGCGGCGGCAAGTTCGCAAGCTGTACCGGAAAATTCCGGATGCTGTACCAGGAAATCAAGCACTTTGCCGCGCAGAGCAAGCGCATCTTTGGCAGCAAGTTTATACGCCTGCACACCGGGCTGGTGGAAAGCGTTGATATTGATGAATTCCGCATAAACGGCGACCGCGCGTTCATAAAGCGCAATGATCTGACCGAGTTCAAATACCGTGATCTGCGGGATGCGGATGGTGATGATCTGCCGTCCTTTGTTGCGAAGCGCGGCGCAGAGACCTTCAAAGAAGCCGTGGAGATAATCTCCCATGGCGGTGTTGTTACCGATCGGAAGCTTGGCGGCATCCTGCTGGACTTCGATAAAGGTGGCAAAAAAATCATCCCTGCCGTCATTGAGTTGCTGGATAAAGGCGTGGGCATCGGTACCACCCTTGTTGCCGAAAACATTCAACCCCTGATGGACGGTATTGCCGTCCAGATCAAGTTCCTTGCCCAGACTTTCCATAACGAGCTGCTGCAAGTAACGCGAAAGCAGTACCAGACGGTCACTGTACGGCACGATGACCATGTTACGGTCGCCCCTGCCGTTTCCGGCAATGTACCACATGGCGGCGAGCATCATCGCCGGATTGTTACGGGCATCATTGGAACGCGTCCACTCATCCATAGCGCAGGCGCCGGAAAGAAAACGTTTGAAATCGATCCCGGTGAGAGCGGCAGGGAGGTGTCCGACGATGGCGGTTTCACTGGTACGGCCGCCGACAGAATCAGCCATATTGAAAATTTTCAGATACCCGGCTTCAATGGCGTGTTTGTAAAGCTGGCTGCCCTGCATGGTGACTGCGACCGCGTGATCGCCGAATTTCAAATTACGCGAAGCGTAAAAATCCTCCATGGCGATCATGTTGTTGCGGGTCTCCTGCGTACCGCCGGATTTGGAAATGACCAGATGCAAGGTGCGTTCCGGATCCATAACTTCCAGCAGATCGGCAAAACCGGCAGAGTCGGTATTATCAAGAAAATAGATTTTCAAACCGTTTTTGCGCTGTTCGCGGGAAAGTTCATTCCAGTAAGGACCGTTGACGGCGAACTGCATCAACTGCGGTCCGAGAGCAGAACCGCCGATGCCGTTGACGACAACGGCATCGAATTTTCCGGCAGAACGGACAGCGGCAGAAAACTCCTCAACTTCGCGGAATCCGTCGCTGTCCGGATAAGATATGCGGTCGGTAAAATGGGTGACTTTGCGCTGTTCATCCGGATTTTTGATCGCTCCGGCTTCAAGCTTTTTCATTTCCGAAGCGGCACGTTCAAACTTTGAATCAAGAGCTTCAAGCTCCGCTTCAGAAAAGTTCATCCCGGCAAAGGAGATGGAAAAACCGCTTTCAAAATCAGTCAAAGTGTACTTCTGTGAACGAGTTTGCCAATTCATGACCGCAACTATGCTCCCGAAAAGGTGATCAATCTTCGATCTGGTCGGCGATGGAATCGTCGATAAGATAGTTGGCGGTAACGTTCTGGACGTCGTCGCTTTCTTCGAGCTTTTCGATCATGCGGATAACCTGGGAAGCGACCTTGGCATCGGTGATGTTGACGGTCATTTCCGGCTTGCGGGTCTGTTCGGCGGTATCGGTGACGATGCCTTTTTCTTCAAAGACCTTGACAAGAGCTTCAAAGTTTTCGGGATCGGCCCAGATCTCTGCTTCGCCGTCTTCGACGATGAGATCGTTGGCACCGGCATCGAGGACGATGTCCATAAGTTTCTCTTCATCAGCCCATTCGCCGGTGATGATGAAGTGAGCCTGACGCTTGAACATACGGGAAACCGCTCCGGAAGCGGCAAGGTTGCCGTTGTTGCGTTCAAAAGCCATACGGACTTCGCTGATGGAACGGTTGCGGTTATCGGTCAGGCAGTCAACGATAACGGCGACACCGCCGGCGCCGTAACCTTCGTACATGATCTCTTCAAAAACCACATCGCCGAGTTCACCGATACCTTTTTTGATGGCACGGTCAATATTGGCATTGGGCATATTGACCGCTTTGGCAGCGGTGAGAGCGGCGCGGAGAGCGGGGTTGGTGTTGGGATCGGCACCGCCGTTTTTGGCAGCGACCATGATCTCTTTACCGACGCGGGAGAACATTTTACCTTTCTGTCTGTCGGCGGCTTCTTTTTTGTGCTTGATATTGGCCCATTTACTGTGTCCGGACATAATAAAAACTCCTGTGTTAATGAAAAAACGACACTATTATTCCTATAATATACTTCAACATTGCTGCTAAATCAAGCAACAACAACAGTTGTCACATAAAAAAATCCTTGCGCTATTGCCGTTATCCGGTATTTCAATACTTTTTTGCCATTTCAGCAAGTCCGACAAGATCGAGTTTTCCGCTGCCGAGCATGGGCAATTCTCCGATTTTGATAAAGTTCTCCGCCTTCGGTATCCACAGATTGGGTATCTTGCGCTCCCGGAGTTTACGGACGACCTGTTCCGGAGCGAGAAGTTCCGAATCGGTATAGAAGACCACCAGATGTTCGCCCTTATCCGCATCCGGCGCGCCGGTAACAGCCAGAATACGGCTGTCCGGCTGGATGATATTGTTGATTTCGCGCTCCACAAGTTCATGCGGAACCATTTCTCCGGCAATTTTACTGAAACGGGAAAGCCGTCCGGTAAGTGTGATAAAACCGTTACGGTCCATTCGGCCGATATCTCCGGTGACATACCAGTTGTCCCGGATGACTTCATTGGTCTTTTCCGGGTCATTGAGATAACCTTTCATCACAAGTGCGCCTTTGACGATCAGCAGACCATCGCTCTCTTCGGGCAGAAGTTTAAAGGTTGATGGATCAACGATTTTGGCACAAATCCCGGGAAGAGACGGTCCGACACTGCCGCGCTGGGCGACCTTTACTCCGAGTTCCAGCACCGAATGTGCCAGATTTATGGAAACCACGGGAGACAATTCGGTACATCCGTAGGCCTCTGCGATAACCAAACCCGTCATTTCATGGAACTTATCGGCGATATCATCCCGCAGTTTTTCCGCTCCGGCAATGACAAGGCGCAAGGATTTGAAGTCATCCCCGTTACACCGGCGCATATACAACTGGAGGAAACTCGGTGTGGCAAAGAGTACCGTACACTTTCTCTCTCTCAACACCTGTCCGACACCGGCAGCATCCAGCGGATTGGGAAGCATGGTAACTTCACTGCCGTAATAAAGCGGCATCCACAAGCACGCCGCCATACCGAAAGAGTGGAACAACGGCAAATTGCCGGGGATCGGATCTCTTTTGCTCCACGCTATACTGCGCGAAACCGACTGCACATTGGAAAAAATATTGTGATGGCTCAACATTATCCCTTTGGGTATTCCGGTTGAACCGCTGGAAAACAACACAACTGCAGTCCGCAACGGATCATCCCAGCTCCCGGGGGAAATCAACTTCATCAATTCGGCGTGCGGCAGAATTTTGATCAAAAATTTCCACCAGGTGGCAACGATCCTGGTACGGGTGATCCGGTTGATGTCTTCGATGAAAATCATACCGGAAGAAACGGGTATTTTCAACTTTTCCAACAACGATCTGCTGGTGATGACTGTTCTCAAATGGGCTTTTTCAATTGCCCTTTGCCGGGCTTCAGCACTGGATGTGTAGTTGATGATCGCCGGTATCTTGTCTGCCATAAGCACCGCAGTAAATGCCTGAAAGAAGGCTATGGAATTGGGCAGCATGATTCCAATGTATTCGCCGCCGCCCCGCCGTTTTCTCCGCAAATAGCGGCTGAAAAGTATACAGCGGCAAAGCAGATTGATGTGTTTGGAAAAAACAATTTTTCCGTCCCGCAATTCTTTGATAAAGCTCTCTCCGGGGTGACGGCGGGCGAGCCACGCGAATTGGGAATGAAAGGGGCGTTCTCCGGGAATTATCCGGCACTTGGTCTGTGCCGCAAGTTCCGAAAGGATGATCCGCATTTCATAAGCAGAAGTTTCCGGAGAAACCGGCATCCCGACGGTAAGCATTGCCGGATGAGGCAGTTCTTCGGGCCATTGCAGCTTGAACTTGCCGTAATAACAGGAGAATATACTGCCCCAGGTCATACCGATGTGGACCGGAATGACCGGAATATCCACATCATCCGGAAGCATCTCCTTTACCCCGTTGCGGAAACCGGACATCACCCCATTGCGGGTAACATTGCCTTCAGGGAAAATACAAATCATTTCGCCGTTACGCAACATCTCTCCGGTTTTGGCAAAAAGCTGCTGTAATTTTTTCGGCTTGTTGGACGGGACTTCCAGAAAACCGGCCGCCCGGCAAAGCGTCCGCAACCAGGTGGCGCGGTTGAAGTGTTCGTGCATCATAAAGCGCACCGGACGGCTGGTTGCTCCGGTGATAAACAGCATATCGACAAAACTTGAACGGTTGGCGACCAGCAGCGTTCCACCATCTTCCGGGAGATTGTCCTGATGATCAATATCCAGACGGTAGAGAGTTCTCAACAGTATGAATGCTCCGGCGCGCAGCAGTATGTGCGGCATCATCCGGCACGCCAATCCCAATAATCCTGCTGTCAGCAAAGCCAGTGCGTAAAATGCCGTAGGCACCTGCTGGTGGTAATAAAAGGCAATACCGGTAACAATGACCGCAGTAATGACCGCCATTCCGAACTTCCGGTAATAACCGACGAAGAATACCGGCAGAAATTCCCGGCGGACAAAAAATTCCTGAAAACTCTGGAACGGCACCATCAGACAACCGACAACCGTCCCGAGAGCAAAAAGACCGCAGCCTAAAAGAATGTATTCATAAATTCCACCCTGACGGGAGGAGATCACGCCGAGTCCGGCAAGCAGCAGAATCAGCAATATTCCGGCCCCCGGAATAAGTCCGAGTTCGACCCGTTCCCGGGAAACTCTGCCGGCGGTAAAACATCCGATCGCCCCTCCGGCAAGCGGCAGTATCATCAATACCATCAATGCCAGTACATCGTACCCGGGACGGCTGCCGAAACACAACAGTATCTCATTTGCATATTGTGCCGTGAGCGAAATAATGAATATCAACATGGCAATGGAATATATCTCACCCAGAAGTGATATCCGCAATTCCTGACGCAGATTCTGGTTTTCCCAGCGTACCTGTTTCAACTTCCGCAGCAGTGTGAAGCGCGCCCACGGTTGAAGCGCATCAGCAGTACGGATGCGGGTCGCCAGAACCAATGCCCGGACCGCAGATAAGGTAAACAGCAATCCGCCCCACAATGGATCAAGGTTAAACAATCTGCCGGTAACGACAACCGACACACCCAACGCTCCTCCGAGCAAAGCCCCCCCCTGAACTTTACCTACCGCTTCACTGAGCTTCCTTTTAGGCAAAGTCGTAGCCATAAAGACCCGCAATGCCGGACGGTACATGGCATATTCGATACCCAGCAGCATGGTCATCAACGCAAGCGGCACCATCAGCAGAAAATCCGGCAGTATCAGATGTATAACCAGCAGCACCAGCGCAGTCAGAACTTCTGCCACCTTGGCACAGGAGAGGATATTCCGGCAGGGGAAACGCGCCATGAGATAGGAGGATACCC
This sequence comes from Lentisphaerota bacterium, assembly GCA_015061605.1. Taxonomy (GTDB): domain Bacteria; phylum Verrucomicrobiota; class Lentisphaeria; order Victivallales; family Victivallaceae; genus UBA1784. The sequence goes on along the minus strand of SUWH01000006.1, from coordinate 95,134 downwards.
GCGTATTGAACAAGGTCGGCAGGACAAAAAATGCGGCGACCAGCAATACAAAACCGGCAGGCTGTCTGAAAAGACCGGGAATGGCACGCTCAAGTTCAAAAGCAGTCATCCCGCACCACAACACCGGATTGAAGGTACTGTAAAAATTCACTCCGCTCAACACCGGAATATCATTGGCGGCATTCAGAGGACGGTTTTCATTCATAATTCAAACTCCGTAAATCATTTCAACGTGCAACTTTCGACCTTTACGGCGGCGGCAAGTTCCCGGGCGCGGGCGGCATCAAATTCGGCCGGGACCCAGCTTTCGGCATTGGCACTTGCTCCGCCGAGCGCAGCACGGAAGGCGGAAATAAAATCGTTTCCGCATAAAAGTTCACTTAATAATATGGCACTTGCCGTATCGCCGCAGCCGATGGGATTGGCAACTTCGGGCAAAGCGGGGATATGATATTTGGCAAGAGTCTTGCCGTCTGAAGCATAGGCGCATCCGGCACCGTCGGTAATGGCGGCATATTGCAATTTATGCCGTTCAAAGAGCCATGACAATCCGGAAGAAACTTCCCCTTTCCCGGTGATTTTGCCCAGTTCTTCCCGGTTCACCTTTAAAACCGTCTGCGGCAGCTCAAGCAAAGGCGTAACATCTTTGCAAATATCAAGCAGTAACGGCAGAGATTTTTTTACTGCAAGGTGTGCGATCTGCATATAGAGTCCGGGTGAAGTATCCCCCGGCAGCGTTCCGCAGACCGCAACTCCGGAAGCTCCGGCAAGAGCATTTTCAAAAAGATCGACAAATTCCCCGCACTCACCGGCGGTCGCAGCTCCGGATGGTTCGATCAATTCCGTAGCACTTGAAGTACTTTTATCGATGCATGTCGAACATATCCGCAACGGCGCTTTGCACCGGACAGAATGAGCCGTTATCCCCTCTTTAATGAGTGCATCGATCAGAAATTTTCCATTATCTCCTCCTGCGAACTGTACGACTTCAGCAGTGGCTCTGCCCCAGAATTTGGCGGCGCGGCAGAAGTTGATACCTTTCCCGGATGCGACTTCAGTCATTCGTACTGCCCGGTTGACTTCTCCGGGGCGAAAGGATTTGAAAAACAATGTTTTCTGACGCGCGGCATTGGCGCCCATTACGACGATTTTTTTCATGACAGTTCCTCCAGGAACGTGATAATCTCTTCATCCGTAAACAGTTTCGGATTGCACTTCATACTGCCGGAACGGCAATTTTTTACCACAAAATCATAATGGCAGGCACCAAGTCCGTAACTTCGGAAATTTGAAGCGATGCTGAATTTATTTTGCAAATAACTGATCTTATCAAACATGGCATCGTAATTTGCGAACCCGAGCCCCCGCGCAAGTTGAGTGAAAAGTTCCGGAAATTCCCGGCAGTTGAGCCGCAAGACCGGCAGCAGCAGAATCGCACAGCACGTCCCATGCGGAATATTGAGGATACTTCCCAACGGATGTGCCAAACCGTGAACCGCGCCCAATCCACTGGAAGCAAAAGCGATTCCGGTGAGCATACTGCCCCGGGCAAGTTCATCCAATGCCGACGGCTCACCGTCAAAAGCATTTTCCAAAGTGGAAAAAATACACTTTGCCGCACTCAAAGAGATCTGCCGGGTAAGTTCAGTCGCTTTCAGCGAAGTGAAACTCTCCAGCGCCTGGGTCAAAGCATCAAATCCGGCGGCGGCGATCACTGAAGATGGAGTATTTTCCAGCAAATCGGGGTCGCACAATGCCGCATCGGCGGTCATTCCGGCACCGCGGAGCGATTGTTTTATACCGGTCAAGTGGTCGCAAATGACTGAATTTGAAGTTATTTCTGCACCGGTCCCGGCGGTGGTCGGTATCAGTATCATCCGGTTGTCCCGACCGGGTAATTGAGCGCGGTTGTAGAAATAATCGGCCGCAGTACCGGGGGCTTCGACCAATGCGGCGACAGCCTTGGCACAATCCATGGCACTGCCGCCGCCCCAACCGATAAAGTTGCGGCAATCAAATCTGCGGGCAAAAGAGAGGATATTTTCCAGTTCATCAAGCGGCAGTTCACCGGAAACGGTAACGATTTCAAAATCGACACCGGGATTTTCCCATTCATCCCGGATCCGCTTCACCGAATGTCTGCCGCAGATAAAAAGCGCCTTTCCGGGCAGTAAAAAGTTCTCAAGCAGAAAACGCACCCCGCGACCGAAACGGATGATTTCCGGCAAATTTCCATTGTAAGACACAGCAGAGGAACTCCTCAATGTTTTTTCAGATAGTCACACATTATTTTTGCGGCAGCGATCTCCGCAAGTTTACGGCTGCCGCCGGAACCGACGGCAACAAAATTCGCTACCCGCAGTTCGACTTCAAATACCGGCAAATGCTGTAATCCGCTTTGACGGAAAAGTTTATAAGCAGGAACACATCCCCACCGGTGCTGGGAAATTTCCTGAAGCCGCCCTTTCGGGTTGAGAGAAAGCAGCTGTTCTTTAGGGTCAGGACAATATTTTTTGAACAGATCAAGGACAAAATTACGGGCGAATTCAAATCCGGCTTCGAGATATACTGCACCGAGAACCGCTTCAAAAAGGTCGGCAAGCGTCGAGTCGCGGTCATTGCCTCCGGCTCCCTGTTCGCCTTTGCCGATGAGCAGAAAACTGCCCAGATTCAACTTGCGCGCCAGCGTTGCCAGCATAGTTTCACAGGCAAGCGCGGAACGGATCTTGGTCAAATCACCCTCCGGCAGATCCGGATAAAGGTGGAAAAGATAATCGGTATGGATTATTTCCAAAACTGCATCACCCAGAAACTCCAACCGCTGATTGTCATAGGTTATTCCGTGTTCGACCGCATAGGTACGGTGGGTCAAAGCCTCTTTGAGCCGTTCATGAGAGTGTTCGGGCAGACCGAGTTTCGCTGAAAGATCAGAAATTCTTTTCACCGTGATTCTCCTGTTTATATATGTAAACGGTCAAGCAGATAATTTGTCCGCCGGATAATACTTTCTTTACTGCATTCAATCTGACAAATCGTTTTATATGCGACGATCAATTCAGACGCGGAGTTGTCAATATCCAAATCTCTGAATTTTTCATATCGCAAAAATCCGCTCAACAATCGAGCCAGTTCCTTTTCCCGGGTCGGAATATCCAGCGGAGCAGAATTGCAAGTTGCCGAATCCAGATCAATGAAACCGGTTTTCCCGGACAGTAAATAGAGGTTGCGCAAATTCAAATCGCCGTGAGCGACCCCGGCATTGTGTATATTGGCAATTTCCGGCAGAACTTTTTCCATCAGGAAATCCCACGCGCTTTTCACATTAAATTTCTGATCCTGAAAAGAATAATTCAATGTCCGGCAATCCTCCGGAAGTTTTTCCGTGATCAGAAAATCATAAATATGCCGTCCGCGATGCAATTCCAATGCCGCGACGACTTGCGGAGTCATTGCGCCGCATTTCTGTAAAACTTCAGCGGCCCAAAGACAGTGAAACGCCCGTCCATACCGGAAACGCCGAAAAATTTGTGCCGGTATTCCAGGTAATTTGTAAAGCTTGACGAAAAAATTTCCGCCGATCCCGGCGGCGATCTTCGGACGGGCCTTGATCATTTGCAGATCACCGTTCAAAAGGTCGCTGCATAATTTTATCATCTCCCGCCCGGCTTCGGACGGGAGAGTTTTGCCGCACCGGACGGCTCCGCGCCAGAACATGCTGTTTTCAGCAAGCTCAAAGCGTTGGAACTCCGGCGGCAGTTGAGTAAAACAATATCTCACAGCGCGGCGGCGACCAGATCGCCGACTTCGCTGGTGGAATATCCCATTTTGCCGGCGGCCATGGATTTGAGTTTGTTCCCGGTGACAAAAGCCATCGCCTTTTCGACGGCGGCGGCGGCCTCTTTTTCACCGAGGTAATCGAGCATCATCGCGCCCGCGCCGATCGCCGCCATCGGATTGATGACATTGAGACCGGTGTACTTGGGAGCAGATCCGCCGATGGGTTCAAACATACTGACACCTTCGGGGTTGATGTTGCCGCCGGAGGAAACTCCCATACCGCCTGCGGTCATTGCCGCGAGGTCGGTAACGATGTCGCCCATGAGGTTTTCAGTAACGATGACATCGAACCATTCCGGATTTTTGACCATCCACATGGTGGTGGCATCGACGTGGCAGTAGGCGGTTTTGACGGTGGGATAATCTTTCGCCATTTCGTTGAAAGCGCGTTCCCACAAGCCGCAGACATAGGTCAGGACGTTGGTTTTACCGACCAGAGTAAGCTGGGAAGTATAACCGGCAGCCTTGTCTTCTTCAGAAAGTCCCTTCCAGGGGTTCTCTTTGGAGTGGCGTTTGAGAGCAAGTTCAAAGGCATATTTCAGACAGCGGTCGACCTGCTTGCGGGTGTAGACCCAGTTCTGGCAGGCGACTTCATCGGGGGTGTTCTGCTGAACGCAGCCGCCCATACCGGTGTAGACGCCGCCGGAGTTTTCACGGACGACGACATAATCGATATCTTCAGTACCCTTGTTGGCAAGCGGAGTTTCCACACCGGGGAAAAGTTTGACCGGACGGAGGTTGATGTACTGATCCAGTTCAAAGCGCAAACGCAGCAGGATACCTTTTTCGAGGATACCGGGTTTGACCTTGTTGCTGCCGATGGCACCGAGCAGACAGGCATCATATTTGCGGAGCTGATCAGAAGCATCATCCGGCAGAATTTCTCCGGTGGCGAGGTAGTGATCTGCGCCCCAGCAGAAAGAGGTCTTATCCAGTTCAAAACCGAACTTTTTACCGGCGGCATCCAATACTTTCAATGCTTCATTTACCACTTCCGGACCGGTACCGTCACCGGGGATAACAGCGATATTGTATTTTTTCATCTTTTGTATTCTCCGGCAGGTGATCAGTAGCGGTTCTGTTTGCTGCGAGCGAGAACTTTGAGGCGGAGGGCATTCAGATTGATGAAGCCGGAAGCATCCTTGTGGTCGTAGGCTTCGGCACCCTCAAAGCTGGCGATCTCGTCGTCATACAAGCTGAATTCACTGCGGCGGCCGGTGACATGACAGGCACCCTTGTAGAGTTTGACCCGGACATCACCGGTGACGAACTTCTGACTTTCGGTGATCATCGCCTGGATCATTTCGCGTTCCGGAGCGAACCAGAAGCCGTTGTAGATCATGTCGGCATAGCGCGGGATGAGGGTGTCGCGCAGGTGCATGACTTCACGGTCGAGGGTGATCTGTTCCAGACCGCGGTGGGCGGCGGTGAGGATGGTTCCGGCGGGAGTTTCATAAACGCCGCGGGACTTCATACCGACAAAACGGTTTTCGACGATATCGATTCTGCCGACGGCGTGTTTTTTACCGATGGCATTGAGTTTGCGCATGATATTGGCGGGGGTGAGTTTTTCGCCGTTGACTTCGGTACAGATACCTTTTTCAAAGTGGAGCACCACATCTTCAGCGGTGTCAGCGGCTTTGGAAAGAGGTTCGGTCATGACCGCGATGTCTTCGGGGAACTCCTGCCAGGGATCTTCGAGGATGCCGCCTTCAAAGCTGATGTGGAGCAGATTGCGGTCCATGCTGTAAGGTTTCTTGGCGGAAACGCTGACCGGGATGTTGTTCGCTTTGGCATATTCGATCATATCCAGACGGCCGGTGAATTTCCAGTTGGGGTCGCGCCAGGCGGCGATGACTTTGATTTTGGGATCGATCGCGGCGGCGTTGAGTTCAAAACGGACCTGATCGTTACCTTTACCGGTAGCGCCGTGGCAGATGGCGTCGGCGCCTTCGGCCTTGGCGACTTCGACCAGACGTTTGGCGATGAGCGGACGGGCGATGGAGGTACCGAGGAGGTAGTTGTTTTCGTAGATGGCACCGCCCTGAAGCATCGGGAAGATGAAATCGCGGGCAAATTCTTCATTGAGGTCGTCGATGATGCATTTGCTGGCGCCGGTCGCGATAGCTTTTGCTTCAAGACCGTCCAGTTCTTCTTCCTGACCGACATCGGCGCAATAGCAGATGACTTCCGCATTGTAGGTTTCTTTGACCCATTTGACGATGACAGAGGTGTCAAGACCGCCCGAATAAGCGACTACAACTTTCATTTTTCTTCTCCGAATTATGTTGTTTTTATGGCTTTTTTGCCTTTATTACTTTCATTTTGCCACTTTGGCGTTATATTAATATAATACACAAAGTGTCAAATTTAAAGTGTTTTACAGAAATATGGCAGGATTTTTTGAACAATTATGCAAAGTCGTCGCTGAATCGGAACATAACTCTTCCGGTATCGCCGCATCATCAGAGGAAGTAAAGCAGTTTTTTTCTGCCGTTCCCCGGGAAACAAAACCGGCTCCCGCTCCGGCAGTTCCTGTTCCGGTAAAACCGGTTTCACAAGTCGTTGTCCCGCCGCAGAGTTCCGGAAACTTTGCAACACTGGAAGAGATTTATGCGGCAGTAGCTTCATGTTCACGCTGTCCGTTGGGAGCGACCCGCACCAATACGGTCCCGGGAGAAGGCGATCCCGATGCCAGATTGATGTTCATCGGTGAAGGCCCCGGATTTGATGAAGACCGTCTGGGCAGACCTTTTGTCGGCAAAGCCGGAGCGCTGCTGGATAAGATGATAAGTGCCATGCAGTTCACCAGAAAAGAGGTCTATATTACTAATATCGTCAAGTGCCGTCCGCCGGACAACCGGGTTCCTGCTCCGGAAGAGGCGCAATGCTGTATCGGCTATTTGAAACGGCAGATCGAAATCATCCGCCCGGAAGTGATCGTGCTTCTGGGGGCAACTGCCGTAAAATATCTGCTCAATGTCAGTGACGGTATATCAAAAATGCGTGGCCGCTGGCTCTCGTATGAAAATATCCCCGTGATGGCTACATTTCATCCGGCATTTCTGCTCCGGCAGGAGTCGGCAAAGCGCGAAACCTGGAACGATCTTCAGCAGGTGATGGCGCGCTTCGGCAAATACCACAATCCCGGAGTGAAACGGGGATGAAAGAAGAAAAACTGTCAAAACTTTCCCTTATTGCGGCGGCGATATTCTTTCTGCTGCCGCTATTGGGTATGCCGCTGGCATTTGCCCGGTTGACCGGAAATAAAATTCCGCTTTTCGGGATGGTGAAGTTTTTGGATTTCACCACTCTCGGACTTGTCGCTCTGGCAATGATCGTCCTGCGGGCAAAAAGTTTATATGGCACATTGCAGAATAATAAACTGCTCCGGTTGACAACATTATCCGGAGTTGTAATATTGCTGGCAACTTTTATTCAGCAATGGCTTTACGGCAGCAGCTTTGATCATCTTGGAATTGCATTGTTTTATACGGCAACACCGCTTGCCGGTACTGTTTACGCCGCAGAACTGCGGAAAACTCTGCCCTTTGCCGCCACTGTTGGGGCAATCTTGCTGTTGTGGAGCGGAATTTCTTCTGAACACTTCACCGGCATAACCGGGAACTGGAACTGGACACAGGGACTGCTGTTTGCATTGCTCCCGGCGGCGATGTGTTTTCTGAACCGGAAAAATTTTATCCGCAACACCTTTATTATTATTGCCATTGCCATCGGTGCCGGAACATATTTTTATCCTGAAATAATTTCCCGGAGCGTGTTGATTTCCCTGCCGTTATTGGCTGCCGGGATGTGGTTCTGGTTCAAATTTCCCCGTAACTTCCGCAAATATTGTGCGCCGCTGCTCTTTATCACAGCTGCGGCTATACCGCTTTTATTCGGAATATTCAGCAATATTTCCGACAGCCGCATTTACCTTTACCGTGCAACGGCTGCCCTGCTGAAAGATCACGGTATAATCGGCGTCGGAATGGAAAGATTTTTTGATTTTATTCCGGAATATCTCACTCCGGCATACTTCCTTGCTCCGTTTGCGGCAGTTCATCATCCGCACCCGCACAATGAACTGCTCAATATCACAAGCGCATTCGGTATCGCCGGACTCTTTTATTTCGGTGTACTCTTTTGCGGGATGCTGTACAGATTTCCGTGCCGCCGTTTCACTCCGGGAAAACTGCTTCCATTCTGGATATTTTTCTTCATCTTTCTCTGTGCGCAGACCGATTTAACGGGAGCCTTTCTGCCGGGGGCATTCTGGATGCTTCTGTGTGCAGGGATCGTCTTTGCTCCGGTGACAACAGATATTGCCGGAACGACTCCGGTATGGAGTAAAATCATTGCGGCGATACTGTTCCTGACTGCGCTCTGTCTGGCAAGTGAAAACTTCCGGGCGACCGGATTTCTGCGGCAGGGACGGCTGGCGGCAATGAAAAATGATGCCGTCAATGCTTTGAAATTTTATCAGCTTTCCAGCCGGATAAAACCGACCAAAGAAGCATTATACGGCAAGGCAGAAGTCTATCTGCACGCGCAGGGAAATTATACTGCCGCACTTGAAGAACTTGAAAAACTCCATTCTGTCCTCGGCTTTGACAATTATCTGCACACCAACCGGATGAAAGCAGTTGCTCTTGTCAACCTCCGTCAGACAGAAAGTGCCTTGCCCTTTATTGCCAAAGATGCAGAACTTTACCCGTACAGCATAATAAGTTCCAGACTTCATCTGACATTGCTTCAACTTCTCCGCCGACCGGCAAATGAAATCACCGCCGCACAAAACCGCTTCCTGAAAATCTGTCGTTTGCGCGGCATCACTCCGCAACAGGCGGCAAAATTCACCATGAGTGAAGATGATGAACCGGTAAAACTTCAGAATATCAGACAATGATTTTCCGGTTTGCAACTTCAGCGGCAGGTACAGCGGCAGCCAACAAGTCAGACAATTCAGCTTCAGTGGAAAGCGCGGAGGCGGCGTTGCGCAAGGAAGATGGGAAACCGCGGCCTTTGAGATAGTCGTGAACGATTTTGCGTGCCTGCCGCATCGCTGAAACTTCGCCGTAGAGTTTGACCATGCCGGAAATGTGAATGGAGATCATATCTTTCCACTCATCAAGAGTCGGCGGTGTGCCGCCCTGCAATTCGCGGAACAGCCACGGATTGCCCATCGCCCCCTGCGCGAGCATAACCCGCGAACAACCGCTTTTCTGACGCATTTCTTCACAGGTTTCACGCGAACACACGCCCCCGTTGGCAATGACTGGGATATCGGGAAACGCCTCTTTCACCGCGCGGATAATGGAAAAATTGACCATCCCGGTGTAGAAGTGTTCCATCGTCCTGCCGTGAATGGTCAACGCCTGCGCTCCAAGCGCAACCAATCCCCGGCAAAGTTCGAGTGTCGGTACAGGGTCTTCCGCATGGAGAATACGCATTTTGGCAGTCAGAGGAAACCGGCTGTACCGGGTGAGAACTTCAAAACATTCCAGCGCACGGTCGATCCTTCTGCCCAGTGCCGCACCGGCCCCCTTTTTCACCACTTTGGGTACCGGACAACCGAGATTGAAGTCCAAAAGCGAAAAATATTCATAGTTGTTGAGCTTTTCGCACGCCCGCTTCAATAATTCCACATCACTGCCGACCAGCTGCGTGGCGATGAAGTTTTCCCGCTCAAATTCACTGCATTGCAGCAGCTTTTCACCTCCGGCATTGGCATACGCCAGACTTGCCGCATCGACCATTTCAGTAAAGGCATAACGACACCCGCCCCGATACGCCGCTTCGCGATAAGGCAAGTCAGTAAAGCCGGACAACGGCGCCATCAACAGAATATTTTCCGGATATATCATAGTTTTTTCGATAATGGCTGTTCGCGGGGAGGGGAAAACCTCTTTTCACGAGAAAAGAGGTTTTCCCCTCCCCGCACCCCTCCCTTTTCGAGAAAAGCGAGGTATTGTTTGCTCCCGTCAGTCGCAAACGGTTTTCCTTTGTTTCATCACATCCATACTTGCGTAAGCAAGCGCTTCACTTTCGCCCCAAGGCGAAAACTTCACATTGCGACTGCAATGCTTCATGCCGGACACCGTCCGGCACTTCACGCATCTTTGCTCCGCAAAGATGCACATCCATACTTTATCATATCCACACTCGCGTAAGCGAGCGCTTCACTTTCGCCGCATGGCGAAAACTTCACATTGCGCAAGCAATGCTTCACGCCGGACACCCTCCGGCACTTCACGCATCTTTGCTCCGCAAAGATGCACATCCATATCTCATCACATCCACACTTGCGTAAGCAAGCGCTTCACTTTCGCCATCAGGCGAAAACTTCACATTGCGACTGCAATGCTTCATGCCGGACACACGTCCGGCACTTCACGCATCTTTGCTCCGCAAAGATGCACAACCATACTTTATCATATCCACACTCGCAAAGCGAGCGCTTCACTTTCGCCGCATGGCGAAAACTTCACATTGCGCAAGCAATGCTTCACGCCGGACACACGTCCGGCACTTCACGCATCTTTGCAAAGCAAAGATGCTCAAATCCCCACACCCCTGTGTCATTTACGCGTTGGCTGTCATCATGCGCAAAAGTCTGCGCAACGCCTGATTCTGGATCTGCCGGACCCGCTCATTGGTACATGAAAGCAGTTTTCCGACCTGATCAAGAGTTTGGACCGGGGTGCCGTCCAAACCGAAACGCAAACGAAGCACCTGCCTTTCGCGTTCTGAAAGTTGATCAAGCAACTCCAGAAGCTGATCGATGTCCTCCACTTTGATCATTGCGCGATCAGGAGTTTCAGCATCATCATCAGCGATAAAATCCAACAATTCGGCGCCATCGGAATCTGCAGTTCCGACGATCTCATTGAGCGACTGCATATCCACCTGACGGGTGTTGCGCAACCGTTCGATAGTGACCAGCGGGAGGGCGGTATCGACAGCCACCTCCTCATTGGTCGGTTCCCGGTTCAATTCCAGGCTCAACTTTCTTACCGAACGCTTGATGCGCCGGGAGTTGAGCTGGGTGCCAACCGGAACCCTGACAGTTTGAGTTTGTTCAGCGATCGCCTGCCGGATCGCCTGTTTGATCCAGTGGGCGCTGTATGTGCTGAACTTGGCTCCTTTATCCGGGTCGAAACGGTGAGCCGCGATCACCAGACCGCGGTTGCCTTCCGACACCAGATCATCCCACGGCAGACCGCGCCCGAGAAAATCGTTGGCGATTTTCAATACCAGGCGCATATTGTCCATTATCAGACTGTCTGCATTCAGATTGCGACGTTTCTCCTCTTCCATCGCGCTCCTTTTGTGTTGGTCTTCCGGAAAGATCCGGAGAGGGGGTTACACGCGGTCAAGAGTGGTTTTATAGCTCTTGCGCAGCGCATCAAGCTCAATATCGCAAGCGGCACCTTTGCCGGTCACCTTGAGCTGCTTGTTATCGGTCACAACCCCCACAGCTGCGAACACACTTCCAGAGAGAGCCGCTTCAAATGCCGCCTGATTTTCGGCGGAAACGGTAACAACGAAACGGCTGTTGGTTTCAGAGAACCAGGTTTCGGCAGCGGAGCAATCACCTTCGCAGGGAACCGCGCCGAGGTCGATTTCCATACCCAGATCTCCGCCGAGAGCAGATTTGGCACAAGCGACTGCCAGACCGCCGAGAGCCGGAGAGATCATGGAATTAATGAGACCTGCTTCACTGGCTTTGGAAACCTTGTTATACAAGGCGATCGCAGTATCGGCATCGACCTGCGGAACCTTGTTGCCGGTGGCATCGAGCATGTTGAAATATTCAGAACCGCCCAGTTCGGCTTTGGTGGCACCGAGGACATAGACGATGTCGCCGGCCTTTTTCAATTCCGGAGAAACGGTCTTGCTGACATCGTCCATCTTGCTGATGACACTGAAAAGCAGTGACGGCGGAATGGAAATTTTGCGGCCGCCGCGGGTGGAATCGTTTTTCATCGAGTCCTTACCGGAGATACAGGGTACCAGATATTTCTTGGTGTAATCGTAGATGGCACGGTTGGCGCGCACCAGCTGGGCGAGCTTGTATTCGCCGTCCGGAGTTTTGGCACTCTGCACCGGGTCGGGCCAGCAGAAGTTGTCCAGACCGGCGATCATATTCAAGTTGCCGCCGACTGCAATGACCCGGCGAACCGCAAGGTCGATACAGCTTGCCGCCATGTCGTAGGTATCGATGTCGCTGTAACGCGGCAGGATGGCGGAAGCAAGGATGACACCCTCTTTGCTCAAGGGTTCGATCATGGTGACAGTGGCATCAGCGGCGATGTCGCGATAAACGCCGCCGAAAGGTTTCAAAACGCTCAAACCTTTGACTTCGTGGTCATACTGGCGGGCTTTGTACTCGTTGGAACAGATATTCAAACGGCCCATGAGAGCGATGGAGTCGGCCTTAAGGTCGCGTCCGGCAGTTTCGGGTTCGGCAAATTCCGGACTTTTCCAGGTGGCTTTGAGCTGCATTTTGGGAAGACCGGAGTGCATGAATTCGATATCGAGCAAAGCGACAGTCTTGCCGTTGTAGAGCATGTGGAACTTGCCGTTGTCGGTAAATTCACCCATGACGGAAACTTCGACATCGCGTTCAGCGGCGAGAGCTTTGAATTCGTCGATTTTTTCCGGAGGAACGGCGAAGCTCATACGTTCCTGCGCTTCGGAAACCAGAATTTCCCACGGCTGAAGTCCGGCATATTTCAGCGGAGCTTTTGCCAGATCCATGCAGCAGCCGTTGCACTCTTCGGCCATTTCACCGACGCTGGAAGACAATCCGCCGGCACCGTTGTCGGTGATGAAGCGGTAAAGTCCGCGGTTGCGCGCTTCCATGATGAAGTCGCTCAATTTTTTCTGGGTGATGGGGTCGCCGATCTGCACCGCCTGAACCGGGCTGTCTTTGTGCAGCTCTTCACTGGAAAATGTGGCGCCGTGGATACCGTCTTTACCGATACGGCCGCCGCCCATAACGATCAAGTCACCCGGTTTGATGGTCTTGCTGCTGCCGGGAACGCCGTTGATCTGTTTGGGAAGCTTACCGACAGTACCGCAGTAGACCAGCGGTTTGCCGATGTAGCGGTCGTCGAAATATTCCCAGCCGTTGCCGTAGGGGATACCGCTCTGATTGCCGCCATCGATAACGCCTTTGTGGACACCATCGCGCAGACGGCGGGGATGGAGCAGACCTTCGGGGACATTTTCATCAGCGGTAAACGGAGAACCGAGGCAGTAGCCCCAGACGTTGATCAGAAGTTCTGCACCCTGTCCGGTGCCGAGGGGGTCGCGGTTGACACCGACGATACCGGTCATCGCGCCGCCGTAGGGATCAAGAGCGGAAGGTGAGTTGTGGGTTTCGACTTTGTAGGCGACATCACATTTGTCGTTGAAATTGATGACACCGGCGTTGTCTTTAAATACGGAAACCAACCAGGGAACCTGGGCAGCGATCTCTTTGGTGCTTTTCTGAATATAGCTCTTGTAGCAGGAGCTGATGTGGGATTTTTCACCGGTTTCGGTATCTTCGTAGTCGATTTCCGCGCTGAAAATTTTATGTTTGCAGTGTTCGCTCCAAGTCTGGGCGAGGACTTCCAGTTCGACGTCGGTCGGGTTGGAGGAAAGACCGTACTCTTCGCGGCCCTTTGCGGTACGGAAGTAGTTCTGGATCGCTTTCATCTCTTCGAGGGAAAGGGCGAGGATGCCTTTCTGGCTCAATTCGACCAGCTTTTCATCGGAAACTTCCAGATCGTAGTTGCGTACTTCGACCGCATCGGTATTTTTGACAAAAGGCAGATTGGCGGGAACATTTTCAGCCTGACTGCCGGGGATGACGGTAACGCTGTTGATAAGTTCGTTGGCAAGCAGCTTGCGGCCGATGGTATCTGCCTGATCCGGGGTGATACTGCCGGAGATCAGATATTCGGTGGAAGAAAACACATATTCATCTTCGCGGAGCTGACGTCCGAGGATATCCGCCGCCGCAGTACGGAAAGTGCGGCTGACATTGTCGGTGACACCGGGACGGAAGCCGACCGCAATAAGGTAATCGCAGCTTTCAAGTGCGGTAAAGTTGCCTGAAGCAGCACCGGCGGCGCGCCACATCTGAAGCACCGGATTACAGAGCAAAGCGGCGATTTTCTGCGCTTCATCGGCAGTACAATCGGAAACAAGGGTAAAGACATCGCGGGTCTGCACCTTGTCAAGTTTGATGTTGCAGACATTTGCCGCCTGGGCGATGACACCTTCACCGCGGGCATCGCGCCACTTCGGCAGCGTGGTAAGTTCTATCCGGTAGTTATTCATAGACCAACACCTCAATATTTATAATTGAATTTGTAGTAAATCAGTTCCGAGCTGTTTGAACAGCGCTTCATTATGCCTGATGCAAGTTGAATAAGCCTTGCGGTAACGTTCGGCGTTTACGGCGCTGAAACTTTTCGCGGCATAGGTACGGTAGCGGACGACCCGCCAGTGAGAGCGTCTGAAACTTTCCTGCATCTGGGCAAGCAGATCACCCTCTTCAACATTGAACGATGCCATCACCTGATTGGATTCATCCTCATTCACAGTAGTCATGGCATCGCGGAAAATCTCTTTATTCACCATATCGCGCAGCTCAACGAAGTTTGCCAGAGATGCGCCGAGCGTATCCAGCATAACATTGAGTGCGAGCATCCGGCGTTCCCGTTCCCGGGTATCGGGGTTGCTCAACATAAGCATGATCTGCCGGGAATCCCGGCAGACCTGTTTGAGCAATCTTGAAATTTTCCAGTAAACTTCAAAACGGCACTTGCAATTTGCGAAGTCGCCTTCGCAAATCAGTTTTTCAGCGATATCAAATGCCGCATCCCGCCGTCCGAGGAGAGGCGGCAGATTCACTTTGAGCAGCCAGTCTGCCGGACGGGACAACACTGCACCGGTACCGGAGATCAACTCCTGCATCCGGCGACTGCGCCCTCCGGAAAAATTCTGCGTCAAATCATCCATGCTCAGTTATGCTCTTTCAAAGTTCAGGGCATATAGGTGAAGCCGAAAGCCTTGGTGGCATTGACCGCTTCACGGATCTTGGAAATGAGCATTTCCGGAACTTCAACGTTGGTGGTGATAACGCTCAAAGAGCGGCCGAGCTTGATATTCTGCGGAGCGCGGATATCGATGATGTTGATATTCTTTTCACCGAGAATACCGGCGATGCGGCCGATGACACCGGGTTCGTCGGCGTATTCGACGAAGAGGTGATGACCGGCGGGATCGAAATAGAGTTTGTCGAAGTTGTCCAGACGGGAGATCATCACGGTATTTTCAGCGATAGTGCCGCGGGCACCGGCTTTGATGATGGTATCTCCGGCACCGACGAAGAGGTCGATGGTCATGGATTCGCCGTAGTTTTTGGAGTTGTCAACGATGCGGTTGACCAGTTCGACACCGGCTTCGTTGAGGAACTGTTCGGCCTCTTTGGGGCCCTGTTCAACAGCGAAATCTTTGGCGATGGCGGCGACGATCGGCGGAGTGAGCCACTTGGCGTAGTCAGCAAGTTTGCCGTAGAAGCTGGTTTCGATGCGGGTCGGATTGTTGGAATCGCCCAGATAAGCGCGGGTGAGCGCGGTCAGAGCGTAGGCAAGTTTCTGATAACCGGCATCCAGACCGTCCGGCAGAGCCTTGTTGACCACACAGTTGGTAACGCCCTGTTCAAAATAGGCGATGGTCTGTTCGGCGGCCTTTTTGGCAGCCTGGAAGTTGGCTTCGTAAGTATTGGCGCCGAGGTGGGGGAGCATGATGTCAGCGACATCAGCAACACTCTTGGGACCGGCGGCATCTTTGGGATAAACGTCGTTGCAGTAAACGATCTTTTTGGTGGCCTTGACGGCGCGCAGATCTTCTTCATTGATGATACCGGCGCGGGCGCAGTTGACAAGGATGGCGCCGGGTTTCATCATTTCAAAGAGGCGGCGGCTGATCATGCCGCGGGTCTCATCGTTTTCGGGGATATGCAGGGTGATGCAGTCAGCTTCGGCAAAAATTCTTTCAACACTGCAGAGTTCGACGCCGATCTTGGCGGCGAGTTCCGGAGAAAGCATCGGATCGTAGCCGAGGATCTTCACATCAAAACCGGAAAGGCGTTTGACCACCAGATTACCGATGTGACCGAGTCCGAGGATACCGACGGTTTTACCGGTGAGTTCGTGTCCCATGAATTTGCTCTTTTCCCAGTCACCGGCGCGGGTGGAAGCGTCAGCGGGCAGGACATGGCGGTAAGCGGCGAGGATCATGGCGACCACCTCTTCGGCAACAGCGTTGCTGTTGGCACCGGGGGTATTCATAACATCGACACCGCGTTTGCGGGCATATTTGATATCGATGGTATTGTAACCGGCGCCGGCGCGGACGACCAGTTTGAGTTTGGGGAGAGCATCAATGACTTCGGCGGTGACTTTTTCACTGCGGACGATCAGGGCTTCGGCATCGGAATGCTGTTTGATAAGCTCTTCCATGGGGGTTGCGCCATCGAGGATGGTTTCGTAACCACGCTGGGTGAGCTGATCGGCGGCGAACTTGTCAAGTTTGGTCGGGATGAGAACCTTCGGCATTTTCTGATATCTCCTTGGATTTGTTGAAAATATTACTGTCTGTTTAATATACCACACAAGTGTGCTTTTTTCAAAGAAAAGAATCAAAATATCCGGAGTTTTTCATCCTTTCTCCACAAACATCTCATAAAAAACAACGGGCGGCGGTGCCTCGTGACCAATCTCGCGCCTTGCTGCGCTCGCCTCGCGGGTCACATACGTGAGTATGCTCCCCGCTCTTCTTGCTTGCAAAACACGACATTGCTCACGATCCATCCGCCGATTGCATCATCCGTTTTTTTAGCACGCACGTTTTGCCCGGGCAAAACAGAATCTGCCAAAATCACTTTTTCAAAATTCAATTTTCTTTTGCTGAAAAATTTGAGGGAGCGGATGTTTTTCTTATTTTATGGGACAGCTGTGTCCTTTCTCCATAAAAAAACGCAACTCCGGCTGTTTTGACTTTTCACAACATCATTTTTCAGCGGTCAGAACCAGATCGTAAACTCCATTGGACAAATCAGTTGGGACATTACCGCTCCAATTTGAAGGTATAATGACCTTCATCCGGGTATTTGCGGGGGCGGCTATGTGCCAGAAAAGTTTGTTGTCTTCGATTTTCCAACAGCTTTCGACTTTTCCGTAAGGAGTTTTCAAAGAGCTGTTGACAAATCCGAGACGGCGGTCGGGTTCAACGGCGAAACAGATATCTCTGCCGCCGGGCGAAACAAGTTGAATACCGCAAATATGGCGCATAACCCACTCGTGGACGGCTCCGTAAGCGTAATGATTGAAACTGTTCATATTCACATCGCCGAAACCATCTTTTACCGTGTATGAGTTCCAGCGTTCCCACATGGTCGTTGCCCCCTGATTGACTGAAAAGAGCCACGATGGATACTCTTCCTGCAAATACAATTCGCAAGCCCGCGCATGATAATCATTTTCGCTCAAAGCCAGATTAAGGCATCCGGTACCGACAAAACCGGTGTCGAGTTTGTCGCCGTTTTCTGCGATCATTTTATCCAGCACCGCGGCATTCCGGGAACGCAATTTTTCAGGCAGAATACCGAAATGCAATGCCAGTGACAAACCGGTTTGAGTTGCCGGAGTCACGATACCGTCAGAATCCAGAAAATTTTTACAGAATGCGTCACGGATCTGCTTTGACAAATCCAGATAATATTCCGCTTCAACAGTTTTACCAAGTACTTCTGCGGCTCTGCCGGTAAATTCCGCACTGCGGACAAAATACGCTGTCCCGATCAGCGGAGAGGGAGTTTTAACTTTAGACAGAGCAAGCCAATCTCCAAAAGCCGTTTGCGGACGGATAAGATTTTCAGAACTCTCTTTCTGATAATCGACCCAGCGTCGCATCATATCGAAGTTTTCTTCAAGTATCTGCGGATCTCCGTATGCCATATAGATCGTCCACGGGCAGATCACTGCCGCATCCGCCCAGGCGGCAGCTCCGCCATTGCCTTTCCAGATATTCGGGGCGATGTGGGAAACCATCCCATTTTCAGCTTGAGCATCGCGCAAATCGCCCAGCCACTTCCGGAAAAATGCGAAAACATTCATATTTATCGCGGCGGTTCCGCAAAAGATCTGGGCATCACCGGTCCAGCCGAGCCGTTCATCGCGCTGCGGGCAGTCGGTGGGGATCTCCAGAAAATTGTCCCGCTGCCCCCAGCAGATATTCTGATAAAGCCGGTTGAGTTTAAAGTAGCCGCATTCAAATGAACCGGTGCTTTCCAATTCCGAATGGAGCACAACCGCGGAAACATCCATGCTTTCCGGATCGACTCCGGCAAAAAGCGGTCCTTCGATCTGCACATAGCGGAAACCGTGAAAGGTGAAACGGGTCTCATATTCCATACCGGCATCAGAGTCTCCTCCTCCGGTGGTATAGTAATCGGTGCTCAAGGCACTGCGGAAATTCTGATTATAAAGCGAACCGTCCGGATTCAACATCTCACCGTATTTGATGGTAAAAAGCCGGTTTCCATGGGCTTTGAGGTTTCTGATGCGGATACCTCCGGAGATATTCTGCCCGAAATCCCAGATCAATTCATTATTTTTTGTCCGGGTGAACTTGACCGGCTTGAGTTCTTCGATCTCCCGGACCGGGACACAGCATTTGGGAACCAGTGCAGGAGAATCAGCGGCAGGTCCTCCAATCCGGGCATTGCGCCATTTGGAATCATCAAATCCGCACTCATCCCAGCCGGGCATTTCCAATCTTGCGTCATAAAATTCGCCATCATAAATATCGCTTCTCAAATAGGGGCCGGTAGCAGTTTTCCAGTTTTCTCCGGTAGTGACAAGCGCGGTCGAACCGTCAGTGTGAACTACTTCCAACTGAAGCAGAAGCTCCGGATATTCACCGTAAACACTGCGCCGCCTGCCGGATAAATATGAACAGTACCAGCCGTCACCGACGATAGCACCAATAGTGTTCCCGCCGGTTTTGAGCATGGCTGTAACATCATAGGAAAGATACTGTATGCGGGTGCTGAAATCGCTCCATCCCGGAGCCATCCGGTCGGGAGAAACAACTTTGCCATTGATATGCAGTTCAAATATCCCCCGGCATCCGGCGTAGAGCCGGGCGCGGGAAACATTTTTAAGAGTGAACTCTTTACGGAAGTAGGGCAAGGGAGAAGGTATGGCGGGATTATTGCCGTCAAAGCTGATCCATTCTGCACTCCAGTCGGAATTTCTGAACAGCGGAGTTTCAAAAAATGCTTCGGCAGAAACCGCCGCATTTCCATGATCATCAACAACCGAAACCTGCCATTTCACCCGGCATCTGGATTTCAATGCTCCTCCACCCCAGCGGATACCGGTGGAAACGCCTGAATCGACAACCCCGGAATCCCATAACACATTTCCGTTATCGGCATCCTTCGCCGTAATACGATAACTCCGCTGCATCGCTCCGGAACGCGGAGAAATCATGCGCCAGCTGAAAGATGGCTGCGGTGATGATACAAAAATCATTCCGGACGGAAGAGCGTCTACCCGCAGATCGATAACAGACAGAAATTCCATAGAACAACCTTTCTGACAAATATAAGTTGAATTTGTTTACGGATAATTTAGCACACCAGCTGCACAAAGTCAATGCGGATAAGTCAGGTAAAACACAAAATCGGTCACCGGAAAAAAAACTGTTACAAAATCGTCGTTTTGGAAAGATGCTGCGAGGCGGTTGCCGCCGAGCGCGCAGGATGGACGAAGCGAACCGCCGGTCAGCAGCCGGCGGACGCGCTGAAGAAATTCAGCGCGGGCGAAGGAAGCCGAGCATTTAAGCCGCGAGTGAAGCCGATGCAATCGGCTGAACGCAGGCGCTGTAAGCAAAGGAAAATTCCAGAAAACATTGCGCGCGAGTGGGAGGCGGGAAAGAGGGGAGTCCGGCGGGGGGAAAGCCGGAACGGCTGTCCCCCTCCGGCTGGCAAGTACCGCGCGCGATGGAAACTTTGCATACCAAATCGTGAACTCCAACAGTTTTGCATACAAAACAACACATTACTATGCAAGCAGTATCGAAGGGAGAGAACGCTGGACACCCCGGCACCAAGTGAGTAATCCCATTTTTTGCCGGGAATGATCACGGAAATCTGGAAAAAAGACAAAAAAAAAGATCCGCCGTCGCTGAAGCTATGGCGGGACAAGGAGACGGGATTCGACACGAGCGAAGCGAAGTGAGCGTGAGCAGCGCAGACCGCAGGTCGAGCAGCGCAAGGCAACCGCGGCAAACGTGCCGCTGCGAGGTGTCGCGCCGTTCCGTTGTCACGGCTTGATCGATCACGTTTCCTGAAAAAAAGACAAAAAAAATGGCGAGATCCGCCGTCGCTGAAGCTATGGCGGGACAAGGAGACGGGACTCGACGGCGGCGCAAAGCGTCGACGAGCCGGAGCGGAGCGACGGCAACCCGAAACGAAGTGAGCAGTCCCATTTTTTTGCAACGCAAAAAAAATTCATGCAAAAAGAAAAAATCCTGACGGGCAAATGAAATTTGCCAGAGTCAGGATTTGCTTTTTGCAGGGACTGTTCACGATTTTTTTATGAAAAAAGACAAAAAAAATGGCGAGAGAGACGGGACTCGACACGAGCGAAGCGAAGTGAGCGTGAGCAGCGCAGACCGCAGGTCGAGCAGCGCAAGGCAACCCCTGAAAAAAGTCACGCTTTCTGCCATGCAGAAAGCCCGAAGTAAAAATAAAAAATCTCAAGTGCGAGTTTACTCGCGAACTTGAGATTTGTTATTTTTACAGTGACTTTTTTACATTGTATTGGAAAAAAGGCAAAAAAAAAATGGCGAGAGAGACGGGACTCGAACCCGCAACATCCACCGTGACAGGGTGGCACTCTAACCAGTTGAGCTACTCCCCCGCTTTATTGAGCGGCGCTGGCAACGTTCCGGAAACTCCGTTTCGCTGTCAACGTTGCATAATATAGCACTATTAAGAACACTTTTCAAATGGATTTTTGAAAAAATTTGAAAAATTCTTCATCAAATCATCATATTTCATCGGAAAGGATGAACCATCCGGTACGGCGCAAGGAGTTTTCCCGGTAAGATCGCAACACTGCGCGTTCGACCGGATTGACTGCGGTAAAGCTGTCCGGATCGCCGTCATGTCTGCCGAAAACGAAGTAAAGTCCCGGGTTATTGACCGAAAAAGCCGGGAAAAGCCGTCCGCGCCCGATCAGAGCTGCCATATTTGATTGCGGGATCAGATCTTTCCACAGCGGATTGAATATCCATGATGCGCTCCAGATGAGCCGGAATTTTTTGTCCGGCACATAGGATTTGAAAAATTCCAGAGCCTCTTTGAATGACTCCCGGCACAGATCCGGTTTCATCCCGCCGCCGCCGGGGATATGAAAAAAGAGAGTCCAATCCCCCGGTCCGGCGACCCGTTCCCATCCGGCAGACAGATCGATGGAACTTTCCTCTTTCCGCGCCAGCCCGGTGGAAAAATCTATCGGAAGTCCGGTCACTTTACTGCCGTCGATTTTGAGTCTGGCGATACTAACAGTTTCCGCTTCATCATAAGCGCGGTCATGATTCGCTTTCAAAGGTACGCCGTCAGCGCAGAAAGCGACCACCGAAGAACCGTTGCAGTAAATTTCCGGAACAGTATCATCCGCCTGCTGGATGACAAAATCAAATCTTCCGATCCGCCAGGTGGCAGTATGGATATAGTGCAGCAGAAACAGCATCGTCGAACCGCGAATCCCGAATGCGCCGTTAAAGTTCTGCGCAAAAAAACAGGTGATACTGCCGATGCGTTTGGCTCCGGCTTCGCCGTATTTCCGGGGGAATCCCTCCCGTTCGGCGCGGGAAATAAAGCTTGGAATAAGCGACATGGCAACAAGCAGATAAAGGACTCCGGTCTCAACTCCGAGTTCTTCAATGATATCCGGGAACTCTCCGGTTTTGACCGCTGACATCGCATTCAATGTCATATAACGGTACAAGTGCCATGCCAATTGGCGCAGCCGGGGTTCAGCCTGTATCTTATCAGCGACCGACAGAGTATACTGCAATTTATCTGCGGGAAGTTCCGCCATTCCCCAGTGATCTTTGATATAATCATGCTTGAGGAAAAACGGACAGCCGGGGCAAGTGGCGATCGAAGCCGCCGCCCGGTCAGCCGGGATACCGGTAACTTCAAGAAGTTTCAGCATAAAGGTGACCTTTGCAAATGGATTGTTGACATTTACCGTAATAATATAGCACGGTAAAAACTTTTTTCAATCGGATAAATGCTTGAAAATTATCCGTAACAGGTTTATATTATTGATTTGACAACATTTTATGTTATAATTCAGCTGCCGGAAAGAACTGCCGTCTGCCCCGGCGGTAAATACATTGAAAAAAATAATAAATTTTTTGGAGATATACAAGATGTTCAAAAAGAAAGAAAATACTCCGGAAAATACTCCGGAAAATAAGCCTGCAGCCGAAGAAACCGAAAAAATTCAGGATGCTGGTGCTGAAAAAAGTGAAGAAGCCACCGCAGTTGAATTGTCCGCAGAAGACAAACTCAAAGCCGAACTTGCCGAATTACAGGCAAAATACCTCTATTTGCAGGCTGAATACCAGAACTTCCGCAAGCGTTCTGTCCGCGATATCGCCGATGCCCGATCCTATACCATTGCTTCAACGCTGGTCCCGTTCTTATCGGTAGTTGATTATCTCGGCATGGCACAGAGCGCGATGGAGCAGTCCGACAACCTCGAAGCCCTGAAACAGGGCATGAATATGATCATCGGCGAATTTGACAAAGCTCTGGATGAACTCGGAGTAAAACGGATGAAAACCGCAGGGGAAAAGTTCGACCCCGCCCTCCACGATGCCGTCGGTTACGAAAAATCTGAAAATATCCCCGAAGGTCAGATCATCCGCGAATGGAGCGGCGGCTTTATGCTCGGCGAAAAACTTCTGCGCCCGGCACGGGTGCTGGTTTCTTCCGGCAACGCTCCGGAAGCAACGGATGACAATGCAGACAAAAAAGAGGAATGATCCACCATGGCAGACTACTATGAAACACTCGGTATAAATAAAAATGCCAGTGCCGATGATATCAAAAAAGCATATCGCAAACTGGCGTTGAAATACCATCCAGACCGCAATCCGGGCGACAAGACTGCGGAAGAAAAATTCAAAGAAATTTCCATTGCTTACGAAACATTGAGCAAACCGGACAAACGCGCCCAGTATGATCAGTTCGGTCACGATGCCTACACCCGTCAGAGCGGAGCCGGCGGCGGAGGTGCTTACGATTATCAGCGGGCACAGGATATATTCAGCCAGTTCTTTGGCGGCGGTGGTGGCGGCGGCTTCAGTTTTGAAGATCTTTTCGGAGGCGGCCGTTCCCGGCGCGATCCCAACGCCCCCCGGCGCGGTGACGATCTCCAGTACGAATTGGAAATCGACTTTGAAGATGCCATGTACGGTGCCGAAAAGAGCATAGACATTGCAAAAATGGAAAGCTGCGACGAGTGTCACGGTTCCGGCTGTGCCGGAAACAGCGGCAAAAAAAGCTGCCCGCGCTGCGGCGGCAGCGGCAGTTATACCGTTTCACAGGGATTCTTCAGTGTCCGGCAAACCTGCCCCAACTGCAACGGCAGCGGACAGATCATCGAAAACCCCTGCCGCAAATGTCACGGACGCGGTCAGGTACAGGTCAAACGCAATCTCACCATCCGCATCCCCGCCGGTGTCGATACCGGTTCCCAACTGCGCCATACCGGCATGGGCGGAGCCGGAGTCAACGGCGGTCCTTCCGGAGATCTTTACATTGCTCTCCATGTCCGTCCGAGCGGAGTGTTTGAACGCGACGGCAACAACCTTTACTGCGAAGTTCCGGTAAACTTCTCCATCGCCGCCAACGGCGGTATCATCGAAGTTCCGACCATCTCCGGCAAAACCAAACTCAATGTCCCTGCCGGAACCCAGAACGGACAGATTTTGCGCATAAAAGGCAAAGGCGCGCCCTCATTGCGGCGCGGCATCGGACGGGGCGATCTGCACATCCGTATTCTGGTGGAAACTCCGGTCAATCTCTCCAAAGAACAGCGTGAACTGCTGGATAAGTTCACCGCCTCACTCAAGGAGAGCAATCTGCCGCGTCACAATACCTTTGTCAAACGCGCCGGGAACTTCCTCAAGGGAGAGTGATCATTATGGCAAAAAAAGAGCAAGCCCCCGATCCGACACTGGCATCAAACCGCAAAGCGTTCCACGACTACAATGTTATAGAACGCTTTGAAGCCGGTATCGAACTCACCGGCACCGAAGTCAAAAGCTGCCGCGCCCGGGCGATCCAGCTCAATGAAGGTTTTGCCAAAATCGAAAAGGGGCAGATCCTGCTCTACAATGTGCATATAGCCGCCTACGATTTCGGCAACCGCTTCAATCACAAGGTCAAACAGACCAGAAGATTGCTGATGCATAAAAAAGAGATCCTGAAACTGCACCAGTGGCTCGGCACCAAAGGCGGAACCCTCATCCCGCTGCGTTTCTATCTCAAAGGCGGCCTCATCAAAGTTGAGATCGCCTACTGTCAGGGCAAAACCCACGCCGACCAGCGCGAAACACTGCGCAAACGCGAAACCGAAAAAGATATGCGCCGCGCCATGCTCAAGTAAAAAATACGGCAGTCCGGTAAAAATTTGTGAAAGGGAATTTTATGCGCAGACATGCTATTTTGCTTTTGTTAGTCATGACAGCCGCGCTTCACGCTGAAGTCAAACTTGACGGCACTTTCGACTGGAAATCCGGAAAAGTAAAAAAGTTGTGCAAAGGTATCGTCTACACCAGCTTTGAACTGAAATCCCCCCGGCTGATGAAACTCAGCGCCGCCCGGATAGATTTTTCTGCCGCCAAATTTCAATTTAAAATGATCCAGCGTGACCCCGACTGGGGCAAGCCCATGCCCGATTTTCCGCAGGGCATCATCCGCACCCGACGCATCACCTGCCGCAACTTTATGAAAAATGCGGTCAAAAAAGGCGAAAATATGGTTCTGGCCGTCAACGGCAGTCCGTGGAGTCCGTTCCGCGCGCCGTGGACACATAAGTATGCCGGCAATCAGGGATTGATCGTTGCCGACGGTGTACTGGTAGCTCCGGTTCGCGCCAAACGCCCCTCCTTTGTCGTCTATAAAGACGGCAATATGGAATTCAAAACCTTTACTGAACAGGATGATTTGAGCAATATCGCCCATGCCATTTCCGGTTTCGGCTTCGTCCTCCGCGATGGTGAACTCACCCCAAAAAACAATCCGAAAGCCAAACTCGCCCCCCGCACCGGTTACGGTTTGAGCAAGGACAAACGCTACATGTACATCATCGCCATCGACGGCAGACAGGAAAAATACAGCATGGGGGCCAATACTTATGAAGTCGGTCAATGGCTCAAATATCTCGGAGCATACAGCGGTTTGAATATGGATGGCGGCGGTTCGACCACATTGATTCTGCGCAAAGGCAAAAAGCTCCTCAAACTCAACTACCACGCCTACAAGCAGGAACGTGCCACCGGCATCAACTATGAACGTGCAGTCGGCGGCTGTATGGGAATCATCCTCAAAAATTAAAAAAGTTCGCTGTCGTTGGCACGCCCGGAAATACCGAGCTTATCCCATGCTTTTGGCGTAGCGACTCTGCCCCGGGAAGTGCGGGTAAGATAACCCTGCTGGATGAGAAACGGTTCATAGACATCTTCAAGAGAATCCTCATCCTCTCCCAGCGAAACGGCGATATTTTTCAATCCCACCGGGCCGCCGCGGAAGTTGTTGATGATGACTTCCAATATGCGCAAGTCCATTTCATCCAGACCATTGCGGTCGATTTGAAGCATTTCGAGTGCATCAGCGGCAACGCTTCCTGTGATAACACCATCGGCTTTCACCTGGGCATAATCGCGGGCGCGGCGCAAAAGGTTATTGGCAATACGCGGAGTCCCGCGGCAGCGTGAAGCGATCTCATGAGCGCCCTCATCGTCCAGTTCCACATCCAGAATATCTGCGGAACGGTGCAGGATTTTGGCAAGACTCTCCGGATCGTAATAATCCAGACGCATATTGAGTCCGAAACGGGCGCGAAGCGGCGCCGAGATCATCCCCTGACGGGTCGTTGCTCCAATGAGAGTGAATCGCGGAACATTGAGCCGCACCGAACGGGCTCCGGCACCCTGTTCAAGCATGATGTCGATAAAGAAATCCTCCATTGCGCTGTAAAGGTACTCTTCGACGGTGGCACTCAAACGGTGGATCTCGTCGATAAAGAGGACATCACCGGCTTCAAGAGAGGTGAGCAGTCCGGCAAGATCGCCGGGTTTTTCAATAGCGGGCCCGCTGGAACTCTTTAAATTGGTACCGCGCTCATTGGCGATGATATAGGCAAGTGTGGTCTTTCCCAAACCCGGCGGTCCGCAGAGCAGGATGTGATCGAGGGCCTCATCGCGCTCTTTAGCGGCGCGGACAAAGAGTTCCAGCTGTTCCTTGACCCGGAACTGTCCCGGAAACTGGTCAAATGAGGGCGGCCGCAAAGTGGTTTCCTTTACCGGATCGCGCCGGTTGAGGGTCGAAGTTATGAAACGTTCACTCATTATATGAAATTTTTCTGTTTAAAAACTTGTTTTTCCTGCATTATAGTGTTACTTTAAATAAAGTAACTCAAAATGTCACAAAATGCCAGTCCTTTGACGGGATTTTTGCACTTTTTGTTGAAAAAAGCAAAAATTTCTGTCTAACCGGCGAAAAAAGTAAAGGAGTATGTCAATGATTGACGTCGCAATGGTCAAGAAGACTGCGGATACCATCCGCGTTCTTTCCGCTGAAGCTATTCAGAAAGCCAAATCCGGCCACCCCGGTATGCCCATGGGTTGTGCCGACTACGCCGCCGTGCTGTGGAGCAAATATCTCCGTCACAACCCCGCCAACCCCAACTGGCTGGGACGTGACCGTTTCATCCTCTCCGCCGGACACGGTTCCATGCTGCTGTACAGCCTGCTTCACTTGTTTGAATACGGTCTGGATATGGAAGAACTCAAGAGCTTCCGCCAGTGGGGCAGCCTGACCCCGGGCCATCCGGAATTCGGTCACACCGATGGTGTTGAAGTCACCACCGGACCGCTCGGCAGCGGATTTTCCTCCGCCGTCGGTATGGCGATCGCCAACCGTCACTTTGCCGCCCGCACCGGTCTGGACAAAAGCGGTATCTACAACAATAAGATTTTCATCATCTCCGGCGACGGCTGCATGATGGAAGGCTGCACCAGCGAATCCGCTTCACTTGCCGGTCATTTGAAACTGGACGAACTCGTCGTTTTCTACGATGACAACAACATCTCCATCGAAGGCAGTACCGCCATCGCTTTCACCGAAGATGTCGCCGCCCGTTTCGCCGCCTACAACTGGCGCGTGATCCGTTGCGACAACGCCAACGATATCGAAAAAGTCGATGCCGCTCTTGCTGAAGCAATGGTTTCCGACGGCCGTCCGACCATCATCGTCGGTAAGACCCAAATCGGTTTCGGCGCTCCCAACAAGCAGGGCAAATCCAGCGCTCACGGTGAACCGCTCGGTGACGAGGAACTCGCCGCTCTGCGCGCCAATTTGAACTACACCGCAGCGCCCTTCACCGTTGCTGACGATGTCAAAGCTTTCTGCGCCAACCGCGTTGCCGAACTCAAAGCTGAAGCCGCCGCCTGGGACAAAAAGTATCAGGAATTCCTCGATGCCGATGCCGACCGCGCCAAACTTATTTCCAGCTATTTGAACCAGAGCGTTCCGGCTGACATCGAAGCGCAGCTCATCGCCGCCGCTCCGGTCGATAAACCGACTGCGTCCCGCGCCAGCAGCGGTGTCGTTCTCCAGAAGGCCGCTGAACTCGTTCCCGCCCTCTTCGGCGGTGCCGCCGACCTTGCGCCTTCCACCAAGAGCAACGTCAAAGACGGCGGTGAATTCGGTCCGGAGAACTACGCCGGACGCAACATCCACTTCGGCGTGCGTGAATTTGCCATGGGGCTTGCCGCCAACGGTATGGCTCTCAATGGAACCTGCATCCCGTACTGCTCGACCTTCTTCGTTTTCTCCGATTATCTGAAACCCGCCATCCGTCTGGCGGCGATCCAGAATCTCCATGTCATCTACATCTTCACTCACGACTCCTTCTATGTCGGTGAAGACGGCCCCACCCACGAACCCATCGAACAGATCGCCATGCTCCGCAGCATCCCCGGCGTCACCGTCATCCGTCCAGCGAACGCCAACGAAGTTGCCTCCGCCTGGGCGACCGCTCTGCAGGCCGATGGTCCGGTCGTGATGCTGATGACCCGTCAGGATCTGGCTCCCTACGCTCCGGAAGTCGCTGCCAAAGTCGATGTTTCCAAAGG
The DNA here is from genome assembly GCA_015061605.1 of Lentisphaerota bacterium. Taxonomy (GTDB): domain Bacteria; phylum Verrucomicrobiota; class Lentisphaeria; order Victivallales; family Victivallaceae; genus UBA1784. The sequence goes on along the minus strand of SUWH01000006.1, from coordinate 66,784 downwards.
TGCATTCGTGGTCGATGATGAAGAAGAATTCGACCTCATCCTGCTCGCCACCGGTTCCGAAGTCAACCTCGCTCTGGAAAGCGCCAAGCTCCTCCGCGAAAAAGAGATCAAAGTGCGCGTGGTTTCCATGCCCTCACAGGAACTTTTCCTCCAGCAGGATTATGAATATCAGGAAGCTGTCCTGCCCTACGGCCCGGTAGTCTCCATCGAAGCTGCCAGCACCTTCGGCTGGGAACGCTTCACCGGTCTGGAAGGTCTCGCCATCGGTCTGGATCACTTCGGCGCCTCCGCTCCGTACAAAGTGCTGGCTGACAAATTCGGCTTCACTCCGGAAGGTATCGTCGAACAGATCATGGATGCGTTCTGCGGCGATGAAGAAGATGCCGAAGGCGGCTGCTCCTGCGGATGCCACGGTCACTGCGGCGAATAAACCGCAGAATAAACGCATGGGAATTTTCAATATATCCTTGACCGGATATTGAATTTTCCCTGACATCAGTTACATTGAATAACTGAACTTTTGACAATTCCGCCGGGGTGAACTGCTCCGGCGGAATTTTTGCAAATAACAGCTTACTGGGAGGAACATCATGTCAGGAATTTTTAAAGCGTATGATATACGGGGCATTTTCCCCGCCGAACTCAATGAAGATATGGCGTATGCCATCGGCAGAGCTTATGTTGAATTCACCGGAGCAAAGAAAGTTGTGGTCGGCCGCGATATGCGCCCGCATTCGGTTGATTTATTCCAAGGTTTGAGCAAAGGTATCATGGAGCAGGGTGCCGATGTTATCGATATCGGATTGTGTTCCACTCCGCAGAGCTATTTTGCCAACGGCACATTGAAAGCTGACGGAAGCATCATGATCACCGCCAGCCACAACCCCGGTGAATGGAACGGTTTCAAACTCTGCCGCGCCGAAGCTGTCCCCATTTCCGGCGTGACCGGCATCATGGATATTCAGAAGATCGTCGAAGAACGCTCCTGGAACACCCCGGAACGTACCGGAAAACTTTCCTCTTACGACATAGCTCCGGAATACGGCGCATATTTGCGCTCATTTGCCAAACTTGACCGCAAGCTCAAAGTCGTGGTCGATTATGCCAACGCCATGGGACTGTATGAAATCGACGGAATAAAAGAACTTTTCGACATCATACCGATGTACGATGAATTGGACGGAACCTTCCCCAATCACGAAGCCAATCCGCTGAAACTTGATACCCTCACTGCGATTTGCGCCAAAGTAAAAGAACTCGGAGCCGATTTCGGTGCCGCTTTTGACGGAGACGCTGACCGGTGCGGCTTTATCGACGATCAGGGCAATGTGATCCCGATGGATTTGTTTACAGCGTTGATCGCACAGGATATTCTTTCCCGTGGACCTGCGACCATTCTCTACGACTTGCGCAGCAGCCGCGCGGTTCCCGAATGCATCGAAGCCAACGGCGGCAAAGCGATCCGCAGCCGGGTGGGACATGCCTTTATCAAGGCACAGATGCGGGAAAATGATGCGGTATTTGCCGGAGAACTCTCCGGGCACTACTACTTCAAACAGAATTTCACCGCTGAATCCCAGGGCTTGGCAATGATCATGCTCGCCAATTTGATCTGTGCCAAAAATCAGCCGGTAAGCACTTTGGTCGCTCCGTTGCGGAAATATTTCTCCAGCGGCGAAGTCAACTCCAAAGTCGCCGATGTTTCCCCCATTCTTCAAACGATCAAAGCCCGTTACACCGACGGCAATATGTTTGAACTGGACGGCATCTCCGTCGAATATCCCCAATGGTGGTTCAACATCCGCGCTTCCAATACTGAACCTTTGCTCCGGCTCATCGTCGAAGCGGACACCAGAGAGCTTATGGAAGCTAAACGTGATGAATTGCTCGCAATCATCCGGGGGTAACGGCGATGGAGGAATATTTTGACATTTACGATGCGCAGGGCAACCATACCGGTACCGCCCCGCGCCGTTTGTGTCACGGCGATCCGTCGCTGATCCACCGCACCAGTCATGTGGTGGTCATCCACCCGGAAACAGGAAATATTCTGCTTCAGAAACGGAATATGACCAAGGATATCCAGCCGGGCAAGTGGGATACCGCCGTCGGCGGACACCTTGCTCTGGGCGAAGATTTTGAAACCGGAGCCAAGCGGGAACTGGCAGAAGAACTTGGAATTGACGATGCCGAACTTTTTCACATCTTTGATTCCAAGATCCGCAACGATATCGAATCGGAAGATGTCCGGGTTTTCGGAGCATTCATTGCTGACGGTTTCACCTTTGATCCCGGTGAAATAGATGAGATCCGCTTCTGGAACCGCGCCGAACTGGAAAATCCGGCAAACCGGGAAAAATTCACCCCGAATTTGATAACTGAACTTGAACTTTTAAAACGAACCGGCAAATATTATCCGCCGGAAAACTGATAATATCCAGTATTTTGTAAAACTTTTATATGTAGATTTATGACATTTCTTGTTGCCGCAAATATATCATGCGGGATGTGTTTTGTCAAGATGGCATCGAAAACGTTGCTGCAATCGGTGGATGCAGTGTGCGGCAAGGTCGAGGATGAGCGTCGTTGCGATAGTTGCCGCAGTAGTATCTGCAATCGGTGGATGCAGTGTGCGGCAAGGTCGAGTTTTGCGCCGAGTACGGAACAGGAGTGTACGACTGTACTCGACTGTTCCGGCGCAGAAGCAAAGCGAAGAGATTGCACACAATGCGCCGCCGTACATTTGATTTTTACAAAAAGATTAGATAACAATAAAAAACTGTGAGGTAACAATTATGGTTGGTATTCTTATGGGCAGCAAAAGCGACCTCGAAGTGGTACGCAACGCTTTTGATGTTCTCGACTCTTTCGGCGTACCTTTTACCGCCCGCATCCTTTCTGCGCACCGCACCCCGGTCGAAGCCGCTGAATTTGCGGATAATGCAGAAAAAAACGGTATCAAAGTCATCATCTGCGCCGCCGGTATGGCTGCCCATCTGGGTGGAGTCATTGCCGGACACACCACGCTTCCGGTGGTTGGTATCCCGATGGTTTCAGAACCTTTTAAAGCGGCGGACTCACTGCTTTCTGTGGTTCAGATGCCTCCCGGTATCCCGGTAGCGGCGGTCACCTGCGGTAAAGCCGGAGCGAAAAATGCCGCGCTCTATGCCGTGAGCATACTTGCTTTATCCGATCCGGAACTTGCTGCCAAACTTAAAGATTTCCGCAAAAAACAGCGCGAACAGGTGCTCGCCGCCGACGCGGAACTGCAGCAGGAACTCTCCTCCAGATAAAAACACAAAGAGCGGAATCTGAACGGACAATTACGGACAACAAGGCGCTCATTGTCTTTATGCCGGCAAGTGCCGCGCGGCATCGTTTGCCGCGCGGCTGACTCAACGCGCAAAATCAGCCGGGTTGCGCCGTATTACTCTAATCAACGCCCGATAAAAAAAAGCGTGATCTGCACAACACAGACCACGCTTCTTTTTTTACAGTAAATTACTTGGCAAAAGCGGCATCCAGCTTACGGAATGCGGCAATAATATTGTCCAGATCCCGTTCAGTGTAGCTTTCATAGACCGGGATGAGGAAGTCTTCTGCCAAAGCCTTTTCGGCGTTGGGACAGGGGTATTCCGCATTGGGATCGCCTTTGTACAGGGGGTTGTTCCACGGATATTTACCGGCACGATCGGCAAACCACCTCAAAGAGGGCTGATATGCATTGCTGTAATTGCGGATAATGGGCGCATACCCTTCGGCATTGAGGGCATCGATGTACTCATATTTGGAGCAGTTCATATTTTCCGCATTGAAGTGCATGTGGACCCACCAGTGGCAGCTTTCACCGCCTTCGGGCAGGAAGATTTTCGGCGTACTGCCTTTAAGATCATTCAAGCCGTTGGCAAGCAGATATTTAACATTTTCGCGGCGGCGGCGGACGATGTCGTGGAGTTTTTTGAGCTGGGCGCGGCCGATGGCGGCATGGATCTCATCCAGATTGCAGTTCAACGCGGGGAAAAGGTTGCTTCCGGCATCGGAATTGAAAGGTTTGCCGCGGTCGGCGGAACGGCGGATCTCCCAGTAAAAGTTTTCATCTTTGGTGAAAACTGCTCCACCCTGACCGCCGGTACAGAAGTGTTTGCCGAACATCAGAGAGAAACTTCCGGCAATACCGAAAGTTCCGGCGCGGCGGCCGTGAATGGTGGTCATCGGTGCCTGCGCGCAGTCTTCGATAACGGGGATGCCGTATTTATCTGCGACTTTCATGATACCTTCCATATCGGCGGGGTCTCCGCTGATGTGGGCGATAACGATGGCGCGGGTGCGTTCAGTGATACGCGCCTCGATCTCTTTGGGACCGGGCATAAAGGTTCCGGGCAGGGTATCAGCAGGAATGGGGATGCAGTTGTTCATAACGATCGGCATTGCGCCGCCGGCATCGGTGATACAGCCGAAAATCACTTCTGAAAAGGGTTCAAGATGCAATGCGCGCAAGGCGACAAATACCGCATTGGTACCGGCGTTGACTCCGTCGGCGAAACCGCCGCCGAGTTCGGCGGCAAACTCTTTGCAGAATTCAGTTTCCTCATTGCCGTTGTATCCGGGGACTTTGCCGGTGGCGATCGCCTGATCGAACAGGGCATCGACTGCTGCTTTTTCCTCTCTTCCGAAATGGAAGCGCTCCGGAAGCGCCGGCTGGATAGCCGGAGTTCCGCCGTTGATTGCAAGGTTTTTCATACTTTCCTCAAATTAGTAATTGAAATAATATGGCTTGCCGCTTTTTGCGGAAGCATATATACCGCAGATAAGTTCGATGGCGCGCCGCCCCTCCTGACCGTTGAGAAAGAGTTCGCGTCCGTTCAAAATCGCTTCGGCAAGGTCGGATATCTGGCTGACGTGACCGTTGTCATTGATATTCATGGGCGAAGAACCGCCCTTGGCATCGGCTTTACCGGAAAGCACGCGGCGGATCTCTTCATCTTCCGGGATGGGATTGGCAAACTCCCAGCGGGTGATACGGTCCTCTTCAAAGGCTACCGTGCCGGTGCTGCCGGAAAATTCCAGCCGCCGCGGGAAACCGGGAGCGCACGAAGTACTGACTTCGATCGTGCCGAAAGAACCGTTGCGGTATTTTACAGTGGCACAGAGGTTGTCTTCGACTTCGATACTGTGGGTGAGGGTTCCGGAAAAGGCGAAAACCTGTTCCGGATTGCCGTTGATGTAGAGCAGCAGATCGATCAGATGGATCGCCTGATTCATCAGCGCGCCGCCACCGTCCAGAGCCCAGGTGCCGCGCCAGTTTGAACCGGTGTAGTATGACGGTTCTCTATACCATCTCATGTGGGCACTTGCCAGCACCATCCGTCCGAAACGGCCATTGCGCATCGCCTGCCGCACCAGCTGTACCGGGCGCGAAAAACGTGCCTGGAAAACCGGAGAAAGCAGACAATTGTTTTCATTGCACGCCTGAATCACCGCATCGGTACGTTCAAGAGTGATTTCAATGGGTTTTTCGCAGAGGATGTGTTTACCGGCTTTGGCGGCCGGGATGGCGACATCGGCATGTTTGCCGGAAGGAGTGGCGATGGTGACCGCCTGGATCATCGGATCAGCGAGCAGTTCTTCCAGACGTTCATAGCAGCGGCAGTTGAACTTTTTTGCCAGCTTTGCCGCAGAATCCGGGTTGAGGTCAAAGACACCGATAAGTGCGGTGTTGTCCAATTGAGTGATGGCGCGGGCGTGAAGGTCTGCGATCATTCCGGCACCGATAATGCCGAAACCGACTTTCTGAATATCCATAATAAATTATTCTCCGACAAGTTTTATTGCATTCAAACTGTAAATCTTTTGCAGAACAGTTTCCGGCAAATTCAGCGAATTGAGAAATTCCTGATGCTGATTGTCAAAGTAGTCCCGCGCATAGAGGATGCGGTCTTGAAACTCCGTCAGGAACTTCACTGCGTGTTCCGGATCCCGCCGCAGAGCGTTGCATCCGGAATTGGCTGAAATATCACAATATAAATTGGGATATTTACGCATGAGTTCCACAATTCTGCCGCCGGGGATGACCGGAGTTCCCGCCGGAGCGGAACGCCGTTCTTTGTAAATTTCATCATTGGATATATGTATCCAGAATCCCGGAGCATGACCGAGAAATGCCGTTTCCGGGCACGCTTGCAGCATCCGTTCCAGAGTGTCGATGGTGCCGCCGTACCACTCTGTCCATGGATCGAGGTCGCTTTTCTGGAAATCGTAATCAAAGTGCAGTGTGACCGGCATTCCGAGTTCACCTGCGGCACGGAAAAGCCGCAGCGCATCGGGGTTGTCATACATCATACGGAACTTCACTTCACCGCAGATCTTCGCTCCGTAAATGCTGTGTGCCGCCCGGAGTTTTTTACACGCGGCGGGATCGCGCGGGTCAGGGGCGTATCCGAGAATGAATCGTTCCGGGAAAGCATTCTTATAATTTATACAGTGCTGAAACGGAATCAGCATATCACTTCCGGTAACGCCGCCTGGGGTGACTCCCACATAGCTTGGAGAACACTCTGCCGCCGGAGCTTCCCAGCTCAACAGCCAGCATTTGTCGATACCGTATTGATCCATATTGGCAATGAACTTCTTTAAATCATGTCCGTGCCAATCCGGATGATTATGTGCATCAATTATCATTTTGCTGTCTTTCTGTATTTGCACTTACGGCTTCACCAGCACCTGGATATTGTCAATAAAGAGAGTCTGAGCTTCATTGGTTTTATTGGTGAATGTGGCACGGAAAGTGTATTTGCCGGGATCGACCGCGAGCGGGGTGAACCGCAATTCTTTCCACTGATCCTCTTCCAGTCCGGCATTGACGTGGCGGGTTTCGACCGCTTTGCCGTTGAAATCGGCTTTGACTTCCACGTTGCCGCGGACGAACATGGAGCTGCGCAAATTGGCGGGGATGTCGCTTTCGACCGGACGGGTGTTGGTGATGGTCACACTGCCATTGGCGGGGATCTCCAGTTTGAGTGAAAGTCCCTGATTCAAGTGACACTGGGCGATGAAACTGGTTTTTTCATCGCAATTGCGTTCTCCGGTGACCACGGCGTTGAAACCTTTGGTCCCCTTGATATCCCACTCCCACATCCGGTATTCAAATGCGCCGTTGACCAGATAATTGTAACGGTCACTGGCGAGATCGAGTTTCGCCATTTCGCACAGGGTTTTCCACGGGCGCAGAGTTACGGAATATTCCCGGACAAATCCGATTCCGGCGATCCGGTTGCCTCCGATATTTCTGCCGATGGTGCGTTCATGGGAGTAATTCTGATTGAGGGCGGCGGCGATTATTTTCTGGATATTTTTCTTTTCCATACGGATTTTTTCCGTATCGGGCTGAATAAGCGGACAGGGTACACCGGCGGCGGCGACTTTGCTCCAATGGTCGTTGAGCAGAGATTTGCTCAAAGAAACATTTATACCGTCCATAACGTAGTCGATACGCGCTTTTTCTTCCGGAAGTTTGGCTTTTTTCCGGGCGGCTTTGAGCTTGGCGAGACGGCGGTCTGCCCATGCTTTATTGAAGATACCGGAGAGGACTTTCAACCGGTTGGCGTACATACTGGGGGCATGTTTCATCATCGGGCGGTTCCAGTTTTCCGGGCGCGTCCACTTGCTCCAGAACTCCTTTTCTCCGGAGTCGAAGTATTCATACATCAAATCAGCCGCATCGCCGAAAGCGCTTTTGCAGAAGTCTTTCAAAATATCGTCGCGCTTGAGAGCGGGGTTCCAGCTCAACTTGGCAAGCACATAGTTGTCGCTCGGACGGACGGAAAAGTTGCTGCCCGGTTCGCCGTAGATACCGGCGGCGCCGTATTTGCTCAAAAGATTGATATTGTGGGCAATAAGGCGGCTGTGATCGATGGGCATACCCTGATAGTAATGGGTTCCCCAGTATTCACGCCCGACGATCTTTGCTCCGAGTTTGCCCAGACCGATGATTTTTTCATCAAGTTCTTTCTGCATTTCAGGTGTGAGCTGTTCGACCTGGATGTAGCAGAGTGAAAGATAGCAGTTGTCCGGGAGCTGGACTTTGCGGCTGGGAACACCGGCAAAGTAGCTGTAACTGAAAAGACCGATCTTGGTTTTCGGGTTCAATTTTTTTACCCGGTTGGCAATATCAGCGAGGAAGTCGTACATCCGGTTGGTGAGCGGGAACTGTTTCTGCAAGGGATAGTCCTGCGCTTTGCATTTGTCGCATTCGCAGAAACCGCCGCCGTCGTTGGGGGAAATGGACTGGATGTTGGTGGTGGGATTTTTGGCGAGTTTCTCGGCGATGATCTGGCGGACTTCATCGTTGGAAGTGCAGAGCTGCCAGCAGCCGGGAGTGGTCTTACGGGTGGGTTTATCCGGCTTGGTACCGCCGACCCAGTTGGGGGGGCTGACCAGAGAAAAGTATTCGGGGTGGGTTTTGGCATACTTTTCCTGCGGCACGAGGCGGGAGAAAGCGTGTCCGAAACCGCCGTTGAGTTCCTGACCGATCTTGTTGAATCTTATCCAGTCATCCAGATCCTGACGGTCCTGATGATTCATAAAGCGTCTCGGATAGTGGTAGCTCTGGCTCAAGCGGCGGCTGAATTGGGGCTGATAGCCGTAATATCCGTCGGGAAGAGTTTTTACTTTGCCTTTGGGGATGACGGTTCCGAGTTTGCCCGGCCAGAGGAAACGGACCCCGCATTCACGTTCAAGGAAGTCGGCGACAGCATACACGGCATTGTGACCGAAAATATCCAGCCGGTCACCTTTTACTTCGGCTTCAACCAGTTTGGCGGGAGTCTTGGCGGCGATGAAAATACCCTTGCCGTCCTTGTTGCGTTTGATGTGGCTCACCGGAAACTTCTGATCGTAGATCCGGGTCAGAAACCGGCTCAAATCGTTGGCGGCAGTCAGATTTTTACCATTGTAATAGATGGTACAGGGCTTACCCAGTTCAAATGCGGACAAGACGAGCGAACTCAACAACGCAAAAGAAAGCAACGTTTTTTTCATGATTTCACGCTCCGGTTATTTCACAGGTTGGATCAAAACAGCGGCATTGTCGATATAGACGGTTTGAGCATTGCCGGTTTTGTTGGTCAGAGTGACACGGAAAGTATATTTGCCCGGTTTGACGGCGAGCGGAGTGAAGCGCAGTTCCTGCCACTCATCCTCCATTCCGGCGTTGGCGACGACGGTTTTGACCGCTTTGCCGTTGAAGTCGGCTTTGACTTCAGCGTTGCCGAAAATATACATGGAGCCGCGCAGTTTGGCGTTTTCAGCGGTTTCAAACTGGCGGGTATTGGTCAAAGTGACGGAACTTTTGGCAGGGATCTCCAGTTTGAGGGAAAGTCCCTGATTCAAGTGGCACTGGGCGATGAAGTTGGTCTTTTCATCGCAGTTGCGTTCACCGGTAAAGGAGTATTTCAGATCTTTATCACCTTTGATTTCCCACTCCCATTTACGGAATTCAAAACTGCCGTTGACCAGATAATTGAAGCGGTCGATGGCGAGGTCGAGTTTAGCCATTTCGCAAATCGCTTTCCACGGGCGGACGGTGATGGCATACTCCCGCAAAAAGCCGAGACCGGGGACGCAGTTGCCGTAAGCGTTGGAAGCGAGGATAAGTTCGTGGCGGTAGTTTTTATTCAGCACCTTATTGATAAGTTTCTGCAAATTGAGTTTTTCCATGCTGACTTTTTGGGTATCCGGCTGCATCAGCGGCAGCTGGACGCCGGCGGTGGCGGCAAGGCTCCACATTTCGTTGAGTTCGCTTTTGCTCAATGCGACATTGACGCCGGAAATGATATAATCAATACGCGCTTTTTCCTCCGGAAGTTTCGCTTTGGCTTTCGCTTTGCGGAGTTTGGCGATCCGGGCTTTTGCCCATTCCTTGTCGAAAATCTGCGACAAAACTTTGAGCGTGTTGGCGTACATGCTGGGGACAAATTCCATCATCGGGCGTTTGGAGAGCATAAGTTTGCTCCACTTGGCCCAGAATTCCGTTTCGCCGGAGTCGAAGTATTCATACATCAGATCTGCCGCATCGCCGAAAGCACTTTTGCAGAAGTCTTTCAAAATGTCATCGCGCTTGAGAGCGGGATTCCAGCTCAATTTGGCAAGGAGATAGTTGTCACTGGGACGGATGGCGAAGTTGTTGGAGGGTTCGCCGTAGATACCGGCGGCGCCGTATTTGCTCAACAGATTGATATTGTGGGCGATGAGTCGGCTGTGGTCGATGGGCATATCCTGATAGTAGTGGGTTCCCCAGTATTCTCTGCCGACGATTTTCGCGCCGAGTTTGCCCAGACCGATGATTTTATCATCCAGCTCTTTCTGCATTTCCGGGGTGTATTGGGTGACCTGGATGTAGCAAAGTGAAAGATAGCAGTTGTCCGGGAGCTGGACTTTGCGGGAGGGAACACCGGCAAAGTAGCTGTAACTGAACAAGCCGATTTTGGTTTTGGGGTTCAATTTTTTCACTCTTGCTGCGACATCAGCGAGGAAATCATACATCCGGTTGGTGAGTTTGAATTTATCCTGCAAGGGGTAGTCCTGCGCTTTGCACTTGTCACATTCGCAGAAACCGCCGCCGTCGTTGGGAGAAATGGATTGGATATTGGTGGTGGGGTTGGCGGCAAGTTTTTCAGCGATGATTTGACGGACTTCATCGTTGGAGGTGCAGAGCTGCCACACGTCGCCGTCGATATTGGTGCGTTTGGGTTTGTCACTTTTGCCGCCGCCGACCCAGTTGGCGGGGCTGACCAGAGAGAAATATTCCGGGTGATCTTTGCCGTATTTGCCCCGGGGGATCAGATGACCGAAAGCGTGACCGAAGCTGCCGCGCAGCTCCTGACCGATTTTGTTGCTTTTTATCCACTTGGCAAGATCATTCCGTTCCGGGACCGTCATGTAGCGGGTGGGATAGTGGAAACTCTGGCTCAAGCGGATGGCAAACTGCGGCTGATAGGCGTAATCGCCGTCGGCAAGGGTTTTCACTTTGCCCTGCGGAATGACGGTACCGAGTTTGCCGGGCCAGAGGAAACGGACGCCGCATTCGCGTTCCAGAAAGTCATAAACGGCGAATTCGGTGTTGGCTCCATAAATATCCAGCCGGTCGCCCTTGACGGAACTTGCCACCAGTTCTGAAGCTTTTTTGGCACCGACGAAAATTCCGGTCTGTTCTTTTTTCATCGCCTTGACCGGGAAATCCTTTTTGTAGATTGCGGTGAGATATTTGCTCAATTCCTGAGCGGCAGTGCGGTTGCGTCCGGCATAGTAGATGGTGCATGGTTTGCCCAGTTCAAAAGCTGATAAAGATGTGACAGCCAGTAATGCCGCGAAAATAATTGACTTTTTCATAACAGTATTCTCCTGTTTTGAGTTACCATTTACCGTGTTGATTGAGATAGCAGCTGAAAATTTCCGTACCGAGCTTGAGTCCGGCGGCATCGCCGCCTTTGACGGTCAGGGTATTGTCTTTTTCCAGAATGCGGAATTTGCCTTTACCGACGGTATTGTCGATGACAAAGTTTATTGTGGTTTTGCCATTGCCGGGAACCAGCGGAGTTTCAAGGCGTTTGAGGACTTCAGCTTTGAACTGTTTTATGGCTGACGCCTCACCGGTCAATTTGACATTTTTCAGATTTATCCGGTGCCAGAAAACATCGGTCGGCTGCGGGAGCGTGTCGAGCATATCCAACACAACGCTTTTGGCTTTGCGGTAGCCGGAGCTGTCAGCATTTATCACATAGAAGTCAAAGGGGACACGGACATGGGTGCGGCGAACCCATTTGCCGGAAATGGGGGCACCGGCTTTATCGGAGATGAGAGCGCGGGCGCGTTTGACCAGTTCGGGTTTACCGGCGGCTTTGGCGCGCTGTTCAAGCAAATATGCCAGATTGCCCTCTTCCATACCTTCACGGATACCTTCCCAGAAGGGGCAGTCGGCTACAGGTACTGTCGGGTCATTATGTTTCAGATAAGCCACCCAGCGTTCTCCGGCGATGCCGCCGGTTTCTCCGGAACCGCCGTAGTCGCAGTAGTATATCCAGCTTTTGAACCACGGATTTGGCGAACAGGTGGAAATGCCGTGGATCCAGGATTCCCAGCCGAGGAAACGGGGATTGCCCAGCGGTTTGCGGAATTCTGAACCGCGTCCTTCTCCGGCGCCGTAGGTCCCGACAAAGGCATCATCACGCAATTTTATGGAACCGTTTTTCAATGCGGTGGTGAAGGGGTGGGCAAGCTGGCGGTTGAGCGTCCAGAGCCGGGTGTAGGGGGAGAGGTCTTTCACCAGCTGCGTGAAGTCTGCCACGCCGAAACTGAAGGTCGAAGTACAGTCAAATCCGACGGCGGTACGCTGTTTTGCCCAGGGGAGGTAGCCTTCATACAACTCTTTGCGGCTCAGTTCGTCGCCTTTGCTGGTCAAGAGGAGACGGACGCCTTTTTCGTGGAAATAGCGGGACAATTCGGCGTAGAACCACTGCTCCAGAGCGGGGAGTTTTTCTGCGGGAGCCTTCATTTTTTTGAAAGAATCCGCAATTCTGGGCAAATTGATCCGGTAGTTGGTCATGTTGGCTTTGATGTTATTGTGCATCCACTTATCGAGGAATGAGAAATCCAGTTCGGGCAGTTCGTGAACGGGTTTGCCGAAATATTGTTTCATTGTACGGGCATTGAACGGTTCGCCGGTTCCGGCGATTTTCACCATGCCGACCCGGACGATGTTGATCAAGCTCCATTCGTTGCCGTGTTTGGAAAGATCGTCCACAAAGGGGCGCATTTTATCAAAATTGTTGACATCCAGTGAGTAGCCGCCGACGCCCAGCAGGATGGGACGTTTGGTCGGGACGGCGGTTTTGGCGACTTTGACCTCAAACTTGACTTTGGCGGAAGTTTTGCCGTCAAAATCAAGCGTCAGTTCCGGAGTGTATTTTCCGGCTTTGACATTTTTGGTGTTGAAGCGCACCCAGACGATAACGGTATTTCCGGGTTTGGGGGCATAAAATTCATCTTTGCCTTTGGGGGCGACATATTTGGGGGGCATCAGCCAGTAGGGGAACTCCTTGGCAATTTCGGGATTTTTGGGCCACGGAATGGGATCGGGGGCAGATTGGACAAAAAATTCCATGCTGTTTTCCGGCAGACCGCCGTCGGTCAATTTCCATGAAACGAGTTTGTATTTTTCCAGCGGGGTGAAATTTACCTGAACGCTTTCAAATTCGTTGCGCGCCAGATGAAGCGGGATGGAGCCGATGATCTCATTTTCAAGCGGCATCGGGGGATTGAAGCGGGGACCGTAGATCTCCCCGCGCTGCCATTCACGGTTCCAGACCAGCACACCGGAACGTTTTTTCTGCCATTGACTCAACTGGTCGTCCTGCACATTGCTGTCGCTGGTGGGGGCGGCAAGATCGATGATATTCCGGATGATTTTCAGATATTCTTTGTGAAACGGATGGTTGCGTCGTTTGGATGCCATGCGGAAGTACTCATTGGCAAGCACATAGATTTTGCCTTTGCCCAGAGACAATTCTGCGATGAAGGTATTTTTGCCGCCGTCGCCGAGGATCGCTCTGGCGGGCGGTTTGATCCGGCTGCTCAGAACATCTTTGAAGGGGAAAAACTTGAAACCTTTCAAAACGGGTGAATCGGGAACCAGTGCTTTTACTTCATACTCTTTGGCATTGGTGACATGACTCAAGCCGCTCCACTTCCAATCCTTTACCGGAGCAAGTGAATTTATTGCGCGTCCCATCAGCAGCAGAGTTCCGCCGTTGGAGACCCATGATTTAAGCTGTTCTGTACTTTGGGGGTCGAGTTTTTTACTGCTGGTGGAACAGACGATCAAAACTTTGCTGTTTTTGTACTTTGCATAATCGGGAAATTCCCCGATATTGGTGTACTGATAGGTGACATTTTCCCGTACCAGTGCGCGGTTGATGATCGCTTTGATGTCATGTGTGCCGTAGCCGGTACCGCAGATGGAAACATTTCCACCTGACAGCAGTACAGCGGCAAGTGCCGTAAAAAGAAGTGTGATTTTTTTCATATTTCCCCGGGATCAAATTATTTTTGAGTTGACAAATCGACAATATTCTGCATAATTTTCAGATATTCATCTTTAAAGGGATGGTTCCATTTTCTTGCCGCCATCCGGAAATATTCATTTGCCATCAGATAGAGTTTTCCTTTGCCGATGGAGCTTTCAGCGATCAACGCGACATCGCCGCTGCCGATGATTACTTTGGCGGGAGGCGTGACCCGGACACCGAGAATATCTTTGAACGGGGTGAATTTGATATTTTTGACAATGGGATTGTCTTTATCCGGCATCTGGGCATCATATTGGAAACGGTAGACCGGAGTCATGCCGCACCACGTCCAACTTTTCGCGGGAGCAAGGGAGTTGGCAGCGCGGCAAATGAAGAGAGCAGTACCGCCGGCAGTGAGCCATTGCTGGAATTGCGTCATCTCTCCGGCGGTGAATTTTCTCTTTGCTTCACTGGCAACAATAAGAAGTTTACTTTTCTGATATTTGGCGTATTCCGGAAATTCACCGATATTTTCAAAGGTGAATTTCACATCCTTGCGTTTCAACACCTTGTTGACGATCTGGCCGATCTCATGCCTGCCGTAACCGGAACCGCAGATCGCCACATCCGCCGCAGCTGCAATTATTGCACTCAGCGCCATCAAACAAATCGTAAATTTTTTCATATTTCCTCCTTAAAACAGTTGTTTTTATTTTGAATTCCAGACTTTGCCGTTAGTGGTTCCGGCGTAGAAAAGGCGTCCTTCCAGCGGGGTGGCAGCGGCATTAAGAGCTGCGGCAGAGGGATTGTAGCTGTGGGCTTCAGCCGCCGGGATGCCGCGGGTGTGACCGTCGAGATAATTTACATTCCATATTCCCTGATGGCGGGCGTGACTGCGGCGGACGGTACAGGCCGGATTGACGATGGATTTACCGCCGGGAGGAACCTTCCAGTCCAGTGCGTAGTGAGAGCCGTTGGCGCCGAAACGGATCAGGATTTTGTGACCGGTACCGTCGCAGAAAAACATCTGCTTGGAGGGGCGCGGGGCTTTGGAAAGTTTTGCCGCAATATTATTGGCACTATCTTGCGGCAGCACAGTGTTGGGCATATATCCCATACCGCCTGGAAGTCCGGTCCAGAGAAGATATATCTCTTCTTCTTTTGTTCGTTTCGCTCCAATACTTTTGAATTTATAATTCTGATCGGTGTCGGAGGGGCAGGCATAGACCCACGGATTATTAAAGTAAGGGAAAAGCAATGCCGTTATATAAGGTGTGCCGTTTGACCCTGTATTGTGATTGGGCATATATCCGCCGTAATCATTGCTGTACATGCCGAGAGCGGCACCGATTTGCTTCAAGTTTGAAATGCACGACGCGGATTTGCCGCGTTCGCGTGCCTTGCCCAGAGCCGGAAGCAAAATCGCTGCCAGAATGGCGATGATCGCGATGACAACAAGGAGTTCGATTAAAGTGAAGCAGGAATGCTTCACTTTCCCATGGGAAACAGACAGTTTGTGCATCATAAAACTTGGTCCTCCACATTAGAGCTTGACAGTGCAAAAATTCTTTCACTGCATAAAGTATACCATAAGTTTTATGATTTGACAATACCGTTTTTGATTATTCTTATACTTTTTTGCGCAAATTACTAAAAATAATACCTGTCAGGAGAATTTTAACGGATGATAAACCGTAAAAACTGTTACCAGACCTTACCGTCAGTGGTGCCGACATAAAACAGTCTGGCTTCAAGAGGAGAATTGTAAATATAAGATGGCGGATTCGGGTCGTAACTGTGGGCTTCCACCGCCGGGATACCGCGGGTATGACCATCCAGATAAACTACGTTCCAAACTCCCTGATGCCGGGCATGGCAGTAACGCTTTGTTTTAGCAGCATTCAACATCGATGGACTGCCATCCGGAATTTTCCAGTCTATGGCGTAGTGCCGGTTTGAGGTGCCGAAACGGAGCAATATCCAGTGTCCGGTTCCATCGCAGAGATACATCTGTTTGGAGGGATTCGGAGCTTTGGCAAGCTTTGCGGAAGCCAAAGTAACACCATTGCCCGGTATTCCGGAAAAATTGGTATTGGGCAGATAACCCATCCCGCCGGGAAGTCCGGTCCATAACAAATGGATATCTTCTTCTTTTGTTCGTTTCGCTCCTATACTTTTGAATTTATAACTCTGATCGGTGTCGGAGGGGCAGGAATAGACCCACGGATTGTTGAGATAAGGGAAAAGTTTTGCCGTTATATAATTCTTTCCCCCTGCTGCAGAAGTGATGATATTGGGGATATATCCGCCATTATCGTGAGCATACAGGCTGAGTGCCGAGCCCATTTGCTTCAGATTGGCCAGGCACGATGTGGATTTGCCGCGCTCGCGCGCCTTGCCTAAAGCCGGGAGCAGTATCGCCGCTAAAATGGCGATGATCGCGATGACTACGAGGAGTTCAATTAAAGTGAAGCAGGACTGCTTCACTTTCCCCCGGGAAAGTGGTCGGCACATCATAAAATTTGGTCCTTCATGTTAAATTCAGTGGCACAAAAATTCTCTCACTGTATTAAGTATACCATAATTTTTCTGATTTGCCAATACCATTTTTGATTATTATGATATTTTTTACATAAATTACTGAAAATATTACCTGCGTAGACAGTTACGGACGGCAGGATGAACTGTTTACAGACACAGTACGTAAAAATTTTTTTTTGCTGTATCTCTTGATTTTTATTTTGCGATGTGCTAAATTTATGACAATACCAAAAAACAAATGAGGTGAATTATGTTTATCGACTGCCACATCCACGTTCTTGAATATCCCAGATGTCCCAATCCGCATACCGGAGAACAGCGGTTGGACTTTGCCGAAAATCAGGTCAAACTGCTGGAGCAGCACGGTATTGAAAGAGCAGTGCTGCTGCCCATCGGTTCGCCGGAAAGCACCTGTTTTGTCCAGCCTAATGAGGAGGCATTGAGCATCGCCGCAAAGTATCCGGACAAATATATTCCCTTCTGCAACCTCGATCCCCGGTCAATGTTCAACACCCCCGATGCCGATTTGGAATATGTGCTCAAGTATTACCGGGACAAAGGGTGCAAAGGCATTGGCGAAGTTACAGCCAATCTGCATCTTGACGACCCGCGTGTGGAAAATCTGTTCCGGGCGGCGCAGAGTGCGGGACTGCCGCTGACTTTTCATCTGGCGCCGCAGGAGGGGGGATTCTACGGTCTTATTGAAGAGGAACCGGGATTGAAAAAACTTGAACGCGCATTGCAGAAGTTTCCCGATCTCAAATTTTTCGGACATTCACAGGTGTTCTGGGGTGAGATGGCAGCCAATGTGGATGATATGGGACGGCGCGGCTATCCCAAGGGCAAAATCACCGAAGAGGGCGCAGTTGCCAAATTATTGCGGAAATATCCGAATTTGTACGGCGATCTGTCTGCCGGCAGCGGCTGCAATGCTTTGATGCGGGATGAGGAATATGCCGTGAAATTTTTGAATGAGTTTCAGGATAAGCTGATGTTCGGTACCGATTACTGTGCCTGTTCCAGTGTCGGATTGCTCTCCAAGCTGGGCGATTTCCTGCTCAAGCTCCGGGATGAAAAGAAGATCAGCGATACGGTATTCCAGAAGATAGCCAAGGGCAACATCACCCGGCTGCTCGGTTTGTAAAGGGCGGCGTCTCGCGGGCAATCTCTTGGCAAATCGGCGGTCGCTTACTCAGTCGAGTACAGTCGTACACTCCTTCGTAACCGCCTTGATTTACCGGCGACCTTGCCGCACGATCCATCCGCCCTGCGGCGCAACGGGATTTTGCGCATATCGTCGGGCTGAACCCCGACATGCGTGAGGTTGGTGGTGGTTCCGCCTGTCGGCGGGAGGAACAGGGAGAAACTCGCGGGCAATCTCTTGGCAAATCAGCGGTCGCGTTGCCGCTTATTTAAACGACACGCTGAAAAGATCACATTCGCGCATCTTGCCGCGCAACCGGAATTTTCCGGCAGGCAGATCAGCGAGGGTTTTACCTTTCCACTGCGGCACAAACGAAATTTTATCACCATAAAACTCTTTCATATCCTTGAAAGTGTAACCGGGGATCGGGTTGCCGTTTTCATCGCAAACTTCCAACTGGAACGCTCCTCCGGCACTGGTGGAAATATTGAATTCCAGATTTCCACCGGAACGCTGCAGAACTCTGGTCAAAAATGTTCCGCCAGTCACTCCGGCATGGAGCGAAACAAATCCGTCAGTACGCACCCGGTACATCAAATGCTTGCGGTTGTGGTAGAGCAGCATGGATTCCGGAGTTTCCTGCACGATCCCCCAGGTGGTGTAGTTCATGCGGTTGAGCCACCGTTCCGGATCGAGTCCGGGACGCACCCACGCTTCAAAACTTGGACGGATGATCCCTTTGCCGTTGCGGGAGAAAACCAGCACAGTATCGGTCGCCGAACCCCGGTTGCCGAAATAGCGCGTGGCAACGCCAACATAGTAATGCGGTGCGCGGGCGTAAGGGGCAAGACCGCTGACATAGAGGTGTTCGCCCTTGCGGTTGACCTTGAGAAATTCGATTCCGCTCCAATTGATGAAATCTTTACTGGTGACTTTGGCAAAGGAGCGCACGCCTTTGGCAATATCCACGGTCTTCCAGACCCGGATGTACATCACATAGCACTTTTCGGTTTCAGAATAAAAGACCACATTCTGTGAATCAAACATGTGACCGCCGGTTTTTTGAGGTTCATACGCCATTACAGGAGCTTTTTCATACATCTTCCAATTGATGCCGTCAGCAGAATAAAAAGCGAAAAGTCCTTTGGTCTCCCGGACTCCGGCGACCGCTTTGTAACGTTCAGATGGTTTACACTCCGGATTGGTGTCGTAAAACGGCACAAAGTTGTGGGTTATGACATCTTTACCGTAAAGAATGGCGTTCCCGGGAACCGGTTGCCCGGGAAAAAGTTTGAAGTCGGGAATTTCCCACTTCACTCCGTCTTTACTGGCGGCTACTCCCACATATTCGCCGGGGTGATTGTTGTAGATTTTACCTTTGTAAACGCTGTCCACACCCCGGTAATAATATAAATATGTGCCGTCAGGCTGCTTTAAAATGGTGTTGTAATGACCGATCGGCTTATTGGAACAACTGGGCAGCTCCGCCGGACTGTGCTGTTTGAAATTCAATGCACGGCTGTTTTCGATGAGAAAATTGTCGATAAAAAGTTCACGTTTTCCGGTCACATCATAAATTTGATCCATAGACTTTTTTTCCACTGTTTCGATCTGGGCGGCGATACCGGAAAAAGTAAGCATTCCGGCGATACCGCAGGTGATTATTTTTGACATTCTCATCTTTTTTCCCCCTGGAATTTCCAGTTGAGATAACGCAGTTTGGCGCCGCCTTTGCCCCGGTTTTCGTACCACAGAGTAAAGAGCGTTCCATCGGCAAGCTCCACGGTGGATGGATATCCCAGATCCCAGCTTTTTCCGTCATCAGAGAGGATGATTTCACCGCTCCAGTTTTTGCCGGAATCATCCGATATCCGCGCCCTTATACCGTAGGGGTTCAGACGGTAGGTATAGGTCATGATCATTTTGTCTTTGCCGAAAGTCTGTAAATGAGTCGGGAAACCTTTACAGATAAAACGGGGTTTGCTCCAACTTTTGCCGCAGTCAGCAGATTCACTCTGCCACGTTTCACCCAGGTCGGAGCAGTTATGGTTGCGGTACTGGACGATCAAAGTACCGTCAGGGGCTTCAATGCCATGTATTTCGTGGATCTTGCGGATATCGTGTCCGGCAGGAAGCGGAATGGTCGAAACGATCTGCCATGTGATGCCGTTATCTTTGGAAAAGGCAACTCCGTATTCCGGAGTACCGGTGATTTCACCCGCCAGACTGCCCTGTTTCTGTCCGGGGAAAAACAAAGTTCCGTCTTTCATCAGCACCGGACCGTGGGGGCTGTAAACGGGAGTGCGGTACTTTTTGCTCCAACTTCTGCCGCCGTCAGTGGAGCGGCGCATCCAGAAACCGTGTTCCTGTCTCAAAGTGATAAGATTGATCTTTTCCGCGACCGCTTTCCACTCTTTACTCAACCGTTTGGCACGGAAAATTGCTGAAGTACTGGTAAAATAGTTCACCAGCAGACTGCCGTCCGCCGCCTGACAGATGCCCGCATCGCGGTCGTCCAGCGGACCGGAGGAGAGCGCTTGCGGTCCCTGCCACGACACTCCGTTGTCACTTGAAACATACATCCATACTCTGCCGTAGGGACAGACATGTTTCTGCCGGTTGCCGGAACAAACCGCGATCAATTTGTTGTCTTTGGTCCGGGTGACGGTCGGCCAGCCGTGATAGGTGGAGTGTTCGATGATCCCGGTACGGATTTTTTCAATTTTCATACTTTTTTCTCCTGTTCCGGCACCGGCGGAGATGATGAGCAGCGCCGATATTGCAATAAAGATGATTTTCATTTGATTTCCCCTGCTGATATTTTTCCGGATTCCAATAATATACCGCAAAATAACGGTTTGTCAACAGGCTCTCAAAACAAAATTTACCGGAAAAATGTTGACAGTGCTGCGCATGGTCACAAAACCAATTTCAAGGAGGATATCTCATGCAGATCCAACGAAAACTCTCTGTCCGGCAAACAGTCGACCGTTCCGGAATATGTACCGGAGCAACGCTGAATTATCTGGTTTGCGGCCCCGGCAACCTCGATCAGCGCACCGAAGCATTTGAACTGGTCAATGCAACAGCTCCGCAATATATGGGCCGCGCCCGCAAAAATACCGTGGAACTGGTACGGGTGCCGGGGAATGGTACTTATGAGTTCGAGGTCAAATATTCCCTGCCGCAAACGAGCGAAACCAAAGAAAACGGCGACCGGATATGGCAGTTTGAGGTCAGTTGTTCAACAGAAAAAATCTTTGAAGCCAAAGAACTGGTCAAAATTTATCAACCGCGACCGGAGATCGTTCCGCCCGATCCGGGAACCTTGCTCCGCTGGGATGGAAATTCTGACGGCGACGGCTGCATCAACGGCTGCTGGGCGGAAATGCCGGAACTTCAGGAAACATGTATTGCAACTTTCAGAGAAAGCCACATCAACAACTCATTCAAACGTGCCGTCTTTGCCACCGCCGGAAAAATAAATCTCAAAAAATTCCACGGCTGGGCGACCGGAGAAGTGCTGTTCGTCAAAGCCTCCCTCTCCCCCTCTTACACCAATGCAAAAGGGCAGAAACTGGTCGATATAAAGTACGTTTTCAAGATCCGGCCGCTGGGCACTCTGGAGCGGCACCAACTCAAAGTGGAACCGGTTTCGATGTGGAACACCGTCTGGGAGATCCCCCGGAGAAATGCTCAAAATTCATTGATTTCAGCCGGAGTTTACGAAAGCCGCATTTACGATTACGCCAACTTTTCAGCTCTGGATATTTGAGTGCGGAGGCGGAGCTTATGTATTTTTCTGAACAAACTGAAATATCCTTCCCGGCGGCAAACCGCAGCGCAATCCAGCTCCTCAATACCGGAACTCTGCTCATCACCGCCGGAAGCGCTGTCGCGGTTATCTGCATGGAAGAAACACACCCCGGCATACTTTGCGCCGTTCCGGCCGCTTCCGATGAGGAGTTATGGGGGATCGCCGCCGAAAATATCATCCCCGGCACTTACGGCAATGTCGTACTTACCGGTATTGTCAAGGCATTTATTTACGGAGGTTCGGGAGATTATGCCGTTCCATCGGCAAACGGTCTGACTGCCGCTGATTCCGGAAAGGCACAGATAATTTACCGCGGAACTCCGGAGACTCCGGGAGTGATAATTCTCGGATATGCTTCGGCAGCAGACCCGGCATATTCCGGACAGTTTGCCATCCGTTATATCGGAAACCGCACTTTTGAAGTCCGTTACGGCAACTCCGATTATGCCGGAAGTGTCGATTTCAAAGGAGAAATACCGGTGCAGACGGTAACAGTTCCGGATAATATCAATACTGATGTCATACGGCTTTATGCATGTTGTAATGACGGGAAATATTCGGTGGTAATTCAATTATCCGGTCAGGCACCCCCGCAGGGATACTTCGATTATGTTGAACTCGGGCGGGTCTACGCAAGCGGTAATGTTGAGCAATATTATACATCAAATGAACGTATCGAATTCGGACGGAGGTGGTTTTTGTGAATTGGCTGGATACTCCCGTCGGAATCGTTCCGGCATTGAACCGGCTGACCGAAGTGATCATTGAACGCTATAATTATATGATGCCTGCAAAAAATACTGAAGGAACAGGATTTGAATTTATTCCGCTTCCGGCGACTGCAAGTCAGGTAAAAAATAAGATAAGTTACATCAAACTTCATATCGCCACGTTGTATGCGATGCACTTTCCGGTGAAAAATTTCGGTATCTGGTCAGGCAATTGGCGACCGTTTGACAAACTTGAATATGATTCAGAGGAAGTGCAAAACGGTATCACCGCCGAATTGACTTCCGCCGGGATCGATCCGGCAGGATTTTGGCAGACACCCCCGCATCTGATTTCGGACGGTAATTTTGTCCGGGCATGTTATCATTTGCTCAACAATGTGATCCTTTACAGCGTATATGGTCTCGGTGTGCAAAATTGCCAATCCCGCTTGTTGAAATGGAGCTCTGAATCAGCTTACGACAATGACCGCCCGTCAGTCGATGAGACTGTCGATTATGGCGAAGGCGGATTGCCGGGATGCGCCGTTTACGGAAAATACAAAGAGTATTTGAGATGTGAGTTCAACCGCCGTTTCGCCCAGAATGCCTTTGACACCTGGGACAATCAGATGAGTCAGGAACTTCATGGAAATTGGAAAGGCAGATATTCCACCCGGATACATAAGCAGTTGACCCGCCCTCTCCTCTCCGGAACGCAGGCGCAGGAATACGATCATACCATCTCCGGTGTCACGGAGATAAGTTTTACCGGAACAGCATCAGAT
The DNA here is from genome assembly GCA_015061605.1 of Lentisphaerota bacterium. Lineage (GTDB taxonomy): Bacteria > Verrucomicrobiota > Lentisphaeria > Victivallales > Victivallaceae > UBA1784. The sequence goes on along the minus strand of SUWH01000006.1, from coordinate 43,727 downwards.
ACCACACTCCCGTGGCATGATGACATTTCCCGCGATCTGGAATATTACAAAACCTGGGGCGATTATAAATATTACCATTCAATGTTACGTCAGGTAGATACTTTGACCGAAGTTCTGCTGAATGAGGGAAATTTCCCGCCGCCAAACTATAAATATCTTGACTGAAAGGAACTTTATGCAAATCATACATTCAATATTACAGATAAAAAGCAACGGAGCCGCAATTACAGACGAAAATGGTTCCGCCACCGGTGTCGAACTGGAAATCATGCTCGGTACTGCCGTCCGGATGGAATTTGATCTGCGGGGCGATTCCGGCCCGGACGGCGGTGAACTTACCGTCTATCCGGCAGAAAGCATCAATACCGCAGCTTACTATTTGGCTCTGGATACCAATAACCGCAACTCCAATGCTCCGGCATTGCTGAAATACAGCGGGATCGAACTGGCAAAAGATGATGCAGGACATAACATCCTTGTTGTTGAACTTGAAAACAGCGCGACCGAAAAAATCATTGCTGCCGTTGCCGGACAGGAAAGTTGCAATTTCCGTGCTGAAATCGGCGGCGTTGATACTGACGGCATGACCGTTTTTGCCTGGCAGTTTGATATTTCCATCCGCAGCCGGGTTTTTCTTGGTGAAGCCGACGAAGTCATCGCCAATGATCCGGCTTATTATACCGCTGTCCAGACTCTGGCCATGCTCAATGAACGCAGTGACGGTATCCGGAATGAGTTAAATGATCAGCTTGCCGAAAATATGAGCAATCCGGTGGAATTCCAATTTTCTGCAGATGGCGAGAGCAACTGGCACACCACGCAAAATGAAAACGATCTTTTTTTCCGTCAGCGTATTGCCGGATTGGATGCAATGTGGAGCCCTCCTGTCGCCATGCTTCCGGGACCGCAGGGAGCCGATGGCAAGCCGGGAATACAGGGTGAAAAAGGAGAAAAAGGTGAAAAAGGTGAACCGGGGGAGAAGGGGGAAAAGGGAACCCCGGGAGAACCCGGACCGCAAGGAGAAAAAGGTGAAAAAGGAGATCGCGGTGCGGCTTTTACCATTGATGCCAGTGGAACTTTAGTTGACCGTTCTATCTATGATTCTGAAGTCGCAGGATTCAGCTACCTTGCTACTGATAACGGTTGCGTGTACATAAAAAATTCTTCATCTTCGGGTGATTGGTCGAATGGGGTCCAATTCAAAGGAGATAAGGGTGACAAAGGCGATACCGGTGCCCCCGGAGTGCAGGGCGAAAAAGGTGAAAAAGGTGACCCGGGAGAACCCGGGCCGCAAGGTGAAAAAGGTGACCCGGGAGAACCCGGAGTGCAAGGAGAAAAAGGAGACAAAGGAGACAAAGGTGAAAAAGGTGACAAGGGCGATCGCGGAGCTGATGGCGATGTGAGCGTTGGTAAGGCGGTCGCGTTTTCGCTGGTCTTTGGATAATTGAAAGGAAATATATCATGTTGAAAAATTTTGTTGCAACCACTACTGAAAATTCTGATGTTACCGTCTGTACTGCTTCAAGCGGTACGGAGCTTTCCATCATGTCAATTATGCTCAACGGAGGGGAGAATGGCGGGGAAGTCACGCTCAATTTTTCCACCGGATTTTCTGCCGGATTTACCATTGATGCCGGAGACACCATTGTCCTTGACAATAAAATCAACTTGCCGACCGGAGAAAGTTTCACAGTCAATGCGACCGCTTCCGGAGTAAAAATCATGGTTTCAGCGGCAGAACTGGCGGTGTAATCATGTCAGGCACTATTGCACACAAACTCCGTATGGAAGCGGCAAGACAAGCTGAATTGATGAAGCTCCGTGCCAAAGCGGCAAAAGAAAAATCTCTGCAGCTCAATCGTGAAGAAGTCATCGCCGAAGTCTGCGCCATGTTTGGCTGGACAAGTCTTGACCCCTTTGCTAAAGATATGCTGGACAAGGCTTTTGCCGGACAGACGGTCGGTATCAAACAGCTCAAACAAGACCTTGCCGCTTGGAAAGAAGCGCAAACTGTCGTACCGGAAGCGGGGGAAACTGCAAATGTCAATCAGCCTGTTTAAAAAAAGTATTCCCGGTTCCGGCTTCGATGCTTTCGGGTATCCTCTGAAATACGATACCGCCGCCGAAGCCGGATGCAGTATTGTACGTCTGATGCCTGAAGATGGGTTGGTTTTCTATCTGCCATTGGATAAAGATGCTTCAATAGCTGTTACCGGACAGGGCTTGAGCAAATCAGGTACGGTAACTTATGAGACAGTTGATGGCATACCATGTGCATACTTCTACAATGGTGTGATATGGTCGAATGACCTTAACGGCTTGCCGTCCGGCTCATCTCCCAGAACGATTTCAGCGTGGGTAAGACCTGCCGCCGATACCGATTTTGATGGGTATGCGTTTGGTTATGGTAACAGAGCCGCAAACAGGTATTATGGCATTGACATAGATGCCAATTCAGGTCAGACCGTGTACATCGCGTGTTCAGGCAATTCTGCGCCGAGCAATCGCCCTGTATACAATGCAAACGCTTGGCATCATATAGTTGGTGTATACGATGGCTCGTTATTGAGGTTCTACGTCAATGGCAATATGACAGCCAATGAAGCGTTCCCGACTGCGAAATTGGAGACTTCACTTACGCAAATAGACATCGGCGGCGTATCCAACAACAGCGGACTTTACATAAAAGGACACGTTGCCGCCTGCCGCATCTATAACCGGGCATTGACGGATGAAGAAGTCAAAATGCTGTCAAAGGAGTTCAAAATATGATAAGTATATTCAAAAAAGGTACTCCGCAAATCGTTGGCGGTTTGGGTGACGGCACACGGGCAAATCCGTGGTACTGGTATGCCAAAACCTCCGGACAGACCGTTGCTGTCAACAACTCAAACGCAAACAGCGGAGATAACTACCGGGTCTATCTGCGGGTAAAGCTCAAAGGCGGCACGACATATACCATCGGACAAACCACTATCGACAGCAGTGGTGACGGTATGATTTGGCTGTATAATTCTGCCATGAGCGAGGTCGCCAGCGATGACCATTCCGGTGGAGAAATTAACGGATTGGAAGTTCAGGATGTAATGAGCTACACTCCCTCTGCTGACGGAGTTTACATAATTGGTGCCGGGGCTTATGATTACGCTACCGGCAACTTCACCGTTGCGATGTCCCCTGCTCCGGAACAGGAAACTCTGCCGGAAATTGAGTATCAATATCCTACATCTTCCGGTTTCAATGCGCTTGGCAGACCGTTGAAGTTCAGGAACGCAAAAGAAGCCGGATGTGAGATTTCGAGAATTCCGGAGGAAGGCTTGGTATTCTATGCTCCACTTGATAAAGAAGCAAGTACTGCTGTTACAGGACAGAGTTTAAGCAAGGTAGGGAATGTCACTTTTCAAACAGTTGACGGAGTAGCGTGTGCATATTTTGACAAAGGTGACGGCTATGAAACTCCGGCGATCAATTTTTGTGGTTTTCCTACCGGCTTTACTTTCTCATTTTTATGTAAAAATATGGAAAACTCCGGTACTGTTGTGCTGCTGCTCGGTGATTATTTGGAATACGACTATCTGAACTGTACCGTATATGTCAGCCAGACGGCACTTGCTTTCCTGTCAGGAGGTGTTACGGTACGCGGGACATTTGAGAATAATGGAAAAATGCACCATCTCACCGGACGGTATACTAATGGGTGTCTTGACATATTCAGCGATGGAGTGCTTGCCGGTTCGGGAGAAATCGTACCTGACGCAAACGATTACGGCGGAGTGACCAGAATCGCTAAACGCTACCCATATGAATCGCAAACAAGTGAAGGCTTTAAAGGTTATCTTGCCGCTCTCCGCATCTACAATCGGGCATTGTCCGATGATGAAATCAAAGCATTATCAAGGGAGTTTAAAGTATGATAAAAATTGCTGTGCATAAAGAGATATTTACCGGCGATATTATTACACTGCTGGAAGATTTGACCGTAACGTGGAACGGCAGAACCGTGACCGCCCCCGCCGGATTTGAAAGTGACGGCTGTTCCGTTCCGGAGTTTCTCTGGGACAGCGTTTCGCCGCAGCTCGACCCACGCACCTTGCGCGCCTCGATCGTCCACGACTATCTCTACCGGAACGCCGTTCCCGGATGGACGCGCAAGGATGCCGATGAACTTTTCTATGACTTCATGGTCGAAGACGGTATGTCGAAGTTCAAAGCCGGTATCGCTTACTACGGCGTCCGCTGGTTCGGCAGCGGAAACTGGAAGGAGGCGGCAAATGTCAACGCATGAATGGGTGATGCTGATTGCCGTCCTGCTCGGCGGTTTCTGGACTCTCAACCGCCAGTTGGCCAAAATCGAAGTCGCCCTTTCCGGAAAAGTCGGCTACAACGACTGCAATGAACGGCGCCGGTCATGCCGCAGACGGGGAAAAGAGTAATGAGGCGGAGCTATTTCAGAATCTGCTCCAGCAAAGCTTTGCATCCGAGGTTGACATCGCGCCAAGTGGCTTCAAAGTCCCCGGTGTACCACGGATCGGCAACTTCGCGGTTTTCGTTTGCCCACGATAAAAGGAGCGAAACTTTGTTTTCCGGGTCATTCCCGAAAAAGCGGCGCATATTGCGGATGTTGTATTCATCCATAGCGACGATGTAATCAAAATTATCATAATCCGCCCGGGTTATCTGCCGGGCGGTTTTATTTTTGCAGTCGATGCCGTGTTGTGCCATGATCTTTCGGGCAGGTGGATAGACCGGATTGCCGAGTTCTTCGGTACTGGTGGCGGCGGATTCAATATAAATGCGTTCCTGCAAACCGGAGTTTTTCACCATCTCTTTCATCACAAATTCTGCCATGGGGCTGCGGCAGATATTGCCGTGGCAGACAAAAAGTATTTTTATGACTGTATTCATCTATGCTGTCCTTGTTTGGTTTTATTACAATATATCACCGTTTCCAATTTGAAGCAAATCATATTACGGTGTATATTATAAATATTCCGGTCGTGGATTATCGGATGAATCAGGTGTGAATCCTGAACTGTTGCGCAACTGTGTGGCTGAATGGTTATTCAGCCGAGTCAGATCTCCGCCGCGGCCTGTGCCGGACAAGGTGTCCGGTACTGTAAATGCGCATAACATGAAGGAGAGAAACTATGGCTTATTGTGCAAAAAAATCTGGCGTTTTCCGCAAATTATGCGGTAAACGGGCCGCCGGTTGCGTTCGCCGGACGCAACGCTTTACCCTTATTGAACTTCTTATTGTAATTGCCATCATTGCGATACTGGCGGCGATTCTGCTTCCGACATTGGGCAAGGCGCGTGATCGGGGACGCAGCACCAATTGTTTGAACAATCTGAAGCAGATCACCATCAGTAATCTGCTGTATGCTGAAGATAATAATTCATTGTTGGCTCCCTACGCTTATGATATGTATCCCGGTGGAGCAAACTGTCATCGCTGGTGCGGAACTTCGCAGAGTTCCAGCAATGACGGTAGTACAGCTTCCTATGACCCCAGTGATGCTCCTTTGGCGCAGTATATCGGCGGTAGCGGGTTGATCACTCAATGCAATGTGTTGAAAGATCCTCCTAAAAGTTTTGATATGAATTGCGGCGGTTATGGTTACAATGTATTGGTTGGTACTCGGTATCCGGGCGAGTATTCTAAAGAGGCATATGCTTCCGGATTTCCGGTGAAACGCATGCGGAGTGTGGCAGAGAAAATCATGTTTGCAGACTCGGCGATCATGGTGGATGCGAATGGAAACTGGAGTGCAAATCCGACTAACCACGGGTATAGTTCCGCTATTGAAGCCCCCGGAGGGGATTGGGTGATGAATCCGACTATGCACTTCCGGCATAACAATCGGGCTGCCATAAGTTTTTGTGATGGTCATGCTGTGACCATGCCGTTGATGGATTCTGCTTATGGTGACGAACAGTATAAGCTGGGGCATCCCTGCAAAAATGATAATGAAAACCGGGAAAAGTATTTTGATCCGCGTTACTGAGAGGAGTTTGAAGATGAACAGAATACTGATAATCACAATCACAGTATCGGTAATGGTCTTGAGTTTTTGCGGATGCAAAGAGAAGCTTCCGCCTGCTTCTTCAGAAAAAGCGGCACTGTTAGAGATACAAATGACTTGCAGTTCTTGCCGTAAGGTTTGCAGTGTTAAAGAATGTAAACGGATCAATCAGGTATTGTTCAATTGTCCGCATTGCAATAGAGTAATAAATATTTCTAAAGCACGACAAAAATAGAAAGCCAGGTCGAAAAATATGATCATATTGCCGCAATTGACTTGTCGCAACCAACGGGAGCCGCAAAACTCCCCGCTTTTTTTGAAAAAGAAAGGGGGCGCGGGGGAAAGAGGAAACTTTTTTTCCCGTGAAAAAAAGTTTCCTTTGTCCCCCGCACACGCCCATTTCACTTTAATAGAATTGCTGGTAGTAATTGCCATCATTGCGATACTGGCGGCGATGCTACTTCCGGTATTGCAGAGTGCGCGGTCACGGGGGCGGAGTGCAAGTTGTGTTTCCAACTTGAAGCAATTGGGCGTTATGCAGATGCAGTATACCGACATGAACAGTTCCTGGTTCTGTCCGGCATATTATCTTGCCAGTGATTATTCGATGGTCTACTGGGATTGGGCAAGCGACAGCAGCGGTGTTGAAGATAAAGAAAATTCTGCCGGGATATTGGAGCGCTTTCTCAATGCCAACGGTAAATCAGGCGGAGTCAACCGTTGTCCGGAAAATTTTCTGGACAAGAGTTGGAGCGCGGAAAATTCCGGTTACGGTTACAATGAATTTCTTGGTTTTGAACCGGATCTTTTTGCCGGAGTCAAAACATCCGCCCTGCGCCGTCCGTCGGAAACCGTGATGTTTGCTGATGCGGCGGCAATGGATTATTATGACCACAGCCGTCTGATACCGACTTCGGCACTGTATGCTCCCGATGGGCGAAATGGAATCATTCGCGGGGGCGGGTTGACCCATTTCCGTCATTTAAAGAGTGCAAATGTTTGTTTTGCCGATGGTCATGTCAACTCTTTGCGGGAAATTTTTATAACTTCCAGAGCGAACAAGGCATTGCTGGTCGGCTATTTGTCTCAAGATAATTCAAGTTATGATCCGGAGTTCAAAAGATGAAACCTGGTTTTATTCTTTGCATATCATTCAGTTTTGCCGTTTTGACCGCCGTTCCGGTCAAGGTGGTATCGCTTTCACCGGCGTTGACCGATGCGGTAATCCTTATCGGCGGAGTAAAACAGCTCGCCGGGAAAAGCAGTGCGTGCAGCGCTCCGGAAACAAAAAACATTCCGGTCGCCGGAAATATGGGATATCCGGATGTGGAGAAAATCATCCGTTTGAATGTGGATTATGTGATAAGCGATACCCGTCATCCCGGCGGCAGATGGCAGTTGCTGGAGCTTTCAGGGATAAAAACGGTTTTTCTTCCCGGAGAAAAACTCGCCGATTTTCCCACCAATTTGCGGAAATTGGGAAAATTGCTTAAACTTGAAAGGCAAAGCGGAATCGCTGCAGAAAATTTTGAAACACAAATCGCGCAGTTGCGGCAGAGCATTCCCGAAAATAAGGTGCGGGCGTTGATCGTATTTGCGGTCGCTCCGGCAGTAAGCTGCAGTAAAAAAAGTTTTATTGATGAAGCATTGAACCTTGCCGGAGTGGAGAATGTCTGCGCTGACGGCAAACGTGCCTATTTTGTGGTGCCGTCTGAATACATTTTGCGTCAGATGCCGGAGGTGATAATTTCAGCGGGGGTCCCGGAAAAAGCGGTGAAAGATTTCTTTGCCCGCCGGGAGTTCCGTCAGCTTCCGGCGGTGAAAAACCATCGGATCATTTTTATTGATCCGGATAAATTCTGCCGGGCGGGCAAAGCTCTGCCGCAGGCAATAAAAGCACTGCGGCAGGAAATTTTTCAGCAGATGGTTTCACCCGGAGCGGCAGTTTTGCCGTCAAAGTGAAGTGTTTCTGCAGAGATATTGAGCAAAGTAAGTTTCCGTCCGTTGGCAGCTTGGATCACTTTGTCCAGCAACGTATCATCCATGATGATCGCCAGAACTTCATTTTCATCTTCCGCCATGGCGACACCGGCATTGCCGGAACTGAAAAGAATATTCCAGTGTCCGGAGTTGAGCAGTTGCTGTTTTGCTTTGTAAAGGGCGAGATAGTACTGGACAATGGAAAGATGTTCTGCCGGGAGCGTATTCAGATCCATGGAGAGCATGGGGACTCCCAGCAGCATGATCATCATGTGGCGGGCGACATTTTCCGGATACTCTTCCGGCCCCCAGTAGGCAGGATCAGCATGAATGGGTATCCCGTCGCCAAGCGAAATGCGGATATCCACCATGCGCCGGAAGTTAAGTGCCCAGTCAAACGGCACATCGCCGACCCGGAACTGGGTTGCGTACGGGAGCATCCCGATCGTAGCGTATGCCTGACGGAACTCAATAAGGGCATCGGGATTCTTTTCCCGCAATTTATTGCAGACTTTTTCCAGAAGAAGTTTGTTATTGTTTCCGATCGGTGAAGCCGCATCCGGGCGGACAATATTCAGAAAGTCGATTTTCAAACCGTCCAAACCGTTATCCACGGCAAGTGAAACGAATTTTTCCGCCAGATAGTCAACTGCCGGATGTTTGGCGACATCAAGCCGCCGGTAGCCTTCGTGGGGAGTATCCGGAAGTGTCCAGTCCGGATGTTCAGCGTAGAACTTGCTGTCAGTTCCGATAAGATGCGGGGCGATCCAGAGCAGATATTTCAGTCCGGTACTCTGAATTTTTTTCACATGCTCTTTGAAATCCGGGAACTTGGTTTCAGAGATGTTCCAGTCACCGATGGTGTTGTACCAGTTGACGATGGTCTGCGGATTGACCCGCTTCGCTTCATCGTAGCACCAGCCGTCATCCACGATCAATGTACCGAATCCCAGCGCACGGGCTTTGATCGCCTGACGTTCGATCCATTTGGCAGTTACTTCGCCGTGAACGGCATACCAGGTACAGAAAACCGGTTCCCATGCGGCGGATGGGAAGTAGAGATTTTCCGGCATGACCGATTTTCTCCATTGGGCGACGCTTTCAGTAAAGCTGATATCCCCCCGGCGGTCAATGATCAGATTAAAAGGCTTTTCGGCTGAACAATCCAAGGTGATGTCAAAGGTGCACTCCTGCTGATTCATCGCACCGGAAAAATTGGTATCATCGGTCAGATTGTCCGTTGCCACCGCGCACCGGAGCTGCCGGGCGAGATTGAAAAATGCCAGATAGGGCATATTGTGGTTGAGCGCACAAGTGAAGTTGAGCCGCCAGACCAGCTGGACATGAAATTCATTGCAGTTGCTGTACCAGAAACTGTGTATGTCAATAAGCGGGATCGCCAGTTTGATAACGGTATTACTGCCTGAAACGGGAACTATTTTAAATGACTGCAGAGTTCCGGGAGTCGATTCAAAAGTTTCCACCGGCATATTGTTGCGATAAACTGAAATTTGCATAATTTAAAGCCTTCTTTCTATGATGATCCATTCCCCTTATCCGGAATTTGACTGCAATATAAATTATCACGTAAATAACATTATATCAACCGGAAAATATAAAATTATCCAAATAAAAGCACCGATGTCTCATAAAAAATAGAGGACGGCGACGGCGAACGAAGCAAGACGCGGGATCGCCCGCAATGCGCCGCCAAAAATAAAAAAAAGCCGCCGCATAACACGGAGGCTTCTTATCAGTCAGAACAACAATTACTTGTTGGCTTTGTCCCAGACTTCTTTTTTGACGAAAGCAGTCAGGTTGCGGCCGTCTTCGGTTTTGCCTTTGAAAGCGTAGCTGACGCGGCTGCCTTTGGTGTAGGTAACGCATTCGGTGATCTTGGTGGTCACAGATTTTTTGTTCTTGACATCATAGAAAGTGTGATCCATTTTCTTCTTCTCCTTAACTTTTGTGTGAATACAAATACAAATCTTTCACGAGACATTTGATAGTATACTCAAAAAAAATCAATAGTCAAGCGATTTTCAGCAAAAAAGTGAAAAAAAATCGATTTTTTTTCATTTTTCCGCAATTTTATAACATTTTGATGAAAAATTACTTCGGTTATCATAATCTTCAAAACTGATAATAACCGTTGAAATAAATCGGAGTTTTTACCGCAGACTCTCTTTGATTCCGTTAATTATCATCTGCGCCGCCACACCGGAGATGATAAGTCCGGTCAGGCGGATAAGCGGTCCGAGCAGATGGAGTTTTTCCAGAACCCGGTTGATCCCGGAAGAAAAAAGCATGATCACAAAGTTGATGAAAATTCCCAGAAAAAGTGAAATTATCACCGATACGGCACCATACTGGGCAGCCGTTGAAATACCGGCAGCGATGATACCGGGGCCGGCGATAAGCGGAGTCGCCAGCGGGATAAGGGACAAATCGGTGAAGTCGATCTGTTTCTGATGTTCATCCTTGTTGACAAAATGTCCTTCTCTGATGGCGACAAGTCCGATCATAAAGAGAACGATACCGCCGGTGATTTTAAGTGAATAGAGTTCCACCCGGAAAATTTTACTCAAAACGATTTCACCGAATGTCGCAAGCGTTATCAATATGAGCAGTGCCGCAGTGGAGGATTTCCACGACAGTTCAAAGATTTGCTTTTTAGTCAGTTTCGGTTCATAGGTGGAGAGAAACATCACTTTGCTTGCCGGATTGAGCAGTGCGATAAAGTAGAGGGCGTTTTCGATAATGATTTTTACTTGTTCATTCATTTTTTATGCTCCAGAAGTTGTTTTGAATATTCTTTAAGTTTGAAAGTGTGGATGAGCCATCCGGAAATAAGGGCAAAAAGATAAATTCCCAGTAACAAAATGAACCATTCACCGTATTTTACAAAAAAAGTTCTTCTGACCCAATCTGAATATACCGGAACCTCGACGATACCGGCGGCGCGTTCCCGCAGAAGTTCCGGACGTGCAGCTTTGCTGCCGATATATTGAGTGAATTTACCATCCGGAGTTACCACTCCCGAACCGCCGTTATTGCCGCACCGGATCATAAAAAGACCGCTTTCAATTGAACGGATGACCGCATTGGCAAGATGCTGTTCGGGTTCGCTGCTCTTTGGATACCAGGCATCGTTGGATAAGACGATAAGCAGATTGCTGTCCCGCAGGGCAAACTGCCGGATCAAATATCCGAACACCCCCTCGTAGCAGATGGCGATCGAAGCGCGTACTCCGGGTTTGATATTGATGGGAGCATAATTATCTCCCGGCTCAAGGTCGCGCCCCATGTCGACGGCATCAATCAGAGATTGCGGCAGATATTTACGGAACGGCACATATTCTCCGTAAGGAACCCGGTGAATTTTGTCGTAACGTCCAACAAGAGCCTTGCTGTTGAAAAGCATCGCACTGTTGGTTATAAGCCATTTGCCGCTTTCTTTTGCCGGTTTGAATGCGATCAATCCGGCAAGCAGCGGTATTTGGGTGCTCCGGAGCAATCCGGCAAATTTCCGGCGGAAAACATCTCCCTCTATCCCGCCGCTTTGCAGCGGGATGGGAACGGCACTTTCCGGCCAGATGATGAGTTCAGGATTCTGTTTTGCCAGTTGTGCCGAAAGTTCCGTACACACATTTATTGCTTCAAATACCTGGGCACTGGTGGCATGCCGCCGTTGTGAAAGGTCGCACTGGATCAATCCGGCGCGCAAAGTCGTTTCTGACGGCGGAAGATTTTCGATTTTTCTGATATGATAATTGCCGTAGAGCAATGCTCCGGCGGTGATGAGTGCCGGGAAAATCAGCGGAACAAAACGGTTCTTTTTGAAATAAAATGCTCCGAAAATCCCGGTATTGACGGCGGCAACGATGAAGCCGATGCCGTAGCTTCCGGTAAGTGAGGCAATTTGAATGAGATAACGGTTGCGCCACTGGGTGACGCTGAAATCGTTCCAGACAAAGAGCCGCGATCTGGTCCATTCGATAAGAGTGAAAAGCACCGCACCGGAAACGGTGAAAAATATCATCCGGTACCAGGGCAGGGAATTTGAGAAGTATTCAGATTTTTTTTCAGTGTTCCAAAGCAGAGATCCCGGCGGATATAAGGTAAAATTTTTCAATCCCGGCAGAAGTGCTGCAAAAAACGCCGGCCACAATCCCAGTACCGGAGCAATGAGAAATGGAACGAACCATTCGATCTCCCGGAGGAAATTGCAGCTGAAAAATGCCCAGCCGACACCCCACAGCCAGCCGCAGAATGCGGAAAATTTCCACTTGAAACAGCATCCGCAGTACAAAACCGGCAGCAATGAAACAAAAACGGCAAAGTTCCAGTTCAATGGCGGCAGCGCAGCAGCGTAGAGCGTACCTCCGGCAAAACAGGATAATGCCAGAAGCAGTTTACGGAAGTTCGACACTTGCCATGCCTGATTTCGGATGTTTTTCATAAATCAACCCTGATATCCAATTATCAAAAATAGTTCGTTTTGTTGTAATATCACAACCCGGTCGGGCAATCGGCGAAGATAGTCGGGATGTTGAAGGTTCGTGCAATTAATTTCATCAGGGCTTTGGGACCGGTGGTTTCGCTGGCATAGTGGCCGAGAGCGATTACGGCGACATTATTTTCCATTGCGGCGTGGTGCATGATATGTTCCATTTCACCGGTGATGAGGAGATCGCAGTCGATTCTGGCGGCTTCGATGACGGAATCCACGCCGCCGCCGCCGGAAACAACGGCGGCTTTGCGGCAGATTCTGTCCGGTTCGCCGCGCAGAAGATAAGTACCGCCGATTGCGGAGGAAAGTTTTTCCGCAAGTTCTTTCAGCGTTATATCCTGCGGGAGTATTCCGGAAAAACCGATATCGACACCGTCGTAATTGAAAAACGGTTTCCGCTGCCGCAAATCAACAATATCGCTCAATACAGCGTTATTGCCGAAAACCGGATGCGCATCCAGCGGCAGATGAGCGGCATAGAGCGAAATATCATGTTTGAATAACGTGGCAAAACGTTTGGCATCAATACCGGTCCAGCGTTTCAAACCGCCGCCCCAGCTCAAGCCGTGATGGACAAAGATGAAATCAGCGTTTTCTTTTACTGCAATATCAAAGGTCTGCTGACAGGCATCTACGGCAAAAAGTATCTTGTTTACTTCCTGCTTGCCTTCGATCTGCAAGCCGTTATTGGACACATCGCCGGAAAATGCGGCGAGATCCAATTCATTATCTAAAAATTTTACCAAATCATCACGCAACATATTTTCACCATATAAATCCGCGGATAAAAAAGTTTTCCAAAGCCTTTTTCCAGTGCGGCATCGGCGGCAGACCGTGTTTCGCAAGGACGGTATTTTCCAGTGCTGAATATGCCGGGCGGGGGGCGGGACGGGGGTATTCGGAAGTTGCACAGGGAATGATTTCCTGTTTGATACCGTTGAGGCGGCAGATCTCCTGTGCAAATTCAAACCAGCTGGCTTCGCCATCGCAAGTAAGGTGGCAGATGCCGGTGATTTCCGGATGTTCAAGCAGTATGCGCATATGTTTTGCCACTGCCAGACAGCTGGTCGGATTACCGATCTGGTCGGAAACCACTTTCAGCTGCTCCCGGGTGCCGTCGGCAAGTTTAAGTATGGTGTGGAGAAAACTCGGACCGCCGGTTCCGTAGAGCCATGCCAGACGGCAGATGAGAGCATCGGGGCAGAGACCGAGAATAAGCTGTTCTCCCAGAAATTTACTTTTTCCGTATACGGTATTGCCGCCGCAGGCAATATCATCTTCTCTCCACGGCCGGTCATTTTTGCCGGAAAAAACATAATCAGTAGATATGGAAATCAGTCTGACATCATTTTCAAAACACGCTTTGGCGACATTGGCCGCACCGTAGGCATTAAGATTGTAAGCGGCAGTTTGTTCAGTTTCACAGAGATCGACAGCGGTTTTAGCAGCGCAGTTGATAACTGCATCCGGACGCCATTTCTTTATGGCATTGGAAATGGCAAAATAATCGGTTATATCAGCTTCCGGGAAATCTGTTGCCAACACTTCGTGGGATGTTTTAAGAACTGATGTTAAAGTGCGCCCGAGCATTCCCCTGCCGCCAGTGAGCATGACCTTCATAATATAATTCCTCGTCTGTTAAAACACTTCTGCATCTTTGAAATACGGATGTTTGAGATCTTTGGGAGAAAGTATCATCTTTTCCATCGGGATCTGCCAGTCGATCGCCAGCTCCGGATCGTTGAATGCCACTCCGCGTTCGCTTGCCGGATGGTAAATGTTGTCACACTTATAGGCAAAGCGGGCCGTTTCACTCAATACGGCGAAACCGTGGGCAAAGCCGCGCGGAATATAGAATTGCCGATGGTTTTCTCCGGAAAGTTCAGCATAAAACACCTTGCCGAAATTGGAAGAATTTTTCCGCATATCCACTGCCACATCCAATACTTTGCCGCTGATCACCCGCACCAGTTTGGCTTGAGTATACGGCATTGCCTGATAGTGCAGTCCGCGTACCACACCGAAACCTGACATCGACTCATTGTCCTGAATAAAATCACAATTTATACCGATTTCCGCCAGATCAGCGCGGTTGTACGTTTCCATAAAGTAGCCGCGACTGTCGCCGAATACGGCAGGTTCGATCAGGATGACTCCGTTGTCGATTTTAGAAATTACTTTGAATTTTCCCATTCTCTGACCCGCTGTTCAAGGTAACGTGCATATTCAGTTTTTTTCATATTGGCGACCGAATCAAGAGCCTGCTGCGCGGTGAGCCAATTATTGCATAATGCGATCTCTTCCAAACAGGCGACCTGAAGTCCCTGCCGGGTTTCGACCGCTTTGATAAAGTTTCCGGCATCAAGCATGCTGTCGGGAGTACCGGTATCGAGCCATGCATAGCCGCGTCCGAGACGTTCAACATTGAGTTTACCGCGTTCAAGATAGACATTGTTGACGGCAGTTATTTCCAACTCTCCGCGGGCGGACGGCTTGATATTTTTGGCGATTTCCACCACATCATTGTCATAGAAGTACAATCCGGTGACAGCGTAGTTGGATTTGGGTTGAAGCGGTTTTTCTTCGATGGAGACCGCTTTGCCGTTTTTATCGAATTCCACCACGCCGAAGCGTTCCGGATCGCGGACATAGTAGCCGAAAACAGTTGCGCCGGATTTTCTGGCGGCGGCATCGCGGAGAATAGTTCCGAGATTTGCTCCGTAAAAAATATTATCTCCCAGAACCAGACAGACATTATCTTTGCCGATAAATTTTTCGCCGATGATGAATGCCTGTGCCAAACCATCCGGCGAGGGTTGGATCGCATAGGTAAACTCCACTCCGAAACGGCTGCCGTCACCGAGAAGCCGCTGAAAATTGCTCTGCTCCTCCGGCGTGGTGATGATCAATATCTCCCGGATCCCGGCGAGCATAAGCACTGACAGCGGATAGTAGATCATCGGTTTGTCATAGATCGCCAGCAACTGTTTTGATGTTCCCAGTGTCATCGGATGCAGACGGGTTCCTGCACCACCGGCGAGGACGATTCCTTTCATATTACTTTCCTCCTTTTCCGAGACGTTCTCCGGAATAGTTTTTCTCCCGGATCGGTTTCCACCACCACTCATTTTCCAGATACCACTTGACAGTTTCCCGCAATCCGGTATCAAAGTCAGTTTGCGGGACCCAGTTCAACTCTTTCTGCAGCTTGCTTGAATCGATGGCATAACGCAGATCGTGTCCCGGCCGGTCGGCAACAAAAGTTATCTGTTTGGAATAGGATTCCGCTTTGGGGCGCAATTCATCAAGAATGGCACAGCACGTTTCGACCACTTCCAGATTGGTGCGTTCATTGTTGCCGCCGATATTGTAAGTTTCACCCGGAACCCCCTGCCGGTTGATCAGCCACAATGCGCGGGCGTGGTCTTCGACATAGAGCCAGTCACGGACATTATCACCTTTGCCGTAGATGGGAAGCGGCTTGCCGTCCAGAGCGTTGAGGATTATCAGCGGGATGAGCTTCTCCGGAAAGTGGTAAGGCCCGTAGTTGTTGGAACAGTTGGAAATCAGCACCGGCAGTTTGAAGGTATGTCCCCAGGCACGCACCATGTGGTCGGAGGAGGCTTTGCTCGCCGAATAAGGCGACTTCGGATCGTAGGGGGTGGTTTCTGTGAAAAATCCCTCTTTGCCCAATGAACCGTAGACTTCATCAGTGGAAATGTGCTGGAACCGGAATTTATTTTTTTTCTCCTCCGGCAGCATGGAATAATAATTCAGCGCACAGTTAAGCAGATTGGCTGTCCCCATGACATTGGTGCGGACGAATTCCAAAGGAGAATCAATGGAACGGTCAACGTGGCTTTCAGCGGCGAGGTGCATGATGGAATCAGGGGCAAAATCGCGGAAAATCTCCGCGACTTTTCCACTGTCGCAGATGTCACACTGAATAAAGCTGTAACGCGGAGAAGTTTCCACTTCCTTCAGATTGTCCGGGTTCCCGGCGTAGGTCAACTTATCCAGATTGAGTACAGTGCAATCTGTATTTTTGATCAGATATCTTATCAGAGCTGAACCGATGAATCCGGCTCCTCCTGTAACAATTACTTTCATAAAACAATGCCTTCCCTCAAAATTGAAACACCGCAAGTTATTTATCCAATGAGTCATCTGCCAATATTTTATCGGCATTGAGTTTTTTGAGTTCTTTTTCCAGTTTCATGCGTTTTTTCGGATTTGCACTTTTGCGGGATTCTGAAGTTGGATTGAGGATCATCGTTGCATGATTCAAATGGCGCAGATAACGGCAGAGCTCTTCTGATTCAATAAACGGCAGTTTGTAACCCTTTTCCCGCAGGATTTTGAACATTGTGACTCCGGCACTTTCATTGTCATGAAATCCATTGGTTTCCCGGACGCAGTCACTTTTATACATAGCGCAATGGCTGCGGAAATAGTGTTCCCGATCCAGGATCTGTCTGCCAAGCATCCGGCGGATGGCGGTTTCGATCTTCTTGAAAAAGATTTTTACCGGAGAGACTTTTTCCAGTTTCCAACTGCCGACACCGGCGATTTTTTCATCGGCATAGATTTTGCCCAGCAGGAAATCCAACCATTGATCACTTATTACAATGGTATCGGTATGGATGACCAGAACCAATGGCGTATCGACTGTCTGCATGACCATATCCAATGCTTTGGCATGCATTGCCGGACCGCTTTCGCCGGCAGTTTTGCGTTCAATCAAAGTTATCCACTTCAAACTGCGCAGATATTCCACTGATGCATCCTGTGAGTCGTTGTCCACAGCGACGACTTTCACTTTTGAACAATCTGTATATTTGCGGATACTTCGCAGACACAATTTAGTAAGTTCCGGCGTTTTATAATTTGGAACGATTATAGTTAACAATGCATTTTCAGCCATTCTGATAACTTTCTGTTTTGTTATATCAGATTGCGAAATGAGTACAAAATGATATTATTTCTTTTCCGGAATTTCGACAACTGAAATGTTTTTTCTTTTTTCAACTCTGGAACGGGTGTAATAAGCATTGCCCCAACCGGCGACTTTGCCGTCTTTGAATACGATCGGGAAGCACTCGTCCTCGGTGACAAAGCCATCGATCCAGTTGGTATTGAAGTAATAAAACCAGATATCCGGACGGTTGAAGGTTTCATTTTTCTCCGGTTCCCCCATGACCGCAAGCACTTCGCTTTTGGTCATGCCGACCCGGAGTTTTTTTGAATTTTCCACATTGACTTTGGAAACGTGGTAAGGATTGAGCGAACATCCGCCGGCAATTGCGGCAATAAACAGCAGCAGAATAATTTTTTTCACAGTATTTCTCCAAATTGAATGACTATAATATAATCCTGATATTTTCAACTGTCAAGCTTCCCGGAATAAAAGTGCAAGATCAAACTCTTTTTCCAGTATATCCATGCATTCGCGTTCACGTCTGCGCATCCGGCGGCGTAAATGTTCCTCCAGATCGTCCTCTCCGGCACTGTGCAGCATGCCGTGAACGATATACAATGCGACTTCACGGCTGTAACCGCCCGGACGTTTGGCACCCTCTCTGGCTGCGGCATCCGGATTGACGATCAATTCGACCATGACTTCATCTTTTTCAAATGGAACATCTTCCTCAAAATAGCAGAAAGTTATGACATCGGTCGTCCCTTCATGTCCGAGCAGCTCCATATTCATTTCTGCCATGCGGCGGTCACCGACAAAAAGGATGTTGCAGCACCATGCCGGAGTGACCGGCAGTCCGGCAACTTCGGCGGCGCGGTGTACGAAACGGCGTAAATCAGTTTTGCACGGAACTTTTTTGCTCCGGCAGTACCACCGGCTGTTGAGTTGGATCATTATTTTTTTCCTTGTTGTAAGCGATCCGGCCGTGGTTGAAGTTGACCAGATCTTTGATAAATGATTCCCTTATGATATTGAGTTCTTTCAAACTCAACTTGGATTCCCGCAGTTGATTGTTTTTAAAACGGTGGACAAAGATGTTTTCCACCATTGCGCGGATACTGCTTTCGCTGGTATCTTTCAAGCTCCGGCAGGCAGCCTCACAGGCATCGGCGAGGGAAATAATGGTAAGTTCCCGGCTGTCAGGGGCATTACCGGTGTAACGGAAATCCGCTTCAAACACCGGTGGGGAACCGGGGGTACTGTCGTGCGCTTCCAACGCTTTACGGTAGAAAAATGAAACCAGATCATCGCCGTGATGGGTTGAAACAGCATCCTTTATAAATTTGCTGAGGCGGTATTTTCTGCCGAGATTCAATCCTTCAGAAACATGTTCCCGGATGATATTGCAGCTCTGTTTGGGCGGGAGTTTATCGTGTTCGGCGGGACTGTCGACGTTGTTTTCCACAAAATATCCCGGATTGCTCAATTTGCCGATGTCGTGGAACAACGCGCCGGCTTTGGCCTTGAGCGGATTTGCGCCGATGGCGCGGGCGGCATCTTCAGAAAGAGTTGCAACGTTCATGGAATGGAACATGGTTCCCGGAGCGCGCCGCTTCAACTCGTCCAGCAGCGGGTGACTGTGGTCGCACAACACCATGAGCGACATATTGGTGTCGGCATTGAAAATAAGTTCAAAAGCGAAAACTAAAAGCAATGAAGCCACTGCACACCCGAAGCTGTTCAGCAAGGTTACTGCAACCGCTTCCACCGCAATTTTTTTTCCGGCACTGAAAATCAAATCACTGTTTATCAAGGCAATACTCAACGCACCGAAAATAAATACCCGGAAGAAAAAACTCCGGTAATTGCGGATATTTCTGACCGATAATGCCACCAGAACACCGATGAAAAACCAGCGCAGTGCCTGTTCAAAAGAACGGTCGGGGAACGCCATCATCGCAGTGACTCCCGATACCAGAAACAGACTGAATATCGCCGTCCGGTTGCCGAGAAATGCAGTGCACAATGCGGCACACAACGGTATGGGAACCATCGCGAACAGTAATTGGTAATCAGTGATATATTCATGTTTTATAAGATTGAAAAAGAGATATATCACACCGTAATTCAGCAGCATTGACAAAATCACGGTCACACCTGCCAGAGTAACAGACCGGGGGGATCTGAAAAATTCCGGATAGGTTATATACAGGAAGAAAAATGCCACCAGAAGCAACAGAAAACTGACCGCCAGCCGGTAATAAAATATGGACATCCCGAAGTTTTGCGGCAGCGTATCTTTTTCGGCTTTGATTTTATCGATCATCTCTTCGGTAAGAATCGCGCCCTGCGCGACCATAAGCTCACCTGCGCGGCACTCCTTTCTGATCTCTTTTACCTCTGCCGCTGCGGAATCCTGCGCCATGGCGGTGCGCTCTTTATCGAATACCAGATTACCCGGAGCAAGCAGAAGGACAATGACATCATTGAGTTCACTTTTGAACTCCGGAGAACCTTTTATTTTGCGTATGACCATGCCGGCGGCCTTTTCCGGGGTCGGGGGGATAAAGTTATCGAGCAATCTTTCTCCGGAGGTGATGATCCGGATATTCTTTTTTTCCAGTTGAGAGTCAAGTGCGATACCGTGACTTACCACACTGTGAAAATCCCGGCGCAAAGTTTCAAGCGCACGGCGGTTGGCAAGCAGAGATTTCAATTCTTTGAAACAGACAAATTTTCCTGCCATTTGTGCCGGTTTGCTGGAACTGGGAATATATTTCTGCTTTTGCAGTTCCATTTCGGCGCGGTTTCTGGCGGCGGCAAGAAACGTTTCCAGATCATCATTCAATTCCTTGGAGCGTTGATCACTTATCAACAGATATTCCGGTGCATTTGCCCGGGCTTTATCTTTCTCCGTTTTGGTCAGTGCTTTATCAACGTATGAAAAATCGGTCAATGCCCAGGTCGAAAACGGCGCGGCATCACCCTTTTTAAAAATTGTAAAATCCCGTTGCGACAATACAGATAAGGTCAATAAAACAGCTGCCGCAAGCCACACCAGCACCAATACCAAGACTGTCGGCACAGGGGAATTATCCAGTATCTTACCGGAACGTAGACGGATGCCGCCATGATGTTCCTTGTTCATGATCGTATCTCCATTGATTCAGAAGTTGTATTATAGGCATTGATGATTTTTTCCAGCAATGCGTGACGTACCACATCACTTGTGTCAAAAAAGACAAATCCCAGTTCCGGCAGTTTCCGGAGAGACTTCAATGCACGGTTCAAGCCTGAAGGTTCATTCTTATTAAGATCAGACTGGGTCGGGTCTCCGGTAATGACACAGCGTGACCCGAACCCCATACGGGTGAGAAACATCAGCATCTGTTCAACGGTGGTATTCTGCGCTTCGTCCAGAATGATAAAAGCGTTACTCAACGTCCGTCCCCGCATAAATGCAAGGGGAGCCACCTCAATGATATTGCGGGAGATCAGGGCCTGTGCCTCTTCCACACTCATCATTTCATAGAGTGCGTCATAAAGCGGGCGCAGATAAGGGGAAACTTTATCCTCCAGAGTTCCCGGAAGAAAGCCCAGTTTCTCTCCGGATTCGCGCGCAGGACGGGTGAGGATTATGCGGCTGACTTCGCCTTTAAGGAACATGGAAACCGCCATCGCCATGGCGAGATAAGTTTTACCGGTCCCTGCCGGTCCGATACCGAAAACCACCTCATACTGCCGCATGGCTTTCAGATATTCCAGCTGGCGCGATGAACGCGGCATGACCGGGCGTCTGCCGGAGGCAAGTTCGATGCGTTCTTTCCACAGATTTTCCAGAGCCGGGATACCGGTTGCACGGCACTGGCGCAGAACCAGTTCAAAATCGGCGCGATCAAGCTCTTTCTGCCGGAATTTGAAAAGTTTCTGCAACTCTTCAAAAAAATGAAGCGCCGCTTTTACTGAAGCATCATCTCCGGCAAGTTCCACCCAGTTATCCCGGGCGGTGATATTGAGCTGATATTCATTGGCAAGCTGTTTAATTAAACGTACTTCATCTTTCACTCCGAAAGTGCGGAATGATAATCCGGGTTCAAAATAAAAGCGTTGTTCCATAAATGAATATCGGTCGTCAAAATCCCGGAATGTCCCGGGATTTTGACGTAAACTTGAGTACTTAAAGTTTCGGGATGATCAGTTTCATGCCCGGTTTGAGTACATTGGCGTTGGCAACGATGTCAGAATTGGCTTTCTGGATCAGATTGACAAAACGCACACTGCCATAGAATTTTTTGGAGATCGCACCGAGAGTATCGCCGGACTGCACCACATAGATCTCGCTGCCGGTGGGATCAGGCGGTTCGATCTTATTGTCCTCTTTTACTCCCGCTTTGGCATCTTTCACTTCAGCATCGGTTTTGTCCGCTTTGACTTCGGTTTTGGGTTCTTCTGCGGCACTCTTTTCCGCCTTTACTTCGGCTTTTGGTTCTTCTGCTTTGGCAACTGATTCCGGATCGACCGGAACTGCATCGATACTGCTGCCGGCATCCGGAGCGTTTACCGCCGGAGTCTGCTGTTTTACCACCGGAGCAGTCTGACCGGAAACCCCCGGAGAAACCAGAGCGGGCGGACGGAAACCGGGATAGTTAGCTTTGATGTCTTTGTACCAATCCTGCATACCTTCGCTGGGCTGCACCTGATCGACCTGGGTATGCTGACAGCCGCAGATCAAAGCCGCAACAGCAGTAACCGTAACAAACCAAACATTTTTCATAACAACTGTTCCTCAAATAACAACATTCAGTTTTCAAACTTCTTAAACAACATAACACCGTTGTGACCGCCGAAACCGAGGTTGCTGTTCATCGCATAGTTGACGGTGCGTTTGACAGCAGTATTGGGGGTGTAATCAAGATCACACTCCGGATCGGGGGTTTCGTAGTTGATGGTCGGCGGGATGATGCCGTCGGTGATACTCTTGACACAGGCGATACATTCCAGACCGCCGGCGGCGCTGAGCGAGTGACCGGTGGTACCTTTGGTACTGCTGATGGCGACCTTGCGGGCGGCTTCACCGAATGCACTCTTTATGGCGAGAGTTTCAAACTTGTCATTGAGCGAGGTGCTGGTACCGTGGGCATTGATGTAATCGATTTCGTCCGGGGAGACATTGGCGTGGCGCATAGCCATCTGCATGGCGCGGGCGCAGCCGTTGCCGTCCGGAGCGGGACTGGTGATGTGGTAGGCATCTGCGGTGGCACCGTAACCGACGATTTCGGCGAGGATATTGGCTCCGCGGCGGACAGCGTGGCCGAGTTCTTCGATGACCAGAACCCCGGAAGCTTCAGACATAACGAATCCGTCGCGGTCTTTGTCAAAGGGACGGCTGGCGTGCTGCGGATCGTCATTGCGGGTGGAAAGTGCCTGAAGCGCGCAGAATCCGGCCAGACTGGTGGGAACGACACAAGCTTCCGCACCACCGGCGACCATGACATCGGCATCATCGCGTTTGATCATCCAGTAGGCTTCACCGATGGAGTGACAGGCGGTGGCACAGGCGGTGGCAAGCCCCATATTGGGGCCGCGCAGATCGTAGCGGATCGCCAGATTGCCGGAAGCGATGTCACCGATCATCATCGGGATGAGAAAGGGGGAAACCCGGCGCGGACCGCGGTTGAGCAATGTTTCATGTTCGCGTTCGAGGGTGCCGAGACCGCCGATACCGCTGGGGACGATGGCGCCGAAACGGTCTCCGTCAGGGCGCTTTTCGCCGGGCTCAATATAAAGACCGGCATTGCGCAATGCTTCATCTGCGGCCGCCATGGCGTATTGAGTATAGAGGTCCATGCGGTGGGCCTCTTTTGCTGACATATAACGGGTAACATCGAAATCTTTGATCTCTCCGGCGATATGGGTACGGTAGGCGGAGGTATCGAAGCGGGTGATCTGACCGAGACCGCAACGGCCGTTGACCAGAGAATCCCAGAATTCATTGACATTGTTGCCGACGCAGGAAAGGACGCCGCAACCGGTAACTACAACTCTGCGTTCGTTCATATTGATGATCTTGTTTCTTGGTAAAATACAATGGTTGTAAAAAAGACAAGGTCACCAACCAACGTCGATCGGTGACCTGAAGTCCGTGTGCGGTATCCACTTTGCCGGCAAAAAACACAACATCTGTGCAAAACCGCACCTCTGAAAACTGTAATACAGGAAAATTATTCCTGGCTGTTTTCTTCGATGTACTTGATAGCATCGCCGACGGTGGTCAGTTTTTCAGCAGCTTCGTCCGGAATTTCGGCATCGAAGTGTTCTTCAAAAGCCATGACCAGTTCGACCTGATCGAGAGAATCAGCGCCGAGGTCTTCGATAAATTTGGCTTCCGGGGTGACCTGATCTTCGGAAACACCCAACTGTTCGACAACGATTTTTTTCACTTCATCAGCAATTTTGGACATTTTTATTCCCTTTCATATTGGTTAGCTGTCCACAGCAAACATCAAAATTTCCGAGCAGGTAATATCTGCTCATGTTATAATATTGCTCCGTTATATAAAAAAGTCAAGTCCTCTGAAATATTTTTTTCAAAAAATCACACAGCTGTCTCATAGAAAGCAACGGACGGCGGAGAAGAACGGGCCTCCGGTCTCCCATAGCCATAAAGACGAAGGAGGATGCCCCGTACTGCATCCACCGGTCTTCGCGTAAAGCTCCGCCCCGACAAGCCGATTGAAACAGCGTTTATCATATCAGCTTTGACAAATCATTGCTTGCATTGTATATTATACTGTTGTAATGAGAGTTATCTCAATCAAAGTTATCAGCTTTTCACAAAATTCGGAACGGGAATGGTAAAAAAATTTATTTTACTTCTGGAGATAGTCATTATGAGTTCAAGTTTTGTTTGCGGTGGTAAAGTGATCCCGGAATCTTACGGTCTGTCGGTCCGCGGCGGGACCTGCCGGGGGCTTCACTGTGTAAAAAATGCAGACGGTCGCGACAGTATGGTTCTCTGGCTGATGGACCGCTTCTGCGAACGGGTGCTGCAGATCGATGCGGAAACAGGAGAAGCTGAATCGATACCCATTCCCGGTGAAACAGATTTTGCTCCGTTTGTTTCGCTGTGTTCGCGTGCCGGAAAATCCTATTCGCTCTTCTGCCATTATTTTCTGGAATTTGATCCGGAGCTGAAAAAATTCACCTTTGTTGAAAAAGTCGGTGCCGGTGCCGGACTGGGCATGGGGATGATGGAGGATGAAGCGGGCAACATCTGGTGCAGTGCCTATCCGGATTGCCATTTGTTCCGTTTCGATCCGGTGACGCGGGAATTCAAATCTTACGGACAAATCAACAAAACCGACTTCCCGCAGTACCCCTATACGATGGTCAAAGAGGGAAACATCATATATATCGGCATCGGTTTCACTTGCGGTCAGGTCGTGCGTTACGATCCGGAAAGCGGGAAAAGCGAACAGATCATTCCGGAGAATCTCGCCCCCGCCGGTGAACCGCTGAAAGTATACCGTTACAGTGACGGCAATGTTTATGCCAGCGGTAAAAAAACAGCATTCATCATAAAAGATGGTAAAGCAGAAGTTGTTAAAGCCATCCCGGCGGATGTTGTTCCGCTGGTTGACTCCCGTACCGGCGATGCCGGAATGATGATGAAAGAGTTTCCATCCGGCAGGAAACTGGTTGAATTCGATGTCAAAAACGGAACCTTTGTCACCACAGCTGCCGACGGCAGTGACCGGAAAGAGGTGAAGTTTTTCTATGAAAACCGCGGTACATCCATGATGGATATCACCGTCAACGATCAGGGGATCGCGGCGGGTGGCGGCTCGTTTCCCTTCTGGTTCGGCAAACTTGATTGCAGAAGCGGAGAAAAAACGGTTGAATTTGCCGGAGTCCAGTGCAACGCCATAACTTCACACGGTAAATATTTCTACATCGCGGCATATCACGGCGGACAGTTGTTGAAACTTGATCCCGACCAGCCGTGGACATTGAAAAATGCCATGAAGATCGATACTCCTGATTTGAACAGTAATCCGGTCTTTTACGGAGCTGTCCGCAACGAGATCTGCCGCCCCCATGCCATCACCGTTGCTCCGGACGGCAGTTACTTCGTTGCCGGAGGAACGCCCGCTTACGGCACGACCGGCGGCGGGATCGCTTTTGTCGATACTGCAAGCGGCAAGATCGAAGTCGTACCCCATACAAAACTCGCTGTAAATGAAGCTCCGCACGCCCTGCTGATCCTTGATGATGAACTGCTTCTCTGCGGTACGGCGGTCTATCCCGGCACCGGCGGCAGACAGCTGGCGACAGAAGGCTCTCTTTTTATCTACGATATGAAAGAAAAGCGAACAATTTGGCAAAGCAAGGCTCTCGGCAAGCTTGATGCGGTATTTCAACTGCTGCAGCTGGATGAAAAAAATGTACTTGGTTACACCAGCAATGATGAAGTATTCCTCTTTAACGTACCGGAACGAAAAATCGTTTATCAGAAAAGCATCGCCGAAGTCGGTCCCGCCGCAATGGCGGGTTCCTGCCGGGCATTGCTGAAATCCCCGGACGGCAGGCTCTTCTTCCTCGGGAAAAAACATATCGCTCAAATCGATCCGGAAAATGGTTCCATCGTCAAAGCAGTCGAAGTTTCCGGCGGCATTCAGATGTCCGGAGCTGTTTACGGCGGAAAAGTCTGGTTCGCCTCTGAAAATCAGTGGAAATCGGTTCCGCTGCCGTAATGTTGCCGGAGAGAAAAAATCATGCCGGAAAAATGGTGGACACCCAAAACGAAAGCTGCACTTATTCTGGGATGCGGGATGATTACGGCATTCTCCTGGATGGTGCTGCTGCCGACCGTTATGTATCAGTGGTGGATGAAATGCAGTTTTCTCCCGGCATGGTTTTATTTTCCGGTCGAGGAATTTCTGGCGATCAACAACCATCAGAACTCGCTGTACGCTCCCGGCGGCGGTATTGTCATTGCTTCACTTTCCGGATTATGGGCATTCAAAATCTGTAAAGATGTAAAAAAGTTTTGTAAATTTCAGATTTTTATTTTTTTGATTTTCTTTTTACTGGTATTGCTTTTTCCCTGCTTGTGCCGCCCCCGGGAAATCGCGTTGAGGGCGCATTGCCGGTATGATTTAAAAGAAATCTGGTGTTACTGCGAAAAGTATGCACAAAATAATGGAGGAGTTTTCCCGGAAAAGGTCGACATCGGAAAATTCAGACACCGGGTAAATTATATGGGCAGCGGAAGAAAAATCAGCGATAAACCATTCGTACTGCTTGAAGACGGCGAAAGAGTCCATGCCGGAGATATGCGCCACCGCATTTGGAGCAACGGGGAAAGCGAAGATTTTTACCCGTGGAAATGATCCCCTGGCAACCGGCGGAAACCAAAATACTCCGTTTTTTTGAAAAGAGATGAAATCAAAATTTGTGGGCAAGCGGAAAAAAGATGCCGGAGGGGATTTTTCCCGGAGAGAGGATTTTCATCATGACCACTTCGCCGTCCCAGCATTCGGGAAGTTGCTGCGGCGGAAGATCGGGAAGCCATCCGGCATTTTGCAGCACGTTGTAATAAGGATCATGGATGGAGAGGAACGCTTTGGAAATTCCCGGGGGAACAGCGGTGATTTTGCCGCAGACTTCGGCAATGACTCCATCCAATGCGAGGATATATCCTGATTCCGCAAGATGGATCAGGCAGTCATCTTTATTGAAAAGGCGGTGCCAGGAGTTGGCGGCGTAATCATCGGTGAGCCGGATGATACGCCCGGGGAGCGGCGGCATATTCATATAACAATGGATGATAAAGGATTTCTCCTTTTCGCTCAAAGAGTCAGAAGTTCTCCAGAAATTTCCGGTATCAGAGGTCGCATCAGGAGCTTTCAAAGCAGACATTTCGACCGGGAATATCTGCCAACCGTTTTTTTCGTAGACCCGTATCAATGAGGTGTAGAGCGGAAGAGCATCGAAACCGTTTTCCTCCGCCCAGCATGTTGCTGCCTGACAGAGTTTTCCGGCGATACCGCAACTGCGGTATTCCGGAAGGACGGCGACTGAAGCCACTCCTGCCAGACGGATAAGAGTACCATCATTACCGTAAGTTTCCATTGGAATAAGTCCCAGATGTCCGCAGCATTTATCACCATCTTTTGCAATAAAGGAGAGTTCGCGGAAAGGAAAACGTTTGAAGATCCGTCTGCGTTCCGCCCAGACGGAAAAACAGCGTGCCAGCACATTCAGAGCCATTTGCTGTGCGCCGGGATCATCCCCGGTAAATATAACTTCAATATCGTCCATCGTTATGTTCTCATTTCTTGTAACAATCTTTGCGGCGGCGGCAATGATACTGTAAAACGCCTGATTGGGGCGGAAAGTTTTTATGACACCATTCTGCCATAAATGTACACCCTGAACCGACTTTTGTCAAATCATATCACTGCGTGCGGTATTTTTCAGGAGGCGGCTTGAGAGTAAGACCGTGTGGGTTTGCTGATTTGGCTCGTTGTGTCGGACATGTCGGACATGTCGGACTGGTCGGACGCGCGGCAAAACATGCCATGCGGCAACCGCCAACATAAAGACAATGGGCGGCTTGTTGTCCGTTAAAGTCCGTTGCCGTCCGTTAGACTGCATCGCACCTTGTGGCGCTCTGCCCGTGCGGCGGCAAAAAATTACCGCCATCAGGCGGAATAAAACACTACATCACGCCTGTCGGGCGGATAAGCCCGACAACAGGCGCAATGCCAGCAGTCAAGGGGCGATATCACGACGCTATCCGGATGTTTTGCAAACAAAACGCCCGGGGAGCGTACTTTCGTACGTGACCCGGGCGTTGAGTGCCGCAAGGCAGGCGGGAGCAAGCGAGATCGCCCCCGCTTTATTTTTAATAGTTGGTTGCTTCGATTTCGAAGTAAGCCTTGGGATGGGCGCAAACCGGGCAGGCTTCGGGAGCGGCTTCACCGATGTAGATGTGACCGCAGTTGCGGCATTCCCAGCGGTTGGGAGCGACTTTGACGAAAACTTCGCCTTTTTTGACATTTTCGAGCAGCTTGAGATAGCGTTCTTCATGACGTTTTTCGATTTCTGCAACGCGGCGGAGGTTGCGGGCGAGGACGTCGAAACCCTCTTTTTCGGCGACATCGGCGAAGTTCTTGTACATTTCGGTCCACTCCTCGTGTTCACCGGCGGCGGCAGCTTCCAGGTTTGCCATGGTATCACCGATACCGTTCAGAGCCTTGAACCAGAGTTTGGCGTGTTCTTTTTCGTTATTTGCGGTCTGTTCAAAAATCGCGGCGATCTGTTCGTAGCCTTCCTTGCGGGCGGCGGATGCGAAATAGGTGTACTTGTTGCGCGCCTGGGATTCTCCGGCGAAAGCATACCACAGATTCTTTTCAGTTTGGGTTCCTTTGAGATCAGCCATTTTCAATTCTCCTTTGTTTTATAGTGTTTTCACACTTGGTTTCAGGTTGTTACAACCATAATATAATATTCATTATCACTTTTGCAAATAGAATTTCAATTTTTTTGCAAAATTTTTGAAAATTTCTTTATTTTACATCCAGCATTTTACGAATGGCAGCTCCGGCTTCTTTGATCATCTCTGCCGGAAGCATCACCTCATCCTGATTGGTACGCAAGGCGCGTTCCACATCGGCGAGGGTAAGTTTTTTCATATCGGTACAGAGTATTTCCGGCTGAAGCAGATGAAAAGTTTTGTCCGGATTTGCCTGCATCATGCGGAAAAGTATACCGCTTTCGGTACCGACAGTAAATTCATTATGTGTTGAAGCGGTAACATAATTAAGCATCGCGCCGGTACTGAGGGCCTGATCGGCGGCATTGACCACTTCCGGACGGCATTCAGGATGGACGAGGATCTGTGAAGCGGGATATTTTTTCCGCATATCATTGATCATTTCAACGGTAACGGCATCATGAACCGGACAGCAGCCGTGCCACAATTCCATGGGGCGGTTGAGTTTATTGATCAGATTTGCGCCCAGATTGCGGTCGGGAAGGAACATGATTTTCCGGTCAGCAGGGATGGATGAAACGATTTTTTCCGCATTGCCGCTGGTACAGCAGATATCGACCAGAGCTTTGACTTCGGCGGTGGTGTTGACGTAGGCGATAAGCAGGGTATCCGGATTGGCAGATTTGTAGGCTTTGAGCTCATCGGGATCGACCATATCCGCCATGGGGCAGCCGGCATCGCTTCGCACCATGATGACGGTGGCATCCGGAGAAAGGATCTTTGCCGTTTCCGCCATGAAACGCACGCCGCAGACGACGAGGGTCTGCGCTTTGGCGGCGGCGGCTTTGATACTCAATTCGAGGGAATCGCCGCAGAAATCGGCGATTTCCTGAATTTCGGCGGCGACATAATTATGAGCAAGAATAAGCGCGTTGCGCTCTTTGCGGAGTTGATCGATTTTTTCGATGATGGTATTTTTATCCATTTTACTTTTTCTCCTCTATGTTCTGCAATTGGCGGGCGATGGCGACAAAATCAGCTGTTTCCAGTTTATCAGGGCGGATCTCCATCGGGATATTGAGGGCTTCAAAAGCGGAAGAGACCTCACTTTTTCCGAACATCTGCCCCAGAACTTTTCCCAATTGCTTGCGCCGCTGATTGAATGCGGTACGCACCACGCGGGAAACCATTTTCATTTCAGCATCACTGCACAAAGGTTCTTCGCGCAACTCAAACGAAACGAGGGCTGATTCCACCTCGGGCGGCGGACAGAAGACCTCCGGCGGAACGATTTTTTCTATTTTCACATTGTATATCAGCTGGGTACGCACTGAAAGCGCTCCGTAGGCTTTGGTTCCCGGCACTGCGGCAAGCCGTTCGCCCATCTCTTTTTGCAGCATAAAAAACATTGAGCGCGGCTTGTTGGAACACTCCAGCATCCGGGCGATAAATACTGAACTTATGGCGTATGGCAGATTCGCCACCGAACGGTATGGGGTGTTTCCCGGAAACAATTCGTCGTAATTGACTTTGCAGGCGTCGGCTTCGACCAGATTGAAATTGGCAAATGAGGCAAATTTTCCCCGGTTGTAGTCGGCAAGGCGGTGGTCAAATTCCACAGCGGTGAGTTTTGCTCCGGTATTGAGCAGACGGCAGGTCAATGCACCGAATCCGGGACCGACTTCCAGAATATTATCCTTTTCAGTCACTTTGGCAGCACGGACGATCCAGTCGAGCAGATTGCCGTCCAGCAAAAAATTCTGTCCGAGACCGCGCCCCGGGCGCATACCGAGTTTTTCCAACTCGGCGACAAGTTCTTTTTTATTCATATTGCAGAAACTTTTCAGTGATTATGGTGGCAGCTTCCGGAACAGCAGCATCCGGAAGCCGAAGCCGGACACTGACTGCTCATGGCACAGCCGCCTTTGGAAACTGAAATCGCACCGACTTTATTCAATTGCTTTTCCAAATCGTCCGAAGCACACTTCGGGCATTCAGCAGGAGAATCAAAGCGAGGCAGCAGTAATTCAAATTCGGCATTGCAGCTGCGGCAGATGTAACGGAATATCGGCATATCAACGCATCCCTGTTTTATTGACGATCAACACGGCACTCTTACGGCCGTTTCTGCCGGAAAGAACGACTTTGAACACATTGGCCCGGTCATCAAGCAGGATGATTTCCGGAACAGCGGCAGTACGGGAATAGATCGCCAGAGTTTTGTTGCGGGTGAACGGCCGGAGTTTCGACGGAGTAAAATAACGCTTGACTTCTCCGCCGGGCAGGATAATGTTGTTGATCCGGGGAGAACGCGCAACGGCTCCAATCAAAATCGTACCGTCCTGCAACACGCATCCATAGGGTTCCAGACGGTCATTCAGCGGCATCAAACCGCCAAGTGTCACAAAAAATCCCTTGCCGTTCTTGTCCATGATGATCGCTGAACTGCTCTGCACCGGTCCTCCCATACACCACGCTGTTTCAAAATTTTCCGGAAGCGGCACTGAACCATCCAGAAACAATCCGTTTCCGGTGATGGAGAAAAATTCACAAACACCGTTTTCAACCGCGATGATCGATTTGGATGCCGGATTGCAGCAGAGTTTTGTCACCGGTTTTTTAGTATCGCAATAACGGGGTTTGAATGGATCGTTCAAATCGATTTCGCAGATCCGGTTCCGTTCACTCAAAGCGTACCATACTTTGTAACCGTCGGTACAAATGGCAGAAATATTTTCAGTTATATCAGCACCGATCTGCCGCACCCGCTTCCGTCTCAAGTCGATATTCAGCAGTGCGTTACTGTTCTGGAACACGCTCTGACCTTCCTGAAGCGCCAGAATACGGCCGCTCTGCCCGGGAAGATTGAAAAGTTTGACTATACGGCGTTCCGGGATCTCGAAACCTCCGCAAAGTTTGTTATTCAGAAGATTGACAAACACCAGCCGGGTCGAATTATTCTGATTGGCTCCGCCGATGCGTTCTGCAATGACCAGCAAACTCTCATCCTGGCTGAGTATGGCATCCATAATGTCAGCCTGTCCGGCGATCCGCGCGGAATCACTGGATGGAACCCAATTGAATATACAATTATTCTCCGCCACTGCGTAAGCAAGCATACCGGGCGGGGTATTGGCATTATTGCTGATCCCGGCGCTGGAGATCTTTTCCCAGGTACCGGTGGCGCTGATCGCAGGACGGCCGATTTCCCGGTCATAACGGATCTTCGGAATTTCTGCTGATAAGGTAAATACAAAAAAGATGCTCATCAACAGTGGAAAAACCATGTAATTACACATTTTACCCCTCCTGCGGGTTGTAACGGGTTTGACAAATTTTTCACCCGCCGTTATATTAATAAACTGTCAGGGATCCTGTGGAAAAATTCCCACTTCATCCGTACTTGATGATCCATAAAGATAATATAGCACAACTTATGCAAAAATAACAATGGCTGTAAGAAAAAAAATCATAGATCGTTTCAGTAAACGTTTTGATGACCTTGATCAGAGCAACCGTCAGGCGTATTTATTGCGACTGGTCAGAGAACGCGGTTTGTTTGAAACGGTTTTCAACGCTATCGAAGATGGAATTCTGGTCATCGACCGCGATTTGAAACTGCGCTATTTCAACCGTGCCGCTGAAAAACTTCTCGGATTACCGGGAGATGTTTCCAATGTCCGCTTCTCCCAGCTCATCCCCGGGATCAACTGGAAACAACTGCTTGATTCCGGTGAAAACGCCTGGCATCAGGTGGTGCGGCAGGAGTTGGAAATACGCTATCCCGAACCCCGTTTCGTCCAATTCTATCTTGCTCCGCTCGATGCCGATACCGGACTTGCAGCAGTGATCCTGCACGATGTCACCGAAAACCGCCGCCGTACCGGTGCCGAACTTGAACAGGAAACCGTCAAAGCAGTTTCACTCCTTGCTGCCGGAGTCGCCCACGAGATCGGCAACCCGTTGAACAGTCTTTATCTCAATTTGCAAATATTGGAAGAAACTTTAAATTCATCAGACCATACGGAAATCGATCCGGGCGAAGTCACCTCGATACTGGAAATATGCAAAAGTGAAGTCGAACGCCTCGACAGTATCATCCACTCTTTCCTCGGTGCCATCCGCCCCGGCAAAGGGGTTTTCTCTCCGGTCGATCTGCGTGAACTCGTCGTGGAGGTACTGAACTTCATGCGCCCCGAAATCGAAGCACGCAAAGTTGAGGTAAAGTGTTCATGGAATTCCCCTTTCCCGCCGTTATCCGGCGACCGCGAACAGCTTAAACAGGCGTTCTACAACATCATCCGCAACGCCGTTCAGGCGATGAGCAACGGCGGAACTCTGGCAGTTTACGGCTATTCATCCCCGGAATTTCTCTGCATCGAGTTCGCCGACTCCGGCAAGGGCATGACTCCGGAGGCATTGAGAGATATGTTCATCCCGTTCAAAACCTCAAAAGCAAGCGGCAACGGCATCGGCACCATGATCATCGAAAGGGTTTGCCGCGAACACGGTGCCGAATTCGGAGTGGTGACTGAAGCTGAACGCGGCACCGTATTCCAGATCCGCTTCCCGACCGGAGCTAAACGCGTCCGGCTGCTCAATTAAAAAAAGGCACGTTTGACGCCGCCAACTATGTTTTTTTGTACATATTTTATGACGAAAAGTACATAGTCAAAATTTCAAACCGTGTTATATTATATATAACACAAAATTTCACAACCAAACATAAAAGGTTCTATCATGGAAATCATTATCTGTAAAACTGCCGATGCCGCAGAAAAGCTCGCCGCCCGGATGATCGCTGATGCCATCAACGAAAAACCGGAATTCAAACTCGGTCTTGCCACCGGTGCCACCATGGAGGGTGTCTACGCTGAACTCTCCCGCCTCAACAAAGCAGGTGTAGTCGACTTCTCACAGGTCCGCTCCTGGAACCTCGATGAATACGCCGGTCTTGCTCCGGAACACGACCAGAGCTACCGCTACTACATGAATAAACACCTCTTCAACAATGTCAACATCGACATCCGCAACACCCATCTGCCCGACGGCCTTGCCGAAGATGAAGAACTCGAAGCCGCCCGTTACGATGATTCCATCGACGAAGCCGGCGGCATCGACCTCTGGCTGGTCGGTATCGGCAACTCCGGTCATGTCGGATTCAACGATCCCGGAACCAGCTTCGCTTCCCGTACCCACGTTGCCTATTTGAACAACACCACCTACGAGCAGAACAAAGTTTACTTCAATCCTCCCGAATCCATGCCCCGCCGCGCTTTCACCGCCGGTGTCGGCACCGTCCTTGATGCCAAAAAAGTTCTTCAGCTCATCACCGGCAAGCGCAAGGCCGCCATTGCCGCCGCCGCAATCGAAGGTCCGATGACCGCGATGATCTCCTCCACCGCCTTGCAGTGGCACCCCGATACCGTCATCATCCTTGATGAAGATGCCGCCGCCGACCTCAAGCTCAAAGATTTCTACAAAGAAATTTTTGAAAATGATCCCAAATGGGCGCGTTACCGGTAAGGAGCAGACTTCACCATGAAGCGGATCAATTTCACTTCACCCATCCTCCCGGAACTCGACCCCGGCTTTGTCCCTGCCGCGCTGTGGAACCGGGAGTACCGCAAACTTGCTGCCGCCGATCCGGCGGCAGTAAAAATCGCCATCACCTGTGAACGCTCCAACGGCGCGGTTTCACGCTTTGATACCGTTCTTCTGCCCGATACGCAGGATAATCTCGACCTCAACTTCCGCTATGTTGAACGCATTGTAAAATTCATGCTCTGGGCATACGGCGGCTGCGAAGTCGCCATTGCCGGCGCCCCGCTCGTTGCGGCAAAACTTGCTGAAGCTTATTCAGCAGACGGTGAACGCAAATTTGACTTCGACGTCATGGGTGAACGCATCTACGGCAGAGAATTCAAAGTCGTCAGCCTCCCCTATGCCGAAGCAAAACAGGAAAAGACGATCTCCATGAAACTCGGCGGTAACTTTTCCGGATGCCGTATCGGTTTCGACCTCGGCGGATCAGACCGCAAATGCGCCGCCGTCATCGACGGTAAAGCTGTCCACAGCGAAGAGGTGGTCTGGGATCCCTATTTCCAGAAAGATGTCTCCTATCACCGCGAAGGTATCCTCGATTCCCTGCGCCGCGCCGCCGCCAAAATGCCGCGCATTGACGCCATCGGCGGCAGTGCAGCCGGAGTCTATGTGGAAAACCAGCCGCGTATCGCTTCTCTTTTCCGCGGCATCCCCGAAGCTGACTTCAAAGACAAAGTCCGCCCGATTTTCCTTGAGATCGCCAAAGAATTTCCCGGCGTACCCTTTGTTGTCCTCAACGACGGCGAAGTTACCGCCCTTGCCGGTGCCATCAGTTTGCAGAAAAACTCTCTCATCGGTCTTGCCATGGGAACCAGCGAAGCTGTCGGCTACGTCACCCCCGAAGGAAACCTCACCGATTACCTCAATGAACTCGCTTTCGCTCCGGTGGACTACCGCGAAGCCGATCCACCCTGCGACGAATGGTCCGGCGATTGCGGTGTCGGTGCCTCCTATCTTTCCCAGCAGGCGGTCGGCCGTCTGGTCAAACCGGCAGGCTTCAACTTCCCGGCAGATGCCAAACTTCCGGAAATTTTGAAAATGGTCCAAGCCGCCCGCGCCGAAAACGATGAACGCGCTTCAAAAATCTACCGTTCCGTCGGCGTCTACCTCGGCTACGCCATCGCACACTACGCTGACTTCTACGACCTTTCCAATTTACTGCTCCTCGGACGCGTCTCCAGCGGCGAGGGCGGTTCGGAAATCATCAACGAAGCCAACCGCGTCCTTAAAGAGGTATTCCCGGAACTCTCCGTGGAAATCCATATCCCGGACGAAACCTTCAAACGCCACGGCCAAGCCGTCATCGCAGCTTCGCTGTGACCTTTTTCAAAAAAAGCGGGGTGTTTTGCCGCTCTGCCTGTCCCGCCATAGCTCGCAGAGCGACGGCGGATTGTCGCGGCAGGGAAGTGTGGGGCGAAGTGAACTATCTGTTCATGAGTCCCCGGACTTACCAAATCAGCGCGCACGAGGGCACGTACAAAATAACCGCCGCAAGGCGGAATAAACAATACCGCACGCCTGTCGGGCGAAAGCCCGACGATTGGCGCAAATGCCGGAAACGTGGTTTCACAACCAACGCGGCAGCACGCGGCGTGATGATCGTGCGATGATGATGCCGGAAAGTGCGGGGCGAAGTGAACTATCTGTTCATGAGTCCCCGGACTTACCAAATCAGCGCGCACGAGGGCACGCCGCTCAAAAGATTGGGAAAGATAACATGAATATTGGCACAGACATTGTTGAGATTTCACGCATCGCAGAAGCACTTGAACGACACGGTGAACAGTTCAAAAAGCGGCTGCTGACCGAAGCGGAAATCGCGCTTGCTTCAGCGCGCAAAGATGCGGTCACCTTTTATGCCGGACGCTGGGCGGCAAAAGAGGCCATTGCCAAAGCGCTCGGCTGCGGTATCGGTGAATATTGCAGTTTTACTGATATTGAGATCCTCAACGATCCTGCCGGGGCGCCGCAAGTGACCCTTTACAATGCGGCATTGGAAACGTTAAAAAAATCAGGCAACAGCAAAATAATGTGTTCAATATCGCATGAACGCAGCTATGCTGTTGCCATGGTGGTAATTACCGACTGACCTTATTGCGGTTATTTCCGAAGCGGTTTTGCCGCTGAAAAAGCGGATCATTTTTGCGCAGTTTAAAAACTGTCAACCGCGCATCGGTGATGATGGTATAAAATTTCTGTGCCGTCTGGATCAACACATCCTGCTGATAATGTTTGAGGTTGCTGTTGGAACTGAATTTTCTGGTCAGTGATTCAAGATTTTCATCGCGGATGAATTCAAGAGTTTTCTTGTAGTCTGCCAATGAAATATCGTTTTCCGTCATTGTTTTCAACCGGGAATTGGAACCGTTTTTACGCAACATTTTTTTGATTCCATCAAAATTTGTAGGATGAAGTCCGTTGATATTCAAACGTTCCTTGAATGCGCTGTGAGTGCCGAGCAAACCTTCCAGGAGGATTCCCGGCCGTTTTAAATCACCGTAATTTATTCTGGAATCATTTTTACGGCGCCAATCGTGTACTTTTCCTGCAGATTGGCTGAGCCTGCCAAGAGAAACTCTGTAATTTTTCCGGATGGAAGAGTTGGCTGATGCAAACGCCGCTGACCAGAAATTACGTTCAGCCCGGTCAAGAGCTATGGTATAGGTATCCAACTCATCGGCGGACAGAGAAAACAGTGCCGCCAAGCTGCACAGCAGCAGCAAAAACATTTTAACAGCAGCTTTCATGGTTATTCCTCCGTGTTGGATAAGGCAACAGTGATTTTTTCTGCCAGTTCTTTGGCAAGTTCAGCGGCTTTGCCATCGGGATAGGTGAGCTGGCGCCAGTTCCAGCGGAAGTTGTCTTCCACGCCGCGCGGCACCACGTGCATATGGGCGTGCATCACCACCTGACCGGCAGCGGTACCGTCGGCAAGATGGAGATTGTAGGCATCATATTCATCGCGCCGTTTGAGGACAATCCCGATACGGGAAGCGACTTTAAGCATTCTGCCTGCCACATTTTCCGGAACCGTGGAAACCGATTGATGATGTTCTTTGGGAATCACCAGCACATGGCCGAAATTGATCGGCGCAATATCCAGAAATGCAGTGACCAAATCATCTTCATAAACTTTTGCCGCCGGAATTTCGCCGTTGACGATTTTACAGAAAATACATTCGCCCATAATTTTCACCGCTCCTTGAATAATTCAATAATTGATTTCTCATTACCAAACACCGTCAGCTGATCACCACGCTCCAGCGTGGTATTGGGTCCGAAAATATGCTCATCGGCACTTCCGGCTTTACGCATCAGCAAGATGGTGATATTGTATTTGTTGCGCAAATCGAGTTCACGCAACGGCTTTCCTTCAAGATGTGCCGGAACTTTCACATCGGCGATCGCAGAACCGCGGAATTCAAAGATATCGGTGATATTGGAAAGCGACAAACGCCGGGAAAGCCGTTCAGCGACGTCCAGTTCCGGCTGGATCACTTCATCAGCTCCCAGGCGGTACAATATCCGTTCCTGAATGGTGCTGTTGGACTTCACAACCACCTTTTTTGCCCCCTCCTGTTTGAGCAGAGTGAGCGCCAGCACCTGATCTTCAAAATATCCGCTCATACTCAATATCACCGCATCAAATTTGCTGACATTGAGTTCTTTTACCACATCTTCACTGCTGACATCACCGATCACTGCTTCGGCGACCTTGTCGCGCAGTTCATTTATCCGCTGGGCGTTGCGGTCGCAGATCAGCACCATATTGCCCTGACGCGCCAGTGCCAGCGCCAATTTACTGCCGAAAGATCCCATGCCGAAAACGGCATAACTGTTTCTTGCCATAATTATCTTTCCCTGTATAAAAAATGTCTTCAACCTACTATAACCCGTTCTTCCGGATAACGCAAGATCTCTTTTTTCTCTTTTCCGACAAAAAACAGGATTATCGTCACCGGTCCCAAGCGGCCGGCAAACATGAACAATATCAGCAGCAATTTGCATGCCTCATTCCACATCATCGTTGCATCTCCGGTCGAAAGCCCGGTCGCACTCAAAGCAGAAGCTGCTTCAAAGAAACATCGCGTAGTATCCATATCCGGCGTGAGGCTTTTCAAAACCACCGTTCCCGCCCAGGTGAGCAGAATAAACAGCACCATCACGGTAAAAGCCCGCAGAACGGTACGCAATTCGATAGTCCGCTTCCCGATAATAACGCAGTTATCCCCACGGAATGATGCCCTCAAGGCGGCAAATACTACCGCAATGGTGGTGGTTTTCATACCGCCGGCAGCCGAACCGGGCGCGGCACCGATAAGCATCAATACGATCAGCAATATCTGACATGAACTGGAAAGTTTTCCCGGATCGACCGTGGAATATCCGGTCGTCCGGCTGGAAACCGACAGAAACAATGAATCAAATACACTCAATGTTGCAGTTTCGTCTTCAGTGTGGCTCAACAACCACAGCAGAAGTGTTCCGCTGACAATCAGTATAAACGCCGCTTTGAGCACGATTTTATTATGAAGCGTGGTCGATTGCACCTTTTTCTGGAAATATCTGCGCAAATCGTAAATCACATAGACCCCGAGACCGCCCAGCACCATAAGCACGATGCAGATACTTTGCGAATAGGTATTCAAGTTTGCCATGCTTCCCGGCAGCGGCCCCAGACCGGCGTTGCAGAAACTGCCGATGGCAAAATAGAGTGAATACCACAACGCATACCAGCCGTGACCATCAGCCAGAAATCCGGGAATCAGCAAGACCGCTCCTATGGCTTCTGTAAGCAAGGTGTAATGGACAATGGTTGAAGTAAGCTGTTCAGCTCCCCGCAGGGTGAAACGGTCGTTGATACTGCTGATAAGCAATGTATCTCCGTAAGAAAGTCCCTTACCCATGATCAGCAATATCATTGCACTCAAGGTCATTATTCCCAATGTCCCGAATTGGATAAGCACCAGAAGCACCAATTGTCCGGCAAAGGTAAATTCGGTCAGCGGCACTGTGGCAAGACCGTTGAGACACACCGCGCTGCAGGACATAAAAAGCGCATCAATAAAGGGAAGAGTCCCCTCTTTAAGTATCCCCGGAAGCAACAATATTGCCGTGCCGACACCGATCAGTGCGGCAAAAGATAACAATAAGAACAGTTGTCCTTTTCTGGCAATATTTACTTGCATTTTACCATGCTTCAGTTACGTTTGAAACAATTGTGCGGGAAGCGTCAAAGAGCGCCTGCCGCAAACCATTGGTACGGGCATTTTCCAAATCAGCATCGCTGATAAATTCTGCGGAACCGGTAACAGTTTTCGGACCGATAAGCGGTTTAGCGCGTCCCGGGATCACGACAGAAAATTCGACCGTTGCCGTTACCCGCCATTCATTGGGCAGAAAATCATCGTCATCATTGAGATGTCCGCTGCTTTCGACGTAGGAAACTTTGGTTATCCTGGCATAAACGATGCAATCGGCAGTACTGATGGATTTCAGTTTCATCGTACCGTCAGTGGTAAACACTTCCGTCAACTTCTGCCGCAATATCGCAGCGGCATTATAACTCAATGTATCATTGGAAACCGGAGCTACTGCCACCGTTGAAAGCTGCGGATGCCCCATATAACCGATCCGGTATCCGCAACCGGAAATGATCGCTGTGACTGCGATCACCGGGATGATAAACAAAACTTTTCTGCTCATAACGCACCTGTCTGGTTCGGGGTTGCACTGTCGTTTTTCAAATCCGGCACACTGATCAGATAATGTGAACCCGGTTTTAACGGAGAAATCAACTCTTTTTCCGCACTTTCCGGAATAGAATAAGAATTTACCGGAATCAACCGGGCAGCGGGAGTTGGCGCGAAATCACCGGGCAAATAACTTTTATCCATGGCGGCAAGTTCTTTTTCCGCACTTTCAGCTTTACGGCTGTCCGGATATTTCTGAACCAGCTGCGAAAGATAACGGGTCGCAACTTCCGTGCGGCCATGCCCACGGTAATAATCTGCCATCTGATAAAGTCTGTCAGATTGAATATCCCGGGCTTGAGCGATTTTACGTTTGGCGAACTCCGCTTCCGGAGCCTGTGGGCAGCGGTCAACAAACAACTGCAGCACTTTGACTGCTTCAGTTACCAGCAACCCGTCGCCGTCTCCACCGCACCGGGCGATCTCCAATAATCCGTTGCCGAGAGCAAGCAGACCGAAATTATATTCTTTTGATTCCGGATGATCTTTAAGCAGTTTCCGCAAAGTTTTCAAAGATTCAGCAGTTTTTCCCTCCATTTCATACCAGTGGGCAAGCCGGAGCAATGCCTGCGGCGCCCGGGGCGAAAACGGAGAACGCTTCAATGCTTTGGTATAAACCTCTTCCGTATAATCCGGCCCGAGCAGCCACGGAACCCAGCGCAACGCCCAGAAAGCGGGTTCCCGTTTACCGCTGTGAAAGGCATCACCTATTTCAAACTGCCGTTCCGAAAGCGCCTTATAATCGGCGAATTCGATATACTTGTCCAGAAGTTTCTCTATAGCAGTAAACTCTTCGTAGATCAATCCGCACATCCGGTAAGCACCGATCTGGGCAATCAGACTGTTGGCGCGGATCACCGGAGAATCAGCCAGAAGATGACTGTCAACAAAGGCTTTTGCCGCCTCCCGGTAATCGCCGTCCACATAAAGTTTGTGACCGTTGTCATATCTGGCAGCTGCGGCGGCATCATCAGCGGCGGCAGAGAGACAGTAAACCGTTGTCAGCACCACAAATATTATATTGAACAGATGACGCATTATTTTTCTCCACAACCTTGAAATTACATTATCTTCAATCCCGGCAGATCCTGGATATCGATAAATCCGGCAACTTTACCGTCATTACCGATAACGACCAGATCATCGATCCGGCGGTTTTCCACCACTTTGATCACCTCTGCCACCATGGCATCGGATTTGACAGTGACCGGATCAACAGTCATGACTTCAGACATTTCCCGTTTGAGGACATCTTCATCACCGGTAGCGCGGCGGCGGAAATCTCCGTCGGTAAAAATACCGAGCAAACGCTGTTCATCATCGACGACGATCGCCGCACCGCTGCGGGCGCGGCTCATTTCGTAAAGGGTCTCTTTGACGGTGGTTCCGGCAGTGACCAATGCGCTTTTCTCCGGTTTGCGCATAACATCGGCAGCGGTCATGGTGACCATGCGTCCGATGGCGCCGCCGGGGTGACGGCGGCCGTAGTCGGATTTGGTAAATCCTCTCTGGTCAAGCAGAACCATTGCCAGCGCATCACCGAGAACCAACAGCGCAGTAGTGCTGGTGGTGGGGGCAAGATTGAATGGACACGCCTCTTTGGGAACTGGCATTTCAAAGGTGAAATCGCTCATTTTTCCAAGAGAAGATTCCGCGCTTGCCGCGATGGCAATAAGCGGAACCCCCAGCCGTTTCGCCGGCGGAAGGACAGCAAGGAGTTCTTCCGTTTCACCGCTGTATGATATAGCGATGAGCAAATCTTCCTTCTGAAGCAAACCGAGATCGCCGTGCCGCGCTTCCACGGGGTGCATAAATACGGACGGGTTGCCGACACTGCTCAAAGTAGCAGCCATTTTTTTACCGATATAACCGGATTTGCCGACACCGGTGATGACCAGCTTACCGCCCCGGTCTATGGTGTCAGAACAGCGTTCGACCAGTTCGACAAAGGCTCCATCAAGTTTGGACTGAACCGCCTTTATACCGTCGATCTCGGTATTGAACACCTCATTTGCCCGCTGGACAATGTTCTGTTTTTTATCCATAAATCACTTGCTTTCAGTTTATTTCACAAACGGCACGCGCTGATTTCAGAAATGATGATACCGCGTCCGCCGATGCTGTAAAGTTCATCCATCACCGAATTGAAACCACGCCGTTTGACCATCGCTTTGACAGCGACCCAGTCGGAATTTGACAGCGGAGAAATGGTCGGGGATTCGACTCCCGGAGTGATTTTGCAGGCTTCATCAAGTTTGCTTCTGGGAACGTTGTATTCGACCATGACATACTCTGAAGCGATGATGATACCGCGCAGACGGGCGATAAGTTTTGCTACATCAGGATTTTCGGCGACTGCAGCTTTGCGTCCGATGAGGACAGCTTCACTGTGAAGCATGGGTTCACCGATGATTTCCAGACCGGCTTCGCGCAAAGTCGCGCCGGATTCGACCACATCGGCAATGGCATCAGCAACACCGAGGGCGATGGAAATTTCCACCGCACCGTCAAGTTTGACGATCTTGCACTCCATATTGCGCTTTTTAAGTTCAGCGCGGAGCAGATCGGGATAACTGGTGGCAATGCGCAGACCATTGAGCTGCTCAACGGTCATCTTTTTGACTTTCGGCGTAGCAAAGCAGTAACGGGATTTGCCGAAACCGAGCTTGAACAGCACTTCGACTTCCGCGCCGCTGTCACCGGCAAGGTCGATGCCGGTGATACCCAGATCAATGATACCGCTGCCGACATAAAGGGCAATATCCCGGGGACGCAGGAAAACAAAGTCGATATTGTTTTCAGTATCGCTCACCACCAGTTCACGTCCGGACCGCACACAACGGTATCCGGCACGTTTGAGCAGAGAAACTGCTCCTTCAGAAAGAGCACCCTTGTTGGGTACTGCCAACTTCAAATTTCCGCTGAAATCATTCATAAGTACTTGTAAATATCCTCAAGTTCAAGTTTACGGTCGATCATCATCACCTGGAGGTGATAGAGCAGCTGCGAAATCTCTTCAGCAGTACGATCCCGTCCCTCATGTTCGGCGGCGATCCAGACCTCACCGGCCTCTTCAATGATCTTTTTTCCGATAAAATGAGTTCCTTTAGCCAACTCTTTCACCGTACCGGAAGCGGGATCACCCGCTTTTGCCTTTGCCTGCAATTCAGCAAACAATCCTTCAAAGGTCTTCATATACTTTTCCTCAATTTTCTGACTTGAAGTTATAATACTTATGTACCGTGATAATGTACACCCATTTGGTGCAACTTTCAAATGGTGAAACGTTTTTATTTCTGAAATTATAACCACAGCTGTCCCATAAAATAAGAAAAACATCTGCTCTCTCAAGTTTTTCAGCGAAAGAAAATTGAATTTTGAAAAAGTGATTTTGGCAGATTTTGTTTTGCACGGGCAAAACGTGCGTGCCGTCAGG
>SUWH01000005.1 GCA_015061605.1 Lentisphaerota bacterium | reverse complement strand
AGTTACTACCGTCACCCGCCGCGGAGAGAGAAAATCGAATATCCTGATTCAATGCTCTGCGGTCTGGTTCCGATTCTTGCGGAAGATTCCGAAGCACTTTTCAAAGCGTGGAAAGCGGTCGGCATGAAGCACTGTTTCCTGCGCCCCAACGACACCCATCCGGCATCGACTTTGCTGCGCGGCATGGAAAAACGCATTTATGACAAATTCCAGTCCGTCCGCCGCAATTTTAAACTTTACGGCGTAGACTATGACGGAACTCTCGGCGTGCGTTCCCGTGATCTTGAACACTACATCATCTGCCGGATGATCGCTGATCCGGAAAAAAGTTTTGACGAACTCATTGACGAATACTGTTCCGCATTCGGTGCAGCCAAAGATGTGGTAAAAGAGTTCTACACCACCGCCCGTCCGGCTGGTGAAAAGATGTATTTCCACAGCCGCAGCAAAAACCGCAAACTCCTGCTCGATGATTCCGAACTGGAAAGCGTTATCGACAAAGAATATGCCAATGTCCTTTCTGCCGGTTTGAAAAAACTTGAAGCATTCCCCAAAGACAAACTGTCTGCCGTCGAACAGTGGCGTTTGAACCGTCTCATCCTGACCATCAAGCAGAGCCTGCTCACTGCGGAATTCATCTCCCAGGGCGATCTGGCGCTCGCCGGTAAAAAGAATAATTTCAACAATGCCGCCAAAGCGTTGTGGGATTTCCGCGCCGCCCATGCCGCCGAA
Organism: Lentisphaerota bacterium; assembly: GCA_015061605.1. GTDB lineage: Bacteria > Verrucomicrobiota > Lentisphaeria > Victivallales > Victivallaceae > UBA1784. The sequence continues at coordinate 104,983 of SUWH01000005.1, read as the reverse complement.
CTGCAGGAAAATTACGGCAATATTGTCTACCGCAGCGAACGCAAATACTGGTCGATCTATCAACCCTATATCAATGCAACCAGCAACTCTTCAGTAAAACTGGTCGATCCGGCTGCCGGATGGCGGCACAGCTTCGACCTGCCCGATATGCAGGGATGGAGACGGCGCACCGCCTTCAAAGAGATCACCAATGCCGAAGCCAGCTTCGACCGTTACAGCATCGCTGCCAAACCGGTTCCCGGCAAAGGCGAATTTGTCATGTTCCTGCCCAATGTTGCGGTCACGCCCGGAGCAAAATATGAGCTTTCTTTCGACGTCAAAGCCCCGAAAGGCGGCGACTTCACGCTCCGTGTTGCCAACAAAAGCAAAACCATGAAGCGGCTCAGAGTTTCAGCAAAAGGCAACTCCTGGAGTCAGGGGGTAACTACGCTTAACATTCCCAAAAATCTGGAAAAAATCACTCTGTATGTAGCAATCGGCAATGCTCCCGAAGGCGGATTTATTGACAATATTGTATTGAAAAGATTGGAAAAATGAAAAAAGTATTAATGTCAGTTTGTGCAACTTTGCTGTGTTTGGCGGCAATGGCAAAAAATATGGAGAAAAACATGGTAAATGTCAAAGATTTCGGTGCTATCGGTGACGGACTTTTTCTGGACACCAGATATATTCAAAATGCGGTCGACACCGGAAAAGTCGTCTATTTCCCCGCCGGAGTCTACCGCACCGGAACCATCTTTCTTAAAAGCGGTGGCGGACTTCATCTCTCCCCCAATGCCGTCATCATCGGCAGTAAATATCCGGAAGATTACAATAAAGATGATTTCGATCCCCGCAATCCGGTTCCATCAGGCGAATTTGCTTCCGGCGCCCATTTGATCATCGCCAAAGATTGCACCGACATCACCATTTCCGGTTCCGGAACCATCAGCGGCAACCGCAACGGCATTTTTGGAACAGACATCGTCCACACCCCCAACAGCAGCCGTCCCCGTTATGTCCTGCCCCGCTGGCGGCCGGGCGCCATGCTCTATTTTATCGGCTGCAAAAATATTAAACTCGATGGGATCCGACTCAACGATCCGACCTACTGGACCGCCTTTTTCCACGATTGCGAAAACCTCACCATCGACAGCATCATGGTCACCGCCGACCGTTTCACCAACAATTCTGACGGCTTGGATATCGACTGCTGCCGCAATGTCAAAGTTACCAACTGCACCATTTTCAGCGGCGATGATGCCATCGCCATCCGCGGTGCAAACAAACGCTTGAAAAAGGATGTCGAATGCGATAACGTAGTCGTTGACAATTGCATTTTAAGCTCCGCCGCCTGCGCGGTGCGGATCGGTGTCGGTTCCGGTTTTATCCGCAACTGTAAACTGACCAATTTGAGAATCGTCAACTCCAATATGGGCATCGGCATCTGCCCGAGTTACCGCGAAGGCAATTGCACCGGGATCGACAATGTGACTTTTGAAAATATCTCCATAAATGCGGTTCAGGCACTGCGCATGGTCCCAACCTGGGGCAGAGATATCAACGACCCGGCAATAAAGAAAGTTTCCAATATAACTTTCCGCAATATCGATGCCGTTTCCAGCCAGGCGAGCCTGATCGTTTTCCCGTTCAAAAAAGGAATGTTTGAAAATATCTCCATCCAGAATTCAAACTTCACTCTCCTTGCCAACGGTACTGCACCAATGACCAAACACTGGACCAGTCCCGAATACGGCATAATCAACGTCCTTGGAACCGGCGAAAATATCCTGACCAACTGCAAAGGATATTCTCCCGACAACAAACAGTTGATCATCTATAAAAACCGCTGATGGTTCTTGGGAGAGGGGGAAAAACTTTTTTTCCCGTGAAAAAAAGTTTTTCCCCCTCTCCCAAACCCTCTCCTCTTTTTCAAAAAAAGCGGAGTATTTTGCCTCCCGTTGGTCGCATACTTTAAATTATCATATCCTTACTCGCGAAGCGAGCGCTTCATGTTTGCCGAATGGCAAACGCTTCACATTGCGAAGCAATGCTTCACGACGGATGAAATCCGTCACTTCACATCCACAAGTAAATTATCATATCCTTACTCGCGCAAGCGAGCGCTTCACTTTTGCCGCAGGCAAAAAGCTTCACATTGCGAAGCAATGCTTCACGACGGATGCAATCCGTCTCTTCACATCCTCTCCCGCCATAGCTCGCAGAGCGACGGCGGATTGTCGCGGCAGCCTGAATAGCCGCAATTTTGATAAAATCTGCGTCCTGCGGTGAGGCAAAGATTAAAAGCAATAGGTAATCTCCCGAATTTTGTGAAATGCTGATAACTTTGATTGATATAACTTTTATAACAACAATATACTGCCCAAGCCATGATTTGTCAAAAATACAGGAGAAACATTGCTGCAATCGGCTTGTCAGGGAGGAGCTTTATGCGAAGACTGGCGGATGGATCGTGGCGGCAATGTCGCCGGTAAGTCAAGGCGGCGGCGAGGCCCCCGTCTCCGCTGAAGCTCCGCCGTGGCAAGGTGGACTTTTATCCGATGATGCTTGTCGCGGCGTAATGCAATGAAGCCGGAAGCCGACGACAGCAGACTTACCAAGAGATTGCCCGATCTTCTCCGCCGTCCGTTGTTTTTTATGAGACAGCTGTGAACGCAAACACCAAAACTTACAGCATAAGTTTCGTGCAACAAAAAAATCCACCGATTTCAATCTTTCAGAGAAAATCGGCGGATTTTTTATTGACCCGGCAATAAAATTATATTTCTTTTAATTTCACCGGGGTTAAATCACAAGAAATTAAAAACCCAGTGAAAAGCATTCTTGTCATCATCTTTGATATCCAAACAGAAGATTCCGCACAGGAAATCAACAAATTCTTCAGGATGGATCTGGAAGTTCAGACTGAAATAGCATCCTGCTTTAACACCGATCGCATAAGGATCTTCCATTTTTTTCTTTTTCATCTGTTCAGCATCAAGCTTGCTGAAGCCTTGTCCGTAAAAATCACCATATTCACCGCAATCGCGAACAGCACGGCGTGTAATTTCATATCTGCGACGATTCATGATGCTGGCGTACCAACCTCTCTGCCAATAAACACCATGCTGATCATTAACACTCCAACCGAGCGTATAAGACTGACCGACACCGGCACCGAACGCAGCGTAGCGGGTCAAAAAGAGTTCCAATTCGATTTCACCGGCGCCAACTTCAAAGGTAAAAATATCCATCAAATCAGAAAGACGCTGCGGGATATACCAGAGAATACCGTTACCGATCCTGGACAAGATACTGTATCGGGAAATTTCCTTTTTGATGGAATTTTTGTAAGCCTCAGTTGAAGCGGCTTCGGCTTTTTTAGCGGCAGCGGCAGCAGCATTAGCTTTTTCAGTGGCAGCAGCAGCTTTGACCTCAGCAAGTTTCCGTTCGAGAGCTCTTACAGAAGCAGCAACTTCAGCATCTTTCTTTTTCTCTTCGATTGCGACAACGTCAGCTTCTCCCTGTTTAATGGCCTCTTTATAAGCGTCGACAGCAGAAGATTTTACTTTTTCAGCAGTTTCCGCGATTTTATCCTTAGCCAGTTCCTTTTCGAGGAGACGTTTGCAAGCCTCTGCTTCGGCGACTTTTTCTTTTTCGGCGACTACAACAGCTTTAGCCTTGGCCAGTTCCTTCTCGAGGACCTCGACAGAAGCCTCTGCGACAACGGCTTTTTCTTTTTCAATGGCTTCGACAGCTTCAACCCTTTTCAGTTCCTTTTTGAGAACTTCAACAGAAGCCTCGTTCGCAGCAGCTTTGGCTTTTTCAGCGGCGGCAGCAGCTTTGGCCTTGGCCTCAGCCAGTTTCTGCGCGATGTCATTTTCAGCAGCTTCGGCAGCGACGGCTTTGGCTTTTGCGGATTTTTCAGCAGCTTTAGCAGCATCCAGTTCCTTTTTGATGGCATTTACAGAAGCTCCGGCAGCAGCGGATTTTTCTTTTGCAACAGCGGCAGCTCTGACCTTAGCCAGCTTCTGTTCGATGGCGGTTATAGAAGCCGCAGTTGCAACAGCCCGGTCTTTTTCAGCGGCGGCAATGGCTTTAGCCTCATCCAGTTTCTGCGCGATATTATTTTTAGTAACTTCGGCGGCGGCGGCTTTTGCTTTTTCGGCAGCGACTTTGGCTTTAGCTTCAGCAAGTTTATCTTCGATGGCCATTATAGAAGCTTCGGATGCGGCAACTTTTGCGTTTACGGAATTTATATTTTCCACCGCTTTAGCCAGTTCCTGTTCAATATTTTTCACAGAAGCTTTGCCGGCAGCAGTCGCCTCGATCAGTTCCTGCCCGATATCTCTTATGGAAACCTCGGTAACAACGGCTTTTGCCACAGCAAAGGCCGCGTCAGTTTTAGCGTTGGATTTTATATCGGCTTTAGCCTTGGCCAGTTTCTGTTCGATGGTATCTTTAGAAGCCACGGCGGCAACGAGTTTTGCTTTTTCGACGACAGCAGTTGCTTTAGCTTTGCTCAGAACTTGTTCGACAGCTTTTACAGAATTCTCGGCGGCAGCAACTTTTTCTTTTTCAACGTCGGCAGCAACTTTGGCCTTTGCAAATTTCTGTTCAGCGGATTTTACAAGATCCTCGGCGGCAGCAGCATTTTTCATTTCAAGTGCAGCGGCGGCTTTTGCCTCAGCCAAATCCTGTTCGATAGCTTTGATAGAATTCCCGGCGGCAGCGGCTTTGGCTTTTCTGTCGGCAGCAGCAGCTTCAGCATCAAACAATAATTTTTCGATAGCTTTTCTGGAATTTTCGGCAACAACGGCTTTGGCTTTTTCAGAATCGGCAGCAGCTTTTGCAGCAGCCAGTTCTTTTTCTATGACTTTGATAACAGCTTTTGCAGCAGCAGCTTTGGAGTTTTTATCGGCAGCAGCTTCAGCATCAGCCAGTTCCTTTTCGAGGGATTTTCTGAATTTCACAGCTTCATCGGCTCTTGTTTTTTCAGCGGCGGCAACAGCTTTAGCCTTAGGCAATTCCTGTTCGATAAACTCTTTATAAGCCTCGGCTGCAGCGACTTTCGCTTTTTTAGCGGCTATTTCGACTTCAGCATCAGCCAGTTTCCGTTCGATGGCATTTTCAGCCTCGGCAGACAGCAATGCCGTTGCGACCAAAAAACATCCCGCGATCTTCTTAAAACAATTAGACATAGTTTCTCCTTTTTAGTGTAACAACACATCTGTGCCCTACTTATAATATTACAGCAGTAAAAGCTTCTTTAATATAATTCAGAAAAAAAAGAAAATCAAGTTAAAAGCAGTAATCAAAAGCGATTTTTTTTGTTTTTATCACTGCTGTCCGGTAAAAATTTCAGAACAGTAAAGGGCTGAAAAGTTCCTCTTGGACTGGCAAATTCCAGTTTGGCGGCTTTTCAAGGATTTTTCGGTCAAGCGACAAGACTTCCAGCAGAGACTGATTTTGCATCAAGGTATCACGAATACGGTTTGTCAGCTCCGTCATTCCGACTTGAACCCATGCAGAAATTTAAGATAAGCAATAAGCAGATAATGGATCATCGCCACCCGGATTTGAGACATCACAGCGTTTTCACTTGTGCCGGGAAAACTTTTGATTTTCAAATTCTGCCTGATCCATTTGAAAAAGAGTTCGATTTACCATCGTTGTTTGTAAATTTCTGCAATTGAAGATGCGGCAATGCGGAAATTATTGGCAATAAACCGATAAGTTTTTCCGCTTTCTTCATCTTAAAACTCAATCAGCCGCAGTTCTCCGGGGTATTTCTTCACCGACTGAAAACCTGTGTACCAAATGATTTCATCCCGCAAAACGCCAAGTTTTTTATTTGGTTCATGATGCTGGCCGGCAGAATGGGAATGTTTTCTTTTGCGGCTCGGATGTCGGACATTTTTCCATTGCTCATCAGCAGAAAACAGGGAAAATTTCCGGATTGCGGCGGTTCATTGCTTCGGAACGTGAGGATTTTGCCACGGCTTTCATGCCGAGGTAAAAAAGCCGTTTGCAATTGGCAGGCAGAGCGTTTTCAATTTCACGCAAAGAATCCTTGCCGGAAATTTGAGCAAAGAGCAAAGTAAGAAACTGTTTCCACGCGGTAAAATGCTTACAGTATCGGTCTTCGCCTGACTTTTTTACGATTTTTTCAAAACGATATCGGGGAATGAAGTTGAAAAGTTGAGAATATATGCTATTATAATACATCGTTCGGGACTTTCGTTTTAAATATTAAAGATTTGAGCGTTTTTAATATATAACAGGTCCCGACAAATTCAATTAACTCCGGTAATTTTTACCGGACAGCAGTGATAAAAACTTACTTGAAAAATCAATTTTTTTGTGGTATATTCCCCCTGTAAGTAAATTGTAGAAAAAGGTTGACTTTATGACCCGCAAAGAAATACTCGATTCGCTCAATCCGGCACAGGCTTCCGCCGCCGGAACTCATCAGGGCCCGGTTCTCGTCCTCGCCGGTGCAGGTACCGGTAAAACCCGCGTGATAACGTTCCGCATCGCCTGCATGCTCGCCGATGGCATCCTTCCCGAACAGATCCTCGGTTTGACTTTCACCAACAAAGCCGCCCGGGAAATGCGCGAACGCCTCGCTCAACTGGTGGATGAAAAGGTGGCTAAAGCGGTCACTCTTGGAACTTTTCACAGCTTCTGCATCACAATTTTAAGAAAATATATCAGCAAACTCGGCTTTATCGGCGGCTTTACCGTTGCCGACGAGTCCGACCAGCAGGGGATTTTCAAACAGGCCCTCGGCGAATGCGGCTGCAACTATGAAGGTTTCCCCGCCGCCAAAGCATTTGCCGTAATAAGCAACTGGAAAAACCACTTGCTCACTCCCGAAGCCGCCTTGAGCAATGCCGGTAATGACTTTGAAGCCACCGTCGCTCACATCTATGAAAAATACCGCGATCTGATGGAAACCCAGAACCTTATCGACTTCGACGATATGCTGCTTTTAGTCTGGCGGCTCTTTACCGAACAGCCGGAAGTTCTGGAAAAGTACCGCGAACGTTTCCAATATCTTCTCGTTGACGAATATCAGGACACCAACGCCGCCCAGTTCACCATGGTCAAAATGCTCGCCGGAGACCGATGCAACCTCTGTGTGGTCGGTGACGATGACCAGAGCATCTACTCCTGGCGCGGAGCGGATGTGGGGAATATCCTCGACTTTCCCAAAATTTTTCCCGGCACCAAGGTGGTCAAACTGGAGCAGAACTACCGTTCACAGCCCGCCATCCTCAATGCCGCCAATGCCATCATCGGCACCGGAAGCCGCCGTCACGACAAAAAGCTGTGGAGCGCATTTGAAGAGGGCGGAAAACCTAAAATCACCATCCTTGACCGCGATGATACTGAAGCATCCTTTATCGCCGATCTCATCTGCGCCAGAATGTCCGAACGCCCCGAACTGCAATACAAAGATTTTGCCATCCTTTACCGTTCCAATCAGCTTTCGCGCCAGTTGGAACAATCCCTGCGGCAGGCGGGAATACCTTACCGTCTGGTCGGCGGTCAGCAGTTCTACGCCCGCAGAGAGATCAAAGATGCCGTGGCATATTTGAAACTGCTCTGCAACCCCCGCGATGACCAGAGTCTGCTCCGCATTCTTTCCGCCCCTCCCCGCGGGATCGGTCCCAAAGCGGTTACAGAATTGAAACGCCGCCGCGCCGAAGAACACGTCCCCATGTTCACCACGCTCAAAAGCGATTCATTCATCTCCACGCTTTCTGCCAAAGCCAAAGCGGAATTGCAGATCATGCTCAATGCTTTCAGCGTGGCAAAGAGTGAATTTTCCCAGCCCGGCGGTCTGACCGGAAAGGTGATCCGTTTTCTGGATTCGGCCGGCTATTCCGGCGGTCTGCAAAAAATCTACAAGGATATAAAGGATTCCGAAAAACGGCGCGACAATGTCAACGAATTCATCAACGCGATCGCCCAGTTTGAAGCAAAACAGGAAAATCCCCCCACTCTCGACAACTATCTGGAATCTTTTGCCTTACTCGAAGAAAACGATAAGGTCGATGAAAAAGAGGAAAATGACAATGCCGTTACCTTGTCAACTATCCACGCCTCCAAAGGTCTGGAATACCCGGTGGTGTTTCTGGTCGCCATGGAGCGCGGCATATTCCCCCATGAACGCGCTCTGGAAGAAAACGGTTACGAGGAGGAACTCCGGCTCTTCTACGTCGCCGTCACCCGCGCCAAACAGGAGCTTTATATGACCCGCAGCCGTTCCCGGATGAACCGCGGCATGGTGCGCCCTGCGCTGCCTTCGCCGTTTCTCGATCTGCTCAACAGCAATGTGGCAGAAAAAGCCGATGCCGACAGCCTCGTAAAGCCCGCCGATGATGATGCCATCCGCCGTGCTTTTGAGGAATGTATAAAATTTTTGGAAGATTGATTTTCAAAGGAGTAAATACTATGAAAGATTTCCGTTACATTTTACGTTACTACATCGATCCGGGGTACTGCGAAGATGAACGCATTACTGAACTGATCGACTTCTGCAAAGATTCCTGCATCAAGGAGGTGATGCTCTTTTTCAATCCCGAAGAGGTCAACAACGGTCATATGACCATTGCCGAATTTGACCGCTTCCTGCCAATGGCCAAAAAGATCAAATCCGCATTGAGTGCCAATGGCATCACTTTGAGCCTCAACCCGTGGACCACCCTCGTCCACAGTCCCCGCGGCAGAAAACTTAAAGAAGGACAGAATTTCCGTTTGATGATCGGCGAAAGCGGCAGAGACAACGGCATAAGCCCCTGCCCTCTCTGTGAAAACTGGCTCAAGTATATTTGCGAACTCTGGGCGCATGCAGTCAAAGAACTCCAGCCGGATTCGATCTGGATCGAAGATGACTGGAGATTGCACAACCACGGCCGGGCTCTCGGCTGGGGCGGCTGTTTCTGCGAAGAACATTTGAGACTTTTCAGTGAAAAGGTCGGGCAGAAAGTTTCACGGGAAGAACTGATCTCCAAAGTTTATGGTGCCGGCCCCGTACATCCGTGGCGCAAGATCTGGATCGAACTCAACGGCGAAACCATGCTGCCGCCGATAAAAACCATTCACGATGCCGTCAAAGCTGCCTGCCCCGATACCCGGATCGCGCTCATGTGCGGCGGAGTGGATGTGAATTCGATCGAGGGCCGTAATTGGCACGCGCTTCAGGATGCCGCCGGATTTGATCCGGCTTTCCTGGTACGTCCCACCATGGGACCATACACCGAAGTCCGCGCCATGATGCAGTATCCCGTGCATGCCCGTCTGGTCGTTGCCTCGTTGAAGCGGCCGCTGGAGATCTGTCCCGAACTGGAAACCGGCCCCCGTCACGGAGCTTATTCCAAAGGCAATGCTTTTGCCGGATGGGAGTTGGAGCAGTGCGTGACCTTCGGAGCGCACGCCATCACCATCAACCACTTTGACATGATGGGCTGCGGAACCTGTACCGCTCCCGGATTCGGCAAAATGCTCAAAGAAAAATTTCCCCGGCTCTCGGCAGTAAAGGCACTGGCGCTGGATGATGACAACAGTCAGGGAGCAAATATTCTCTTTTCACCGGAAGCCTCCAAGTATGTTGAAGCTGAAAAATGCGGTATCAGTCAAATATCTTCATTCAATTATGAATGGGGCAAAGTTGCTGAAATACTCGGATTTTCTCACCGTTACACCACAAAAATCGAAGAAAACTCTCCGCAGGTCATGCTGGTTTCCGGACAGGTGCTTAATGCATTCAGCGATACGGAAGTAAAGAAACTGCTTTCCGGCAGAGTGATTTTAGATGGGGTCGCCGCCGCCGGACTGGTCAAGCGCGGTTTCGGCAAAGAACTCGGACTGGCGGATCCGGTGCGGCACTATCACAATGTTTCCGCCTTCAGCTACGAGGAGATCTTTGAATCAAACCCTGCGATTTACGGAGTTCCAAATCCCCGCCTCACCCTTCAGCGCGCCTGCCGTCAGCTCTGGCAGTTCACTCCGGTCGACAGCAAAGTTGAAATTCTGTCAATGGTGAAAAAATTTGATCACAGCGATATGTTCGGCTGCACCTTCTGTTATGACAATGCGCTCGGCGGCAGAGTTGCAGTGCTGTCGATGCCAATGGGCGATTACGGAGATTCGGAATGGTTCTACATGGGATACTTCTCCGCATTCCGGAGAATTTTCATGCAGAGACTGCTCCGGCACGTCGCTCCGGATATGGCGGGTGCATTTACTGAAGATTTCCCCTGCCAGACCTCGCGGGTCAAGTTCGACGGCGGAGAATTTTTTGCCGCACTCAACTCCACCAGCGATACTGCGGAAAAGGTCGTTATGAGAATAACTCAAATGCCGCAGGGAGAAGCACTGGTGCTTTCTGCTCAAGGTATCTGGGAAAAATGCCCGGAACTCACCTTTGAAACTCAAGCTGACGGCAGTACTTTGGCAGTTTATGACCGGCCGCTGCCGACTCTGTCCAGTTTGATGTTCACCATCCGGCAGTAAGATACAGTTCCGGCGGACAAAATTACTTGTCCGCCAATAAATTTCACATACCGCAGATTTTTTACAGATATCCCATAAAATCAGAAAGACATCTATTTTTTCAAGTTTTTCAGCGGAAGAAACTCGAATGATGCGATCGGCTTGCCGGAGCAGATCCTTACGCGAAAGCCGGCGGATGGATCGTGCAGCAATGTCGCGTTTTGCAAGTGAGAAGCGCGGGGCTCCGCCGGGACAAAGCATACTTGTGTCCTCACCGCTTGTCACTGCGTAATGCAATGGAACAGGAGAGACGAGCGCGGCAAGGCGCGAGATTGTCCGCAATGCGCCGCCGTCCGTTGTTTTTTATGAAATTACAAATCGACGCGAGGGACAGCATGAATTATTGACAATTCCAAAAAATGGTGCTATTTTAATAGGAATACTGTAATATATCTGTTTTTTTGCAAGTTTTGAGAAAGGAAAATAACTGATGAAAAAACCTCTTTTTGCTTTTACACTCTGTGCGGTTCTGCTTCCGGCTTTAGCCTCCGGCAAAGCTGATGCCGCCCCAAAAGTCAAAGAACGCCAGCCGGTCACTGAAAAAATTTCTGTAAAAGCTGACAGAACTGAAGCCAAATGCGGCGAAAAAATCACTTTCACCGTAAAACTTACCGGTAAAAATATTACGAAACGCCCGCTCCTTGCGGCAATCGAAGGCAACGCAAAGATCCGTGCGACCAGAAAACTCGTCACCGATGAAAACGGTTGTGCAGCATTTGAAGTAACATCCGTCCATCCCGGAACCGTCTACGCCGCAGTCCGAATTCCAAAAACAAAGACTTTCAGCGCCGCCGGTGTCGCCATCGATAAAGAAAAAGTCACCCCTGCACTCCCCTGCCCGGCTGACTTCAACGATTTCTGGAACAAAATCAAAAGCGGGCTTGATGCCCGCCAGATGGATGCCGTTCTCTCTGTTGAACCGGTCAGGGACAAGTCGCTCAAGGCTTTTAAAGTCATCTTCCCCATGGGAGGCGATGGTAAAGACGGCTACGCCAAGCTCTCCTATCCTGCCGGAGCAAAAGCAAAATCCCTGCCGGCATTCCTCCTCGTCCACGGTGCCGGAACCGGTTTCGTCCCGGTCAAAGAGGAGTGGACCAAAGTCGGCGGCGGTATGCTGCTGCTCTCTTTGAGTCCCATGCCCGCTGATGCAAAGGGCGGAGTTTACAACGCCAAGACCGGCAGAATGAAAGGCTATCGCTACTGGAACGCCGATGACCGTGAAAAAATCGCATTCAAAGATATGTTTTCCCGTGTCTACCGCGCTTTACAGTACCTCAAATCCCGCCCGGAATGGGACGGCAAAACCCTGATCGTCTACGGTGTCAGTCAGGGCGGTGGTCAGGCTCTTGCCGCCGGAGGTCTTGATCCGCAGATCACCATGGTCATTGCCCATGTCCCGGCGATCTGCCATCACGGCGGCCGCGCCAGGGGAAGTGATTCCGGTTGGCCCCACTACTACAAAATCCCGGCTTATAAAAAGGATCAGAAAGCTGTCCTCGATGCCACAAGCTACTTCGACGGCGTGAACTTCGCCCGCAACATCAAAACACAACGGGTAATGTTAACCACCGGTTTCATCGACCGCACCTGCCCGTCAGAAAGCGTTTTTGCCGCATTCAACACCATCCCTTCCGCCAACAAAAAGCTGATCTGCACTCCAAGTGCCAACCATCGCGTTCCCATTCATGTCCATGAACTTGCACTGAAAGCAGTAGCCGACCACATCAAGACCGGCAAATAATTATTTGAAAAACTTCACCTTTTAAAGAAAGGATATTCTATGAATCCGGATACACCACTGGAAATCCAATGGCTCGCCTATGCGCTGGCAGTCAATAATGCCTTGGATGTCAATGCTTCACGGGAACTGCATGAAAGACTCGGATACACCTCCGACCTCACTGAATTTGCCGAAGCGGTTTTGAGTGAACTTTGCAGAAACATCGACCCGTCAGAAGAATCTATGATGGTCGATCAGGTACAGCAATTGGTCGATTATGCCTTTGAACAGGCTTCAAGCGGAATGATGCCGGATTGGGATTCAGTTCCGCAGAGTGCGGCACCTGCTCCGGCAGCACCGGCACAGGAAACCGATTTTGGAGAAGAAAAAAAACCGGCATCGATGAAGAACTCTTCCGGGATCAACGCCGAAGCGCCGCTGATTTTTGAGGTTCCGGAGTATGACCTTTCCAATATAAACGGCTATGAAGACCTCCCCAGCTTGAGCGACACTCCTTATCTTTCCGAAGAGGAAGCCGCTGAACGTATGATCTATCTCTTGAGCTGTCTGCGCCACCTGGGATGCAGTGATTTGCATATTTCCGCCGGGTCCCCGCCGTTTGTCCGCCGCCAGCGGATGATCGAACGGCTCGACTCCTATATCCTCACCGCAGACGATGCAAAAAAACTCACCTTGTCGCTGCTGGCACCGGAACGCCGCGCCTTTTTTGAAGAACGTCAGGATATGAGCATGGCGCTCATCCTCGGCAATGACCGTTTCCGGTTGTGCATGATGGAGCAGAAAGACGGTTTTGCCGGCAGTTACCGCCTGGTCCCCAACCAGATCAATACGCTTGAAGAACTCGGTTATCTTCCGGAAGATGCCGTCTACATCCGCCGTCTCCTTGATTACACCAACGGTCTGGTTCTGGTCACGGGGCCCATCGGTTCCGGGAAAACCACCACCCTTGCCGCGATGACCAACATCGTCAACGAAAAGCGGCAGGATCACATCATTTCAGTTGAAGATCCCATCGAAATCCTCCAGCCCTCCAAAAACTGTTCCGTTTCCCAGCGCGAAGTCGGGCGGCACACCATAAGTTACCGCACCGCCCTCAAAGCCGCCTTGCGTGAAGACCCCGACGTTATCGTTATCGGTGAAATGCACGACCTAGAAACCATCGAAAACGCCATCACCGCTTCTGAAACCGGACACCTCGTCATCGGGACATTGCACACCAGTGATGCGCCCAACACCATGAACCGTATTCTGGATGTGTTCCCGCCCAGTCAGCAGCCGCAGATCCGCGCCATGACCGCCGGTTCTCTGCGCGGAGTCGTCTGCCAGAAGCTCATTCCCGACGGCTTCGGCGGCATCGTCATGGTCTATGAAATAATGATCAACACCATGCCGGTGGCGAACATCATCAATGAAGGTAAAACTTTCCGCTTGAAATCCACCATGGTCACCGCCACCAAACAGGGCATGTGTACCTTTGACCAGTGCATCCTCAATAAATATGCGAAAAATCTCATCACCCGGGAAGCCGCTTTAAGCGAAATGACCGACCCGGTGATCATTTCCCAGCTCAACTCGATCTGGGCCCAGAGAGAAGCCGCAGCAGCACAACAGTAAATTTTATTCAGGGAGTAAACATATATGTCACAGGAACCGATTATCAACGGCTATCTCCGCCAGATGCTCAGCATGGGCGGCTCCGACTTGCACTTATCCATCGACTACCCGGCAAAAGCGCGCATCCACGGTAATATCGTGCCGCTGGACGATAACGTCATCACTCCGGAATTTATGGAAGAGCTGATGAAAGAGATCTGCCTTCCCGCCAAACGCTGGACCCAGTTCATGGAAAAGCGCGACCTTGACTTCGCCCACGAGATCCCCGGTCTGGCGCGTTTCCGCTGCAACTTTTTCTACAAAAATGAGGGCATGGCGTGCATTCTCCGTCAGATCCCGAGCAAGATCCTCACGCTGGAAGATTTGAAGCTGCCCGAAGTGCTTAAAGAAATATGTTCCTACCGTTCCGGTCTGGTTCTGGTGACCGGGCCGACCGGTTCCGGTAAATCGACCACCCTTGCCGCCATGCTGGACTACATCAACGACAATTACAGCAAACACATCATCACCATCGAAGACCCGATCGAATTTGTACACCCGAATAAATACTGCACCATCGTCCACCGGGAAGTCGGTATCCACAGCCAGTCGTTCCCGCTGGCTCTGCGCGGTGCGATGCGTTCCGACCCGGATATCGTACTCATCGGAGAAATGCGCGATAATGAAACTATCCGTCTGGGGCTGACCTGTGCCGCTATGGGTATGCTCGTTTTTGCAACTTTGCACACCAATAACGCCCCCAAGACCATCGACCGTATCATCGATGCATTCCCGTCTGATGAACAGGCGCAGATCCGCACCATGCTCGCAGAATCGTTAAAAGGTATCGTTTCCCAGCTGCTCTGCCGCAAACAGGGCGGCGGCCGCGTGGCGGTACACGAGATCCTGCTCTGGTCAGAGGCTCTGCCGAACACCATCCGCGAAGGTCAGATCGCCAACATCCGAACCATCATCGATGCCGGTGCCGGCCGCGGGATGCGTTCCATGGACAACTCCATTCAAGCTGAATTTGAAGCCGGTCACATCTCCGCGCAGGAAGCCTATTCCAAAGCGAGCGACAAAAGCCGTTTCCTGCCCATGGTCGAAGCCGAAGAAAAAGCACTTTTGGAAGCGGAACTGGCAGCAGCTGCCGCCGCATCACAGAATGCGTAACGCAGCATAGTTGAGGATAATGCCTGTCATGTTCAACTGGTGGAAAAAAATTTCATCGGCACACCGCTCCGATGATACGACAGCGCAAGGGGAACTTGTTGAGTTCCTCTTTCCGAAGCTGAAGCTGCCGTTTTTCATCCGGATGAGCGTCGTTGCGATAGTTGCCGCAGTAGTATTCGGAGTATTTCTCATGCCGTGTCTCATCAACGGAGAAAGTATGCTGCCGACCTACAACCGCAGCGGATTCACCTTCTGCAAAAAATGGAGCTACTGGTTCGACACTCCGAAACGGGGCGATGTCGTAATTATCAGATACGCCTCAAATCTCTACTTGTTGAAACGCATCGTTGCTCTGGAAGGCGACACGGTTGAATTCCGCAACGGAGTGCTGTTTGTCAACGGCATCGAACAGGAAGAACCTTATGTACGGTATCTTTCCAACTGGCGTTTGAAGCCGCGCAAAGTTGAAGCCGGTCACTGTTACGTTGTCGGCGACAACCGCAGTCAGCCGATAAATGACCATGTTTTCGGTCAGATATCACTTGAACGAATTTCAGGGAAGCCGTTATTTTGAAAAACTTCAGAAAAAAAGTTGTATTGCTCCTGCCCGGGATTGCCATCATTACCGCCGCAGTCTGGGGGTATTTTCACTTCCGCAACCGGGATGAAAGATTGCTGCGCGCCATGGTTGCTGAATTGGAAATCATGGTATCCAAACGCCCCGGCAAATCCAATGCGTTATCACTTCTGGATGCCGCCACACCGGAAAGGGTTTTCGCATCAAAAGTAAAAATCGTTTCCGATTTTCCAAAAATGGAACGTGATTTCACCCTGAAAGATTTGAGTCAGATGCTGGTGATGATGAAAAAAAATTGCCGTTCAGCAGAGTTGAATATGGAAATCGAAAAAATTTCTGTCAATAAAGAAAATGCTGTACTCCAAGCCAACGGAATGTTTTCCGGCAGCGGTTCCGGTGGAACTTTCCGCGAAGTGCGGGATGTGGAACTGGATTGCCAAAAGCTCAAGGGCAAATGGAAAATTTCCGGAGTGAAACTTAAAGCGGTGATCAAACGATAAAAAATCATATTCCAATTGCCTTTTTATCACGGCAGTGGTATATTATACGAAGTACAAATATAAAGATTGGGAATCAAAAACAAATGGCGGTATTTTACGCATTTTGCTGTATATTCTGTTCAGCGATGAACGATTTTGTCTTTAAACTTTTTGCCCGCAAACCGCGTTCACGGGGACTTTTCGTGATGATCATCGGCGCGGCATGGTCATTGGCTTCACTGTGTCTTCCCGGCTTGCGCGGGGCAAGCTGGCAAATCACCATCATCTGGGGGGTGATCTCCGGCTTCTTTTCCGTCGTCGGCAATCTGCTTCTCATTGAAGCTATGGGCAAACAGAGTGCCGGAATATGTTCGACCATCTACCGCCTCAATCTGGCTCTGGTGGTACCGGGGGCGTGGATACTTTTCAAAGAAAACAACACTCTTCTTCAGATTTTCGGTATCATTGCGGCATTTGCGGCAGTTCTCTTTTTTCTGCCCGGTTCAAAAAACAGCAGCGGCAGTGATCCGCGCGAAGCCAGACTCGGTTTGATTTTGGTCATCATCGCGGCTATCCTCCGTGCCGGAATGGGATTATCTTACAAATACGGCTTCAACCTCGGAGCATCTGCCAACGGTGTAAATCTGATCAATGCGCTCTGCTGGATCGTTGGCGGCGGTATCTATTTCCTGTTCCGCGAAAGGGGAAATACGGTTCTTGCGGTTTGGGACAGAAAAGTTACCGGATACGGCATACTTTCCGGATTGTTTGTTTTCGGCATCGTCTTTTTCATGGCACACTCGGTGCGGCTGGGCAATGCCAGCATCGTACTGCCCATCATGCAGATGAGTTTCGTGGTCACCTTTGTATTAAGTGCGGTTTTTCTCAAAGAGAAACTCACTGTTTACAAATTTTTTGCCCTGCTCTGCGGAGCTGCGGCACTGCTTTTATTAAGTATCAAATAACTTTTTTGGTAATGTCACGAATTTTGTAAAACGCTGATAACTTTGATTGGTATAACTTTTATAACAACAATATAATATACTGTACGAGCCATGATTTGTCAAAACGACAGGAGAAACGTTGCTGCAATCGGTGGATGCAGTGCGAGACAAGGTCGTGTTTTGCGAGTGAGAAGCGCGGGGAGTGCACTCATGTGCTCGACCCGGGCGGCGAACGAAGCAAGGCACGAGATTGTCCGCAATGCGCCGCCGCAGTAAAGATTTTCACAAGAAATGAGACAATAACAACTTTTTAAGGAGAATATATCATGCTTGCAGAAATCAAATGCGGTAAAATCACGGTCGGATTCCCGGCGGAAGCGGGCGGATTGCCCGGAATGGTAACTGCCCTTGAGGGCGATGGCAGAGAAACCGTACTTTTCGGGAACGGCAACTGGCTCTTGGAAGCGGAACTTGAAAACGGTTTGATTCTGCGCCCCTTTGCCAAAGCTGACAATGTCCGTATTTACGATGATGAAGACGATGGAGCAACTCACGTTGACTTCATCAATGTCACCTTTAAAGATCAGAATGGCAGAGAGTATCCGGAATATCTGCTCACATTGCGCCATGAATTCTATCCGGACGGCGTTGCATTCACTAATATGGTATTCTTTGTCCGTGACATCCATTCGACCGGAATTTCCCGTTTTGAACTCAAGGCCAAACCGGACTTCTCCACTTTTGACGATCTGCGCTGGTGCTTCCGCGAACGCCCGGCGGTCATCGACGGCACCCTGATCACCGCCCAGACTGAACGCTTCATCGAACCGGGCAAAGACCGGGATTTCAAAGCACTGCTTCCAATGGCAAGTTTCAATTTGACCAGAGAATTCGCTCCGCAGCTCTATATGGAGCTTTTTATGGAAGGTCACAGTACCCTTTCCAATAAACGCGAGGATGCTGAAAGTTCCATCAAGTGGGATGGACTCTCGCCGGAAATCTCCTGGAAAATGCAGAAACGCCCCTTCCCCCGCCCCATCATCAACCAGATCCGCAACCAGTGGGGATGGGCAATCAAATCTGCGCCCACGGAACGTTTCCAGCCGCCGTACCGGATGTATCACTACTTTGACAACTATGAACGTTATCCCTCTGATGAGGTCGTTGCCGCCGTCATCGCTGCCAAGTGCGATGTCTTTGTCATGCACGAAAACTGGCGCATGGACACCCAGAATGACGGCGTGCCCTTTGACGCCGCAGCATTTGAAAAACTGCGCGATGCCCTGCACGCCAACAACATCCGCCTCGCCGTCTACATCCGCGGCAATGAGGAATCGGTCACCATGCGGCAGGTTTCATGGTTCAAACATCTCTTAAAATACAATTTTGACGGATTGTATATGGACTACGGCAGCCCATACTGCCACACTCTTTCTCCAAATGAACTTTACTGCGGCGGCAGAATCCCATTCCGCAGCCACTACCACATCATGCGCAAACTGCGTCAGCAGATCGGTCCGGACGGCGTGTTTTACAGCCACACCGGTCCTTCGTTCAGCGCGCTGACCATGGGCTTTATGAGCGGTTACGTTTCCGGTGAAGGCGAACGCGGTCTGCTCATCCGCGGCCGCAAAGAATATGATTACTTCAGTATGTCCAGCATGGGTATCGGCACCTTGTGGAGCGCGGCGTTCCCGGAATACGCTTCTCCGGAAATCGTTCCCTACATCGCTTCCAGCGGTCAGTATCCCCACAACAATCTGGGTGAACAGTTCCTTTCCAGCAGCCTCGTCCACCCCCGGGTCCCCGGCATCAATGATCAGAGCTTCATCCCCATCTGGAAGCTGTGGAGCATCGTCAGAAATGAACGCAATCTCCGCATCGTCAACGATTACAACAGTTGCGGCGTCTTTGCAAAAAATATGGATGACGGCCATTACATCTTTATCAGCAATCGCGGAAATATGGCGTTGGCTATTTTCTCCAACTTCAAAAATGAGACCCGCGAAATCGACACTTCCATCGATTTTGAAAAGACCGGTTTTTCCGTTGACAGCTTCAACAAAACTGTCCTGTTGAACGGCAAAGCGGAAAAAGTTTCCTCCGCCCCGGAAAAACTGCTCCTTGCGCCCTACGGCGTTGCCGGTATTCTCTTTACCTCTCCGATGCTGGATGCAAATACGCTGTTGCAGAGCTATCTCGCTCCGGAAGCGCCGCTTTCAGCGCTCGGTAAAGCCTATCTGGAACGGGTCGCCGAACAGCGCAAACTGCGCAATGAAGTGCGGAACTGGAAAGAAACTTTCCTCCGGGTGGAAGTTCCGGAAATGTCTCCGACTCCCTATGAAGACAGCATGACCGTTGATCTTTTCAACAACTCTTTCGCATTCGGTTACATTGATGATAAGGGCAAATTCAACCACCTGTGCTGGATCGACCGTAACGGAGTAAATCAGGAACACGACGGCAAAGCCAATCTCTATGCCGGAGACAGCGCGCCGGTCATCCGCCTCAATGACTTCAACTTCAAGGGGCGCGTCCAGTTGGCTCTGTACAGCACCCACGCCAGCGGCGACATGCCGTTTTACAGCTTCTGTTATGCGTGGCTCTCATCGACTGCCGACGGCAAGGATGCGTACAAACTTGAGTTCCTCAACGATCTGGAACCCGACCGCGCTTATTTGAAATTCTATTGTAATTTTCCGGAGTAAAGCATGCTTACTGAAATCAAATGCGGAAAAATCACCATCGGATTTCCGGCGGAATCAGGCGGATTGCCGGGAAAAGTCACAGCGCTTGAAGGTGACGGCAGAGAAACCGTACTCTTCAACAGCGGCAGCTGGGTGTTGGAAGCGGAACTGGAAAACGGTTCGCTTCTGCGCCCCTTTGCCAAAACTGACAATGTCCGTATTTACGATGATGAGGATGACGGAGCAACTCATGTTGACTTCATCAATGTTACATTCAAAGATCAGAACGGCAAAGAGTATCCGGAATATCTGCTCACTTTGCGCCATGAATTCTATCCGGACGGAAACGCATTCACCAATATGGCATTTTTTGTCCGCGACATCCATTCGACCGGAATTTCCCGTTTTGAACTTAAAGCCAAACCGGACTTCTCCACATTTGATGATCTGCGCTGGAGCTACCGCCGCCGTCCGGCAGTCGTCGACGGAACATTGATAACGGCAATGACTGAACGTTTTATTGAACCGGGAGATGAAAGGGAATATTCTGCAATAATTCCGATGTTCAACTTCAACCTGACACGTGAATTCGCTCCGCAGCTGTACATGGAAGTTTTCATGGAAGGTCACAGTACATTGTCCAATAAAAAAGAGGATGCCGCAAGCTCCATCAAGTGGGATGGACTCTCTCCGGAAATCTCCTGGAAAATGCAGAAATGCCCCTTCCCCCGCCCCATCATCAACCAGATCCGCAATCAGTGGGGATGGTCGATCAAACCCGCCCCTACCGAACGGTTCCAGCCGCCGTACCGGATGTATCACTACTTTGACAACTATGAACGCTATCCATCTGATGAGGTCGTCAAAGCGGTCATCGCCGCAAAATGCGATGTCTTTGTCATGCACGAAAACTGGCGTATGGACACCCAGAATGACGGCGTTCCTTTTGATGCTGCAGCCTTTGAGAAGTTGCGCGATGCCCTGCACGCCAACAATATCCGCCTGGTGGTCTATATCCGCGGCAATGAAGAATCTGTCGTTATGCGTCAGGTTTCATGGTTCAAACATCTCTTAAAATACAACTTTGATGGCTTGTATATGGACTACGGCAGCCCATACTCTCATACCACGCCGCCCAATGAACTTTACTGCGGCGGACGGGTCCCGTGCCGTCAATACTATCATATCATGCGTAAACTGCGTCAGCAGATCGGACCTGATGCGATGTTTTTCAGCCATCCGGGGTCTTCATTCAGCTCGCTTACCATGGGCTTTATGAGCGGCTATGTTTCTGGAGAAAGCGAACGCGGCATGATGGTTCGCAGCCGCAAAGAATACGATTACTACAGTATGTCATGTATGGGTGCCGGAACCTTGTGGAGCGCAGCGTTCCCGGAATATATTTCTCCTGAAATCGTTCCGTTTATCGCTTCCAGCGGACAGTATCCTCACTGTAATCTTGGAGAACAGTTTCTTTCCAGCAGCCTCGTCCATCCCCGCGTCCCCGGCATCAATGACCGGAACTTTGTTCCCATCTGGAAACTGTGGAGCATCGTCAGAAATGAACGTAATCTCCGCATCGTCAACGACTACAACAGCAGTGGCGTATTTGCAAAAAATATGGATGACGGTCATTATGTATTTATCAGCAGCCGGGGTAATATGGCACTGGCGATATTTGCCAACTTCAAAAATGAAACCCGAGAAATCGATGCTTCAATAAATTTTGAAAAAATCGGTTTTGATGTTGCAAACTTCAACAAAACCATCCTCATTAACGGCAATGCGGAAAATGTTGACAACGTTCCCGGAAAACTGGTCATTTCTCCTTACGGCGTTGCCGGTATTCTCTTTACCTCTCCGATGCTGGATGCAAATACGCTTCTGCAGAACTATCTTGCTCCGGAAGCGCCGCTTTCAGCGATCGGTAAAGCCTATCTGGAACGGGTCGCCGAACAGCGGAAACTGCGCAGCGAACCTCCCGTCTGGCAAGAAACTTTCCTCCGTGTGGAAGTTCCGGAAATGTCTCCAACGCCTTACGAAGACAGCCTGACCGTTGATCTTTTCAACAACTCATTCGCCTTGGGGTACATTGACGGAGCCGGCAAATTCAACCACCTCTGCTGGATCGACCGCAATGGAGTAAATCAACAGCATGACGGCAATGCAAATCTCAACACCGGAATAAGTGCCCCAGTGATCCGGCTCAATGATTTTGATTTGAAAGGCAAAGTACAGCTGGCCCTTTACAGCACCCACGCCGATGGCGATGTACCGTTTTATAATTTCTGTTACGCATATTTGTCTTCATCTGCTGACGGCAAAAATGCGTACAGACTTGAGTTCCTCAACGATTTGGAACCCGATCAGTCGTATTTGAAATTCTATTGTAATTTTCCGGAGTAAAATATGAGAACCATCCCCTTTGAAACAGTTGTTGCCGAAGTCCGCGCAATGTGCGGCAAGGCTGCATGTCTGCTGCCGCCGGATGTGCTTGAAGCACTGAAAAACGGCAGCGCGGCAGAAACCAGTGAACTTGGTAAAGCATTTTTCCAACAGTATCTGGAAAATGCCGACATCGCGGCAAAGGAAAATATGCCGCTGTGTCAGGATACCGGTTTTGCCGTATATTTTGTTGAAATGGGTACGGATGCAGTTCTCGATCACGGCACCGTGGAAGAGGCTCTCACCGAAGGCACCAAACAGGGATACAAAGATTTCTATCTGCGTAAATCCATCGTTTCCGATCCGCTTTTCGACCGCAAAAACACCACCAGCAACACCCCGTGTATCGTTCACCTGAAAAGCGTTCCCGGTGATAAACTGAAAATCACTCTCGCCCCCAAAGGCGGCGGTTCGGAAAATATGAGTGCATTGAAAATGCTCAAACCATCCGAAGGCAGAGACGGTGTCGTGAAATTTGTCGTTGACAGCGTTGTGAATGCCGGAGGCAACCCCTGCCCTCCGACTGTGGTCGGTGTCGGCATCGGCGGCACGATGGAATATGCGGCATACCTCGCCAAAAAAGCTCTCCTGCGCAAAGTTGGAGAACCCTCTGCCGATCCGCGCTACGCCGAACTTGAAGCCGAAATTCTGGAAAAAATCAATGCTTCCGGTGTCGGACCGCAAGGCTTGGGGGGCAAAATCACCAGTTTGAGCTGCCATATCGAATTTTTCCCCTGTCATCTGGCAAGTCTGCCGGTGGCGGTCAATATCAACTGCCATGCGGCGCGCCATGCGGAGGTGGAGTTATGAGCAATATTTTGAACCTTTCCACTCCGTTGACAGAAGCGGATGTCAGAAATCTCAATGCCGGAGATATCGTCAAACTTTCCGGAGTCATCTACACCGGACGCGATGCCGCCCATAAACGGCTCTGCGCCGCGCTGGCAAACGGCGAAAAACTTCCGGTAGAGCTCGACGGTCAACTGATTTATTTTGTCGGTCCCTGCCCTGCCCCTCCGGGCAAAGTCATCGGTTCCGCCGGTCCCACTACCAGCGGCAGAATGGATGCCTATTCACCCATTCTCATTGAAAAATGTTTTCTGCGCGGTATGATCGGTAAAGGCGACCGCAATCAGGCCGTCAAAGATGCAATGGTGAAATACGGTGCAATATACTTTGCCGCCACCGGCGGAGCCGGTGCCCTAATCGCCCGCAGTATCGTAAAAGCTGAAGTAGTCGCCTTTGACGACCTCGGCCCCGAAGCCATCTACCGCCTCGAAGTCAAAGATCTGCCCCTTGTCGTCGCCATCGACGCCAACGGCAAATCGCTGTATTAATCGAATCCGGGGGAAGGGAAAAACTTTTTTTCACGTGAAAAAAAGTTTTTCCCTTCCCCCGGCCCCCTATCCTTTTTCAAAAAAAGCGGGATATGTTTTGTTCCTGATAGTCACAAAACGTTATACAAAATTATCATAACCTTACTCGCGAAGCGAGCGCTTCATGTTTACCGAAGGTAAACGCTTCACATTGCCAAAGCAATGCTTCACGCAGGATTTATCCTGCGCTTCACATTCCATACCCCTATCCTTTTTCAAAAAAAGCGAAGTACTTTGCCGCTCCGCCTGTCCCGCCATAGCTCGCAGAGCGACGGCGGATTGTCGCGGCAGCCGGTGCGAGTTTTGCAAGCGCCGACAAGGCTCGCGAGAGCAAGCGAGCAAAAAAATACCGCCGTCAGGCGGAATAACAAACACTACCACACGCCTGTCCGGCGTTCAGCCGGACGACAGGCGCACAGCCAGTCGCCCAAGGAGCGATATCGCGCCGCTATCCGCGAGTTTTGCAAGCGAAGCGCGAGGGGAGCGTACTTGCGTACGTGACCCGAGCTGCAAGCGCCGCAAGGCTCGCGGGAGCAAGCGAGATCGCTCCGTATTATTTTTTATCTTGTCTTGAGGTCGGACTCGATATCAATGGCCTTGTTGAAGTTGTTGAATGCGGAAATCGCAGCCGCAACTTCAATTGCTGCAGTGATCTCATCATCGGTAACCCCTGCCGCCAGCGCCGCAGAACGGTGAGCATCCAGACAGTAGGTGCAGCCGTTGACTGCGCTGACTGCGATGATGATAAGTTCTTTGGTTTTGGCATCCAGACCGCGACCGGCAGATTCAGAAAGTTTCAACATTGATTCGAGGAAATCGCCATTGCGTCCCATCGCTTTGAAAACATTGGGGAGTTTACCGAACATCTTTTCCAGATTTTCCTGCACCGCTTTGGCTTTGGCATCGCCGTTTTTTTCATAAAGTTTTACAGAAGCCATAATTTTTTCTCCTTATTTTGTGGCTGTAATTTTCAATATAGTTTGTTTTGATTTAAAATCAAATCCGTTCCAGAATTCCGCCGATCACCGGTGCCATCGTTTTGGCGATCATGTAAAATCCGAGATCAGTGGCATGAACCCCGTCTACGGTACATTCCGTCCAATCCGCTCCATACAAACCGCTTCCGTCGAGGAAGTGGATATTTTTATCTCCGTTTGCCCGCCGTTTCTGCAATTCGTCCAGAAAAAGCTGGGTCTGTTCCATGCGGTACGGGGTACATGCACACGTTTCAAGCTCATCGGCAAGCGGAGTAACAGAAACCATCAGTATCGGAACATCCGGATGTTTTTTCCGCAGAATATCGATAAAACCGCTCAATGTTTCCTTTAAGCCGTCATTTTTTGCATTGGCAGCATAATCCAGGACAAACATCGCCGGTTTTTCAACCATGGCAAGCAATTCAGCGGCGGCTGGCTGCCCTCTGCCGCTTCCGGAAAATCCGAGATTGATAAATGGACGGTTCAACATCCGGCTCATGATATTGGTGTGGCACATCCCGGGGCGCGAAGCACATCCGCCCTGCTGGATACTGGTTCCGTAAACCACTACGGGGCGCGGATCGCACCACGGGCTTGGAGCTTTGACCGTTGCACCGTTATTCAACCCGATCTTGAACTCCTTCACCCCGCAATACAAGGGGAAATGAAGTGTGAATTCGCGTTCTTTGTGTTCTCTGCCCTGAAGTTCAAAAACCGGAACCTGATACTCATCCTGCGTGTGGTCGAACTTCGCTGAACGCACATACTGTTTCGCGTTTCCGCGCCCGCAATAAAGGTCAAATCCCATACTTCCAACGTGCGCCATATGGTACATCCGCGCATTATGATGCAGTTTCACCGCGATCCGGATCTCATCGGCATCCGACACAAACCGCAGCATCGCTCCGGCAGTATGCCACGACAGCGCATCCACCCCGGGACTCACCGAATACCCGATCGGCAGCCGGTTGAAATCCCCGCCCGGTTTGCGCCAGTACAATCCATCAAGCACAAACGGCTCATCATCCACGCTGTACCAGGTGCATCCATCGTCACCGCAGGTGGTGAAATCCATATTCTTATCTATTTTACGAATGTCAGTTTCGCTCATGATATGATCTCCTTTCAAATGATACGGTGTAATATAGTCTGCAAATAAAATTTTTTCAAGGCGACAACACTTGTTTTTCGGCGTATTGTGTGCTATATTTTACCTCTAACAACACGGGCGCGGCTGGCGGAATTGGCAAACGCATTGGGTTTAGGTCCCAACGCCGCAAGGCTTGAGGGTTCGAGTCCCTCGCCGCGTACCATTTTTGAGCACGGAGCGATCTCGCTTTGCCGGAGCGCGCCTTGCTGCGCTCGCTCCTCCAGTTGCGTACGCGAGTACGCGCCTGTCGGCTCTCGCTTGCAAAACCCGCCCGGCGGTGCGATATCGCTCCTGATTCCGGGTTGGCTGGAGTTTGCGCCTGTCGCCGGGCTGAAGCCCGGCAGGCGGATGGTAGTGTTTGGTTCCGCCTGACGGCGGTTGTTGCGGAGCGCGCCTTGCTGCGCTCGCTCCTCCAGTTGCGTACGCGAGTACGCGCCTGTCGGCTCTCTCTTGCAAAACCCGCCCGGCGGTGCGATATCGCTCCTGATTCCGGGTTGGCTGGAGTTTGCGCCTGTCGCCGGGCAGAAGCCCGGCAGGCGGATGAGCTGGCGCACGGGCAAAGCACCACATGAAGCGATGGTGTCTGACAGACAAAAACGGACAGTTACGGACTTTTACGGACGATCACGGACAACAGGCACCCCGTCAGACTTGTCAGACACGGTCAGCGGCTTCGTAGATCTGCAAAATAAGTTCGCTGGCAGCTCTGGCGCTTTCTCCTGACACCATCACGTCGCCGCCGGAGCGTACTTTTTGCGCGAAATCACGCAGCAGTATCTCGTGTCCACCGGTGGCGGTAACAGCATTGGTCGAAGCTCCGGAATGAAGCTCTTTTGCCGGAGCTTGTGTCGGATTGGGTATATCGTCGATTTGCCACGCGGTGATCCGGTCGCCTTCAAGAGTAAAAGTACCCTTTTCAGTATGGACGGTCATCACGCAGTCAAATCCCGGCTTGGAGGCGGTCGAAGCGATGATCGTGCCGACCATACCATCCGCATGGCGGCAGATCGCACTGCCGTAATCTTCGCCCTCAAGCGGGTGAAGAAATCTGCCGGTAAAGGCATGGACTTTTTCCGGCATTCCGAAAAACCATACATAAAGGTCGATATTGTGACTTGCCTGCTGGACAAACGGTCCGCCGCCGTCCACACTCAAATTGCCGCGGTAGGTGGAATCGGTATAATAACTGTCCGGACGCCAGAAATTGGCGATGAGTTCGCAGCCGACCACCCGCCCGAAAGATTTTTTTTGCAGCATCTCGCGGATAATGATGTTATCCGGAGCGGTACGCCGCTGAAACGCCACCGCAAGTTTCAAATTTTTCTCTTTACAGCCATTGATCATGGCATCCATATCCTCCCGGGTGAGCGCAAGAGTCTTTTCGGTAAAAACGTGCTTGCCGAGTTTTACCGCTTCAAGGCATCCGGCTGCGTGACAGCCATTGGGAGTGGCAAGGATCACGGCATCAAATTCAATATCTGCCGCTGAAATTTCCGGGAACACCGGAATATTTTCACTCATCCCGGCAGGACGTTTCCCGGAGCGCGAAACAACTCCTGCGATCTCAATTTCCGGCACATTCGCCGCCGCCTTGACATATGTCGAAGCGATATTGCCGCTGCCGACCAGAAGAAAACGAAACTTTTCCATAAAAATTTCTCCATAAATCAATGATATTCTGCTACAATATAGCACCGCTTGGCAAAAAATCCACCGGATTTTATTCTTATCCCGGTTGTATCATGCATTATTTTGCGTATTTTTAAAAAAAAGAGGCTTTTTTTCTGGTTTTTATTGAAAGAGTGATGTATATTATAGTGTATATATTCAACTAATTTATTCAATGGGGATTTCAGAATCATGAAACTCAGTGAAATAAAACACTTTGATCATATCGTCATCGGAAGCGGACTTGCCGGACTTACCGCCGCCTGGCATCTTGCCAAATCCGGCCGCACTGTCGCTGTATTCACCAAACGCGCCATCGACGAATGCAACAGCCGCTGCGCCCAGGGGGGAGTCGCCTGCGTGATGGACAGCGCAGACACTTTCGATGAACATATTGAAGACACCCTTACCGCCGGTGCCGGAATGTGCGACAAAGCTGCCGTCCGCACCATCGTTGAAGCCGGCCCGGAAGCGATCCGGGAAATCATTTCTCTCGGAGCAAAATTCACCACCCGCGGCGAACTCGGGCATACCGACAACCCCGACGACTTCGACCTCGGCAGAGAGGGAGGACACCACAAACGCCGCGTCCTTCACTCCGGCGACATCACCGGAGCCGAACTGGAACGGGTCATGGTCAAAACTGTCAGAAACTGCCCCAATATTTCCGTTTTTGAAAACCATATCGCTATCGATCTGGTCGTGAGCGCACGTCTTTCACTCCCCGGTCAGAACCGCTGTTTCGGAGCCTATATCCTCAATACTGAAACCGGAGAAATTTTCACTTCGCTTGCCGCCACCACCACGGTCGCCTGCGGCGGAGCGGGAAAGGTTTATCTCTACACCAGCAACCCGGATATCGCCTGCGGTTCCGGTGTGGCAATGGGGTATCGTGCCGGAGCGAAGATCGCCAACATGGAATTCATCCAGTTCCATCCGACAGTACTCTATCATCCGACCATCCGCTCCTTCCTTATCAGCGAAGCTCTGCGCGGCGAAGGCGCTGTCCTCAAGTGCCGTCCCCGTCCCAACGCTGAACCGGTCGAATTCATGCATAAATACCACCCGATGAAAAGCCTCGCTCCCCGCGATGTGGTCGCCCGCGCCATCGACTCCGAAATGAAACGTACCGGCGAAGAGTGCGTCTATCTCGATATCCGCCATCACAGCGAAGAAACTCTCCGCCTCCGTTTCCCAAATATTTTTGCCAAATGTCTGGAAGCCGGAGTCAATATGGCACACGACCTTATCCCGGTGGTTCCGGCGGCACACTTCGTCTGCGGCGGAATAAAGACCGATGTAGCAGGTAATACCAGCATCGCCGGACTTTACGCGGTCGGCGAATGCGGATGCACCGGATTGCATGGAGCAAACCGTCTGGCTTCCAACAGTCTGCTTGAAGCGATGGTCGTTCCCCGTCTGGCGGCAGAAGATATTGAGCAGAAAATGTCCTTTTACAAATCCACGCTTCCCGATGAAAAAGCCGCTCTCAACTGGACGACCGGCAATGCCACCGATTCCGATGAACTGGTGCTGATTTCCCATAACTGGGATGAAATACGCCGCTTCATGTGGGACTACGTCGGCATTTACCGCACCGACAAGCGGCTGGAACGGGCGAAGAACCGGATCAAACTCATCCGCAAAGAGATCGAAAAATATTACTGGGACTTCACTGTTACCGCCGATCTGGTGGAGCTGCGCAACATCTCCACCGTCGCCGAACTGGTCATCGACAGTTCTCTTAAACGTAAGGAAAGCCGCGGACTTCACTTCAACGCCGACTACCCCTTTGCCGATCCGGAAATGGAATGCGTTGACACCATCATCCAGCGCCATGTGGGAGGTTCAAGGTGAAGCGTCCTCTGGCGATCTCCGATACAGCAAAAGATATTGTCCTGACACTTCAGGATGCCGGTTTTGAAACCTATGTCGTCGGCGGCGCAGTACGCGATTTACTGCTCAACCGCACGCCCAAGGATTTTGATATTTCCACCGCCGCAACTCCCGAGGAAATACGGGGAGTTTTCGGTCGGCGCAAAGCGCGGATAATCGGTAAGCGTTTCCGGCTGGTTCATCTGTACGCGGGCAATGACATTTACGAAATATCAACGTTCCGTACAGCTCCGAAAAGTTCCGATAACGGTAAAAATCTCATCACCTCCGATAACGCCTACGGCACAGCTCAAGAAGATGTCTGGCGGCGGGATTTCACCATGAATGCCCTCTTTTATGACCCGGCAAAAGAAGAAGTTATCGACCTCACCGGTATGGGTATCGACGACATCAACAACTCCATCGTCCGGGCGATAGGCAAACCGAAACTCCGTTTTGAAGAAGACCCGGTACGCATTTTACGCGCCTTGAAAATGGTCGCTCAATTTGATTTTGCGTTGGACGATGCCACCGAAAATGCCCTCTTTGCTTCACTGCCGCTGCTGACGCTTGCCTCCAGTTCCCGCCTGGCCCTTGAACTGGAAAAGATTTTAAAATCCAGCTACTGCGACCGCCATCTGGAAGTGTTTCACGACTACGGTCTGTTGCCCTACTTCCTGCCGGAGATCTCCGCCATCTGGGGTACGCCGCAGCAGAAATATCTCTGCGATCTGCTCTATGAACGCAACTGCCGTCTGGATGAAGGACTTTACCGTAACAGCGTTTCACTCGCCATCGCCTGCGCCGCGCTGCCCTTTGTGGAAATGGCGTTTGGCAGGGAAGCGGGAACTCTCTGGCAGCCCGGCATACCCGGCAGTGCCGCTATTATCGCGCAATGCGTGGACAACATTTTCAAACCGCAAAACCTCATGGTGAGAATGCGGGAATCCGCCTGCCGGATACTTTCTTTGCAAGCTCAACTGGAAGATGTGGAAAATCCGCGCCGAGGCGAAATCATGCAGCAGCGCGCCTACGCTCACGCCCGTGAACTTATGATGATCCGCCACGCCGCTCTCCCCGATGCAGAAGATATGGCAAAAATCTGGCCCAAAGGTTCTGAACGACGTAAAACTCATCAGGACAACTTCCCGCCGAAACGGCGCAAACCGAAGTTCAAAGGCAACGGCAGAAAACCCGAAGCCAAATGGAACAAAAAAGCTGATGAATAAATATTTACCGGCAATTTTATCAACTTTTATTCTGCTTTTTCCGCAACAGCTGCTTGCGAAACTTGCGCCATACAAAAACAGCGCAGGACAAATCATCCGCCGGGGCGGGAAATTCGATCCCCGCCCGATATACATTCCTCCGGCAGTCAATGCTCCCCGAAATGAATTCCGCGGCGTATGGGTAAGCACGGTTCTCAATCTGGACTTCAAACAGGTAAAATCAGTAAAACAGTTCAAAGAACAATACACCCGGATGGTACGCAACATCGCCGGAGCCGGATTCAATGCAGTGATTTTTCAGGTCCGCCCCAATTGCGATGCCTTTTATCCGTCAAAATTTGCGCCCTGTTCCCAGTGGTTGACCGGCAGAGAGGGAGTTGGTTTCAAAAATTTCGACCCGCTTGCCTATATGATAAAGACCGCCCGCGCGTACAAACTGGAATTTCACGCCTGGCTGAACCCCTACCGGGTGATGAATGATGTAAAAGTCAGTAAAACAGCCTATCTGAACAGCCGCCATCCGGCGAACTTCGCAAGAAAAAATCCCCATCTGGTTCTGGAATTCAACAACGGTAAAACGCGGTCGCTTTTCCTCGATCCCGGCAGAATGGAAGTCATCCAGCACATGCAGAGCGTGGTTTATGAACTGTGTTCAAAATATACCCCCGATGCCATCCACTTTGATGATTATTTCTATCCCTATGAAGAGATCGGCAATCTGGATAACGCCACCTTTGCCCGGTACAATCCGCGCAAACTCAATAAAGCCGACTGGCGGCGGAACAACACCGAAACGCTGATCTACAACATCCGTCTGGTGATAAATCAGGTCAATTACCGGCAGCGCAAAAGAATAAAATTCGGCATCAGTCCTTTCGGCATCTGGGGCAACGCCAAAGATATCAAAGGCGGTTCTGCCACTGGCGGCAAGCAGACCTATTTCAATTTATATGCCGATACCCGGAAGTGGGTCAAACGCGGCTATCTCGACTATATCGCGCCGCAAATATACTGGAATTTTGCTCATGAGACCGCCGCTTACGCAGCATTGGTCGACTGGTGGAGCGGTATGGTTCGCAACACCGATACCAAACTTTACATCGGCATGTCGCCCTACCGCCTCGGTGAAAAAGGGTGGGGAAATGAGGAGTTGGCGGCGCAGCTGCGCTACAACCGTCTGCATAGAGAAGTTTCAGGGATGATTCTCTTTTCCTACCGCCACATTTTCAGTACGAAACCTCATATCGGCATCAAAAATTTCCTCTACCATCTGCGTTTATCCGTACCACCGGACATCCGTTATTGACGATCCAGCCGGTTGAAACTGCAGCCATGATTTTTCCCGGCAATACCGGATCGTGCAATGAAGTTATTGCGGGACTGGATATGATACCGGAGTTTCAGAAAGAAATTTATGGCAAAAACTGAACGAATGGTCAGCCGGAAACATTAAAAGTAAAAAATCAGAGATCTCTGTCACAAATCTGATTTTTCTATCAAAGATCCCCACACCGGAGTATAACCGCAACCGGTCAAATGGGCAAAGGCGCAATCAAGCCGCTGCCAATGTTCTTCGATGCAGTGCCAGTAGGATGGGAAAAACTGGGGTTCGTGGGTCATGATATTGATGTAGTTGCGCTGCTCTTTGACGATCCGGATGTCCAGTTCCGGAATGACATTTTCCAGCGGGACATTGTTGAACACCAGTTCAAACGGTATGCGTTCAAGTTCCGGCACATCGGGATCAGGGAACGAAGTGACAGTATGACCGGCTTGTTCGGAGAGCGCTTCAAACTTTGAACGTCTCTCCGAAAGAAAACGGACTCCCTCATTGTAAAGAAAGCGTTTGATTTCCGGAGAAGAATCCACATAATGCACGATCTGCGGAAAGAGGAAACATTCCTCTCCGGCGAAGCGGGTCACCTCCCGTTTCACATAGTTGTAATCGCGGATGAACTCTTCGGTCGTTGCGGCAATGCACTTGGGTGCAGCAAAGTAATGGGTCTTGTCGAAAGCCGCATGAAAACTGAAACGCAGCCAGTCACTGTTGGCGGCAAATTCCTCTTTATAGCAGTCGGGAAATTCATCAAGCATAAAGCCGCTGTTCTGATCGCCTTTGAATAAATTGAGCAAAAATTTGGTCTGATACTTGTCATGCAATTTTTTTAAATTGGCAAGATAAAAATGGTCGAAAACTGATTTTGCTTTACCGGAAGCATTTTCTTTGAGAAAGAAGATATTGTCATCAATAAAAAAGCTGTATTTTTTCATAATTGTTTTCCTGATATAAAATTTAGTTATTGTCCCAAATTTTGTGAAACTTTTATGTTAATTTGTAATGATAATCGTTATTGTACAAAAAATATACTGCAAAAACAGTAATTTGTCAAACAATAAAACGGTTTGATTGCAGTCGGCGGATGCAGTGTGATGCAAGGTCGATGGTAAATCAAGGCGATGGTGAGGGAGTGTACTCAGGTACTCGACCGAACCGGAGTCCGAAGATTTGCCAAGAGATTGCGCGCAATGCGCCGCCGCAGGTTATATTTTTCACAAAAAATGAGATAAAACCAAAATTTATTGTAACTTATAACCTTTGCCGGCATTGATCAGCCGCAGAACAGAATCATCAGTATTTACGCTGGAAGCCACTACTTCTCCGACTACCAGCGGACAATTTCCGGGGCGGTATTCGGTCACCAGTCTGCACTCAAAATTGGCTACTGCATCGGACAAAAGCGGAACATCCACTATCGTTGCCGGTTCAAATTTCAATCCGGAAATTTTTCCTTTATCGATATTGTGTCCGTGAGTCGTTCCGAAATAGAGAGTTTCCGCTGCCATACTTTGACTTGGATAAGCGATGACAAACTCGCGGGATCCACGGATAAGTTCGAGCGTATAAGCCGGATCATCAATTCCCAGCAGGAACATCGGCGGTTCATCGGAAACTATACACACCCAGCCGATCGCCATGGCATTTATTCTGCCGTCTTTGCTTTTGGTGATGGCAAGGACGACCTGTTCGGGATACTTACGATCCCATGCTTCTGTTACAGAGCTTTGTTTTTGCATAACTGCCCTCTCTTTTTCAATGAAAGTTATGCTTCATTGTGTTTCCTGTTCAATGGAGATTTATGAGTTTAATATAACACATATTGCAAACTGTTTCAAATCCGGTTTTCTTTTTCCTGTTGCGAAAATTTTTCTGACAAAAAAGGAACAGTCAAAATTTCTGCCGTTTGTGCTTTGTAAATCCCGGTTGCATGTGCTATATTACGGAAGCGCCGGGCATTCAGCTCCGGCTGCAAAATAAGAGAATAAAAATATTATGAGTTCAACAAACTGCTTCTACATTTCCGGTATGACCGAAGACCGCAATGGAGGGATATTCCGCTGTGTCTGGCACAACCAAAAGCCGGAAATAGAAGACTTTTATCCGCTTGAACGCAACTTGTTTTTAAGCTGGGGCGCGCCCCGGGAAACCATCTATGCGTCGACTCAACACAACGGCATCGGAGCCGTGGCGGCTTACCATGTCGATCCAGACGGTAAACTCCATCTGCTCAACACTCTGCCGGCAGAGGGGAAATCGGTATGTTATCTGCAAATTTCCGCAAATGGCAAATTTCTCTATTCTGCCAATTACGCCTCCGGAAATATCAGTGAATTCACAATCGCCGCCGATGGGTCACTTGCAACTTTAAAGCAGAGCATCAACCATACCGGAAGCAGTATCCATGCTGAACAGAGTTCTCCGCACCCCCATTGCTGCACATTCACCCCGGACAACAAATTTTTGTGTGTAACAGATCTTGGAACTGATAAGATTCTGCTCTATCCCTATGATCCGGATAAAGGGATAGCTCCGGTTGCCGCCGGAGAATATTTTGTCACTCCCGGCTCCGGGCCGCGCCATCTGTTTTTTGATACAGAAAGAAAATTTGCTTATTTGGTCTGTGAACTGGGCAATGTGATCCAACGTTTCAGTTACGCTCAAGGCGATTTTTATTTTCTTGACACAATATCCACATTACCGGATGGAGAAAAGAGCGGCAGTGCTTCGACAATTAAATTTTCAGGAAATGGCAGATTTTTATTCGCCGGCAACCGCGGCAGTGATACCATCGCTGTTTTTGCGGTGGATGAAAATGGCAGACTTACTTCCTGGAATTTTTATCCGGCGGGCGGCTCAAGTCCCCGTGATTTCAATTTTTTACCGGAAACAGATATTCTGGCGGTTGCCAATGAGTTTTCCGGAAAAACCGTTTTTTTCACCTGCGATGCCGACTCCGGACAGATTTCTGAATCCTGCGGCGAACTCCCCCTGCCCCGCCCGCTTTTCATTCTGGTTTAAGACTCTTCCTGTGAATGATTTATGGACATCCGGTATTCACGCGGTGATCTGCCGGTGACTTTACGGAACTTTTTACTGAATGTAAAAACATCGGAAAATCCGCATTTTTCAGCAATATCACCGATCGGATTGTCCGTGTTTTCCAACAGTTCCACAGCCTCCTGCATCTGCAGTTTCGCGATCAATTTTCCGGGAGTGAGCCCGGGATAGTTGCGCTGAACGATTTTCCGGATGTTTTCCGGGGAACAACCGAACTGCGCGGCAAGCGACTTCAGAGAAAGTTTTTTATCGAAATTCTCCCGGATGAAATCATAGATTTGCCGGTGGATATCATCCCCTTTGCCGGGTCTTGCAATATCTGCCGTACCGGCATATTTCTCCAGCTGGTTCAGCAAAATACCGTACAGTTTCAAAATCGCCTGCGAATGGGAGACATCATTATTGCCGTAAAATGCGCCGACGATCTCATTCAATACCGTCAAATCTTCTGACGGCAGATGCAGTACGCGGTTTTTCAACGGCAGTAACGGAGCTATATCATTATTGGGCATGGTAAAAGAGATCGCGGCAAAAGAGTGCTTCGGACAGTTTTCAGCATCGATTGAAGAGTGAAACTGGAAAGGAAAGAACAGCACACTGTCTCCGGCTTTCATTGGAAAACTCAAACCGTCAATGATCGTATTCAATTTTCCGGAAAGAATGGTTTTCAGGATCATTCTCTGATGGACATATGTCTCCTTGGGAATGATCGAACTGTTGGAGTCCACCCTGACAATAACATTCTCCGGAATCAGCGGACACAAAGATTCCATGCCGCCGGAAACCAATGAATCCGGACGTTTTCCATGATATTCCAACAAATCCCTGATCCACTCCGGAGTTTGCGATATTGACATAAAAAACCTCTTTTTTGCCATATTTATATGCTGTTTATCAATATATATTAAGATGTGGTACAAGTCAAACCGTAAAAAATTTTTTCAGGAAAAAATACCGTGAGCATATATGATGAACTTGGTCTTCCGAAGCTGATCAATGCTGTCGGAACTTATACCGTTGTCGGCGGTTCGCGCATGTCAGAGGAAACCTTGCGTGATCTCTGCGATGCCGCACGCAGTTTTGTCGAAGTCGAAAAACTTCAGGATATTCTCAATCACAAAGTCGCCGAATTGACCCGTAACGAAGCAGCATTGCTCTGCAACTCCTGCAGTTGTGCCATATATCTGGCAACTGCCGCCTGTGTCGCCGGACATTACGGTAAAAATTTCGACCTTCTTACCGCAGAAGAAATTTCCCGCTGCGAAGTTGTCGCTCTCTGGGGACAGCATATTCCCTACGATCACGCGATGGAACAGCTCGGTGTAAAAATCCGTTTCGTCGGTTTTCCGAATATGCAGGCAGAATTACCGGCAAGCGCAGTCAAAGATGCCATCAACAGCAATACTGTGATGTGTTATTTTGCCCCCCGCACCCCCGATGGTTATTACGGAGAAGGATGCATGAATCTCTCCGATTTCATCGAAGCCGCCCACAGCTGCAATATACCGGTACTTGCCGATGGAGCGGCACAACTGCCGCCGAAGCATAATTTGTGGCGTTACACCCGGGATCTGGGAGCTGACATGGCATGTTTTTCCGGAGGCAAAGATCTTTGCGGCCCCCAGGCAAGCGGTCTGCTTCTCGGTTCAAGCAAGCTGTTGAAGATCGCCACCGGATTAAGCTTTCCCCGTTACGGCTGCGGCAGAATAATGAAGATCGGCAGAGAAGAGATGGTCGCTCTCTATTCCGCCATACGCCAATATGTCAATGCCGATGAAGAGGCTCGTTTGAACTGGTGCGAAAACGAGGTGGCAAAACTCGTTTCCGCTCTGGAAAACTGCAAATTTTTCTCCGCCGAACGAACCTGGCCCAATCAGGCCGGACAGCCCCTCCCCCGCGCATTTGTCACATTGAAACATGACAAAACCACTCCGGCAGAACTGCGGGAAATCCTCCGCACCGGCGATCCCGGGATCATCTGTTATTCCGAAAACCGCCCCGGAGTCTACATCAATCCCATGTGTCTGGCAGACGGTGAAATGGAACAGATCATCGCCCGCTTCAAAGAAATAGATAAACAACTTCAATAAAATATAAAGGGCTTAAATTATGAATGTAGAAAAAAAACTTCAGTCTCTCGGCATTGAACTTCAAGTGCTTCCTCCGTGCGACCATCCGATCGAACGCTCCAAACGCAGCGGCAATCTGCTCTTTGTTTCCGGACACGGCTCCAAAAAAACTCTGGGCAAAGTCGGCGATACTCTGACCGTCGAAGAGGGTTATGAAGCCGCCCGCGAAGCCTGTATCCATTGCCTTGAATCGATCCGCATGGCATGCGGAGATCTGGATAATGTCGCCAACTTCGTAAAAGTCCTCGGTATGGTCAATGCCGCTCCGGACTTCACCAAACACCCGGTGGTCATCAACGGCGTTTCCGATCTGCTCATTGAAGCATTCGGTCAGGAGATCGGCAGCCATGCCCGTTCTGCAGTCGGTATGTCCTCCCTCCCCGGCAACATCGCCGTGGAAGTGGAAATGATCGTCGAACTTAAAAACTGATTTATCAGTACAGGAAGATTCAGACTTATGGAAATCAAAGGTATCTGCCCCATTGCTCCGGCAGTCTATCACAGCGACGGTTCGGTCGATTATGCCGGATATGAAAAATGCTGTGCCAGTCTGATCGCGCTCGGAGCACAGGCATTGACACTGTTCGGTATTGCCGGAGAGTATTACAAAATGGATACTGATGAAGAGAAAAAATTGATCGCTTCTTCGGTGAAAGCCTGCCATGAAAACCATGCTCCGGTAATTATTTCCAACACCAAACACTCCACCATCTCCGCAATCCGCCGTGCGAAGGAGATCGAAGACTCCGGCGCGGACTGCATGATGGTACTGCCGCCGTTTTTCCTCAAACCCGCCGGTGCGGAATTGTTTGACCATCTGGATGCGCTCTGTGATTCGGTCAAACTGCCGCTGATGATCCAGTATGCTCCGGATCAAACCGGTGTTGCGATCCCGGTGGAAACCCTTGCCAAACTGGCAGAGCGCCACAAAAATCTGCTCTATTTCAAAATCGAATGCAAGCCCCCCGGCGCATATATCAGTGCATTGAGCGCCAAACTTCCTGCCGACCGCAAAATATTTGTCGGAAACGCCGGATTCCAGATGATCGAAGGCTTCGCCCGCGGCGCCTACGGCGTCATGCCCGGACCTTCCATGCCGGACATCTACCGGAAGATCTGGGATGATCTCAATGCCGGAAATTTCGCCGCCGCACAGCAGCTGCATGATAAGCTCAATTCTCTGCTCAACCACATCCGTCAGAATGTGGAAATGATCATTCATTTTGAAAAGATCATCCTGAAACGGCGTGGTTTGATCGAATGTGACTACTGCCGCGCGCCCGGTTTCCGGAGCGATCCGGTTTACGACCGTCTTTTTGATGATCTCTACAAGATGATCGAAAAAGAGTTCAAAACCCTGTAATGAGGCTGATTTATGAATTGTTATGAGGATTTGAAAGATAAAAAAGTTCTGGTCACCGGAGCTTCCCGCGGTATCGGCGCCGGAATAGTCAAGGCATTTTCACAAGCCGGAGCAAAAGTTTTCCTGCACTACCGTACCGATCAAAGTCTGGCAGAAAAAATTGCCTCGGAACTTCCGGGCGAAGTACACCTTTTCCGCGCCGATCTCGGCAAAGCAGAGGAACTGGAAGCTCTCTTTGAGGCAGTCAAAGCTGAATTCGGCACTCTGGATGCGGCAGTCAACAATGCCGGGGTGGTACTTCCGGCACTGGCTCCGGAAGAGATAACCGACGAATACTACCATCGCCTTGCCGATGTGAACATCCGCGGCACCCTTTTCTGCTGTCTGCGGGAGATCGCCCTGATGCGCAAATCCGGCGGCAGTATCATCAATATCGGTTCAGTTCATCAGGACACTACTGTCCCCGGCTGGACTCTGTATGCCATGAGTAAAGGTGCTATCCACGGCATGACCGGACAGCTCGCCATACAGGAGGGCAAAAACGGTATCCGGGTCAACAATATTCTTCCCGGTTATATCGATGTGGATAAAGAACCGGTCGATGAAGCGGTCAATTTGAGTATTCCGGTACGCCGTGCCGGAGTTCCGGCAGATATTGCCGAATGTGCACTTTTTCTGGCTTCAGCAAGATCCGGCTTTATCAACGGTGCCGACATCACTGTCGACGGCGGAGTGAGCAGAAAATTGGCGCGTACAGTCAATGTCTTTTGATAATCAGAGGATTTGAGTATGATCGAACAGAAATATCATTCCATCGGAATCATCGGATTCGGTGCCAGAGGACAGCTTCTGGCAGAAACCATCGGCAGTGAACTTCCGGAATACGGCCGGGTCACCGCCATTGCCGACAACAGAGAAAATCTGCTGTACCGTCAGGGAGTCGGGATATATTGCCACAACTTCAAAGTCTACCGGGATTACCGGGAGCTGCTGGCAGATGATGAGATCGATACTGTCATTATTGAAACTTATCCGGAAACCCATCTGGAAATCACTGCCGCCGCCATCCGTGCCGGAAAAGCTGTAATGTGTGATAAACCGGCAGTCCCGACGCTTGCCGAAGCAGAAGAGCTTTACAAGGTGGTCACTTCCGCGCCGTGTGCATTTCAGATGGGGTTGAACCTCCCCTGCCGCCCGGCATTGATAAAGACCAAAGAATTGATCGATTCCGGAGCGATCGGCAAAGTTTTCAGTGTCAGAGGATGCTGCGACGTGGGATACGCCTTTGCCCATGATGTGATACTGCGTAAATTCGCCGGAGATCCGGCGGGTTTGGTTCTGGGCAAATTGACCCACGATACCGACTTCATCCAATACTGCCTGAATACCTATGCGGAGGTGGTCTGCGGTTTCACCGCCAATTTCCAGCATCGCCGTCACGGCAGCGGAGCCACCAGCGATGATACAGCAGTGATCAGCGGAGTGATGAATAACGGAGTGCTTTTCTCCCAGGAGCTGACCTCCTGCGGCAGCGCTTACTCCAGACGCTTCACCTTTTTCGGTGAAAAGGGTGAATTGCGGGTCAACAGCAAAGAGGACTTCGTTGAAATAATCACGCTTGACGGCAAAAGTAAACGTTTCGATGTCAACGTTACAACCGGCGGACACGGCGGTGCAGACAAAACATTGTTAAGTTCATTTCTGGACTATGTGGATTCCAATACCGGCAAAGCGAAATGGCCGGAACGGATATGTTCCAGTATCATGATCCCGCTGGCGGCGATGGAAAACACCCTCGTCAAAACCGGCGAATGGTATCGTTCTGTTGTAAAAAATTGAAAAAATGATCCGGTAAAAGTTCATGATCCCCGGCAAAAATATCCAGACTGTGTTCGACCTTGAACTGGCGCGGCGCTGTACGGAACAGCTTCATTTTTATGAGGCAAGTTGTTCTCATTCCGGATTTGCCGCCGCAGCTGAATACTGCCGCCTGGCATTGAATGAAGCCGGATTTGAAAAGATCGAACTTCTGGAACACGATGCCGACGGCAAAACTTCTTTCTTTGATTGCACCATGCCTCCGGCATGGGATCTTACCGGCAGATCATTTTTGACTGTTGCCGGAGAAAATATCATTCTTGCCGACACTGATAAAATCCCCTTTGCCGCAGCTCCATGGAGTCCGCCGACTCCGCCGGACGGGATCACCGTCGAATTGGTTGCACTCAAACCGGGAGAAGTTTCCGATGTCCGAGGCAAATGGGTTTTACTCACGATCTATGACGGCAGAAATCCGCAGGGAGAATTTCTGGAACAATTGCGGCAGAATGGTGCGGTCGGAGTTGTGGCGGTTGATTTTCTTTCCGGAAAAGATTATCCGGATTCGATCCGCTGGTTCAACGGGACCGGCAGATTCGGCTGGTATCCGCTTGCCGGAGATCAGCGGCTGCCGCTGTTTGCCATTTCAGCAAAACAGGGAACGATGCTGCTCAAAAAACTTGCTTCCGGCAAAGTAACTCTCCATGGTGTTATGGATTCCCGGATATATTCCGGTAAAATCTATACTGTCACAGCGGTGATTCCCGGCAAATCAGAACAGGAATACGCACTCTTTTCCCATATTTATGAACCGTTTGCTGCTGATAATGCCATTGGCTTCGGAGCAATTTGCGCCATCGGAAAAGCGATCAGGGAGGTGTACGGCACTCCGGAACGGACCTTGCGGGTGGTTTTCGGCATGGAATTGTATGGTTTTGCGGCATATCTGGCAGATCCCGGACGGGCAGAACGCATTTCCGGAGCGTTGAATATGGATGCCATCAATCACAAAAAACAGAAATTATTGACCTTCGTGGATTCTCCCTTATGCGCTCCATGGTTCGGTGATTGGGTGATCCCGGAAATTTTACAGCAAAAACTGCCTGACACAACCATTATCCGTCAGCAAGGCAATCTCTCCGACGATACCTTTGCCGGAGACCCGTTATGCGGCAATGTGCCGGTAAACTGGTGCAAAAACCCATCCGGTTCAGCGCACCACTGCGGCTGTGAAGATTTTGAAGCAGACTGGCAGTGGGCGGCTGAAGAATTTCCCGCCTTTGCTTCGGCTATTGCCGCAATGCTGCAGTTCAGTGCAGAGGAAACTGAAAAATTTCCGGCATTTGCCGCTGCAGAATTTCAGGAACAGAGCCGCCTCATCTGTCAATCAGACAAAAGACCTGATGAAAAATTACTGCTTTTAAAAGGAGCGTACAATTATCTTTCCGGCAAATTGGATTCTGCGGCAAAATATTGCCATACCACTATTGACACGACTGTTCTTGAAAAACTTTTCCGGGAAAGCTGCTCCACGGTTTCCGGAAAATCCGACCTGTCTGAAACCGAAGCTCTGCCGGCACAAATCATCCCGCAAAGAAATGAAGCTACGCCATTCTCTCTTGCAAAAATTCCGTACAATGAGAGAAAAAGTTTCCGGCTAAACCGCCTTCTCTATTCACTTTTTGACGGCAAAAACAGTTTGCTTGAAGCATTCCGCCTCGCTGATTGGCAGCTCAATACCTCAAGCAGTGAAACTGAAATACAAAATGAATTACAACGATTGAAATATTTGGAAAAATATGGTTATGTTACATTGAAACACTCAAAATCAATCTAATCAAAAGAAAGGCCGTATCATGAATTATCAAACTGATTCCCGCAATCTGACAAAAAAATTCACCCTTATTGAATTGCTCGTCGTAATTGCTATTATAGCTATATTGGCAGCAATACTGCTGCCCGCTCTGCAGAGCGCCCGCAATCGCGGCAAACAGAGCAACTGCGTCAGCAATCTCAATCAGATAAACAAAATGGCACTCATGTATTCCGGTGACAATCAGAGTTATATCCTGCCGGCTCACTATAATAACTTTTGGTGGGTCAGATTGATTGTTGATTATCAGGTGCCGGTTTCTGCTTTTGCCTGTCCGGGAAATCAGGAAAACAACTATTACGACAGTGATGACGACAAATGCGGGTATAATATCAATACCGGCAATGCGGAAATAAAAGCTCACGATCTTGTCAACCGGATCAAGGTTGTCGGCAGAACCTATCAATACTCCTCCTACGCCGGTTACGATACCAACGGCAAACCGACGGAAGATCAGAAATTGCGCAGAAATCTCCGCTTCCCGTCAAAACTTGTGACCGCATGGTGCGTGCTTAACCGCAATCCGGCATCTGCATTCCGCAGAGGCTGTCTTTCTCCCAAAGGCATGATAAACCACAGTAACACCAAATATGCCATACCTGTTCACAACCAAAGCTATCTGATCAGCTTTGCCGACGGTCATGTTTCAGCCATGACCCGTAATGAATGGAACAAAGACTGGGATAATTTTCAGCTTGCCGATCAGGTAAAGAAAGAGGATTGAGCTGATGAAAAAAATTTTTCTGCTTCTCCTGATCTGTTCAATTGCATTATCGGCATTGGCCTCCGGAGAACTTGTTGCAACCGGAGATCACGGTTTCAATTCCGTTTATATCCCCAAAAAAGTCGCCGGGCGTTACGGATGGCTCAACGGGATGGAATACAACAACTCATTGACCATAATGGATATGTTTGATGAAATCGGAGAGTTGGCAATTTCCGGTGTGGATCCTGATCCGGTGAAATCCCGGCGCGGGACATTGAAAGAAAGTGAAATACCGCTGCTGAAAAAACGGATGGAACTTTTCCGTCAGCACAAACTGCCGATGGTAGGAGCCTTGTATGACCGCAGTTTCAACAACCGCAAACTACCGACAGATAAAGAGCTGGCGGAATTGGCAAAAAATCCCTGCTTCCTCGGTGTCCGGGGATTCAATGAATGGGGAACCAATCTCGATCGTATGCTGATGATACGGTTTCAGCGGGATAAGATCAAAGAAGCAGCCACGAAACGGAGGATACCGATTTTCAAAGACTTTTTCCCGGCAGATATGAAAGAACCACTGACCCGCGAAGCCTATGCCGAAGCGGCACGCTACGCCTGGCTCAAAATGAATGCTCCATTCAAAGGTCAGGTACACGCCCTTTCCGGTTCCCAGTGCTGGGCATTGAGCTGGTCAGGTTCATGGGAACCGATACGCGCGATCATCAATGAAAACCGTACTCCGTACCGCAACAATATCATTTTCAATGCCCTGACCCGCGGTGCCGCCAGAATGTGGCAGATACCTTACGGATATTTGATGGCATTTGACTGGAATGTCCGTATCAGTCACCCGGCGTTGTCACATATACAGAAACCCTCCCCCGGATATTACAAACAGCAGGGAGTCATGCATATCACCCCTTCGCTCTACCGGAGATTGTGGTATTATATGGCATTGACCAATGCCGCCGTATTGCTTGATGAATGTGACCACATGCGTTATGCCGACTGGAGCGGCAGCGGACAATTCCGTTTGAGCTGGTACGGTGAATTGTGTTCAGAGATCCAGGAATTTCAACGTTTGAATCCGGATACCGGTATCAACTATAATCCGGTCGGACTGCTGCTGTCATGGCACAACGGATGGGCATATCGCGGCAGTCGGGCATTCAACCGTTTCCCGTACAACAACGGCGAACACATGACCAGAGAATTCATCAACACGCTGCTTTTCAACTATCTGGAAAAACGGGAGCTTCCCAGTTACTTTGCCGCGACACCTTACGGTGATCTTTATGATATTCTCCGGCTGGACACTCCCAAGGGGCCGCTTCCCATGGAGCTTTTGAGCAACTACAAAGTGCTTTTCCTGCTTGGAGAGCACCGTCTGGACGATGCCGTCGTTGACCGATTGCAGGAATATGTCCGTCAGGGGGGAACCTTGATCGTAAATGCCGCCCAGATGCAGAATCTCGACACCGCATTTACCGGTGTGGTCAAGGGGAAAACCGCGACATTTTCCGCGATGTCCGATATGAATGGTAAAATTTTGCGTTCCGCGCCTTTCAACGCTTCCATTTTAACTCTGCAGGGAGCAGCTCCGCTTTACATGGCAAAAAATGATTGCCTCGGTGCAGTCAACTCATACGGCAAAGGCAAGGTCATCACTCTCGGCGCGCACTGGCTGCTGGAAAACGGTCAGATAAAAGAGGGCAATGATGTCCGGAAAAAACTGCTGCCGGTCGCAGCCGATCTTATGGACAAACTTCTGCCATCTCTCACCCAGTTC
This sequence comes from Lentisphaerota bacterium, assembly GCA_015061605.1. Lineage (GTDB taxonomy): Bacteria > Verrucomicrobiota > Lentisphaeria > Victivallales > Victivallaceae > UBA1784. The sequence continues at coordinate 60,453 of SUWH01000005.1, read as the reverse complement.
AAACTGGAAGGCAGCGGTGTCAGAGAGCAGTTGGCATGGCAGGTCAATCGCAAAGGTGACAACTGGATAATGGCAATATACAACAACGGCGGAGTTTACGAAACTTCTCCGCGCCATCCTTATTATAATGGTCCGGAAGAGTTTGATCTCAACAAAACAGTTGTCTGCCGCATCCGGGTACCTCAAACTCTGACCAATGCAGTCGATCTGCTTTCCGGAGAGAAGTGTTATTTTTCAGATGACTCAAAGGGGCGTTTTCTGGAACTGGAAATAACTCCCGGAAATTTGGCGATCCTGGAATTTTCCGGAAAAGATATCCCTGAACGCACATTGACCCGGAAAGTCAATCTCGCATTGAATAAAAAGGCCTCTGCATCAAGTTTCTTCAAAGGTTTTGAAGCCCAAAAAGCGGTCGACGGTGACACGCAGTTTTCATCGGCATGGTACAGTCAGAAACCTGCCCCCCAGACCCTCACCGTAGATCTGGGCAGAGTTCAAAAAATCTCCTCACTCCGGGTCTTTCCCGCATGGAGCGTTGACAACCGTTATTTCCCGCGGATCACTCAATTTGCGGTAAAAGGAAGCAGTGACGGCAAAAATTATCAGATCATCATGGATGAAAGAAACAATATCATGCCGGATTCGCCACGGGGAGTTTTCCGCAAATTTGCTCCGGTAATGGCAAGATATCTGCAAGTTGAAGTTCTTTTCAACTCCTCCCGGCAAGGCGGACAGATCGTGGAACTGCAAGTTTTCGGAGATGCAGAAGAAACCGTCAGGATCCCATGGAAACGCAATCTTGCAAAAGAAAGTTTCCCGGCGGAAATATTGAATACCACAACCATGATGACCTTGACCGGAGTAACTCCGTTTTCCGTCCGGCAGGATGAAAAACCTCTGGCAGTAAACAAAGAGTGCCTTTTCGGTTCTCCTTTGACCGTCCGTAAATATAAATACTCCCGCGGTTTCGGATGCCATGCCAGAAGTGAAATCGTTTTCAAGCTCCCGGAAAAAGATGATTGGAAACTTTTCACCACCCGCGTCGCCGTTGATGATCATGGAAATGACAGCGCTTCGGTATCTTTTCAAGTCTACACCGATGGTAAATTGGCGGCAGATTCCGGCAAAGTGACCATCCGGGATCAGGCGATACCGCTGTGGGCAGACCTGACCGGAGTAAAAGAACTGAAACTGGTCGTCAGTGATTGCGGAGACGGCATTTATGGCGATATTGCAAACTGGCTGGAACCGGCATTGCGTAAATAACAGAGAGATTTCACAGGATAATAATAATGAAAATTTTCAGTTTTATATTGGCAATCATGCTCACATCGACCGTTTTTGCCGTTGAGGTGGATGTGGACGGCAGTTTCAATGACTTCAAACGCCAATGGTCACTTTCGACGACCCGCAACGGCACGGCTGAAGTGATCCGGCTGAACGGAGTGAATTTTGTTCACCTTGCTTCAGAAAACAATGCCAAAGGTCAGATCGCCATTTACACCGCAAGAGGAATTACGGCAAAGCGTGGAGATAAAATCGCCGTTTCTGCCGACATTAAAGGTGCGCCAATGACCATTTCTCTTGCAGAATACGGTAAAAAGAAATTTATTGCCAACCAGACAAAAAAATTCAAAAAGAGCGATTCACAGCAAACTTACAATGCCGAATTTACCGTATCAAATCCTAAAACTGATCTGGTGCGGGTTTCATTCAAGGTGGTCAAAGGGGCAGTAATCGTTATTTCCAATGTTAAAGTGGATATGATTTCTTCCGGAGAAAATGCCGAATGAAAATTTTACTGTCAAAAATATTTTTCACCGTTGCCGCTTCACTTTTTCTGTTTCAGCTGGCGGCACGCGAAGCAAATTTGATCAATAACAGCACATTTTTCTACGGAATGAAATGCTGGAAACATTCCGGCAGCGGAACAGTTGAGAAGCTTGCCAAAGGGATGCGGCTCACGGGTGGGACGCTCGCTCACTATCTTGATCTTGGCAATCTGGAACACGCTCAACCGGATTGCGCCGCCCCGTCCGGACGGAGATTCCGTTTCCGCATCCGCGCCAAAGGAGAGGGGAAATTCCGGCTCGGAGTACGTTCGCGGTTGATGTACGGAGGAAATGCCCTGGAATTCAAAGAAGAGTGGAGCAAAAGTTTTGAGTTGAATTCAAAATTTCAGAACTTTGATTTTGAAAGCGTATCCACTGATCCTGATACAGTATTCCACGATAAACTTATAATAGAACTGGATAATGGCTCAAAGGCAGAAATCGTTTCGACCAGTTTCTTTTACCTTGACCGCAAGGGACCGGCTTTTACCTTTGAACCCTCTGCTGCGATCGTCCGTCCCGGCGACACGGTAAAAGTCACCCTGCTCGGTTCAGAACCGAAGCGCAAATTATCCTGTTCGCTCTATTCCGGACAATTTCTTCCCGGCGGTTATTTCCCGGCGAAGCACTGGGAAACGGTCAGCGGTGCCGATGGGAAAGCCGAATTCACCTTTACTGTCCCGTTGGAATCTCCGGACGGTGCAAGATTGTCCGTTCTGGATCAGGGAAGCGGAGTAAAAGTAAACTTTTTTGCCACCATTATGCCGGAAAAAAGTTTGAAACAGTATCGTAAATATGCAGAAAATATTTCCGGTAAACAACATCTGCTTTTTCTCGGAGACAGTTTGAGCGATTATGACCGGGGACGCAACTATATCAATGTTGCAGAGAGCTTTCTGCCCGTCGGATATACCACGCGCAACTGCGGTGTGGGCGGCGACACGCTCCGGCGTATATGGCTGCGGCTCAAAGGGGAAAAAACCATCCGCAACGAAATGTACGAAAAAATCTTTTCTCCGGTTCCTGATATGATCTTTATTTTTACCGGGGCTAACGATTCCAAACTTCGCTCCGGCGACGGGTATAAAACTTATGTCCCGGAAGATGAACAGCTTGAATTATGGGATAATATTATTACCATGCTTAAAAAACGAACCGGGGCAAAAATCATTCTGATCACTTCTCCGGACAGTTATATGCCGTATCAGCAGGCATTGAATCTGCCGCTGAAAGCGCAAAATTTCAGCCACTCCATTTTCGGTGTCCCGGAAGTCCACGACCGCTTCAACGCCCGGTTGAAACAGATCGCCGCCAAACATGGTCTGGATATCATCGACTTCGCCGCAACGGTGCGCAGCCATCCGGATCCCCAACTCCTCTATGTGCAGGACGATGGAGTGCATATGTCTTTGAAAGGTCATCAGCTGCTCGCAGGAGACGTGCTGCGCTATCTTTCTGACGGGAAAAAACTTGCCTCTGCCGCAGACGGTTCAACATTTCTCAAAGACAAACTCCATTTCAACGGCAGCACCCGGATCAGAGTGCTGAACAGTTCAGAGATCAATGCAGATGAAAAAGGTTTGACCGTGATAACCAGCCTCATCCCGCTGGACAGCGGTGATATCAAAGGGAAAACCACTCCGGAAGCTCTGGATATGTATGTATTCAAAGACCGCCAATTCTTTCTGGGCAGATACGGCAACCGCCTTTATGCCAATTTTCACGATGGCAAACGATACCGCGGCCACACGATGAGTTTGAAAGGGAAGTTTCCGGAACCGGGTAAAAAGAGTCAGGCGGCGGCAGTTTTTGAAACGATTTCCAATGGATACAGTATAACGATTTATCTTAATGGTGTACCTGTTGGTAAAAAAGCTTTTCCCGGGCTCAAGCCAAAAAGCAACCGCAATTTTATCGAACTGGGTTCAGGCTGGGGCGGTGCATGGCACTATCGGGGAGAACTCAACGGACTCCGGATTTTCCCCCGGGCATTGAATGCCGCAGAAATAAAAAAATATTTCAACACGCGCGGTCTCCGGTAAACTGTTGCGGGAAAGCCGTACCGGCAGATTCGATGTTCACAGTTCCGATGCTCCGATAATTTTACCACCGGATGTGGACATATTATTTTTTCCGCAACTTGCATAAATTACGGAGCGCCGCCCATACCATCATACATCCGATAAGCCACGGAGCGTGAAAAAACAGAGAATATTCCAAGGTTTCACGATGGAAACTTAACCGTCGATACGGCGTATCCAGTCCCCAGAAGCGATCATGATCAAATGCGCCGATCTTCCATGCAAAAAAGACTCCTCCGGCAATCAGCAGTGAACCGATGATCAACAGCGCGATCATTCCGCCGCGCTCTTTCTGATACACCGTCGGGGCATCGGGATCCGGTTCTGTCCAATTCCATTTATCGTCATTCATAAGCAGCTGCCAAATCAGAAATCATCATTTGCGGAACAGCATTATTTCTTTACCGCGGGGAATTTCAATACCCCATTGGAAATCACCACGTCACGGGAGAAATCGATCGCAAGATTTTTTGTGTGATGTCCGAAGGGAAAACCCAGATAAACCGGAACTTTGAATTTGGGTGCAAACTCTTTCAAAACCGGCATGAGGACTTCCAATTTATCCCCTTTGGTAAGCTGGCAGAAAACGATCCCGGCGGCTCCGTCAAGAAATTTTGACTCACAAAGTTCCGTAAGTTCAGCCCGGAACTTGTCTGCTTTGCAGAAAACACTTTCGATAAAAACGATCCTGCCTTTGACCGGAACATTGTAATCAGTCTTGGCGACTTTATTGAAACGGCTCAAAAGACCGGCAAGCGCCCTGCCCGAACAATCCCCGGGAACAAGTGCTTTAAGTTTAAAAGGACCAACCTCTTCTCCGCTGTACATTTTTTTCATAAGCGGGATCATTGCCGTATCCAGCGACAGCATGGAACTGACATTGGGACCAGCGACCGGTCTGCCGTAACCTTTGCCGTCCAGCGCGCATAAAATCGAAGTTACGGCACTGTATCCCTGCAAGTAAAGTTCCGGTCGTCTGGGCAATTTGCTCCAGTTCACTCCGGCAACGACCTCTTCAGTTCCGCGACCTCCCCGGCAGCAGATGATCATGTCGATCTCCATATCGCGCCACGCCGCTTCAAAGTCGGCAATGCGGTATTTCGCCGGCATGGAAGCGTAATATCCGGCATCGGATTTTTCCCTGGGACGCAGCGCATTGGGATAAATTTTGACTTTATACCCGGACTTCTCCAAAAGCCTGACCGACTTCCGGATATTTTTTGCCACCGGATAAGAACCGGGAGTGATGATACCGATGGTTTTCACATTTTCCGGGAAAACACCGGTGTAGTTGCGCGCCTTTCCTTTGGCAGCAAAAACTTCGGGATCGGGGACATCGGCAGCCGGAGCGGCACAGATATCCATAACGGCAAACAATAAAGACAGCATTGATATAAATTTTTTCATTTTCCTGATCCTCCCGGAGTGTTGTTTCAAGAGTAATATACAACCGGCAGTTTTCAACTGCGTTCAACACCTTCAAATATCCGGCTGCCGATACGGACGACTGTTGCGCCATGGGCAACTGCGATGGGAAAATCTCCACTCATACCCATGGAAAGCTCCGGCAAAGTAACATTGAAACGCGCTTCGCACTCTTTTTTCAATTTGGCAAGCGTGGAAAATATCTCTTCCAGAGCTTCGTCATCGGCATCGATGGGAGCCATGGTCATCAGACCGCACCAATCAGCATTTTTGCATTGAGCGGCGAGGCTTCCTGCTTCAAAGAGTTCCTCTCCGCGCAAACCGCCCTTGGAAGCTTCGCCGGAAACGTTGACTTCCAGAAAAAATTCCGGGTGTTTGTTTTCCTCACCGCAAATGCGTTCAAGTTTTTCGATCTGTTCACAGGATTCGACCGAGTGGATGACCTGCGCCATTTTGACCACTTTGCGGATCTTGTTGGACTGCATGGGACCGATGAAGTGCCACTTGATATCACGGGGGAGAGCCTCGACCTTTCCGGAAAGTTCCGGGACGCGGTTTTCGGCAAATTCCCGGATATTGCATTCATCATACAGCTCTTTAAGCACCGCGTGGGGCATGGTTTTGCTGACGACAAGCAGTTTGATTTCATCAGCATTGCGTCCGCATTTGGCGGCGACTTGCCGAATAACATTCAAAGTATTGCGGTAATTTTCCGGTGCGCGGCTCATATTATTTATTCCCGTTGAGTGATTTGCGGCGGTGTTCCGGAGGAAGCGCCGTGATTTTGGTTCCCTGCGGCAGACTTTCGGTGAGCCAGACGTTACCGCCGATGACAGAATCATCACCGATGGTCACATCGCCAAGAACCGAAGCTCCGGAATAGATGGTGACATTGCTGCCGATCGTCGGATGGCGGCGCAAACCTTTGATCAGCACGCCGCAGGCATTCTTGGGAAAGCTGACCGCGCCGAGGGTCACGCCCTGATAAATACGGACATTATTACCGAGGACAGCAGTTTCACCGATGACGACACCGGTACCGTGGTCGATAAAGATACCGCGGCCAAGGGTGGCTCCGGGATGGATGTCGATACCGGTTTCACTGTGGGCGTATTCGGTCATCATCCGGGGAATAAGCGGCACACCGACGCAGAAAAGCTCGTGGGCAAGGCGCTGGATGGCGATAGCTTTCAACCCCGGATAGCTCAAAATGATTTCGTCATAACAACGGGCGGCAGGGTCGCCGTTGTAAGCTGCTTCCACGTCGGCAAGCAGAATATCCCGCAATTCCGGCAGAGCGGCAAGCAGTTCAAAAGTCATTTTGTCACTGCGTTCGGAACACTCCTGATCACATCCTTCACATTCGCCGCCTTTGATCCGGCGCATGGCGCGGCCGATCTGATCGGAAAGTTTCCGCATGATATCGCCGAGCAGCACCCGGGTGCCCGGATAAACTCCGGCGCGGTCGAAACCGGGAAAGAGGAGTTCCAGCAACCGTTCTGTGACGTCGATAACTTCGGAACGGCTGGGCATGGCGTCATCTTCGGCATGATTGATGCCGTAATCACCGGAATAACTTTGATTGAGAGCGGAAGTTATTTTATCCAACGCCTCATTTTTTTCTCGTCTGGTCATAAATATTTATCCTGCATTATGGGAATTATTCTACATTCTGGATCTGTTCACGGATCTTCTCCGCTTCGGCTTTGAAAGCCACAACTTTGCGGGAAACTCCACCAGCGAAGGCTTTATTGCCCAACGTGGTTATTTCCCGGAAAAGTTCCTGCATCAAAAAGTCCAGACTTCTGCCGACCGGGACATCAGCATCCAGAAACTTCCGGAACTGTTCAAAGTGACTGCTCAAACGGGTCAACTCTTCAGTGACATCGCCCCGGTCGATGTAAAACAACACTTCGCGCAGCAGAGTTGGATCATCGGCCTCGATGGGAAACTTCTCATTGGCGAAACGGTTGAGCAGCCGCTGTTTGACCAGATCCGGCTGCATTGAAGTCATCATATAGAGTTCGCCGTGCATCATTTCCAGAGATTTCAAACGTTTCTCCAGATCGAGTTTGAGATTTTCTCCTTCAGCACGCCGCATTGCCTGATAATTTTCTCCGGCGGCCTTGATAGCGCGTTCAAATACCTCCGCGGTCTCCTCTGAACTGCCGTCAAGGGCGGCACTTGCGATCACTCCGGGCAACGCAAACAGAGCTTCCACATCGACCTCTCCTGATACACCGTTGCGCTTGCGGGCGGCGGCGGCTTCGGAAATGAGCATATCGAGCATATTACGGTCAATTGCAACACCGGAAGCACCGGAGGGAGTTCCGATGTTCACCCTGACTTGAATAGCACCGCGGGAAACCAGGGAGGCGACATATTTGCGTCCGGAATTTTCCAGAGCCGCCAACTCCTGCGGCATGATGAATCTTGCTTCAAACTGTTTGCGGTTGACGGAAGATATTTCTATTTGCATACTCCGTCCGTCAGAAAAGAGAGCTTCCCCTTTTCCGAAACCGGTCATACTGTACAACATGATCCACCCCTCACTTCTTTTCAGCGTTTCTGCAAACACCTTCCCGGCGGCAGAGTTCAGAATCTTTGCAGCTGCACCCGACACTTTTCCGTGCAGCGAGCTGCGGCAGTTCTTTATAAAACTGTTCCGGAGTAAGGACAGTGCGCAAAGTGCGGCGTTCCAGTTCATCCGGTTTGATGATGCCGGCGCGCTCGACCGACCATTGAGTCATATCCGGCATCCCGTTCCCGCAGAAAAACACGGTTTTGTTACTGCCGGTATTCCAGGCAAGGGTCAACTGCATCATCTTTCCGGCAGCTTCGGCAAACGCCGCCTGTTCAGCCGGATCTTCCGGCAGCTTCAATGTCACATCAAAATTGGTCATAAGCAGTGACGGTGCGGAAAAACGGATGGTATTCAACTCTTCTGTTGTCAATTCTTCAGACAGATTGGATATCGCATACTTAACCGCCGCAGCCGCAGAATCGACCAGCGGTGTCGGGACATTGACAAACTCTTTCCGGATCAACCGTTCCGGGACCCAGTATTCCATTCTTCCCCCGGAAACGCCGTAAACCATGTAGACCCCTTTCTGATCCGGAAGCTGCCAGGTAACACAAATTTGTCTGGATTCACTGCCGAGCAGATCGGGAGTTCCATAACTCACCTTTCCGAGAATGTGACTGTGAAGAATAACCGGATCAGCATAGCGGACAAACTCCTGCTGGCGCCAATCCAACTCTTTTGCCTCTTCGAGCAAAAATGCCCGGGCCCGTTCTATTGCCCGGTTCTGATAATAAACATCCGAACGGCATCCGCAAAATAATGCCATAAGCATAAATGCAAAAGCCATTGCCGCCGCCATTTTGTGCCGCAACATGAACAACTCCTTTCCTGCGTTAAAAATCCTGATCATGCGGGTATAAAAAACCTGCACACTATTAAAAATACAACAATCCGGCAAAAACTTCAATCGTTTTGTTTGAAATTTAGCAAAAAAACGTTATTTTATATCAAAGATATGGAGGTTTTCTTGAAAAAACAACTCATCACTGCATTTTTCGGCGGCAGTTTCGATCCGCCTCATTACGGCCATCTGGCGGTGGCACGGGGAGCATTGAGTTCCGGAGCATGCGATCATGTCCTCTGGGTCCCGGCGTTTGCCCCGCCGCACAAACTGGATTCCCGCCGCGCCCCCTTTGCCGACCGGATGAAAATGGTGGAACTGCTGATAAAAGATGAATCCGGCATGAGCGCTTCCGGTATCGAAGCAAAAATCGCAAAAAAACCATCCTACACCATCGACATTCTGCTGGAACTGGAAGCAGTATCCGGTATCCGTCCGGCATTGCTCATCGGAGCGGACAGTCTGCTTCAACTGCATACGTGGCACCGGGCAAAAGAACTGGCGGAAAAGTGGCACATCCTGACCTATCCGCGCAAAACCTCTCCCGTAACATTGGAAACGTTACTTGAACACTGGCAGCCGGAAACCGCGCAAAAACTGTATTCCGGAGTCATTCCGGGAAAATTTTTTGAAATATCTTCCACAGAAATCAGAAATTCAATGGAAAAAACCGCATTGACGGGTAATATTAAGTGCATGACAGAAAATATTCCGGAAATCGGTGACTACATTGTCCGTCACCGCCTTTACGGAGAAACTTCAACGAAGGAATGAAATATGAACCAGACTGAAGAACAAAGATTGAATAAATCCCGGGAAATTGCCGAATTCTGTGTAAAATGCGCCGAAGAAAAACTGGCGGATGATCCGGCAATTTTAGCCTTGGGCAGCGAATCCAGTATCGCCGACTTTTTCGTGGTCGTCGGAGCCAACAACGAACCCCAGCTCCGCGCGCTCACCAGCTTCATCGAACGGCAGGTGCGCGAAGTCTATCAGCTGCGCCCGCTTTCAGAAGAAGCTGACAGCACCGGCGGCTGGACTTTGCTCGATTTCGGCAATGTCATCGTACACTTGATGACCCAGGAAATGCGCGAAAAATATGACCTTGAAACGTTGTGGGGCGAATACAGCAAACGTCACTGATTTTATTCAGAAAGAAAATTTCCGGAATCATGAGCAGATTCAGTAAACATCATCAACTCTGGGACGAGTTCCGCTGGGAAGAGGAAATACGCAAAGATGAACGGCGTATTTCCGGTTACTTCCATGAGCTTGCCGCCTGTCTTGATCTGCCGGACGAGGAACAGCTCATCTACGATCAGCTCGCCGGACGCAACGATGTCGTCATAGCTGAAACGCCCGATTCGGCACGCAATATGTTTTCGGACGGAGATGATGCCGATGCAGAGGAACACTCCCCCCGCCGCTCGGTCGAAAGTGCTACCGTCGACGAACTGGATATGCTCGCTGCCGAATGGAACATCCTCGCTTCCACAGGAATATTCCGGCAGCATCAGCCGCTCATCCTCGGCTGCAGCTGCGCCTTTGCCAAACTGCTTGCCCGCTGTGCCGATTTTCTCGAACCGGATGCCGACTGCGCACAGGCTCTGCTGATAAGTACCGGAAAACGGACTTTGCGCGATCTCAATGAAACGGTGCAATTCCTTGACCGGGCAGCTGAAACTCTGCCGGAACTCCAAGTGCATGTTGAACGCTTCATCTCCCGTCTGGGTGAGATCCGGGAACGTCTTATTTCCCGGCTCATCTCTCTGCGTTGAAACTATTTCAAAAATATGAAAGTATTGCCAAAATGAAAAAAACTACTGTCAGTGCTTTTGCCAAACGTAAAGCTTCCGGCGAAAAGCTGGTCATGTGTACCGCATACGATGCTCCGTTTGCCGCCGCAGTGCTGGATGCCGGGATCGACATCATGCTCATCGGCGATTCGGTAGGAACGACTTTGCTCGGATATTCCAGTACGCTTCCGGTAACGATGGAAGATATGATCCGCCATACGCAGGCGGTCCGCCGGGGCGCGCCGGAAGCATTCCTTGTCGGCGATATGCCCTTTATGAGCTATCAATCAAGCATTGAAGAGGGCATCCGCAACGCCGGAAGATTGATCAAAGAGGGCGGCGCCGATGCCGTTAAACTGGAAGGCGGCGCCGAATACGCTGAACTTACCTCCAAACTGGTGCGCAGCGGTATTCCGGTCATGGGACACCTCGGACTTATGCCGCAAAGTGTCAACACTATGGGCGGCTACAAAGTTCAGGGCCGTTCTGAAGAAGCGGTGGCAAAACTCATTTCCGATGCCAAAGCATTGGAAAGTGCCGGAGCATTCTGCATCGTATTGGAGTGCATCCCGGAAAGTGCCGCCAAAGCAGTCACCGAAAGTTTGACTGTTCCCACCATCGGTATCGGCTGCGGCAGATACTGTTCCGGACAGGTGCAGGTGCTGCACGATCTGCTGGGACTGCTTGATTTCAGACCGAAACACGCCGGACGCTATGCTGAAATCGGACAGATCGTCCGCGAAGCCCTGCGCAGTTACTGCGAAGAGGTCAAAGCCGGAACTTTCCCCAAAGACGAAAATATTTTCAACAAGTGAGGGTATCTTATGAAAAACATTCTGGTCATCTCCTCCAGCCCCCGGAAAAACGGCAATTCCGACATCCTCTGCGACCACTTCATCCGCGGTGCGCAGGAGAACGGTCACAAGATCGAAAAAATTCAACTCGCAGGAAAAACCATCAACCCGTGCATCGCCTGTTATGCCTGTAAAAAGGGCAAATGCATCCATGATGATGCCGCACCGGAAATCATTCAGAAGATGCTCGCCGCCGATGTGATCGTCCTTGCCACACCGGTATATTTTTACAGTATGTGCGCCCAGTTGAAATCCCTCATCGACCGCAATGTGATGGTCTATCCGGATATGACAGACAAGGAATTTTACTTTCTGGTCACCATGGCTGATACGGCACAGGAGATGTTCCGCGGAACAATCGAAGCACTTAACGGCTTTGTCGCCTGCTGCGAAAATTCCAAATGCAAGGGAAGTGTCTGCGCCTCCGGAGTCTACGAACGCGGAAGTGTCAACGGCACGCGTTTCACTGAAGAAGCATATCTGTTGGGGAAAAGTGTAAAATGAGTTCAGCAAGAGCCGGACGCGCCCGGGAACTCTTTGAGCAGGGTGCAAACTGCGCACAGGCGGTCGCAGGAGCCTTCGCCGATGTGGTCGGCATGGAGGAAATTGAGCTTTTTAAACTTGCCTCCGGTTTCGGCGGCGGCGTCGGCAGAATGCGCGAAGTCTGCGGTGCCGTGAGCGGCATGGTTATTATCCTCAATATCCTGTACGGCAATTCAGACATTTCCGACAAAGATGCCAAAGATGCCCACTATGCAAGAGTTCAAGGTGTCATAAAAAAATTTGAGGCTGAAACTTCTTCCATCATCTGCCGGACACTGCTCAAACTTGCCGAAGATGCCGAAACACCTCCGGAGTCAGAAGCCAGAACAAAAGAATATTATCAGAAACGCCCCTGTTCCGCACTGGTGGAACTTGCAGCACAAATACTTGAAACCGAATTATAATCTCTTACTTTACTTGAATTTACGCAATTACAGTGCTATATTTTATCCGGCAGCATTTTCATTGAGTATAAAACAGGGGTTAAAAAATGATCAAAGTCAAACCGGAATGCAAGTTTACATTGATCAAACTTTTAGTGAATACTACTGTTCCATTACTGTGTTTTTTCAAGCGCAGCGACAAACTGGAGCTGCAAAACACTTCGCTTTTTTTGAAAGAGAAAGGGGGCGCGGGGGAAAGGGAAAACTTTTTTTCCCGTGAAAAAAAGTTTTCCTTGTCCCCCGCACACACCCGTTTCACTTTAATAGAACTGTTGGCAGTCATTGCTATAATTGCAATATTGGCAGCGATCCTGCTGCTCTGTGCCGCTATCGCCCACGGCGCAGTATTGTTTGAAAACGGCAAAAGTAACTGGGAAATCGTTATCCCCGTCAAAGCGGATGCCGCCGAAAAATATGCCGCAACCGAACTGCAGACCTTTCTGAAAAAAATCTCCGGAGCAGCTTTGCCCATCGTCAACTCGGACGAAATCAAAGCAAACCGGATCATCATCGGTTCACTTGCCACCTCTCCCGCCGTTCAAAAAAATGCTGCGGCTCTGAAACTGGTAAAAAGCAATACCGAAATGGTTTCAGTAAAAAAACTTGATGGCGCGCTCTATCTTGCAGGTGACGTGCCGCGCAGCGCACTTTACGCGGTTTACTCATTCCTGCAGAATCAACTCGGCTGCCGCTGGTTCTGGCCCGGTGAGGATGGAGAATTCATCATCAAACGCTCCAAATATGAACTTCCAGAACTTGCCTATACCGTAAAGCCCTCTTTCCGTTTCCGTGAAATGACTCCATGCGGAATGCATAATCATATCCCTACCGAAGTGTGGCTGGCGCGCAACTTTATGAATGGCGGTTCACGTACCCCGAAAATCCGCGACATCGCCGGATTTTACCGGCTGGACGGTCAGCACTGGGTCGCGATCGACCGGAAACTCTTCGACTCCAAACCGGAACTTTTTTCACTCATTAACGGAGAGCGCTCCAAAGCCGGATATGCCGGATGCTGGAGCAATCCGGCATTTTTTGATTACATCGTCAAAAAGCATCTCAATATCATCAAAACCAAAGGCTTCAATATGCTCAACACCTTCCCCGCCGACATCGTTCTGCGTTGTGAATGTGATAAATGCAATGTCAACAAAGACAAATCCGGCCGCTGGTATGAGTTCTATGCCAAATTGATCGAAGCCATCCGCAAACACCATCCGGAAGTACTTTTCGGCGGTATCGCCTATCAGGAATACCGTGCCGTTCCATCCACCCCCGTCAAATATCTGGAATATGTCGAATACTGCCAGTACAACCGCTGTTATGTCCATAAACTCGGCGATCCCAAGTGCCGGATCAATCAACAATCCATGGCAGGTTTGCGCAACTGGCAGACCAAAGCCCCAATGGGTATCTACGGCTATGAATATGATGTATTCAAAGGAACAGTATATCTGCCTTTCTGGAACATGATCGCCGATGAAATGAAAATTTTCCGCGACATGAAACTCGTCCGTATGAAAACTGAACTCGGCGTGAATATGAAAAAAAGCGTTGCCCGCATCGACCAGAAACAGCTCGCCCAGCGTCTTGCAAACTATATTTACGCCCGGTTGATCTGGAACGCTGACGAAAAAATTGACGATATCCTCGATGACTGGTGTTCCTATCTTTACGGTAAAGGCGCCAAAGAGATGAAAGCATATCACAAAGAGATGGCAAACGCCTGGGATAAAATGCCGCATCACCTCACCTATTTCGGAGCATCTCCCAGCGGAAGTGCCGCCTACCTCATCTCCCCCAAACTCATCAAGTCTGCCAAAGCTCACTTCAAAGCGGCTCTGGAAGCGGTCAAAGCCGAACCCGATGCCGCAATGCGCAAACGTCAGGAAACTGAAATAAAATTTGAAGCTTCCCTCTTTGACCGCTGGGAAAAAGAGTACCATCTCGCAAAAGACAATGCCGCGATAATCAATTTGCCGCTGATGAAAGATGCCAATGATTTTTCAAAACTCGGCACTTTCAAATTTGTCGGCAAAGACAAGGCAAAAAAAGAGCCACTGGCAACTGAAATGCGAACCTTTTATACCAAAGATGCGCTCCATATCCAGATCACGGCAAGTGAACCTGATATGAAAAATATCAAAAAAGGCAGAACTGGCAAAGATATTTCACCCTGGAACGATGACATGATCGAAATGTTCATCGACTTCAACGACGGTTCCATGCACCGCCAGTTGTGCATCAACCTCGCCGGAGGAACCTACGATGCCATCGGCATGGACGGCAGCTGGAACGCTGATTTCAAAGGCGAAACCACCTTTGGAAAAGATCACTGGACAATGCACATCACCCTGCCGTTCAAATCCTTCAAAGTCACCCCCAAAGCCGGTTCCCAATGGAAACTGGTCGTCATCCGCAATAATAAAAACGGTGCTTCCGGCTTCCCCTACCCCGCCCATCAGGATATCGGCAGAGCGGCAACGATCCGCTTCTCCGGCAAATCTTTCCCGGAACGCCGTTTGAGCTGGATAGCTTCAGCCAAACTCGGCGGCGGCAAATCATTTGATAAAAATCAATCCTATTATCTAAAAAACGGTTGGCAGTTCCGCAAATATACCGGTTTTGACGGTGCGGCAAAGGCAGATTTTTCCGACAGCAAAATGATCGTGGTCGAAACCTATCAGAATAAGTTCCCGGTCGAATTTTTCCGCGACAAGCTCGTGCCGCTGGTAAAAAATGGTGCGGTGCTGGTCTTTGACAGCTACTTCTGGATCGATCAGCTGCCGAAATATTTTGATGATCCGACATTCAATGTGAAGTTTGCCGAAAATGCCACCCGCCTCCGCCGGGCTTCATACATCATCCCCGACAGTTTTGCCACAACTCCAAATGATCTCAAAAAAGAGATACGCACCACCCCCAGCGGAAACTTTATCCCGGCGACCCCGGACAAGTGGCTCGTCCTTGCCAGACAGAAAACCAAAAAAGGTGAAGAAATGCCATTTATACTTGTACGTCCTTACGGTAAAGGAATGGTCGCATTGATCGGAGATGTACGTTCCAAACTTTCCGTTCTGGAAAATATTCTTGAATATAACAAAGTAATCAGGCGTTAAAAAAAAGGGAAAAAAATGAAAAAATTTATTTCAATGCTGTTGCTGACACTCCTTGCACTGTTTGCGTATGCCGCCGACTACCGGGTACTGGTTCTTGGCGACCTCCACTACGATGCTCCGGAATATCACTCCATCCCGAATATGAAGAGCAAATTCAAACTCCGCAATGACTACATCAAAATGTGGAAGGAGAAAACTCCGCTGCTCCTTACAGCCTCCGCCAAACAATTGGATAAAGACATT
The DNA here is from genome assembly GCA_015061605.1 of Lentisphaerota bacterium. Taxonomy (GTDB): domain Bacteria; phylum Verrucomicrobiota; class Lentisphaeria; order Victivallales; family Victivallaceae; genus UBA1784. Next base: position 44,692 of record SUWH01000005.1, on the reverse strand, counting down.
CCCTTTATCATCCAGTGCGGCGACTTCACCCAGGGCGACGCAGTCGGCGGAGAAAATCAAATCAAAATGTTCAACGATGCTTTTGCCAAAGTCAAAGCATTTTTCCCGAACCACAAACTGCTGCCGGTCAAAGGTAACCACGACATCCGCACCTATCCGGTCGACCCCAAAACCAATACCGTTCTGAAACGCAAAAACTCCAATGTACATACTGACAAAGGCTTCACCCCGTTTGCTGCCAAAGAGCTGGGAAAACCGGTCAAAGATCATTACACCGTCATCCACAACAACGACCTTTATATCTTCTACGATGGATTCCAAAAGGCGAAAAATTCCATCAAATTTGTCAAGGACACTCTCGCCGCCAATCCCGAAGTGCGCAATGTCTTTTTCATCACCCATTTGCCGGTTCTCCCCTGCAGTACCGGTGATCCCGGCTGGCTGCTTTCCGGCTATCAGGAACTGGCAAAAATCCTGATGAGCCGCAATGCGGTCATATTTACCGCCCACACCCATCAGCCCTCGCTGGTCAAAGTAAGCGACGGTAAAAACACCCTCACCCAGATGGTTTTCAGCAGTATCGGTTACGCTTGGAGTCTGGGCAAAGATGCGCAGATTTCGATCAAAACCACAGAAGAATTCCGCAAAAAACTCTACTGGAAAAAGGCCAAATACAAACGCAGCATCGCCGCCTGCGATTTTCTGGATTCTCTGAAACCGGAAGTTTTTGAACTTTATGACAAAAACGCCAACGGTTTTGCCATCATCAAAGTCACCGATGCCGGTGTCACCGCCGAGATCCATAACAATGATTCCGGCAAACCCACTTTGATCAAAAAGCTGAAGTAAAGCCCGAACACAAAAAAACCGCCGTTCAACGGCGGTTTTTTTGTGTATGAAATCAAGCAACTTGTTACTCTGCCAATGTTTTGATGAGCAGCTGCTGCATGGGAATAAGTTTATCTTTCCAACCTATTCTGTCAAAGTCAACATCAAAATAACGGCAGACATTCAACCCGATAAGCATGTTACCATTTTCATTGGTATGCATGGGATCGCGCATCAGATTGAAAACCCGGTAATTGCGGTCGATCTTGTCAAAGAGCGCATACTGGTCGATGAAATTGCATCCCAAAGTACCGGCAAGTTTACGCACCGCATTCATATACCGGACGAAATACGCCGCGCGCTGGGGCGGTATAAATTCATAAATCATCTTGTAATAAGTTTGAAGAATGACTTCGGTACCGCGTTCACGCAAAGTATTGACGATGGTGGTAAGGTTTTCGACGAATTCGGTTTCAGAAACAAACTTTTCCCTGCTGATATTGCAGTCGTTGCCGCCGAAAGTAACAATGACGATATCCGGCTGATAAAACAGCACATCGCGTTCAAAACGCGCCAGAGCTTCCCGGGTGTTGTTACCGGAACCTCCGGCATTGATGATCTGAAACTTTCTGCCGTAACGGCTGCGCAATCCGACTTCCAGCACATCACTCCAATGGACAGTCGGCATATGCCGCTCGGTGTTGGAAGCTCCGAAAACCACGATCCGCAGATGATCCTGCGTTTCAAAACGCTTTACGATATTATCAAAAGCAGCATTATTCATAACTTTTTCTCCTTAAACAAAAAAGGCGGGATTTCGCCCCGCCGGGATTTTTTACAGATTACGCAGAAAATAACGTTTGAAGAAGCGTTCCGGATCAAGCGAACGCTTGGCATGACGGAGACTTTCCTCATTCATATCCTGTTCGCGGTTCATAAACTTGGCTTTGCCGCGCAGGGCGATGGCAAGCTGCCAGGTAAGAGTTTGAGAAGCTCCTTTTACCGCGTGATCGGCTTTTTCAAAATGGACATCGACTGTATCGGAGGGCAAGGTGCTGTATACGGACAATCCGGCAGGATAATCGGATTCGGCAAAGAGGATTATGCCCTGCAACCCGAGAGCTTCAAAGTGTTTCCATGCGCTTTCCAGAGCCTGCGACTCCTCTTCCAGAAACTCGCACCACTCCAAACGGGAGTTGAGATCATGTGCCAGCTTGGCGGCGACAGCAATGTTTTCTTTTGTGATCTTCTGCACTTCAGCATAGGGCCAGTTTGCCTGAAACTGTTTGACCAGATTATGTTTTTTGCGCAGTTTGGAGCCGTTGAATGTCGCGATCTTTTCCACAGAAAAAAGATAGTCTATCGCGCCTTCATCATATTCCAGATCAAAGAGTGAATCACAATCCGGATAGGCATCCAGAAAATCTTCCGGTACATCATAGATACCGCCATCGGTAAGACCGGCTTCCATAAACGCCTCACTTATGTCGTGAAGCAGCTGCGGCGGAGTCTGTTCGCCCAGCGGATAGTGGATGATCCGGGTCTGACGTTCATAGACGACCAGACGCCCTTCGATCTCGATAAACTCGATACCATAAGGTTTCCGGTACATGAAAATATTGGGAAAACAGGCTTCACAACTCTGGCTGCCCATGATTTCAAGTACACGGTCAAATCGCGCCCGATCGCCTATTTCTACCGGACGCAACGAACTTAAATCTATTTTTGCCATTTGTTACGCCGACCAGTGTTTTGTTTCCTGAAGCATCACGCCGGTACCATTGGCGACCGCATTGAGCGGGTCCTCTGCCGGAAACACCGGCAACCCAGTCTCCGCAGTGAGCAATTTATCCAGTCCGGCGAGCTTTGCCCCGCCGCCGGCGAGAATGATTCCGCGGTCGACCAGGTCACCTGCCAGATCAGGCGGACATTTTTCCAAAGTGGCACGAACCGCTTCGATGATCGAAGTTACGGGTCCCTGAAGTGCGCTCCTGACTTCAGCCGCCGATATACGGATGGTTTTTGGAACACGCGAAACCATATCCAACCCTTTGACATCCATAGTCTCTTCATCGCGCACGGGATAAGCACTGCCGAGCCGGATCTTGATCTGTTCGGCGCCGAGTTCACCGATCATCAGATTGTAGGCACTGCGCAGATGCTGGATAATAGCTTTATCCAATTCATCTCCGCCGACCCTGACACTGTTGGCGTGGACGATACCGGAAAGTGAAATAACTGCCACTTCCGTAGTACCGCCGCCGATATCAACGATCATGTTACCGGCAGGGTCCGCCACCGGAAGTCCGACACCGACCGCAGCTGCCATGGGTTCCTCGACCAGCACCACATCACCGGCACCGGCCTGTTTGGCACTGTCCACGACCGCCCGGCGTTCCACTTCAGTAATACCGGAAGGAACGGCGATCAGCACCCGGGGACGGAGCAGACGTTTGTACCATGGCACAGCGCGCATGGCACGCTGGATAAAGTAACGGAGCATACTTTCGGTAACCTCGTAATTGGCGATAACACCATCTTTCATCGGACGCAGAGCATCGATATTAAGCGGAGTTTTACCGAGCATTTCCTTGGCTTCGCGACCGACAGCCAAAACTTCGTGGGTATTGACTTTTATCGCCACCACCGACGGCTCATTAATGACCACTCCGAGGTCGCGGACAAATACCAGACAGTTAGCAGTACCGAGGTCAAGGCCGATGTGTGTGGACAATAATCTTGTCAACAGTTGTGTACCCATATTTCACCTTTGTTAAAACTTTTCGCGGCGCAAAAAACACCAGCACAATAAAAAACACCTTTACATTTATATAATAGACTGTCAAAATGGCAATTTTTCAAGTGAAACAAAAAAAAAGTAGCGTTTTTTTTGTTTTTTTTCCGGTTTTCTTTTGAAAAAGCACCGGTTTGATGTTATTTTATGTCTATTATGGTTAAATCAGCATTCACTCAAAACATCATACATCGCGGAAATATTCCGGAGTTCCGTATCAAACCGGTGCAGAAATGGCGCAATGGTGTTGCAATCCGCATGCCCAACCACCTGGGAGATGCGGTCATGGCGTTACCCGCGCTGATGGAGCTGAAAAAAATCATTCCGGAAAACTGCGGACTCTTTGTCATCGCTCCGGCATATATGACCGGTCTTTTTGAAAGTATCTCCATAATAGATGCCACGATTCCTTTGCGCACGGTCCATGCCATGTGGAGTCAGGATGAACTGTATGAGGTAAAGCAATTGCGTGCCGGAGCGATAATCCTGTTCAATCATTCGCCGCGGGATGCCTTTTCCGCCCGCATGGCAGGTATTCCGGAGGTCTACGGTGCCGCCAGCCGCGGCAGATCGCTGCTGCTGACCCGTGCCTTGAAATTTCCGCGCCGCGAACCGGGAAATCCGGAACATTCCCATCAGACCATGCGTTATTTGGCAATAACCTCATCTCTGGGAGCTCCGGAGTGGAAAGGTGAACTGCCGGAAATCACTCCGAAAGAGCCGCTCTGCGACCTCGCTCCGGAAATCAGTGCGATCTGCCGCCACCCGCAGCTTCTGCTTCTGTGTGCCGGTGCTGCTTACGGCGCGGCGAAACGCTGGCCGGAAAGCAGTTTCAATGCAGTAGCCCGTTATTGGCTCCGTCATGGCGGGATCGTCGCCGTTCTCGGTTCCAAAGGTGAGAGAGAAATAGGAGTAAACGTCTGTGCCGGACTGCCGGAAAACAAGGTATTCAATCTCTGCGGGAAAACCGGTATGAGAGAGCTTATATATCTTTTCAAATCAGCGGCATACACCGTTGCCAATGATTCCGGATTGATGCATCTCGGTGCGATCCTTGACACTCACGGTATCGTACCATTCGGTCCGACTGATTTCTCCGACACCGGTCCTATTACTCAAAAGTGGAAGATCCTCAGCGACCGGGTCGCCTGCGCCCCCTGCTTGAAACACACCTGTCCCAGAGGGGAAAAAATCTGCATGACTCCGCTTACTGCGGCGCGTATCATCCGGGAGATCCGTAAATCAGTACGGGAATTGAACATCCCGTTTTCCAGATCAGCCAGGCGCTGAAACGGCATGTTTCATCCCAGAAAAGCGATGATCACCAATCCGGTGACGATCATTGCACATCCGGCAAGTTTCGGTCGGTAAGCCGGTTCTTTGAGAATGAATATCCCCAGCATCAGCCCGATGGGCAAACTCATCTGGCGGAACGCCTGCAAAAAGCTCAACTGGGTCGTCCGCAACATCGCCAGCAATATCAACAAATAGGCAAGTGAACTTAAAATGCCTGCCATTGCCGGATAAACCGCAGCCTTGGGAGAAGAGATGAGGAGTTTAAAGTTTTCGCGCTCTTTTTTGCGGAAAATAACGATCAGGGCCATGGTACAGCCAAGTCCGAAATTGATAACAAAACTGAGCAGATAAGCGGCGGTAAGAGAGTTGTGGCCCGGACTTGAAGCACAGATTTTCACCAACACCGAATCGTTGATGGTGTAACCGGTAGTACCGATAGCGGCAAGAACGATAAAAAGCATCGCTTTGTTGAAATAGTTTTTCAAACTGAAATCACTGAATTTTTTCAACGGCATAAGCAGACAGCCGCAACAGACGATCAGCAGACCGGACAATCCCCATCCGTTGGGATAACGCCCCGGGAAAATTATTGCCGTAACTCCGGCGACCAGTAGCACCGGCAAAGCCCGGGCGACCGGATAGGCAAGCGACATATCGACCCGGGAATAAGCATTGAAAAGTCCGACAAAATAGATAGTTTCAAAAAGCAGACTGCACCCCCAGAGGCACAAACCTTTGAGCTGAAGCGAATCAGCCGGCATACCGTAGACAAAAAGCGCCCAAATCCAGCACACGGCGGCAGTAAAACTGGAAATACAGAAAAAAGCTGCACTTGAAGTCGATTTTTTACTTAAAAAATTCCATGTTGCATGCATGGAAACCGAAACCAGTACCAGAATGATTGCATCAATACCCATTATATTCACCCATTGGAAAATTGTGTAAGTTATAATATACACCGGAAACCGGGATTTTTCCACCGGGCAAAGAAAAAATCACCGCGTCTCTGCCAATGACGACTGCGGTATTACGAGGTAAAGACTTTGAGTGTTTCTGCCGGCCCGTTGAGCTGATCGTTATAAAGTTTCTGCAAAAAGCGGTAACTGCGGATCTGACTCCGCAATTCAGAATAGTTTTCCCCCCGGGGGCGGGTATAGGCTCCGGTTGACAGCAGCTTGCGCCTTTTATCTTCATCCGCGAGCTGAAATTCCAGAAATTTCCTGATGATCAGTTTTGATTCATCATCCTGAACCGGAAACAATGTTTCAATACGGCGGTCAAGGTTGCGGCTCATCCAGTCGGCACTGGAAAGATAATATTCGCTTTCCCCGAGATTTTCGAAGCAGAAGATCCGCGTATGTTCCAGGAAGCGGTCGACGATACTGTATATCCGGACATTATCCTGTTTCGGATGCGGACGGAAACAGCATATCCCGCGCACGATCAGGTCGATCTCCACTCCGGCATCAGCGGCACGGTGAAGCAATTCGATCATTCCGGGATCGGCAAGACTGTTCATTTTAGCGATTATTCTGCCGGAATGCCCGGAACGGCAATGTCTGATTTCCCGCTCGACCAGACCGGTGAATCTTTTCCGCATATCAAAGGGCGAGACTGCCAGTCTTTCCCAACGTTCAGGCGGAGCTGAACAACCGGAAAGCAGATTAAAGAGATTTGCCACATCATAGCAAAGCGCAGGATCGCACGAAAGCAATCCCATATCGGTATAAAGTTTTGCCGTTTTATCATTGTAGTTGCCGGTTCCCAGATGGACATAGCGGCGGATGCGTCCGGACTCTTTACGGACGATGAGCAGAGCTTTGGAATGAACTTTCAATCCGGCGATACCGTAAATCACATGCGCTCCGGAACTGTCCAGAAGTTTTGCCCAGGCGATATTGTTGCTTTCATCAAAACGGGCTTTCAATTCCAGAACGACCGTAACCTGTTTGCCGTTTTCTGCGGCTTTCTGCAAAGCGCGAACGATGGGACTGTTGCCGCTCACCCGGTACAAAGTCTGTTTTATTGCCAGTACATCAGGATCATTGGCAGCCTGTTCAAGCATATCGACCACCGGAGCAAAACTGCAATACGGCAAAGCAAGCAGAATATTTTCTCTGGCGCGCACCGCATCAAAAACCGTGGGATACTGCCGGAAAACCGCCGGAGTAAGCGGCTTGAGATTCTCTTCCATAAGCTCCGGACGGTTTGCCAATTGAACCATTTCCATAAACTGTTTCAAGTGCAGCGGCCCGGGTAGAGAATAACATAATTCGGGGGCAAGTCCCAACTCTTTCATCAGATAGCGGGCAAGTTTGCTGCGGGATGAATCTCCGGCGATCTCCAGCCGGATGGCTCCGCGCTGCCGCCGTTGAAGCAATTTACCGCTGATGGTGGTCATCAGGTTATCCATTACATCATCTTCCACCGAAAAATCCATATCGCGGGTAATGCGGAAAAACAACTTGTCAGCGATTTCGCACCCGGGGAAAAGATCGGTAATAAAATAAGCGATAAGTTCCTCAAGTAAAATAAGTTCAACCGGAGAATCCCCATGCGCTGAAAGCGGAATAGAATCATCCGGTTCAGGTTCAAATTCAGAGATATTATCCAGAGCGATAAAGCGCGGCAGGACTTCCGGAACTTCAACAAAAGCCCGGAGCATTTCTTTGCGTTCCTTAAGCTTTTTACGCTTGAGTTCCAGCGCGATTTCAATGGCACCGGAATTGAGCAGGGGAAACGGATGCGCCGGATCGACCGCAAGCGGCGTTAAAACCGGCAGTATCTGGGAGTTGAAATAGCGGTGCAGCTGTTCAAGCTTTTTCTCCGGCAGCTCTTCGGGGTGACGGATAAAAACTCCGTGCTCCTCCAATTCCGGCAGAATATGTCGCATCAGCAGATTGTACTGCCGCCGCAGCAAACGGGAAATTTTCACCTTTGCCAACTGGAGCTGACGTTCGGGACGGTTTCCGGCAGGGTCCGGACGATTTTCCCCGGCATCGACCAACTGGCGCAGACCGGCGATACGCACCATGAAAAACTCATCAAGATTGCCGCTGACTATCGAAATGAATTTCAGCTTATCCAAAAGTTTGTTGCCGTCAAAAGATGCCTCATCCAGCACTCTGGAATTGAAGTCTATCCAGGAAAGTTCGCGGCTGATGAAATTCCGCGGATCATATTCAACATCACGCTGTTTCATAGATCACCGTTGAGAAGTTTGAGTTCCAGACCGAACACCTGTTCAAAAAGTCCGCCTTTAAGTTTCAGATCATAGCGGCGGGAATTGAGTTCCGGCAGATCAGCGATGATATTCAACACCCTGCCGCGTAAAACGATCTTTATCTCCGGCATTTTAGCTTCTGAACGCAGATCAAGAGCATCTGCCACCCGCAAAATGGCGGCAAGTTTCAACACGGCGACCTTTTCATTTGCCGAAAGCGAAGCATACTCCGGATGGCTCTCCCGGGGAAGCGTTTTGCCGTGATAACGCACCGTCGTTGCAACGATACGCTGTTCGGAAGCGGTCAATCCGGGCAGTTTGGTATTGGTTATAAGATACCATGAGTGACGCTGATGACGGCGGGCATCGATAAATCTGCCGATATCGTGCAAATAAGAGGCAGCTTCCAGAAGCAGCCCGGTATGTTCCGGAAAACTGTGGAACGACCGGAGCTTGTTGAAAAGCATGGAGCATACCGCCGCCACATTGCCCGCATGATGGGCATCAAAATCATATTTCCGTCCGATAGCCCCGCAGACCGCCGCCAGATCCGCGCGGAACGGATCTACTCCGGGAAAACGAAGCTGCCGCACCCAATCGCGCAAAACCGCGCCGCGGGTAGTCATCCCCGGACAAAGGATCTCCTTACAATTCAAGGTATTGAAAAAATGCCGGACGATAACTGCCGCACCGCTGAGTTCCATCACCTCATCGGGTTCAACCTTTTTAAAGAGTTTCTTACTGCCCTCTTCGCAATCTTCAAGGATACGGGAAAACTCTTTGGCATCAAGCTGTACCCAATCCTTTTCGCGTTCCGGAGCATCATTGGCAAGCGCGGCAAGTTTGCGCGCCGAATTGCCGACCAGCACCAGTGAAACCGGCGTTTTGCTGTCAAGCTGCATTCCTTCACTCAACCGGCGCAGAATGCGCTGGGATTTCAAAAGCTGCCGGAGCTGATCCAATGGCGGCTCTGAACTGCCGAGAGTATCATTCATCCGCAAGGTTCCGGTCGGCATTTCTTCACAGAAACGCATCAGTTTTCCAACGATACCGATGACAAAAAGAGAACCGGAACCCATGATGAGCATCACCGCATGATCAAGAGAAGATTCCATTTTTGCCGGCAGGGTATCCCGCACGGCGAGATAGGACAAAGTGGCTTCCGCGGCACCTTCAAGTATTTCAAGATTCATCCCGGCTTCGCGGAAACGGTCGGATATCAACTCTTTATTGAATGCTTCGCGTACAGCACTGGTGGCAATGATCCGGTAATAAGGAGTGCCGTACTCAATAATTTTTTCCCGGTATTTTTCCACGGCTTCGACCAGTTTGACAATGCTGTCTGCTGAAACATAGCCGTTACGGAAAACATCCGCGCCCAGATTAAAAGGACGCGACATGCTTTCCAGTTTCTCCGGCTGCCAGGAACGGTTGAGTTCGTAAACATCCATGCGCACCATATGGGCGCCGATGTCAATGACACCGGTTTGAAACGGCGGGTGCAATCCATTGGACTGACCGTGATCTTTTTCTCTTTTCTTATCCACAACACTCTGCCGCTTTTACAGGAAACGGAAAAAATTTCCGGCATCCGGATTGAAGTGAACATGGTTTTTATGAGCATAACGCACGATACCTCTGGCGGTATAAGCATCGACACCTGCACGGACTTTCACCCAATCGATCCGGTCGCTGTCCACATTCGGCATTTCCGGAACAAAGGTCGCCACACAGCGCTGATCGACCAGCAGCGCGACCTCATTACCTCCGGCGGATGCGACAAGCATCTGCCAGTGGGTCTTACCCAACGGATCGAGTTTGAACTCAAGATCACAGACATCGGGGTTGCCGGGACGGGGAACTGCGCGGGCTTTTTCAATGCGCTTGCTGTCAAAAAGCTGATTCCGGTTGATCCATATTTCCGTTCCGTTGCAATCGACCTGGAGTTCGAGCATCTGGGCCCGTGGATATTTCACGATGGCACAAACGGTCATCACAAAACGGGGCTTGAAATCATCACTGCTGCCGCTTTCTGATGAACCGTATTCCAGTTCCGCCTGCAAAGCTTCATTGAAAGCCTCGCAGCCGGCCGTACCAAAAATCATTGTCAGAGCCAGACAGAAAATGCCGTACTTAATCAGTAAAAATCGTTTCATTACCGGAAAATCTCCAATTATTATCGTTTTTTGACCACTTTACTTCTTGCAGATAACATGAACTTCATGTATATTAACTCCAAAACGGTAATTTTTCAACCTCCGGACAGAAAGAAATGATAAAATATTTGGTAATTGGCGATCCGGTTGCCCACAGCCGTTCGCCAAAAATGCAGAATGCCGCATTCAAAGCGTGCGGCATGGGAGAACCCTACGGCATCCGTCATGTCAGACCGGAAGAACTGCCGGAATTTTTTGAATATGCCCGTACTCACTTTGCCGGAGTCAATTTAACTGTCCCGCACAAACTTATGGCGGCTGAACTTGCCGACACCCTGACTCTGCGGGCAAAACAGTGCAAAAGTGTCAATACCCTGATCATCAGAAATGGTCACATTACCGGAGATTCCACCGATGGTGTCGGATTGGAAAGAGCCTTGATGCACAACTTCGATCTCACGGTAAAAGGAAAAAACTTTATCTTTCTCGGCGCGGGAGGTGCGGCACGGGCGACCGCGATCCACTTCGCCGCAGAGGGAGCAAAACGGATAATATTCGTCAACCGCACCGCAAGCAAGGCGTTTGAAATAATCAACGATATCGACAGCTTGCAGACCGGGTGCTTCTGCGGTTTTGCTTCTCCGGGAGAGACTGATGCCATTGCCGCTGAATTGAAAATTTGCGACTGCATCATTCAGGCGACCAGTCTCGGACTGAAAGAGAGTGATCCGCCTCCAATTGATTTGCAGCTGCTTGAAATCAATAAAAATCTGGTGATTTTCGATACCATATATAAAAACACCAAACTGCTGCAAAAGGCGGCGGCACTCGGCATCCGTTGTTCCGGAGGCAGAGAGATGCTCATTCAGCAGGGTGCGGAAAGTTTCCGGCTCTGGACAAATAAAGAGCCTGATCTCGACGCCATGCGCGCCGGATTTGAACTGCCGCCCGGCGGCGTGGAGGTATAAAATGTTTCCGGCCCCTGCACCATTCGACTGGTTTTACCGGCTTGGGATCGGTTATCCGCAGCTTTGGATAATCGTATTGTTCTGGGTATTTGTTTTCGGTTCCTGCCTGGGCAGTTTCCTCAATGTCTGCATCTGGCGCATCCCGCGCGGCGAATCACTTTCCAAAGCCGCCAGTCATTGCGGCAGCTGCAATACGCCGATAAAATGGTATGATAATCTGCCTCTGATAAGCTACATCGTCCTCGGCGGCAAATGCCGGAGCTGCAAGCAACACTATTCCATGCGCTATTTTATTGTGGAACTGATTTGCGGCATACTGTTTACGGCAGCGGTGCTTTCCGCCGGATTGCAGCAGCTTCCGCGCGCTTACATCCTGCTGTCATGGATCGCCATATTTTATGCGGTCGGCATCAGCTGGATCGATGCTGAACACCGGATAATTCCGGACAAATTGAGTTATCCCTGTTCCATCGCCGGATTGCTGGCGGTTGGATTTTTCCCGGAAGTCTGGGGAGAACATACCGTTTGGTACAACGGATTACTGACGACGCTCCTTTCCGGCGCAGTTCCGGCGATTTTCCTTGCGCTGTTTGCCGTTGCCGGAAAAATCATCACGAAAAAGGAGGTCATGGGCTGGGGAGATGTAAAATATATCCTCACCGCAGGAATACTTACCGGATTTGCCGGAGCGTTTTTTTCGCTCTTTTTCGCCTCGTTCACCGGAACAGTTTACGGTGCAGTTATGGCGGCGGTTTTGAAAAATCCCTTTTCCCGGATCAAAATCCCGCTTGGTCCATTCCTTGCCGCCGGAACTCTGATCTGGATATTCGCCGGGAAATTTATCTGGAATATGTTCTGGATGTTTAAAGTCAATTAAAAACAGGTAATATTCTGAATTTCGTAAAACGCTGATAACTTTAATTGGGACAACTTTTATTACAACAGCATAATATACTACGCAAGAATGATTTGTCAAAACTGATATAAAAAAAAACGCTGCTGCAATGCGCCGCCGCAGTAAAGATTTTAACAGGAAATGAAACAATAACTGAAAATATGGTGTACTCTTATGGAAACTGAAAAAAGACAACGTCCGTCATGGGATCGCTATTTTATGGACATCGCCCATGTTGCCGCTTCACGCAGTAATTGTTCCCGCCGTCAGGTCGCCGCCGTACTGGTTCGTGACAAACAGGTGGTTTCGACCGGGTACAACGGCACGCCGCGCGGGGTGAAGAACTGTTCCGACGGCGGTTGTCCGCGCTGTAATTCCAATGTCCCCTCCGGTGAAGGACTTCACCAGTGCCTGTGCAGCCACGCCGAAGAGAACGCCATCGTTCAGGCGGCTTACAATGGTATTGCAGTCAAGGGATGCACCTTGTACACCACTTTCAGCCCGTGTCTGCTCTGTGCAAAAATGATCATCAACGCGGGGATCGTTGAAGTTGTTTACCATGCCCGGTACAGCATCGATGACGTTTCGATGAAACTTCTGGCGGAAGCCGGAGTGAAAGTCCGTCCGGTTCAGGAGTAAGGAGCTATGAAAGATCCCGCCTCCGCACTTCTGACTCTTGATGAAGCGGTCGCTCTGCGCGCTGAACTCAAAAAGCAGAAGCGTACTCTGGTCGTCACCAACGGCTGTTTCGATCTGCTCCACATGGGCCACGCCAGCTATCTTTACGAAGCGGCAAAACAGGGCGATGAACTCTGGGTACTGATCAATTCCGATGCATCTGTTTCCGCGCTCAAAGGTCCGACGCGGCCGTTGGTTCCGCAAGTCCCGCGCGCCTATATGCTGGGAGCATTGGAATCGGTTTCAAAGGTGATAGTATTCGATTCGCCGCGCTGTGACCGGGAGCTGGCGGCACTTGAACCTGATGTCTACGTCAAAGCCGGCGACTACACTCTGGAATCCCTTGATGCCGGAGAACGCGCCGCTTTGCTCAAAGGTAACAGTAAAATCGTTTTTATGCCGTTTGTCGAAGGATTTTCAACGACAAACATTGTGGAAAAAATCCGTAAATCTTTGCAGTAAAAATCATGTCTATCGCAGTAATTTGTACCGGTACTGAACTGTTGAAAGGCAGTGCCGTAAATACCAATCTCGCCTATCTGGGTAAAGAGCTTGCCGCCTGCGGTCTGCCGCCCGCGCTGGAGATCACCGTAGGCGACCACGCTTCAGAACTCATTCAGGCGATCGGCGATGCTCTGGAAGTTGCCGACACGCTCATCATCTCCGGCGGTCTGGGGCCAACGACCGATGATTTGACTCTGGACACCGTCGCCCGCTTCTTCGACCGGAAGCTGTTGGAGAACGCTGAACTCAAAGACAAAGTGCAGACCTTCTGGAACTTCCACCATCCCGGCCGCTGTCCGAAAACCCAGTTCCGTCAGGCTCGCGTTCCGGAGGATGGATTTTTCATGCCGAACCCGGTCGGCAGCGCTTCGGGGATCGGATTTGAAACCTTTTTCGGCGGTAAAATGCGGAAACTTTTCCTGCTTCCCGGCCCTCCGCATGAATTTGAACCGATGGTGAAAGCCTCATTGCTCCCCAAACTGCTGGAAGCTCACCCGCAAAAACTTATCACCGCCGGTTTTCTCTGCTGTGCCGGAGAATCGATGGTATTCAACCCGGTGGAAAAAGCTCTGACCGGATTTCCGGTCGAAGTCGCCTGTGCCGCCGGTGCCGGTGGAACGAGGATATTTCTCTCCGGCAACACGCAGGAAGTGGTCGATGAAGCATTGATCATCGCCCGCAACGCGCTTGATTGCCCCACGCTTCCTGCCGGGGAATTCGACATGGCGGAGTATCTGATCAAACTGCTCAAAGAACGCAACATGACCGTAAGCTGTGCAGAATCCTGTACCGGCGGACTGGTCGCCAACCGCTTTGTCACGCTCCCGGGAGCTTCGGCAGTATTCAAAGGAAGCATCACCGCCTATGCCAATGAAGTAAAATCCTCCGTCCTCAATGTACCGCAGGATATTCTGGATAATTACGGCGCCGTAAGCAGTCAGTGTTCCGAAGCAATGGTAAAAGGCTGTGCCGCGCTGATGAAAACCGATTGCGCCGTCAGCACCACCGGCATCGCAGGTCCCGACGGCGGCACTCCGGAAAAACCGGTCGGTCTGGTCTATGTTTCAGCGTGTGTCAACGGAGTCACTCTTACCGAAGAACTCCGTTTGCGCGGCGGACGGCGCGCCATACGGGAGCGTGCGGTGGAAAAAGCTTTGACCTTGCTCTACACTCTGCTTACCCGGACGGAGTAAACAACGATGCTGAGTTTTCTCAAAATAACCAATTACGCGCTTATTGAAAGCAGTGAAATTGAATTCAATGGCGGCTTCACCGTCGTCACCGGCGAATCCGGTGCCGGCAAATCCATCGTCATGGCAGCGATCGAACTTCTCTGCGGCGGGCGCGGTGGAAAAGGAAGCATCCGCACCGGATGCGACCGCTGTACCTTGTCCGGGATATTCACCATCCCCCCGGCGCTGCAGGAGCCGCTGAAAGAAATTTTTGAAACCGGCGGTCTGGATATTCCGGAGGATTTCAGTGAACTTACTTTGCGGAGAGTCATCACCCACACTTCCATACGAAACTTTGTCGATGATACTCCGGTAAGTTCCAAACTGCTCTCGCAAATTGGAGCCTTTCTGGTCGACCGCCACGGCGCAAATGAACAAATCTCTCTCACCATCCCGGCGCGGCAGCTGGAGCTTTTGGACAACTACGCCGGATGTACAGATTTAAAAGCGGAATGTGCCGCTGTCTGCCGCAAAATTTCCGATCTGGCAAAGGAACGCGCCGCCTTTGAAGCCGATCTGCCGGACACTACCGAAGCCGACCGGCTCCAATTGATGCTCGAAGAGATCAATGGAGTCAACCCCGCGCCAAATGAAGACGAAGAGCTTGCCGGGAAACAGCGGCGCGGGGCAAATGCCCGCCAGATTCTGGAAGATTCCAATTTTCTGACCGATATGCTCACCGAGGGGGAAAACAGCATTGCGGACAAACTGGGTGAAGTTTTCCGTACGCTTACTGAACTTGAACGCATAGATCCAGCACTTACCGGAGATTTGCCCGGGCAGTGTTCAGAATTGCAGAACAATCTGGTGGAACTTTCCAACGCCATATCGCTTCTGCCGGACAAAGTCGAACTCGATCCGGAGGCCCTCAATGCCATCGAAGCGCGCTTAAGCGAAATATACACCCTCAAACGCCGTTACGGACCGACTCTGGAACAGCTTCTTGAAGCTCGCGATACTGCGCGGGAGCGTCTGGCTGAATTTCAGAAAGCCCAACAGAAACGCGACGAATTCGATGCCGCAGAAAAAGCATTGCAAAATGAGTTGCGCCTTGCCGCAGAGAAACTTTCAAGCGCGCGCAAAAAGTCGGCGGACAAATTTCTGGCTCTGGCGGTAAAAAAATTGCGCGCCATCGGTTTTGCGTCGGCTGAACTTGCTCCGGAATTTACCGCAGTCGCTCCAAATGCCAACGGAATGGATCACCTTGAACTCATGTTTTCAGCCAACAAAGGTGAAGAGTTGCGGTCGCTGCGCAAAATCGCCAGCAGCGGTGAACTTTCCCGGTTGATGCTCGCATTGAAAACCGTCCTCGCCGATGCCGATGCGGTGCCAACCGTCATCTTTGACGAGATCGACATGAATATCGGCGGAGAGACCGCCAACAAAGTCGGCAATGAACTCTGTTCACTTGGAGAAAAGCGGCAGATCATCTGTATATCCCACCTCGCTCAAGTTGCCGCCCGGGCGCAGGAACACTTCAAAGTGGAAAAATCCACTGTGGACGGACGTACCTTTTCCAAAATACGCAAACTGGACGATCCGGCAGAGGAACTGGGCAGAATGCTCGGCGGAGGAGAATCCGCTTTGCGCCACGCCAGAGAATTATTGACATCACTTAAACAAAAATAAAAAGAGGTCTATTTATGGCTGAAATTATTTTACAATATCCCGGCAAAGCGGCAGAAAAACTTCAGGTTTTCAAAGCCAATTTGCACACCCACTCCACCACCAGTGACGGCAAATTCACCCCGCAGCAGCAGATCGACCAGTATGCGGCGCGCGGTTATCAGGTGCTTTCTCTCACCGACCACGGCAAACATAATGATTTATCCAAACTGGATGCCAAAGGCATGACCCTCATCCCCGGTATGGAACTTCACCCCATGGGGCCGCGCGACATAAAATGGCACCTGCTGGCTCTCAATGCAAGTCCCGAAATCCCCGAAGGTTTTCCGGAAAACGCGCAGGATATAATCGATCTGGTGAACAGTACCGGCGGCATGATCTACGTCGCCCACCCCTACTGGTGCGGATTTACTTCAGCAGAAGTATTGAGCTTGAACGGTGTCACCGGTATCGAAGTGAGCAACACCTCCACCCGCTACATCGGCAAAGAATTCAATATGCAGATCTGGGATGAACTGCTCGATGCCGGAAAAACTTATCCGGCGCTGGCAGTTGACGACTCCCACCGGCCGCGCGACCTTTTCCGCAACTGGACGGTGATCTGTGCCAAAGATAATTCCGTCGGATCACTTGTTGCGGCTCTTAAATCAGGAAATTTCTATGCCACGCAGGGACCGGAATTTTCAAAAATAAGTTTTGACGGCAGAATTTTTGAAGCGGAATTTTCGCCCTGCACCTCGGCAATACTGGTCAGCAAACGTTCCAGAGGGGTTCTGGGCATGGTTCCCAACTTTGAAGGCGAAGGTACCGGAGAAGTCGTCACCAGTATCCGGGCTGATGTTTCAGAATTTGCCCCCGATGCCTATTTCCGTTGTCAGATAACCGATGCTTCAGGAAAGATGGCCTGGAGCAATCCGGTAACATTTCCAAAGAAAGGAGAATTATTATGAAAAAAAATCTTTTGACTGCAACTGCCGTTATCGCTGCCGCAACGCTGACGGTCGCAGCGCCCCCGCCGCCCAAGCAGCAAGTTAAACCGCAGCCGCCGAAACATCAGCCTGCCAAACCGGATCACGATAAAAAACCCGGAAAACCGCAAGTTAAACCGCAGCCGCCGAAACATCAGCCTGCCAAACCGCAGCCTCCGAAACCGCAGGTGATAATCGTGGACAGACCGGTCGAATATCATCCGATGCGCAACACCTACACTATTCAGCTCAATGCCGATAATGCGATCATCTTTGAACAGCGCATTGTCGGCATAAAGGAGCTGCGCGATAAGATCCGTATGATCAGATATGACCGTCCGCGTCCATTCATCCAGATAAAAGTTGAAGATGACGTCAACGCTGCCCGTCTTGATTTTGCCATCAGCGAACTTAAAAAAGCCGGTTTCGATGATGTTAAGATCATCAAGATACGGAGACGTCAGAAGTTCATTCCCCATCACCGTATCCCGGACAAACGCATGAAACGCTGAATAAACTTCTGTAAAATGATTTGCACCGTCATCACGGCGGTGCTTTTTTTATTCAAAGGCTTGAATATTCACCTTTTTGGAGATATATTATAGGATTTTATCAACAAATATCTTCAGAGAATAAAAATGAGTACACCTGTTTCATCCGAAAACATCATACCTGCCGGAAATGATAAAGTTCCGCAAAATTACTGGGTAGTCAATCTGATCTGTCTGTGGTTTTCACAGATATTGGTTCTTGCCGGGTTTGCCGCACTGGTTCCTTTCATCCCGCTGTTTATCACGCAGGAGCTCGGGATCACGGTAAAGTCGGAGGTCGGACGTGCAGTTGCGCTTTTCAGTTTTTTCGGCAGTATGGCGTATGCAATATTCTGTCCGATCTGGGGAAAACTTTCTGACCGCTTCGGCGTGAAACCGATGCTGCTGCGCGGAACATTTCTCACCTGTTTTATCTTCATTCCGATGGGATATGTCAAAAACATGGCCGGGTGGCTTTCAAACTGGTTTCCGTGGGTGACAGCGGTCGGACTGCTGATCGCATTACGCTTTCTCTCCGCCGCCTGTGCCGGAACGAGCGCTGCCTCACAGGTGATGATCGTGCGAACTGTTCCCGATGACAAGCAGGGGTTTGCGCTCGGCTCACTTACCACGAGCTACTGGGGAGGCGTGGTTCTGGGCAATGTTGCCGGAGGTCTTATCATCGACAAATACGGATTTCTTGCTTCATTCTGGCTCTGCGGCATACTCTATTTTATTGCCGGCATCGCCATACTTTTTACCAGAGACAATCCGGTCAGGGCAAAAGCGGCTCCGCACCGGATCAAACAGCACGGCATCCAGAATATCCTGCCGTCATTCACCAATGCCGTATGGATCATGATGGGATTATTTCTGCTTATGGGAACGGTTCGTTCTCTGGAAGCTCCTTACATCGCACTCAAGATCGAAGAGCTTGCAGGCAAAGAAAAAGCAGCCTACTGGACCGGTATCGTCAGTGCTTTTGTGGGAATAGCTTCTGTTATTTCCGGCGTGGTTTCCGGATGGTTGAGTGACCGTTATTCACCGAAAAAAATCCTGATCCCGGCACTTACGGTTTCAGCGTTGGCATTGATCGTTCAGGGTTTTGCCGGAAGTTTGATTACCTTTGCCGCCGGACGGTCGCTGCTGTATATTGCAGCGGGAGGATTTCACCCGGTTCTGCAGAAAGTGCTTTCGCTGGTCACCCCGAAACGCAAACGCGGGGTTGTTTTCGGGTTTTCAAGCTGTATGAACTCCAGCGGCGTGATGCTGGCCGCTCTGCTGGGCGGATACATCTATATGTGTACCACCATCAACGGAGTATTTTACGTTACAGCGGCAGCACAGCTGCTTTCATTGCCGGTGCTGATGAGCCTGCTCAATATTGCCATGCGCCGTCCCCGCTTTCACCGCCGCCGCAGATCGTAAAATTTTTGAAACTTGAACTTGACAAAACAAACTTTAATGATATATTAATTGACATGGACAAGACAGAACATTTTTTCAATGCAGTCAATAATGCATGGTATTGGCGTTGGCGGTGATATCCGTCAAGGCTTGGTGTTCTATTTTCATAAAACGATATAAAAACGGTCTGGACGGATAGGAGATGTTCCTTTCCGTCTTTTTTTTGTAAACAATTTGAATCAAAGGAAAATTTACACTTGCTTTTTTAATGCTTCGAGTGTATATTTCAAAAATAAATTTTATGGAGGATAAAAAAATGGATTTCTCACGCTATTTTCGCGATTACCCGACTCCGGACGGTCACTTCGGACCTTACGGCGGCGCCCGCCTCACCCCGGAGCTGAAAGCCGCTTTTGAAGAGATCAATGCTGCTTACCAGTCGATCTGCCAATCTGCTTATTTCATCAATGAACTGCGCCGTATCCGCCGGGAATTTCAGGGCCGCCCCACTCCGGTCTATCACTGCGACCGCCTTTCCCGCAAGCTCGGCAACTGCCAGATCTATCTGAAACGCGAAGACCTCAACCACACCGGTGCCCACAAACTCAACCACTGCATGGGTGAAGGTTTGCTCGCCAAATATATGGGTAAAAAACGTATCATCGCTGAAACCGGTGCCGGTCAGCACGGTGTCGCATTGGCAACTGCCGCCGCCTATTTCGGATTGGAATGTGAAATCCACATGGGAGAGATCGACATCGCCAAACAGGCTCCCAACGTCACCCGCATGAAGATCCTCGGTGCCAAGGTTATTCCGGTCTCCCACGGACAGAAAACGTTGAAAGAAGCGGTCGATTCCGCTTTTGAATCCTACGCAAAAAATTATAAAGATTCCATCTACTGCATCGGTACCGCCGCCGGTCCCCACCCCTTCCCGTTGATGGTGCGTGACTTCCAGTTCTGCATCGGTGAAGAATCCCGCCAGCAGTTCTTTGACATGACCGGACATCTTCCCGATGCTGTCTGCGCCTGTGTCGGCGGCGGTTCCAACGCTGCCGGTTCCTTTGCCGCTTACCTCAACGATCCCGTAGACATCTACGGCGTCGAACCTCTCGGCAAAAGTTCCAATCTGGGCGATCATGCCGCCTCGATCAACTTCGGCAAACCCGGCACGCTCCACGGTTTCGACAGCTACGTCCTGGCAGACGAAAACGGTGAAGCCGCCCCCGTCCACTCCATCGCCAGCGGTCTGGACTATCAGGCAGTCGGCCCGGAACACGCTTTCTGGCACGATCTGGGCAGAGTGAACTATGTCACCGCCTCCGATGAAGAAGCTGTAAACGCATTCTTTATGCTTTCCCGTTACGAAGGTATCATCCCCGCTCTGGAAAGCTCCCACGCCATCGCCTACGCGATCCGCTGGGCAAAAGAACACCCCTACGGCTCCATCCTCGCCACCTGCTCCGGACGCGGCGATAAGGATGTCGACTACGTCGTCGAACACTACGGCTACGGCGACGACCGCGAATACTGATGGATCTTGGGAGAGGGGAAAAAACTTCTTTTCACGTGAAAAGAAGTTTTTTCCCCTCTCCCAAACCCTCACCCCTTTTTCAAGAAAAGCGAAGTATACTGCCGCTCCGCTTGTCGCGGCGGAGATTGTTCGCGCGGGTAATAAACAATGAAAATACTTGCACTGGATATTGGAAATGTTTGCGTAAAGATCGACTTTGCCAACTTTGCCCGCACCCTCGGCATCCCCGCCATGCCGGAAGCGGTAAAAGATCTGCAACGCGATCTGGAATGCGGCAGGATCACCGATGAAGCCTTTGTTTATTGCGCTTCAAACGCCTGCGACTGTGATCCGCAAACCTTTCTCAATGCGTTCAACAGCATTCTGATCGAAGCCGTTCCCGGCATGAATGAACTTGTTTCCTCGCTGGATAAATACGGTTTTGAAGCCCGCTTCTTTTCCGATATTTCCCAAACTCATCTGATCAGGACGTACAAACTCTTTCCGGCGGCAAACGATGTGCCGGACGGAATGTTCAGCTTCGTTGCCGGAGCGCAGAAGCCGGACGAAGCCATGTTTGAAGCCTTTGAAGAGGAATTCGGTACCCCCGCCCTCTACGTTGACGACCGCGCCGAACTCATCGCCGCCGCAAAGAAGCGCAACTGGAACGCCATCCAGTTCACCACCGCCGCCGCCCTCGCACAAGCCCTCGCGGCTTGCTGATGGATATTGGGAGAGGGGAAAAAACTTTTTTTCACGAGAAAAAAAGTTTTTTCCCCTCTCCCAAACCCTCACCCCTTTTTCAAAAAAAGCGGGGTATTATGCCGCTCCGATGTCGCGGCAGTTGGGAGTAAAATCCTTATTGGTACGGCAGATCGAATCGATTTCGTTGCGCAAGCCGAGGGTTTTATCTTTTTTGACGATACTCAAACGGACATAGAAACAACTGTCCGGCGCTGTGGATGAAACGAAAAGTTTCACCCCGTTATTCATTGTGATACAATGGGTTTCGACTGTATTGGCGGCAAACCCCAGTAATGAAAAAAAACGAATTGATCAAGATAAAAAATCTTTTCACAAAACCCCTCAATACATATTGCGCAAACGGCGCACCCGTTCAGCGATGGGCGGATGGGTAGAGAAGAGCTCTCCGCCGGGGAAGTTGATATACATACACGCCATATTTTCCCCGCCAAGCTCCTTGATATCGTCACTGGAATACTCTTTTCCTCCCAGTTTTTCCAACGCCCGCGCCAGACCTTCATTGTAGGAACAGAGCCGCACCGCCACCGCATCTGCGGCAAATTCACGCTTGCGGGAAATCCCAAGCTGAAGCAAAGTTCCGATAAGCATCACCAGAGGACGCACCAGCAATGCAACAAGCAGCAATACAGCCACTGCCGCACCGCCGCCGCCATTATCGCGGTCCCGACTGCGGCGATTACCGCCGGTATATGCCCCGATGATGCCGAGGCGTTCAATGATAAGTGCAAGAATGAGCAGCACGCTGATAAGACCTACGACCAGCTGATTGAGCATGATGTCGCGGTGAATGATATGTCCGACTTCATGGGCAATAACGCCCTCAAGTTCCTGATCGTCCATCATCTCCAGCAAGCCTTCGGTGACCCCGATGAAGGCGCTGTTTTCATCCATTCCGGAAGCAAACGCATTGGGGATATGAGTCGGGATGATGTACAGATCCGGAGTGCGCTTCAATCCGGCGGAAACGGCAAGTCCTTCCACGATATGAAGCGCGCGCCGTTCTCTGATATCATTCACATTGGCAGCACGGCCGCTGGTCATGGAAAGGATCATCCATTTGGCAGTCATGATCTGCAGCGGGATGACGATAATTGAAATCACTCCGCCGATAAGCAGACCGGTTTTTACATCATCAAGCATATAACCGATGTAATAAGAAGCGGCGATCACCAATGCGATGATGATACCGACCAAAATAAAACTTTTGATAAAATTGCTCCTGACCTCCTCGGCGGCGATCAATGGAGCTGAAGGCAAATTGTTCATAACACTATGTTTTTCCGGTTTACAGTTTGCTTATACGCATATTGTCTGCATCATCGCGCAAAGTCTGACTGATCTCATAAAGCTGTTCTTTCTGCAATCCCATCTGACTTGCGACGATGCTCGCCGGGATCATAACGATCTCCATATTATATCTGGCGGTGGTCATATTGTAGCGGTTGCGGGCGTAGGCGATCTTGTCTTCGCAGTCGCGGATATCGCTCATCAACTGCAAAAAAGACTGATTGGTTCCGAGCTGCGGATAACTTTCCGCAGTGGCGCTGATAGTGGGGATCAGAGAAGAAATTTTATCACTTGCCTCCATCGCTTCAGCGCGGTTGGGACTGACCAGACCGGTACGGGCGGCGGTCAATTCGGTCAGGACTTTTTCTTCAAAATTCATCTGCATCTTGAGGGTATCGACCAGATTGGGAATGATATTGGCTTTGCGTTTGAGCTGAACATCGATACCCGCCCATGATTCTTCGATAGCGATTTTAAGCCGGCGGAATTTATTCATCGTTCCGAAATACCAGAACACGATAAGCAATACGACAGCACCAGCAATGATCCAACCGGTCATTTTACACCTCCATTATTTTGTTGTTAAAGACGGTCTCACTGAAAAATATAGCACGTTTAACAATGTTTTCAAGTTAAAATCACTTGAATTTATCTTTAATGGACATTATATTACCCTTGAAAATCAAAAAAAGGAGAATGCTCATGATCGAATCCCCCTGGCTCAAAACGATGGAACCCTTTAATCTTTTCGGAAACATCTGGTTTGTCGGTTCCGCCCCCGCTTCAACTCACATCATCGATACCGGAGACGGTCTTATTCTGCTGGACAGCGGCTATCAGGAACGCTTGTATCTGGTGATAAATTCCATGTGGAAATGCGGTCTGTCTCCATACGATATAAAGTATATCGTCCATTCCCATGGTCACATCGACCATGCGGCGGCGACTAAAGCTCTGCAGGAACTCACCGGAGCCAAGACCTTTATCGGAGCCGGTGATTGCGGCATGGTCAACGGTTCCCGTCCAGAACTCACCTGGGCAGATGAGTTCAATACCGCTCAACCGGCGGTATTTGAACCGGATGTACTGCTGCATGACGGTGATAAAATCGCTCTGGGCAATGTTGAAATCGACTGCATTGCGACCCCGGGTCACACTCCGGGAACATTTTCCTATTTCTGGAACGTGGAAGTTGACGGCAAAACCTACCGCGCCGGAACTTTTGGCGGAGCTGGAACCAATACATTGAAATCCGCTTATATACATAAACTTCACCTCGAAAACGAAAACTGGCGCGGTGCATTCCGCAACTCAATTGCCCGTGCCCGCAAAGAGTATGTGGATATTTTTATCGGCAACCACCCCGGTCAAAGCCAGACTGCCGAACGCTATCAGCGTTTGTGCGAAGGAGACAAATTCGCCTTTGTCGATCCGCAGGCCTGGGGAAAATTCCTTGATCAATGCGAAGCAAAGCTCAATAAGCTTGAAATCGAAGAGCCGCTTTGATATCCTATTTCAAGCGGCATTGGAATTTTTACAAAAAAAACTGAATTTTTGCCGGATATATTTTTTGTACAATAACGATTATCATTACAAATTAACATAAAAGTTTCACAAAATTTGGGACAATAACAATTTTTACAAAATTCTGGACATTTGTAAAAAAAACAGGATTTTTTGTTGCACAGATTTGCATATTGTACAAACATCAGTTATATTTACAGAAGTCACTCACATTTCAGGAGGTTTATTATGACTGTTAAAGGCTTTTATTCTGTCCATTGCAATGGACAGAAGCGGTACCGCTTCTGTCCATTGCAATGGACAGAAGCGGTACCGCTTCACGCTGATCGAATTGCTCGTGGTCATCGCAATCATTGCCATTCTGGCGGCAATTCTGCTTCCGTCGCTGCAGACCGCGCGCCAGCGTGGTGTTGCAACAAACTGCGTCTCAATGCGTAAACAAGTGGGGCTATGGGTGTTTCAGTATACCGAAGTTTATGACGGAACAATGATGCCGCTCAGATGGGGCAGCGAAGGAGCCTATGCACGCTGGTACTCTGCCATGGCAGGATATGCCGATGACAGCAGAAAACGTCCGGGACTGCAAATCACCAAATGGAATCGTCTGGATCAGTATTTCGGCTGTCCGGCAACGGCCCACGACTCCACGACGCCTTATAAAGGATCATCCATCACCTATAATTTTAATTTCCACGCGGTGAAACTTGCTAAAATCAAATCTACATCTGCAAAGTTTGTCATAACCGATGCCACCAGTGGGATCTATTTCAGCCACAACAATCATATCTCTGCAAAAGCAAATTATCCCGGCAACTCCAACACAAGCGATCGTGGTTATTATCCGCATCACAACAAAAACAGAGCCGGAACCATGCTGTATGCGGACGGTCATGCTGATCTGTTGAGCATGACAGATATGATTCACATTATAACAAAATCATCTCTTTTGAAACGTCATTTTTATCCGGAAAGCAAATAACAGGAATTATTGATCGTGAAAAAATTATTCATCTTTCTCTCAACCGTATTGTTTTTGAGTTTGTCCGGTGCCGAATACAAAATTTCCAACATCAGGATCGTCGCAAATAAAAAACAGCAGCTCGCCATAGATGAGTTGAAAAAACATCTGGAACTTACCGGCAACAAACTTGCCCCCGGTAAAGATGCCTTGCAGATCTTTGTCGGACGCAACCCCGGATGTAAAGATAAACTTGCTGCCGGAGAATCCCGCTGGCTCTACAAAGACGGTAAACTCTACATCTGGGGCAATGACAAAAAACAATATCCCGGCGTGCTGTTCGCTGTCTACGGACTTCTGGAAGAGAAATTCGGCGTCCGCTGGCTCTTCCCCGGTGATGCCGGTATCCACGTTCCCGAACAGAAAACCGTCTCTTTCAAAGAAAATGAATCCTATAAACGTGTGCCGCCCTACATCTGGGCATGGGTGCGTTCCGGACAGTGGCTCAGCTATAAAGCTTATCAAAACTTCATCCCGGTCGAATGGCGGCTTTCTGATAAACAACTCAAGCAGCTCGCCGAAGACAACGCCATGTTCGCTCTTCGCCACCGCCACGGCAGACTCTTTGCCCTGCGTTACGGTCACGCGTTCACCAAGTGGCCCGACCGTTTTGAAAAGACCCATCCGGAATACTTCGGTGTCGGTCCATACGGCAAGCCGATCATCCCGCCCAAACGCAGCACTGCAAAACTCTGTCTTTCCAATCCCGCCGTCATCGACCAGATCATCGCCGACTGGAAAGCTGCCGGCAAACGGGAGTATCTCAATATCTCCCCCAATGACGGTACCGCCGGTTACTGCCTCTGTGCAAAATGTATGGCTCTCGACACCCGCAAACCGGGAGAAAATTTCTACGCTCATTTGACCGACCGTTATCTCAACTTCTGGAACCGGGTCGCCAAACGCGCCATTCAGGAACGCCCGGATGTGAAAGTCACCACCTACGTTTACAGCTACTACCGTTTTCCGCCCCGCCGGGAAAAGATCGAATATCCCGACAACATGCTCTGCGGTCTGGTCCCTGCCCTTGCCGAAGATTCCGGTGCGCTCTTTGAAGCATGGAAAAAAGCCGGTATGAAGCATTGCTTCATCCGTCCCAACGATACTCATCCTGCCTCGGCCCAGATCCGCGGACTGGAAAAGAAAATATTTGACAAGTATCAGGCTTCCAGAAAAGTTTTCAAACTGTACGGTGCCGACTATGACAGCACCCTCGGAGTCAAGGCACGCGACCTCGAACACTACATCGCCGCCCGCATGATCGCCGCTCCGGGAAAAAGCTTTGATGAACTTATGGATGAATTCTGTTCCGGTTACGGTGCTGCTGCCAAAACAGTAAAAGATTTCTATACCGCTTTGCGCCCCGCCGGTGTTGCAATGTATATGACAAGCGCCGCAGCAAAGCGTAATCAGCAGGTGCTGGATGATTCTGAAGTAACCGTAAAAAATGATGCAGAATATGCTTCCGTCCTCACGGAAAACCTGAAAAAACTGGCAACGTTCCCGATGGATAAACTTTCCGCCCGGGAAAAATTCCGGCTGAAACGGCTCATCGTTTCCGTCCGCGAAAGCCTCATGGTCTATGATATGCAGCAGGAAGCCGCTGAAAAGAACGCAGGAAAGAAAAATAATTTTGATGCCGCCGCCAAAAAGCTGTGGAATTTCCGCATCGAAAACCAAAATGAGTTCCCAGATCTGTACCCCGCGATCGTCCGCCGCAGTGAAAAACGCGACTGGGATCTCTATCAGCCCTACCGCAACGCTTCCGGCAGTGACGGAGCCAAACTCAGCGACCTCGCCGCCGGATGGCGCAACAGCTTCGACGAACCCTCTCTGCAGGGATGGCGGGCTCGTGACGGATACCGGAAAATTACAGACAAAGATGCCAGTTTTGACCGTTACAGCATTGAAGCAAAAGATACAGTAAAATCAAAAATCGTCATTCAGCGTCCGCGCGTGGCGGTCACCCCCGGAGCAAAATATACTCTCTCCTATGATGTAAAATCTCCGGCGACAGCCGGCTTCCGCTGCCGCGTAGTGTGCAACGGCAAAACCCTGACCAATATCAAAGCCGGCGCCAACAGCGCCCACTGGACACAGGGTAAGGGAAGTTTCACCATCCCCGCGGATGTCAATATGATCACCCTTTACATCAATATCTCCAATGCGCCCAAAGGCGGACTTATTGACAACGTTGTATTGACCAGACAATAATTCCGGCATTTTCGGTAATTTCCAAAACTGTTGTATAACTTCTCCGTTTTACAACAGTTTTTCACAGACATCTCATAAAAAACAACGGACGGCGGCGTCTCGCGGCCAATCTCGCGCCTTGCTGCACTCGCCTCGTCCGGCTCCATTGCATTTCGCCGTGACAAGCGAAGAGGATACAAGTATGCCTTGTCCCGGCGGAGCCTAGGCGAAGACGGATCCCCGCTCGTCTTGCTTGCAAAACACGAGATTGCCACACGATCCATCCGCCGATTGCATCATCCGTTTTTTTAGCACGGCGTAAAATGTCGGTGCGGCCTGACGGCACGCACGTTTTGCCCGCGCAAAACTGAATCTGCCAAAATCACTTTTTCAAAATTCAATTTTCTTTTGCTGAAAAACTTGAGAGAGCAGATGTTTTTCTTATTTTATGGGACAGCTGTGACAGTTTTTTTTGATTTTTTTTTGATTTTTTTGTTTCAGCATTTGCAAAAACGATCTTAAGGCGTTATATATTATACAGATGACACAAAAGAATACAGAAAGGGTTTTCTATGGATCGCCGTGACTTTTTGAAAAATCTGCTGGCAGTAACTGCCCTCGCCCCGGTTTCCAGAATCACTTCAGTTGCCGCCGCCCCTGCTCCGGCAAAAAACGAACCCGGAAAAATTTCCCGCCGCCGTTACAAAGATACCGCCCTTACCGTTCCGATGCTGGGTTACGGCATGATGAGACTGCCCAGACTCAATGGAAAAATCGATCTTGATACCGTTAAAAAACAGATCGCGATCGCCATGAAACACGGCGTAAATTACTTCGATACCGCCTGGTTTTATCACGGCGGCGAAAGTGAAAATTGCGCCGGAGAAGTGCTTTCAGCTTATCCGCGCGGCAGCTATATGCTCGCCGACAAAATGCCGGTAAGTCATCTGCGCCGTCCTGCTGACGTGGAACGCATTTTCAACGAACAGCTCAAAAAATGCAAAACCCCCTATTTTGACTTCTATTTACTCCACGCCCTGAACGGCAACAGTTGGAAAAAGGCCCAAAAATTCAAAGTTTACGAATTTCTGAAAAAGAAAAAAGAGGAAGGAAAGATCAAACATCTGGGATTTTCTTTCCACGACACACCGCAGGTACTTCAGAATATCGCTTCAGCATATCCATGGGATTTCGCCCAGATCCAGCTCAACTATCTCGACTGGACCATCTACCGCTCCCGCGAACAGTATGAAATATTGACCAAGCTCAATATCCCCGTCGTCGTCATGGAACCGCTGCGCGGCGGCGCTCTGGCAACGCTCAATGAGGAGGCCCGGGAAGTTTTCAAACGGAGCAATCCCGATGTCAGCGTGGCATCATGGGCGTTCCGCTATGTTGGTTCTCTGCCCAATGTGCTGTGCATCCTCTCCGGCATGACCATGACAGAACATCTTGAAGACAATATAAAAACCTTTACCGCTTTCAAACCCCTTTCCCCGGCGGAACAAAAGGTGGTCGATACCGCCATCAATGCCTACCAGAAAACCGGCATAATCCTCTGCACCGCCTGCCGTTACTGCATGCCCTGCCCGGTCGGAGTGAATATCCCCGGCAACTTCACCGCCTACAACAACTTTAAAATCAGCGGCAGCAAATCCCGATTTGAGCGCTCCTACAACCGTATGAATAAAAAACAGCAGGCTTCTGCCTGCGTCTCCTGCGGTCTGTGCAAAAAGAAGTGCCCGCAAAAAATCGACATCCCGGCAATGCTCAAAAAAGTCGCCGCCGCCGCCAAATAAAGCGGTGTTGGTATCGTGGGGAGGGGGAAAACCTCTTTTCACGGGAAAAGCGAGGTGTTTGCCGCTCCGCCTGTCCCGCCATAGCTCGCAGAGCGACGGCGGATTGTCGCGGCACAGCTTGGTTAGCGAAGCGAGCCAATTCAACACCCATTTTCGAGAAAAGCGAGGTGTTTGCCGCTCCGCCTGTCCCGCCATAGCTCGCAGAGCGACGGCGGATTGTCGCGGCACAGCTTGGTTAGCGAAGTGAACCAATTCCACACCTCGCTTTTTTTGAAAAAGGATGAGGGTTCGGGAGAAGGGAAAAACTTTTTTTCCCGGGAAAAAAAGTTTTTCCCTTCTCCCGAGCAGCCCCCAAGTGGCTGTTATCAACCGCGGGCGGTATCGACAAATTCCTGTATCAGCGCCGCACTGTCGGCATTCTCTTTAAAATACCACTCCGGATGCCACTGTACAGCCCGGACGAAACGGCGTTCCGGCATATAGACGGCTTCGACAATACCATCTTCGGAAATCGCCATTGCCTCTAATCCTTTGCCCAGAACTTTTGCCCCCTGATGATGCACACTGTTGACTTCAAACGGCGCTTCTCCGAGCAACGCAGCAAGCGGCGTACCCGGAACCGCGGTGACCAAATGCGCACTGCGGTTGAACGGTTCATCCATACGGTGTTTGATTCCGGTGCCGTGATCAATTTTCAAATCCTGATACAGCGTACCCCCGCAGGCAACATTTATCATCTGAAATCCGCGGCAGATACCGAATATGATCTTATCCAGAGCCATAGCCCGTTCAAAAATATAACTTTCGATCCGGTCACGCACCGGCACCAGAGCTCCGCAATGGGGTTGAGTTTCCTCTCCGTACAACTGCGGCTGGATATCCTGCCCGCCGCTGAAAAGCAAGGCATCACACTTTTCAATGTAAAAATCAAGTGTCCGGCGGTTCCCGGTAACCGGAATTATCACCGGCAAAGCCCCGGCATTTTCCAGTGCCTCTATATAGGACGGCCGCATGGTACACAACTCTTTTTCAACATCCCACTGTGGAGTTATGCCGATAGTTGGAAATCTGTTTTTCATGCTTGCAGCAACGCTTTCATACGATTCATCTGCGCCTCCATTGACTCGACCAGCTTGAACTGGGTGCGGCACCGGTCAAGGTTCTGTTTGGGGCGGCGGGTTTTGAAGTACACATCGCCGGCGAGATAATCGGTAAGGAAACGGGTCCCGATCTCCAGAGTGATAAGTTTACCGGAGAAGGGCAGATTTTCCAATTCAGCCGGAGTGAGGATATCTCCGGCGGCTTTGACAAATCCTTCATAAAAGCCCTGATACATATCAAAACGCATTCCGACTTTATTGAGATCAAGCTCATCTTCTTCGGCAGGGTTGGTTCCGCTGCGCACCATGTCACCGAAGTCATAGAGCGACAGCCCCGGCATCACGGTATCAAGGTCGATGACACAAACCGCTTCTCCGGTGAGGTCGTCGATAAGGATATTATTTGCTTTGGTATCATTATGAGTGATGCGTTCGGGGATATCGCCGCTTTTATTGAGTTCAAGCAACCGTCCGCACTCATCTTGGCGTGACAGGACAAATTCGATTTCGCGTTCAACCTCTTTGACCCGGTTGCAGGGATCTGCCTTTATGGCAGCTTCCAACTGCGCTATCCGTTTGGGAGTGTTGTGAAAATCGGGGATCGTTTCATGCAGACGGCCTTTCAAGTCTGCCAGCTGTGCCTGAAACTCACCGAATCCCTGCGCGGCACAAAACGCCTGTTCCGGAGTTTCCAGCACCTCATAAGCGCGGGCGTGTTCAATAAACACATACGCGCGCCAGCAATTGCCCCTGTCGTCGATGGCAAAAGGTCTGCCATCATGAGCATTGAGCAGCCGGATGGTGCGTTTGCGGGTTTCGGCGTGAGCGGCGCGGATTTTTTTCAAAATATGTCCGGTGACCCGGGCGACATTTTCCATAACCTTGACCGGCTCTTTGAAAACATTTGAGTTGATGCGCTGCAAAATGTAATGCAGCCGCACTCCGCCCTGATCAAAGGTCAACTGAAATGTATCATTGACATTGCCGTTGCCGAAAGGAGTTCCGACCAGAAAATCACCGTATACTTCAAACATTCCGATCAAACGCCGGATCTCCTGCTGGGAGTATGGAGCAGCCATAAAAATCACCTGTTAAAAAAGTTTTTCCGGATAAGCTCCGGAGTCGACCAGACGCTTCAATGCCGCCTGAACGAACGGACGGTCCTCTTTATAAGTAACGCCGAACCAGCTGTCCTTGCTGTAACGCATGGCGATCTCGGCTTTACCGCTGTTGATAAGAGAATCGACGACACCGGGAAGATAAAATTCGCTTTTCAATTCAGTTCCGCGGGCATTGAGAAATTCAATAAAAAGCTTTTCGATCTCATTGACCATCTCCGGCATAAAGCCCCAGGAGTTCATGGAAGCCGGTTCATTGCCGGTAAGTTCAACTTCTGTGCCATCTTCCATCAAGCTCACGACCTTGCCGTCGGCGCGGCGGTAGATCCTGGTATTTTCCACAACTTTGGTAAGGTGTCCCTTGCCGTCATCGCTGCAAATGCCACGGGAAACCGAACCGTTTTCACTCAAAGTGTTACTCAAAATAAAACTGGCGATACAACCGCGTACTTTTCCCGGAGCGGGTGGGTTGGAGAGATATTCCGCCAACTGTTTGTAGCTGTCGCGTCCGTAAAAATCGTCAGCGTTGATAACGGCAAATGGTTCATTGAGCAAATGTCTTGCGGCATAAACGGCATGTCCGGTTCCCCATGGTTTCTCCCGCCCTTCGGGGCATTTGAAGTTTCCGGGCAGATCGTTTTTATCCTGAAAAGCGTATTCGATTTTCACTTTGCCTTCATAGCGTTTGCCGATGACATTTTTGAATTCCTCTTCAAAATCGCGGCGGATGACAAAAATCACCCGGTCAAAACCGGAACGCAGCGCATCAAAGACCGAATAGTCCATAACCGTTTCACCGGAAGGCCCCATCTGGTCCAATTGTTTCAAACTTCCATAGCGGCTGCCCATACCGGCAGCGAGGATCAAAAGTGACAAGCTCATAATATAATTCCCTGATTGTTTGGTAACACATCGTCAACAGTTTAATATAGTGCAACTTCCTGCAGAAATCAAATAAATCTGCCATATTGAAAGCATTTTTGCATTATTGTCCATGCAGAATGCGTTTTTGTACATTTAAAGTTTTACTATATTGTATTATATTATCAGAAAGGACAAAAACATATAAGGAAAGCAATCATGTTTACATTAATAAAAAATGCTCATATCGTCTCTCCGGATCTGGAGATCGCCTGCGGTTCACTTCTTGTTGAAAACAATAAAATCGCTGCAGTTTCAGCAAATGAAATAACTGCTCCTGCCGGAGCAAAGGTCATTGATGCCGCAGGAAAGATGGTTCTTCCCGGTTTTATCGATGTACATTGCCACGGCAGAAACAACTTCGACTTCTGCGACGGGAGTGCCGAAGGAGTTCAGCTCATCGCCGAAAACAAACTTGCCGAAGGTGTCACCACGCTGCTGCCCACCACTCTCACCGTATCAGAGGAACAGCTTGCCGCCGCATTGTCTTCCATTGCAAAATGCGACCAGAGCCGCAGTTGCCGCATCCCCGGAGTACACCTTGAAGGACCTTACATCAACCCGAAATGCGCCGGAGCGCAGAACCCGGCATTTGTCCGGCTGCCCGATGCCGCAGAAGTCGACCGGCTCAATGCGGTCTTTCCAGTAAAGAAGATAACTTATGCGGTTGAAATGGATGGTGGAGTGGAATTCACCTCTGCCATGCTGACCCGCGGCATCACGCCGTCCTGTACCCACAGCGGAGCCAAGTACAGTGATTTTGCAAAGGCACATCAGGCGGGATTGCGCAACTTGTCCCACTTCTGCAATCAGATGACACCGCTTCACCACCGGGACATCGGTCTGGTGGGTGCGGGATTGCTCCATTTGGATGTCTATGCTGAACTTATCTGCGACAAACTGCACATCGATCCGGCGATGATCAAGCTGGTGTTCCAAACCAAAGGCGCTGAACACGTCATACTGATCACCGATGCCATGCGCGCCGCCGGAATGCCTGACGGGGAATACGATCTCGGCGGTCTGCCGGTACTGGTCGCCAACGGCGCGGCGCGTCTGAAAGATGGCGGAGCCCTTGCCGGAAGCACCTTGCAGCTGGCAACCGCATTCAAAAATGTGGTTGAAGTCACCGGATTGCCGCTTAAAGAGGCGGTCAAAGCGACTTCACTCTCTGCGGCAATGTCGCTCAAACTCTTTGACCGCGGCCGTCTCGAACCGGGATTTTTGGCAGATATCGTCCTTTTGGACAAGGATTTCAATGTCTGTAATACGATTGTCGGCGGCGTGGAACTTTACACCAGATGCTGACCGCAATCCACCGGAAGTACAGCACCGGTTATTGAATCAGCTTCACATAAAAACTTTACCGTTTGAGCAAAATCAGCCACATCCACCGGACGGGGGATGGGGAGAGTCGGCAAAGTTTTTTCCATTTTTGAATCCGGTTTCCAATAGGGCGGCAGCATGGGGCCGGGCGCAACGGCATTGACCCGGAAATTCTGTTTTCCCAGTTTCACCGCAAGCTCAAAAGTCAACTGCATAAGGTCGTAACGCGACTGCCAGTAACCGCCGGAACCCGGTTTCAAAACCGCCTGATCAAGAATATTGATTGCACACGCTTCAGGGAGCGGCTGCTTTGCCCATGCTTCAAGCAGTTTCTTTGGAGCAAGAAAGTTTATTTGGTCATAAAGTCCGGCGCTGTTCAAATCTTCCGGAGAACCGGGACGGAAAAAAATCGAAGCGTTGTTGATGAGAATATCAAATACTCCGGCTTCGCTGATCAAACGTTCCACCTCTGCCATTTTTGCAAAATCCGCCCGGATGATCCGGTGTCCGGTTCCGGGCAGAGTCGGCAAAAGCTGTTCCGCTTCATTTACCGAATTATTGCAATGCAGAATCACCCTTGCCCCGGCGGAAGCAAAGGTTTTTACCAGTTCAGCGCCGCCTCTTTTGGCACTTCCGGTAATTAAAACGCATTTTCCTTTGATTTTCATCTTGCATTTTTCTCCTTTATATATTATATTCCCATATAGACATAAAATCAAGGAGTTTTTTGAATGAAACGCAACAGTTTTACATTGATCGAGATCCTCGGCGTGGTGGTGATTATCACCATTCTTGCCACATTGGGCTTTGCCGGTTACAGCTATGCCCGGAACAAATCCAAAGAATCTGCTACGCAGGGACTGATCACCCGGCTCAATGCAGCATTTGAATTTGCCAAACAGAAATCGGGCTTCATCCCCCCCGCCAGCGGCAGTTTCGTCACCATCAATATTGATACCGCCAATGCCAAAATAACGATCAATGCAACCGATTACAAACTCGCCACTGATGCTACCGGTAAAAACAAGATGTATTCAGAGTTTTACAAAAACTTCATCCGCACCCTTGAGATGGATACCATGGGACGTTTTATGGATGGAACTCAAGTCATCGACGCCTGGGGCAATCCGGTCTACTTCCGTTACCCCGGCATACTCAAAGCCGGTGGATTTGACCTGATCTCTGCCGGAAGCGACGGGACATTCGGTTCCGGAGAAGCAAGTACCCCTCCGACTTCCCTTGACAAGTACCGCGATGGAGCGGAGTGGATCTGTGACGATATTGCAAACTTCTAACAAGGAGAATACATTATGAGTTTAGGTTGGCCGGAAATCGTTCTTATTCTGTTGGTCGTGTTGATGCTCTTTGGAGCCAACCGCATCCCGGAGATCGCCCGCAGTCTGGGCAAAGCGACACGGGAGTTCAAACGCGCCCGCGACGAGTTCGCCGATGAAATCAAAAATGCCGACGGCGAAGCAGAAAAAAAGCTCGCTGAAAAAGGCGATGACAAGGATGATAAAAACGCATGAATGGTGTTTTGGAACACCTTGAAGCATTGCGGCGGATGTTTTTCAAAATATTCGCCGTATTTGCTTTATTATGTATTCCCGGGTGGATATTTTCCGGAAAAATGGTGGATGCCTTGCTTAAATTTTCCGCGCCGGCAGGCTTCAAACTGCACTATTTTTCGCTGATGGAACCGTTTTTTGTCCGATTGGAAGTGATGATGACAGCAGCCGCAGTGGTGTCATTTCCTTTTACGGTAAAGTTCATCTGGGATTTCATCCGTCCGGCACTGCGTGATGATGAGGTGGGTAAACTTGCAATTCCCATGTTTTTTATCATCATTCTTGCGCTGCTTGGCGGCGGAGTGGCACTGCTGGGAATGGTTCCGGCAGTAATGCGTTTTTCCATTTCGCTGGCGGGAAATGAATTCACTCCGGTGATCGGCATCGGCAACTTTGTGTCACTGGTGCTGGGGTTGGTGATCGCCGGGATGCTGGTGTTTCAGTTCCCGATCATCGTCTACGCGCTATTGAGCTTGAACGTGGTTTCACTTGTGCAAATAAAAAAAATGCGGCGGTGGATGATCGTCATCATCCTGATCGTGGCGGGAATACTTTCTCCGCCGGATGTGGCAAGCCAGTTACTGCTTGCCCTGCCCTGCTATCTGCTCTTTGAAGCGGCGTTGTGGCTCTATTCGGTACGGCACAAAGAGGCGGCAAATGGCAACTGAACTGTATGAACTTTGCCAAAA
Source organism: Lentisphaerota bacterium (assembly GCA_015061605.1). GTDB lineage: Bacteria > Verrucomicrobiota > Lentisphaeria > Victivallales > Victivallaceae > UBA1784. The sequence continues at coordinate 8,766 of SUWH01000005.1, read as the reverse complement.
AGCATTGGTTTCCGGCGAAAAAGCGGGAATGTACCGTTTGCAGCATGATTTGCCGAAACTGGTCATTGAACGCTTCGGAAATACAGTAGTTCTCTCTGACCACACGCCGGATGGGAGATACCGGAAAATGGCGGTGGCGGCAGAATTTCCGGCATTGCTGTACAAATGGCGCAACAGTAAAAACTTCCGGGAACGCAACGGAATACGGCTTTCCGGAACACCGGATACAGAAATCGTGGAACACGGCGTGAAATACGCAGTAAATCTCACTTTGAATCAGGATAACAGTTTTTATGGTGACACCCGGAATCTGCGCGCGTTTCTGTTGGAAAATTCCGCAGAAAAAACTGTTTTGAATACCTTTGCCTATACCGGAAGTCTGGGTATCGCCGCCTTGGCAGGCAACGCGGCAAAGGTGGTTCAGACCGATCTTTCGGACAAATTTCTTTCCCTCGCCAAACAGTCGCTCAAACTCAACGGTTTGGATGAAAGCAGAATGGAGATCGTTACCGGTAACTTCTTCCCTGTAATGTCAAATTTCAAAAAATCCGGAATGCGTTTTGATACCGTTATCCTTGACCCGCCGTTTTTCAGCCAGACCTCCAAAGGTACAGTTGATCTGCTCAATAATCCCGTTGGTCTGGTCAACAAAGTCCGCCCGCTGGTGAATGACAACGGAAAGATCATCATGGTAAATAATGCGCTTTATCTTTCCGGCAGAGATTTCCTTGCCGCGGCAGAGGCGCTGTGCGATGACAAATATCTTACCATAAGCGGACAGATCGATATTCCGGAGGAGTTCTGCAGCAGTTCCGTACAAATCGCTGATCCGGCGCCATTCAATCATCCGACCAAAATCATCATTTTCAGCGTGAAGCGGAAATCTTAATTCCCGGAATCGCGGTTTTGAATATGTTCAATCATCGCATCCAGATGGCGGCGCATCACTTCAAATGAACAACGCCCGGTACGTGGAATAAAAGGCAGCACACCGTTCTCCCGTATCTGCCGGATATATTTCATATTCATACATCCCCGGCGGTCATAAAGAAATCCCCAGCTGCCGACAGTACGGTTCGGCACATAATCCGTTCTGCGCGGAGCAAAAGAATTACGGAACTCTTCCGGAAAAAACTCCAACCAGCGCGGATGCTCATTCAGCCAGGTCGATGTGATCAGGGTATCGGCACTGAACCGCAATTCGCACTCTTTCATCATCAATTTAAAGCAGAGTATCAAATATTCCGGATCGTCGAAAATAGATGCCGGGGAAACCGTATTGTAAATATGAAAGCGACACAGATGCGGCTCCTCCGGTTCCGGCATATCGTACTTCAAACTGCCGCAATTCCATCCCGGAGGAGTTGCCACGCCCCGGGATTTTTCATAGAGTTCTTCTGCCCGGAGTTTTATCGCATCACCGCACAAATTCCACATTTCCTGCTCGAAATCAGTCGGGGCAATTCCAGAATAACGTTCACATCCGTCAGCAAGCATACGGCAGAGCTCAATTTCACCGAAGTGCTCCTTTTCCCGATAGTTAAGGCCGTGAAACAGCAGCGGCGTGTGATCAAAAAGTGCTTCGGCAAGCGACTTTTCCGGAACCATACTGCGCAAATAGCGGGAAGCATAAAAAAAAGAAAATTTTGCCATCTCCTCAATTGAGATCACATGTTCAGCAAGGCTTTTTATATTCCCCATACTTTTTCAACTCCTCTATTTATTGAATGGCAAATTCAACTGTTCAGTTTCTGCGGGTGTATAGCGGTGGGATATTCCGACTCCGATCAACCGTACCGGCCGTTTTCCCGCTTCAGTTTTCTGCAAAAGCTGAACTGCGGCGTTTCCGATATCTGTTCCTGTAACACACGGAGCATCCAGCAGTACCGAACGGGTGACGGTCTGAAAATCATCATACTTCAATTTTATAAAGACCGATTGTCCGACAAATCCGGAATTCTCAGCCCGGCGGGCGACCCGGCGCGCCAGAGTTTTCAAAAGTATCCGCAATTTCCTTACATCAGTACAGTCTTCATAAAGCGTGACTTCGCGGCTGATGCTTTTGGGATCATATTCCGTTTCCACCGGGCGGTCATCAACGCCCCGGACGATGCCGTAATAAAAAACTCCGGCTTTACCGAAAATATTTTTCAATGTTTCCAACGGCAGTTTCCGCAGATCACTGCCGCATTTGATATTTATGGAACGGAGCTTTTTCGCGCTGACTTTGCCGATACCGTGAAATTTTTCCACCGGAAAGGGGTCGAGAAAATCCTGTACCGTTTCCGGGGTTATCAAGGTCAATCCGGCGGGTTTGCGGAAATCCGAAGCGCATTTGGCAAGAAATTTATTATATGACACTCCGGCGGAAGCTGTAAGCTGACACTTTTCATAAATCCGGGCCTGCAATTTACGGGCGATCTCCGCCGCCTCCTCCAAAGTACTGCAGCAATTTGAAATATCCAGATATGCCTCATCGATAGAAACCGGTTCGACCAGATCAGTCAGGGCAAAAAATTCTTCCCGGATAAGTCTGGATGCCGCAGTATAACGGCGGAAATCCGGTTCGATCAATACCGCCTGCGGACAGAGCCGCAACGCCGTCCGGGTCGGCATCGCCGAGTGGATACCGTATTTGCGCGCTTCATAGGAACAAGTGGAAACCACACCGCGCCGTTGGGGAGCTCCGCCGACCAGAACAGGAGCTCCCCGCAATTCCGGACGGTCGCGCTGTTCGACCGAAGCGAAAAACGCATCCATGTCGATATGTATGATCTTCCGCATTATGACAACTTCAATGGGTCTTTATCGATTGCAGCAATCCCAGCGCCGCCATGGTGATGACAACAAATGAACCGCCGTAACTTACCAGCGGGAGCGACAATCCGGAAACCGGCGCCACTCCCATACTCATACCGATATTGATGAATACGTGAAAAAAGAGCATCACCGTCACTCCGACCGCCAGCAGTCTGCCGTAGGGAGGAGCAAAAAATGCAGTCCGCAACATAGTGTAAAAAAGCAGCGCATAAGCGGTGAGCAGCCCGAAAACACCGACGAAACCGGTCTCTTCAGCTATCACCGAAAAGATAAAGTCATTGTGCGCCGCCATCTGCGGCAGAAATCCGAGCGCGTTCTGGGTGCCGTTGCCGATCCCCTTGCCGTAGAGACCTCCGGAACCGACTCCCAGACGCGCCTGATAGGGCTGGTGCCCGCTGTTTTGAATATCATATTTGGGATCGAGAAAAACCCGGATCCGTTTTTGCTGATACTCCCGCAGCAGCAGCGGTTTTTCCCGGGTAAAGTCCCATATCCCGATCCCGGCTGCGATCACAGCTATAACCGTGACAACAACGATATAGCGCCACTTCAATCCGGCGACAAAGATCATTGCAAAATATATCGGCAGCAGCATCAATGCGCTGCCCAGATCCGGTTCTTTGGCAATGAGTAAAAAAGGAATGCCCACCGTTGGCAGAGTCAGCAGAAAGATTTGCAGTTTGCGCTCTTTCCATCCGGTCGAACCGAACAACACAGCCAGCATGACGATAATGGCAAATTTTGCCGGTTCAGAGGGCTGCAGCCGGAAAGTTCCGAAAACCAGCCAGCGTGAAGCATGGTTTATCTCCCTGCCCCACAGCAGAACTGCAACGAGCAGAAAAAGACAAAATAAATAGAGTGCCAGTGCCGCTATCCGGCACTGCACACTCCGGTAATCAATGACCGCAAAGCCGAAATAGACCACCAATCCGACGGCGATCCACTTCAACTGCTGCGGGAAAAAGTTCAATGCGGTCTCCGAACCGATCTGTCCTCCGATGGAACGGATAAATACCAGTCCGGCAGTCAGCAGTATTCCGACAGCGGCAAGCTGGAGGTAATCCAGCTTGCAAAAAAACTCCTTCCAAAAGGAAGTCTTCAAATCCGGACGGTACATCTTACCGCCATTCCGTCAGAAATTTACGCCGGGAGCCGGGAAAGTCTGGTCGCGGCGGGGACCGACAGAGATGATGGCAACTTCAGATTCCACCAGTTCCGCCATTTTGGCAAGATACTTTTTGGCGTTTTCCGGAAGTTTTTCATAGCAATCGACATTTTCAGTGGAGCACTGCCAGCCGGGAAAGTATTCGTAGACCGGTTCGGCACTTTCCAATTCAGCGACGGAAGCGGGGAATTCGGTGGTCAGTTCACCATTGACTTTGTAGGCGACACAGATACCGATCTCAGCCAGATCGTCCAGCACGTCGAGCTTGGTCACAGCCAACTTGTTGACACCGTTGACCATACAGGCATAGCGGGAAGCTACCGCATCGAACCAGCCGCAACGGCGGGGACGACCGGTGGTTGCACCGAATTCACGGCCGCGCTGACGGAGATTTTCACCCTGGGCATTGAAAAGCTCGGTGGGGAAGGGTCCTTCACCGACGCGGGTGGTGTAGGCTTTGATCACGCCCCAGACATCGCGGACACTCTGCGGGGGGATACCGCCGCCGGTGCAGGCTCCGCCGGAAACGGTGTTGCTGCTGGTGACAAAGGGATAGGTTCCGTGGTCGATGTCCAAAAGCGCGCCCTGGGCACCTTCAAACAGAACTTTTTTGCCTGCTTTGACAGCAGCGTTGACCGAATAAACGGTATCGCAGACCATAGGAGCAAGACGTTTGGCGGCATCGAGAACTTTATTCAATTCAGCTTCGACATCGAGTTCTTCCACTCCGTTGGCGGCGAAAAATGCATTGTAACGCTTGCACTCGGTACGGAACTGTTCCGCGAGACGTTCGGGGAACTTGAGGTCGATACCGCGGATACCGCTGCGGCGCATTTTGTCCATATAGGCAGGACCGATCCCGCGTCCGGTGGTACCGATCTTGCGGGTGCCGCCGTTTTCGTTGATGGAATCAGCGATCCGGTGATAAACGAAAATGAGCTGGGCGCGATTGCTCAACTGGACATTGGCGGTGGAAAGCCCCCTGCCCTCGATGTCGCGCAATTCAGCATCCAGAGCGATGGGATCGACCACGACACCGTTACCGATGACACAGGCGACTTCCGGACGGAAAATACCGGAGGGAACCAGGTGCAGGACATAACGTTCTTTACCGATTTCCACGGTGTGACCGGCATTGTTGCCGCCCTGAAAACGAACCACCATATCCACATCGCGTGTCAACACGTCGATAAGTTTACCTTTTCCTTCATCACCCCACTGGGTACCCACCAAAATATCTACCGGCATATTTACCTCCAAATTTGCGGTTTAATAATACAAAAATACTTGAAAATATAATATATACCGCAAACAACCGTTTTACAAGTCCGTTTGACAAACTTTCCATATTTTCCACAGACGTCCCATAAAAGGTTTTGTCTCATTTTTTGTAAAAAATATAACCTGCGGCGGCGCATTGCGCGCAATCTCTTGGCAAATCTTCGGACTTCCGGCTTCATTACATTACGCCGCGACAAGCATCTTCACACCTTGCCACGGCGGAGCTTCAGCGGAGACGGGTCCCTCACCATCGCCTTGATTTACCATCGACCTTGCATCACACTGCATCCGCCGACTGCAATCAAACCGTTTTATTGTTTGACAAATTACTGTTTTTTGCAGTATATTTTTTGTACAATAACGATTATCATTACAAATTAACATAAAAGTTTCACAAAATTTGGGACAATAACCATAAAAAAAACAACGGACGGCGCTTGTAAATATTTACTGCATATGCTATATTAAGGTCAGCAAAATGAAAAGGGAGAAGCAAAATGAGTACATTGATCACGGTTTATGCAATCATTTTCATTGGTATTTTGTTCACGGCTTTTATGGCAGGGAACTCTCCGATCCGCAAACGCGCCCTGCTTTGGAGTACTGCCGGTGTTGTTTGTTCTGTTCTGGCGGGGATCACAACCTTTTTCAGTAAAGAAGCGGTCAAAGAAATCCTTTTGAAACAAAAGCCGCATCTTGCTTTCATGGCAGACAAAATCACAATTCCATCAACGGTTATGCTCCAACTCGGACTTACTGTTTTTTGTTGCGGGATAATTCTCTTTTTGTGGAGCTGCAACTGTCGGAAAAACTGTTCAAAATGGTACTGGGCGTTATTATGGAGTATCGGTATCGCTTTTCTTACCGGACATCTGCTTTTCCTGGTGCAATATTACGGAATTGCCGCATGGGCAAACTTTTTCATTCCGGCAAAACAGGATGTGTTTGAGCCTGATTTGTCCATGCTTCCGGCATTTTACATCATGATTGGAGTGAATTTGATTTTTGCGCTGGCATGGTCATGGCACAGTGTTAAAACGGCAAAACATTCGTGGAAAAACATCCTTGCTTTTGCCGGGATATTTACCGTTTTTGTTTCCCTCATCTGGCTTTCGGCGTTGGGTGTCGGGAAATGGGCGGAAAATGCCATGGAATCCAAAGCCGCGGCGCTTGGTATTGCACCATTGAAAACGCCGCAGGATGATCCGGATGAATTGAAAAAGCTGAATGATTTCAACTTTATCACCAGGCATGCCAAATACAATCCGCCGCGTTCCGGCAGATACGATTGGAGCAAAGACACCATTCCCGCTGATGAAAGAGAGTATACGATGAAGTTTTTCACCTCTCCGGAATTGGAAGCGCATCTGGCAAATTTGAAAAAAAGTGCCGCATATATTTCCCGGAAAGATGTGCTGTATCTCTCCACTTTACAGCATTTCCGTTCGCTGGTGCGCCATCGTGCCGATATCGCCGAACTCTACTGCCGGACCGATCAAAAAGAAAAAATCCTGCCGGAGCTTTTGAAATATCCCGGACTTGAAAGTTTGATCCCCGCCGACACGCCGTTTCTGATTTGCGAATTGGTGCGGACAGCGACCCGCAATATATGGGTAAGTACGCTCATTCAATATGGTCCGGAAGATAAATCACACTTGCCGACTTACCGGAAACTCCTTGATTGGAGCAAAAAGTGGCAAGTTCACCTACCCTGCGAAGCCGGATTTTATTTGACTGTTCCAGTTGAAAACAAAGAAAGAATTGCGGCATTTTTCTATGCCCCATATTTGAATACCGCCCGTTACCGGGGATTTTCTGATGCAGTAAACAAAATACCGGCACTGAAAAAACTGGAACAGCAGGAGGTCATCAAAGAAAATGGGATGTTTGCCAATGCCGCAAAACGTCAGCGTTCAATGATCGTCCAGGGCAGAACCGCGCTCGCCTTGAAAGTTTACAAAATCGAACATGGAAAATATCCGGGCAAACTCTCCGAACTTGTTCCAAATTATCTTCCCGGAGAATATGTTTCGCCATCTACCGGCAGAAAATTGGATCACAGCGTGAAACGCGACAACGCAGCCGGAGAAGAATATTTTATTCTTTCTGACGGCAAAAGCTCCATTTCATCAAAAAAACAGTTATTGTCTCATTTCCTGTAAAAATCTTTACTGCTGCGGTATTATCAAAAAGTTTATAAGAGTCTCAAGATAAGGCAACTGGAGAAGTGGAGCGTGTACGATGAATATTCCGGATGATTTGAAGCTTTTGAGTTTTGTTTATGAAAATCAAAACTGGGTATTTTTGCCGCTGCTCGTATTGTGGGGAATCGGAGGATTATACTATCTTTTCCGGTTGAAAAAACTGTTTTTTCTCTGGCTGCTGATTTTTCCGCTGCTCATTCAACCGCTTGCGCTGGGGGCGACTTACTGCGGTTGGCGTTACCGCATGGAACTGCGGGAACGCTTCGCCAAAACGGAGCGCGGCTGGAGTGATGAATTCACTTCCCGGGCGGTCAATATAAATCTTATGCCGCCGGAAATCTATTCAGAATACGCCAAGCACAACTTTTCTCCGCGTTACCGGGATTTGAAAGCTCAAACAGTCGGCATTGTGGTTTTCACCCCGATCCTCTACGCCGTGGGCGGATTGTTATGGGTGGTCGTCTGCTGTATACGCAAACCGGAGAAGGATGCCGCTGCAAAGGATTGAACTCTCAACGCCGCGACAATCCGCCGTCGCCAAAGGCTGTGGCGTGACAATCCGCCGTCGCTCTGTGAGCTATGGCGGGACATGCGGAGCGGCAAATACCACGCTTTTCTTGAAAAAGCAGGGAGAGTTTTTCCCTCCCCTCAAGATTTCCGGCTTACCGGTGTTCCGGAATCGAGCCAGCAGTTATTGGGCACACTTGTCATAACGGATAGTTACCCATACTGTAAAAAAGTTCTCCTTTTTTTGTTGACGATGGATACTGTATGTGGAGATAATTTATCCACAAGTAACCATCAAAAAAAAGGAGTACATAATGGGCGTGAACGAAATTATTGCAAAATTAAATGAAGCTTCAAAACTAAAATATTATAAATTCACCTACAAAGGTGATGGAAGATGTAAAATTTGTCCGCAATATGACGGAAAAGTCTTTCCGGAAGATAAACTTCCTCAAACTCACCCCAATTGCAAATGTGCCAAACTGACAAGTGATCCGGTCGATATTAAAATTGGGAAATTTTCTCCTGAAAAAGAATATTTTATCGGTAAAAAAAACTTTAATGACAGTCGTCGGAAACTTGAAACAATTTTTGGTAAACAGATCGATACCATTCCACACTCTGCACCTCAATACAAACTTGCCGATATGATAAAACGCGAAGGATATGTTATGGCATTGTATCGTCATATAGCGTTTCGGGAAAAGAAAGAATCAATTCCTTATTTGGACGGAAAATTAATTCCTACAGTCGGAGTGGGGGCAAATATGACAGAGGAGTATATCATAA
>SUWH01000052.1 GCA_015061605.1 Lentisphaerota bacterium | reverse complement strand
CTGACGGCACGCACGTTTTGCCCGTGCAAAACAAAATCTGCCAAAATCACTTTTTCAAAATTCAATTTTCTTTCGCTGAAAAACTTGAGAGAGCAGATGTTTTTCTTATTTTATGGGACAGCTGTGATTAAATACTGAATATCGCAGAAAACGTGGTTGAAATTTCATCCGTTTGACTTATTGTGAACAGTGTAACACAAGGAGTTGGACGGATGAAATTTTTTTTGCTGTTTCTGGTCGGTGCGGTCGTACTGTGTTTCGGCTGCGGCAGAAGAGTGACCACGGAGATCCCGGCGGTCAAAGAGTTTGACATCAGCCGCTATTGCGGTAAATGGTATGAGATAGCCCGATTACCCAACTGGTTTCAAAAAGGGATGACCGGTGTTACAGCTCATTATTCTCTGCGTCCGGACGGAATGGTCGATGTGGTCAATTCCGGAATGAAAAACGGCAAAAAACATTCGATTTCCGGAGTCGCCAGAATGGTCGGCGACCCGAAAGAAGGGGAACTGGAAGTATCATTTCAATGGCCGTTCTGGAGCAGTTACCGGATCATCAGATTGGAAAACGATTACACCATGGCAGTCGTTTGCGGCAAAAGCTATGACTATCTGTGGATATTGGCAAGAAATCCTGAAATATCACTTGCCGATATGAATGAAATACTGGAATCTCTCCGTCAACACGGATTTGATACGTCAAAATTGGAATTCCCCCGGCACTGTAAGGTGCAATGATAAAAAACGGGGCTGCCGCTTTTGCAACAGCCCCGTTGGAATTCGGTCAACCGACCAGTATTCCTGAATCGATCTCTTTGTCCGGAGTGATCAAACTCAATGTGTCGCCGCACTTTGCCGCCAGCAGCATTCCGTTGGATTCGATGCCGCGGATCTTTGCTTTCTGCAAATTGGCAACGACGATGATCATTTTGCCGACCAGAGCTTCGGGGGCGTACCATGGCGCGATACCGGAAACGATCTGGCGGACTTCAGAACCGAGTTCGATCTCCAGTTTAAGCAGTTTATCTGCTCCTTCGACCTTTTCAGCTTTCAAAACTTTGGCGGTACGCAGTTCAGTACGTTTGAAATCGTCGATAGTGATAACTCCGGGGATTTCAGCTTTGGCCTCCGGAGCGGATTTCTTTTCGGCTTTGGGAGCTTTTTCCGCCTTTTTGGGGGCAGGGGCGGCTTCCGGTTTCTCTTCGATGATGCGCGGGAAAAGCGGCGGGAGATCATTCATCACCCAGCCGGAAATTCCCGGATGGGAAGCAAGGTCGGCGATGACCGGCATCTCTTTGCCGCCGAGAGCAGTGACCAATTCGGACATTTTCTCCGGCATCACAGGCGCCAGCAGCACCGCAACTTTGAATATCGCATTGGCGGCGGTACTCAAAACGGTGTGAAGACGTTCGGTTTCACCGTTTTTGGCAAGGGTCCAGGGGGCACATTTTTCCAGATAGCGGTTGCCGGCACGCACGGCATTGAGTGCGGCGGCGATACCCTGATCGAGTTTGTAATTCTCCAGACTGCTGCCCATGGAATCGACCGCATTTTTAACGGCATCGAGCAGTTCCTGATCGTCGGCATTCAAACTTGATGCTGCCGGGATGGTTCCTCCGGTTGCGCGGATGGTCAATTTTACCACACGGGAAAGCAAGTTGCCAAGGTCATTGGCAAGGTCGCTGTTGTAGCGGGAAATAAAGGTTTCTTCGGTGAAGTTCGCATCGTTGCCCAGTGACATTTCCGCCATGAGGAAATAGCGGAACGCATCCACTCCGGCGCGTTCGATCATATCCATCGGGTTGACCACATTGCCCAGTGATTTGCTCATTTTCTGGTTACCGGTGAGCCACCAACCGTGAGCGAAAATAGTTTTGGGCAGCGGCAGATCCATCGCTTTGAGCATCGTGGGCCAGTAGACGGTGTGAGTGGTGAGGATATCTTTGCCGATAAGTTCGCAAGTGGCGGGCCACCAGCGGTTGAACTTTTCATCATCGGTACGGTATCCGACGCCGGAAACGTAGTTCAAGAGTGCATCGAACCAGACATAGGTGACATAATCTTGGTCAAAGGGCAGTTCGATACCCCAGGAAAGGCGGGATTTCGGACGGCTGATGCAGAGATCGGCGAGTGGTTTTTTCAGGAAGCCCAGTGTTTCATTGGCGCGGAAAGCAGGCAGGATGAAATCCGGATGGTTTTTGATGTGGTCGATGAGCCAATCCTGATATTTGCTCATGCGGAAAAAGTAGTTGCTTTCGGTGATGGCGGTGACTTCGCGTCCACATTCGGGGCACTTGCCGTCAACGAGATCTTTTTCGGTGAAAAAACGTTCATCGCCGACACAGTACCATCCGGTGTAGTCGGCTTTATAGATTTCGCCGCGGTCATAGAGATCCTGAAGGACTTCCTGAACGACACGTTTATGTTCAGCTTGAGTGGTGCGGATGAAACGGTCACAGGTGATGCCGAGTTTTTTCCAGAGTTCCTGAAATCTCAACACCGTTTCGTCGCAATGCTGCTGCGGGGAAATACCGTGTTTTTCGGCTGCATTCTGAACTTTCTGACCGTGTTCATCGGTCCCGGTGAGGAAAAAGGTATCTTTGCCCAGTGAACGGTTGTAACGTGCCAGAACATCTGCCAGAACTGTGGTGTAAGCATGACCGATATGGGGGCGGTCATTGACATAATAGATGGGAGTTGTAACGTAAAATTTTTCCATATTATCAAAATTCCTTATAAATTGGTTTTGTCTCATTTTTTGTGAAAAATATAACCTGCGGCGGCGCATTGCGCGCAATCTCTTGGCAAATCTTCGGACTCCGGTTCGGTCGAGTACCTGAGTACACTCCCTCACCATCGCCTTGATT
>SUWH01000004.1 GCA_015061605.1 Lentisphaerota bacterium | reverse complement strand
CTCGATTGTCTTTATGTCTGCGGATGCCGGATGGTCGGTTGTGCCGCGTGTCCGACCCGTCCGACTTGTCCGACTGCAACGAGCCAATTCAGCAAGCCCACGCTGTCTTACTCTTTAAGCCGCCGATTGTCTTTATGTCTGCGGATGCCGGATGGTCGGTTGTGCCGCGTGTCCGACCCGTCCGACTTGTCCGACTGCAACGAGCCAATTCAGCAAGCCCACGCTGTCTTACTCTTTAAGCCGCCGATTGTCTTTATGTCTGCGGATGCCGGATGGTCGGTTGTGCCGCGTGTCCGACTTGTCCGACTTGTCCGACTTGTCCGACTGCAACGAGCCAATTCAGCAAGCCGCTGATCACATCACATTTTTAATATAGCGGACGAGATGTTTCAGTGTAAAATGATTGGCAAGAGCAGTTTTAAGATGCTCGTGGATGATTTTTTTATCTGATTTTTCTTTTGCCGCTTCCCGGGCCAGCCGACCGTGCAACGTGGCGCGGCGACGGCGGATGACTTTGCCGAAACGGGCAGACAGCTCCGGATTGGCAGCGACAAACTCTTCAAAAACATCCAGTGCAGTTTTGCTTCCCCGGTAGGAAGCGGCGGAGAGATTGCTGCTGTGTCTGCGTCGCAGGAAAACCGGTTCCTGTACTGCTGTAAATGGAAATTCGAGCGACAGTTCCAAAGACAGCTTCCAATCATGCATACAGCGCAATGATTCATCATATCCGCCATCCGCAAGGAAACTTTTTACCGGCAGCAGAACTCCGGTACTGCAAACCAGTACATTTTTCAACAAATTCTCCGTGATATTTCCTGAGGGTAAAACTGCCACTTTGTTCTTTGCCGGATAACGGACACTGTTTTCATCAATGCCCTCGTAAGTGCCGTAGGCGATCACTTCTCTGCCGTACTGCGCTTGTCCATCGACCATCGCTTTATACAATCTCTCCACAGCATCCGGGAGAAAAACATCGTCGGAATCGTTGAAAACTATATATTCCCCTTTTGCTTCGCGGGCCGCCCGGTTTTTTGCCGAAGCATCGCCGCCGTTTTCTTTGTATATGTAACGGACTTGCGGATATTTTTCTGTGACCAGTTGTTTTGTGTTGTCTTTTGAACCGTCATCGACTACGATGATTTCAATATTTTTATAGGTTTGCGCCAGCAATGAATCCAGACATTCCGGCAGAAAAATTTCCCGGTTGTAGGCGGATACTCCAATGGTTATAAGCGGCAGTTCTTCTCCAAGACAGTGATTTACTGCATCGAGCAGATCTTCTGCAACGGCGAAATTTGCTTCGCGGGCTTTTTCAATTTCATTTTCGCCATAGCCGGTTTTTACCAGTATGCAATTCTTGCAATTGGCGGCACTTCCGGCACGCAGATCGGAAAGCCGGTCGCCGATCATATATGAATTTTCAAGGTCGATATTGAAATCTTCTGCCGCTTTCATCAGCATTCCCGGTGCCGGTTTGCGGCAGCTGCACTCTCCGGAAAAATCCTTGTGGTGCGGGCAGAAATAAAAGGCATCAACGGTACAATCAGCACCTTCGGCAAGCAGTAATTTCTGTATCCTTGCGTGAACGCTCATCATATCATCGACCGTATACATATTCCGGGCGATGCCGGATTGATTGGTTACAGCGATCGCCAGAAATCCGGCTTCATGGATCTTGCGGATCGCTTCGGCGCACCCGGGAATAAGTTCAGTTTTATCGGGTTCGCACAAATAGGACACTTCCACATTGACCACTCCGTCGCGGTCAAAAAATATTGCCTTTCTCACCACTCTTTCCCTCCGGTAAATATGCGGGTATACGGATTGCCGAAGTCGCTTTTTCGCAATTCTCCGGCGCATTCCGCCGCACTTCCTTTATCCGGAAAGAGCGCAAAAAGCGATGAGCCGCTTCCGGAAACCTGAACCGTCCACGCTTTTCTTGCCAACATGAATTTTTTCAGTAGCGTGCAAAGCGGAAACTTTTTCCACAGCGCAAAAGCCAGATCATTGCGGACAAGGTACTCCCAGTCGGCTTTGTCCGGTTCGGCAAATGCCCGGCTGTAATCATCTGCTGAAACTCCGGCATCCGGACCGATATACTGCGTTTCAAGATGCTGATATGCCCATTTCGCACTTACCGGAAATCCGGGGTAAACCAACAGGATTTCCGGCATCTTTCCGGAAAGTTCAAAGTCAATCAGTTTTTCGCCGATCCCGGTTGCCCGCATCGGGCGTTTTTTGAGGAAAAACGGCACATCAGCCCCTAATTTTACGGCAATATCAGATAATTCAACTTCGTTAAGTTTGCCGTAAATATCATTCAAGGCGCGCAACACCGCCGCCGCATCGGAACTGCCGCCGCCCACTCCGGCGGCTACCGGAAGTTTTTTATCCAATGTTATATGCCAATCGGGCGCGATCCCCGCACGTTCGGCGTAACACAGCGCAGCACGCACCGCCAGATTGTTTTCCGCCGGAATACCGGGGAACGCTTCACAATCGAAACTCACTCCACCGGAATCTTTTTCATACAAAAGGATTTCATCCGCCGGGAAATCCAGCGGATAAAATACGGTGTCCAAATCGTGATATCCGTCCGGACGGCGGGCGGTAACTTTCAACCGCAGATTTATTTTGCCATTGGCAGATGCGGAAACAAGCAGTTTCATTTTACCGCTTTGATATTGTATTTTTCAGCGTAACTGCGGGCTTCGGCTTCGATGTAGAGCGCCAGTTTGAGCGCTTTGAGTCCGTCACTTCCGGAAACTTTGGCTTCGCAGACTTTGCCGGATTCTTTGGTTGCCCGGACCGCGAGGATGAAGTCATTGAGCTCATCGGCGAGGGCATTCTTTTCGCCCAGAGTGACCTGTTCCTGAACCACTTCACCGTCTTTGATGCTGCTCACGCTGCCGGTATGGTTGCCGTAGTCCATGGTGATGCAGCGGTTGTCATGGAATATCTGCACGGTACGTTCCGGATTGAGACTCACCCGGCTGGAAGTGACCGTGGCAACGCTGCCGTTGACAAATTTGATCCGCGCCGAAACCATATCTTCGGTATCCGAAAGCACCGGAACGCCGAGAACATCGATCTTTTCAACTTCAGAATCAATGAGATGCAGAATCAGATCAAGATCGTGGATCATCAGATCGAGAATGACGCTTACTTCCGTGCCACGGCGATGCAGACCCGGGCGGGCAGGGGGATACGCTGCCATGCGTTTGGCTTCGATACAGCGGACATTGCCGGGGATGGTATCGATATAGTCGGTAGCCTGGTTGAAGCGTTCGGTATGACCGACGGCGAGGACTACATTGTTTTCATTGGCGGTGTTGACCATATTGACCGCTTCATCCAGCGTGGCGGCGATCGGTTTTTCCACCAGAACGTGCTTGCCCATTTCCATGAGCGGAAGTGCAGTCGCGGCATGATAGGTCGCAGGTACGGCGACGCTCAAGGCATCACATTCAGCAGCCAGCTCCTGCCAGCTGGAAAAAACTTTCAAACCGAATTCCGCACCGACTCTGGCGGCGGATTCTGCTGAAACGTCAAAAATACCGACCATTTCGGCATTGGGATTCTGGGCGTAGAGGCGGGCATGGTGCCGTCCGAGGGCTCCGGTGCCGATGACACCGACTTTGATTTTTGCAGTATCTGCCATGGTGTAAACCTTTCTGATAGTACATTAAAATGATACACTTCCTTAATATACACCACTTTTTTGAATAAAAACAGGGCAAAATGTATTTTTTTTATGGCGAATAAGAAAAATATGGTTTATATTATGTAAAATTATAATTTCCGGAGGTTATTTATGAAAGAATCTGTTTATTCCCGTATTTTGTTGAAACTCAGCGGCGAAACTCTCAAAGGTGAACTGGAACACGGTTACGACCCCGAAAGCTGTCAGAAAGCGGCAGCGCGGATCAAAACCATAATCGACCGCGGCGTGCAGGTCGCTCTGGTGGTCGGTGCCGGAAATATCTGGCGCGGCGGCCGTGCCGGAAAAATGATGAACCGGGTCGATGCCGATAAAATGGGTATGCTCGCCACCGCGATGAATGTATTGATGCTGAAAAATGTTTTCAAAAACCTCGGTGTTGAAGTTCTGCTCCAGTGTGCCATTCCGATGAATGGTTTCATCCCGGTCTACAACAAAGATGAAGCCGTCGCCGCTCTGGAACAGGGCAAGCTCGTCATCTTTGCCGGCGGTACCGGAAACCCGTTCTTTACTACCGATACCGCCAGCACTCTGCGCGCTCTGGAAACTGAATGCGATGCCGTTTTGAAAGCTACGCAGGTCGACGGAGTATATTCCGCCGATCCGAAGAAATGCCCCGATGCGGTGCGTTATGATGAACTTGATTACGGCGAAGCTCTGGAAAAACAGCTCAAAGTCATGGACAGTGCCGCCTTTTCACTCTGCCGTGAACACGATCTGCCCATCGTGGTTTTTGATTTCTATGCCGCTGATCTGGACAGGGTCTTATCCGGAGACACCTCCGAAGGCACCATCGTCCGCAACTGCAAAGCGTAAGCTGTCATGAAACATATTTTGAAATTATCTGCACTCTTTTTTCTGCCGCTGCTGTTTTCCGGATGTGTCGCTCCTGAATTGTATTTAAGCGGCAATACCGGAAAAGATGCGGTCATCAAAGTTGCCGCGATCCTGCCCATGAGCGGAAGCAACCGTATTTTCGCCGAACAGATGGCAGAAGGTTTGCAGATGGCAGCGCAGGATTTGAACCGCAATTCAGTTACCGGACGGAAAAATGTCCAGTTGAAAATTTTTGACAGCAAAGGTACTGCCGACGGTACCGCCGCCGCTGCTGCTGAAGCCGCCCGCTGGAAAGCTGCCGGACTTGTTGCCGGATACAGTACTCAAGAGGTTTCAAGAATAATTCCGTATGCAGTGAAATTCCGTATGCCGGTCGTAATACCGCTTGCCACCAGCGCAGCTCATTCTGCGGCAAGTCCATTTGTTTACCGCAACAGCTATACCGATTTTCAACAGGCAAATATGCTGGCAGGTTTTCTTATGTACTGGCGGCAGGTCAAAAATATCGGTATTTTTATCGGCGGTAAAGGTGAAGATGAATATCAGGCTGCTGTCGGCAGAGAGGTCGCAGTATGTTTCCGGGATATCGGCGGGGCTGTTACCATGACTTCTCCGGTCGTGGATCGCCCTGATAAAAATGAGATCGTTGAAATGCTCAAAAGCGATCCGGAAGCGATCATGCTCACTTTCGGCGGCAAAGCTGCCGCACAGACGATACGGGAACTGCGCAATGCCGGATTTACCGGAATTATTTTCGGTGCTGACAACTGGGATGATGAAGAGTTGATTTCCGGACTTGATGATTTTATTGTCGGAGATTGTCTGTATACCGCATTTTTCTGTGATGATGAAAGTGTGCGGGAGTACCGGGAATTTAAAACCGCCTTCCGTAAACGCTTTTATCATAATCCCGGCGCCTGTGAAACCCAGAGCTATGATGCGTTGAAGTTTCTGGTATTCGGTCTGCGCGGGGCTTCGCATCTGCCGGATTTCGACCGGAATTGGCGCAAGATCCGCCAGTATCAGGGCGTTTCAGCCAGATACACCATGTTGCCCAAAGGAGAAGTCGACCGCACGATTTATATCAATTCCATCGGTGTCAGGCGTTCCGGTAACAAGCTCAAGCCGTATGCCCGTCTTTCCCGCAAGATGCAGTATTCAAAACTCCGCGAATACCGTCCGGAGTTCTATCAGTGATTTTTACCACAGTCTTATAAAAAGACGCGGAGGCGGCAGTTCCGGGGAGAAACTTTGGTGCCGCCTCCGCAGGGGTGTGGGGCTTACACTATGAATCATTTCTGATTACATTTTTTAATGTAAGCGATTGATTAAAAAAATCAAGGTGTGTTTGTGAAAAATTTTTAAAATATCACATTTTTACCGGATAATAGTATCTTATTTCGCCCTCTGTGGGCTTTTTTCCCTTGTCTGTGTTGCTGTAAATGCGGAAACCGTCTTTGGTTTTTTCGTACATGAAAGGTTGATGGTGCAGTCCGGAGAGAGTTTTTTCCGGAATAAAATCAAGATTTTCCGGCAGTTTACCATGCTGTTTGCGGTATTGGGCAACGTCATAAGCGATGAGTGCCATCTGGCGGGTATCAATGATTGCAGCAGACAGTTGGAATAAAGTTTCAAGGGTAGGCAGCAGCATTGCTGAAAGAAGGTAGCCGTTGCGTTTGATTTCCGCTTCATTGAGTTTGCCGTAACGGGATTTTTCCATACCGGAAAGGGATTCCTCCTGCGAACAAAGTTTTATATAGCTGTTCAGCGCGAAGCGGTAATCCCGCATAAAATGGACTTTCAAATAGTGCGGTACGAATTTTTCCAGTTGGCGCAAGTCTATGTTTTCAGCTGCCAGCGCTGTGGACAGGTGCTCCATAACACTTTTGAACATAACGACTTCAGTGCCGAACGCATAAAACAGATATTGGTTCCATTCGACAGGAGAAGCAACCAGTTCCGCAAATTCTTCCCTGGTATATTTTCCGGTACTCAGGAGCGCGCCCAATGCTTCAAGACGGGGGCGTTCGAGGGAGATCGCAACCAGATAAGAAATGAGCTCACCTCCGTCGATTGCCCAGTCACGCAGCTTTATTAAATCCCGGTTTGCTTCAGAAACGGCAGCTTTATTCTCCGGGGCAGCATATATTTTCATCAGAAGAATATCTCTTGCGCTCCGGAATGCGTTCAACTCTGGAGCCAATACACTTGTTAAAAGTCCGTCCTTCGGCTTGGCGTGTGCAATATGGCTCACCGGAATATTCAGAAACTCATTCATCGAAGCAATAAATTGCGGGTGTTCTTTTTTGAGCCGTTCCAATTCGGCGACTGCGCTTTTGGGATCGCCGGCAAAATTTATTTCCGGAGCATTGGTGACAAAAGATTTCACCGGTTCACTGTCCAACGGATAACCTTTATCGTTGCGCTCCCAGTAGTGGCTTATTTCCAAAGAACGCCCTATGAGCCGCGCCAGATACTCTTCCCGTTCATTAATATCAAATTGGAGTTTGGAATTATAGCAAAAGAGAAATATCTGACTGGCAATCGCCAACGCCAGCGGGAAAATAAATTGCAGTGAAAGTTTGCTTTCCTCCTCAACGCCAATCAGCGCGATTATCAGACAGACGGCGCCTCCAAACAGTACCGGCAGGGGATCATTCATCCCGGTGGGGATGAATACGTAAAGCACACTTCCTCCAAGCGCAAACAATGCGGCGGCAAAACGTTTTTGCTTCAACAGCACTATGAGCATAAGAATTCCGGCGAACAGCGGATTCCATGCTCCGAAAAATGCCATTGCCGAGCAGCTCCATTTAGACTTGAAGTATTTTTTCAATATTCCGTAAAGTCCGAGGCAGCAGAATACAACTCCCACCAGATAAAGCAGAAAGGTCGCCGCTATCGTTGTTATGACAAACGGAATGTGAACGAACGATAAGCTGTCATCATTAAACAGAAGTTTCCCGTTAAAGAGTACAAACGGCATCAGCGTGAGAGTGGATATCATCCAGGCAAAGCCGAAGAGTGCTTCCGATCTCGGTGATTTCCAAAAGAATAAGCGGTTGAAGAAGGCATCTGTATTTTCAGCGGACATTAGTATACTCCTCTGCAGTCATATTTTTGTACAGACTAATATATCATCATTCAGGATGATTGTCAAATCCGGCTTATTCCGCTTTTTGTTTAAGTATGAACTGTGCCGTTTGATCGCCGGCTTCAGCCGCCTGACGGAGCATCAGCATACCGCGCTTGGTATCCTGACGGACACCGTTGCCGTCGAGCAGGAAAATTGCCATTTTGCGGATGGCTTTGATCGAACCGCGATCTGCCGCCTGCGAGTAATAATAAAATGCCTGGGTGGCGTTTTTGGTCACGCCGCAACCTTTTTCATAACAATCACCGAGTAAAAAACAGGCTTCTTCATCACCGCCGGAAGCGGCAGATCGGTAATGAGCTATGGCAGTTTGCCAATTCTGTTCAACACCGATGCCGCGCGAGTAACATTCACCAAGTTTGCGCAATGCCGGAGGATAACCGGATTTTGCGGCTTTTTGAAAATATTCAACCGCCTTATCAGGTGCGTATTTGATATTGATTCCGGTAAGATGTGCGATCCCGAGGTTGACCATCGCCCGCTGATTGCCTTTTTGGGCGGCAAGTTGTGTGAGTTTTAACGCTTTTTGCGGATCATACGATGTTCCTATACCGAGTTCCATCGCTTCTGCCAACTGGGCTATGGCTTCCATATTTCCGGCATCGGCGGCGCGTTTCAATATGGCGGTTCCGGTCGGAATATCGACTTCTCCACCAATACCGGAACGCAGGCAGGATGAGTAAAGCAGCAGCATTTCCGGATGGGGGGATGGGGTCGCGGCATAATGTTTCAACCGGGTACGCAATTCCTGTCCATGTTGTGGAGCATCCACAAACAGGTGCTTTATCAGGGATAATTTTGCGGCATCAAAAGTTTTTGCCGTTTCACGCATCAGCTCAAGTGCCGCATATTTATCGGCTTTCAGTGCCGGGAATTTGCCGTACTCGCTCTTTTCTTCCGGTACGCCGCTGTAAAGCAGTTCGGCATAGCGCAGTTTTGCTTCAGGTAAATTATTTTCTTTAGCTTTTATGTAATAGTTCAACGCCATTCCCATGGAACGGCGGCAGCCCCAGCCGCGTTCAAAACAGCGTGCCGCATTGTATTGGGATTCAACATGTCCGGCATCGGCGGCGCGCCGGAACCAGTAGAGCGCCAGCACCGGATTGACGGTCCGAGAACGGCCGAAAAAATATTCCAGAGCCAGATGGTATTGGGCGGCGGTATCTCCGGCGCGGGCTTTTTCTGACAATTTATCGGTGTTGCCTGCCGCAGTTACGCTGCCGGGGATAAAAAAAGCCGCAATCACCAGAAACAGGGCAATTGCGGTTTGCATAACAGAGATCTCCCGGACAGTTTACTGTTCAGAAGCAAGTTTTTTCAGTTCAGCAAGTTTGGCTTCAAGCTCTTTGATCTTGGCTTCAAGTTTGCCGACTTTCTTGGGCAGAGTTATCCGGGCGATGAAATCGCGCTGACTTTCCGCCGGGCCGCCAACGACGATGGAACCGGCAGGCAGACTTTTCACAACACCGCTCTGACCGGCGACCTGAACACCGTCTCCCAGAGTGATATGACCGTTGATACCGGCTTGCGCGGCGATAATGACACCACGGCCGAGTACTGTACTTCCGGCAATGCCGCACTGGGCTACCAGAATGGAACTTTCTCCGACACTGACGTTGTGACCGACCATCACCTGATCGTCGATTTTGACATTGCTTTTGATGCGGGTGCATCCGAAACGGGCGCGGTCGATGGTGGTGTTGGCACCGATTTCAACATCGTCGTCGATCTGGACGATACCGGTCTGCGGAACTTTGATCAGTCCCTGCGGACCGGGAATGAAACCGAAACCATCCGCGCCGATGACCACACCGGAGTGAATGATCGTCTTGTTACCGATAATACAGCGGTACATCACGGTAACGTTGGGAGACAAAGTCGAATTGCAGCCGATTTTGACTTCATGACCGATGTAACATCCGGCACCGATGACGGTGTTGTCACCGATAACAGCATCGCGTTCAATAACGGCATTGGCGCCGATGGAAACGTTTTCTCCGAGTTTGGCGGTGGGATCGACTACGGCGGAGGGGTGGACACCGGGGACGGCGGCGGGAGCTTCTTCAGCATAAAGTGCCGCAATTTTGGCAAAGGCAATGTCCACATTGTCGCAGACGATAATGGTACGGTTTGAGGCATCGGCATCGGCAAGGTCGGGGCAGACCAGAATGATCCCGGAGGCGGCATTGGCAAGTTGTTCTTCAAACTTTTTGCTGCCGACAAAACTCAACTGATCAGATTTTGCATCTCTGATTCCGGCGATACCATTGACAGTACGTCCGGCATCGCCGCAGATGCGTCCGCCGGTGATTTCAGCGATCCGGGTTGCGGAAAGGGTGAGGTCTTTCATTACTTTTTCTCCTGCTTGGGTTTTGCGGCACTCCGGTTGAGTTCCCGGATTACTTCCGCGGTTATATCCCGGTCATTGGGGAAAACGAGCAACGCCGGTTGCCCATTCAAAGTTTTTCCGGAACGGTCGATAATGAAATTGAAGCCCCGGATATTGGCACGGCGGCGGACTTCGGCATTGATATCTGCCATGATTTCCTGCCGCTTTTTGTTTTCAAGTTCGCGGATCTCTCTGGTGATCTGCGTTGAATAGAGCTGGATCTCGGCGGTTTTCGCTTTGACTTTTGCTTCGGCATCGGCGGCGGCTTTTTTTGCTTTGGCAAGATCAGCGGCATTGAGAGCCGGATTGCTGGCATCGGTGCCGAGGCGGTACATTTCGCTCTGGAGTTTTTTCAGCTGTTCGCTCATCTGTTTCATGTAGGCGCGGACAGCATCGGCGCGGCGGTTGATGAACTCCTCCACCGCGCGGCTCTTGTGATATTCACGGAAGACCTTTTCCAGATCGACCGTACCTATCCGGTCGGCACTCTGAACGTTGAAACATGCCAGAAGTGCCAGTAAGACCGGAAATGTTTTAAGTTTATTCAACATTGCTTCAATCAGTTGGAACTGCTGTAATTGGGCGCATCTTTGGTGATGATCACATCGTGGGGATGTGCTTCACGCAGACCGGCGGCAGTGACCCGAACCATCTGGGCCTTGCTCTGGAACTCTTCCAGAGTGCGGGCTCCGCAGTAACCGAAGCTGTAACGCACGCCGCCGACAAACTGATGGATGACACCGCGTACCGGTCCGCGGAACGGAACCATTGCTTCGATGCCCTGCGGCACGAGTTCGGTATCGTCATCCACATCGTCCTGACCGTAGCGTTCGCGGCTGCCCTTGTTGCACTTCATCGCTTCCAGACTGCCCATGCCGCGGTAGGCGACATAGCTGCGGCCCTGATGGAGAACCACATCACCGTTGCTTTCACTGGTACCGGCAAGCGCGGAACCCATCATTACGCAGGAGGCGCCGACGGCGATAGCTTTGGCGACGTCGCCGGACTGTTTGATACCGCCGTCAGCAATGACGGGAATATCGGACGGGATAGCGTTTTTGACCGCATAAACTGCGGAAACCTGCGGAACACCGACACCGGCGACTACGCGGGTGGTGCAGATCGAACCCGGTCCGATACCGACTTTGATCGCATCAGCACCGGCATCGGCGAGAGCTTTGGCGGCTTCGGCGGTGGCGATGTTACCGGCGACGATGTCAATTCCGGTGTAACGGTCTTTGAGCAGTTTGACGGTGTCGATAACGCCTTTGGAGTGTCCGTGGGCGGTGTCGATAACGAGGGCATCGACACCTGCTTTTACCAACGCTTCGGCGCGGCCTTCATCATAAGGACCGATGGCGGCGGCAACGCGGAGGCGGTGGCGGCTGTCGCGGTTGTAATCCGGTTCGTCACCGGCGATGAGGGTGCGGACATCGAGGAAACTGAAAAGTCCGGTAAGATTACCGTTGGCATCGACCATCGGGAGTTTGCCGACTTTGTTTTCGCGCATGATCTTGTAGGCATCGGCGATCGCAGTGCCGTCCGGAGTGGAAAGCGGGTTGCGGGTCATCACATCGCTGATACGGATGTTGTAATCGGTCAGGAATTTGATGTCTCTGCTGGTGATGATACCGATGAGTTTACCGTTGTCATCAACGATGGGGAAACCGGAGAAAGAGTATTTGTGTTTCCGTTTTTCGGCGAGCATTTCACCGACGGTCTGATCGGGTTTGAAGGTCACCGGAGTGCGGATGACGCCGTTGAGGTAGTATTTGACCTTGCGGACCTCTTCAGCCTGCCGTTCCGGGGAAAGGTTTTTGTGGATAACTCCGATACCGCCGAGACGTGCCATGGCGATCGCCATTTCGCTTTCGGTAACGGTATCCATTGCGGCACTGACAAAGGGGATGTTCAACTTGACATTGCGGGAGAATTTAGTTGAAATGTCGGTGTCGTGCGGCAGGAAGTCCGCATACTGGACCACCAGAGAGATGTCGTCAAAGGTGAGTCCCTCAAAGGGGAATGCCGCCATAAATTTGTCAATGTAACGCATGATATTCTGCTACCTCATTATTTGGGTTTGTAATGATTATACTCCTTTTGTATAAAATACACCTTAAATGGCAAATTTTCAACCTTGAAACAGAAAAAATCCGTACATTTTACTGTGATTTTCACAGATATCCCATAATTTTTCAAAAAGCGGGTATTCCCTCTGCATTCAAGCGAGAGAAATTTGATTTTTGAAAAAGTGATTTTGGCAGATTTTCCTGCCCGAAGCAGTTGCGCTCGAAACTGCCTGTTTCCAGTCGGCGGATGCATCCGCCTCCGCACGAGGCTTCGGCGGGACAGGGTGGACTTACATGGTGACCGCTTGTCGCGGCGTAGTATAACGAAGCCGGAAGCGGCGAGCGAAGCAAGGCGCGAGATTGCCCGCAATGCGCCGCCGTCGGTTGTTTTTTATGAGACAGCTGTGTGTGATTTTCAGGAGTCCGGCGGCAACCTGTCCCGGCTCATGCCGGTTCAGAAGTCCAGACAGAGCCGTTTGGCGACAAAGGGGCGGACTTTGGTGTTTGCCGCTTCCTGATGTGCCGGGTGTTTCTGATACGCCTGAAGCGCGGCTTCGTCGGCAAAGACCGAATCGAGCATACAATCGGCGTTGGAACTGGGCAATCCGTTGATATTGACGGTGATGGAAACCAATCCGGGAATGACACCGGCGAGGGCCTCGAGAGCGTTTTTGATATCCTGTTTGATGACCGCTTTTTCTTCAGCTGAAAATTCCTCTTTCAGCTCCCACAAAATAACATGACGTACCATAATTTTCTCCAAATCGTTATAATTTACTTTACCGGAGTAAAGACGATATCCATTTTTATATTTTTACTTTTTTCCGCGGTGAACGCCAGCCGGCAGACCGGCAGTTTATGATAAGTGTTCTCCATGATGGTGTCAGTGGAAAATTTATAAGGCACGGAACTTCTGACTTCAAATTTGAGTGATTTATCTTTCCAGGTGATAAGATATTGATTATTTCCGAGTTCCTTGACTGTGCCGAGAGTGATGACCGCATTTTCAAATTCAGATGCTTCATTGAATTCCGCTTCATCCGAAACCAGAAAACTGCCGCCGTTTTTGCGGTCAAAGTAAAAAGTGCGTTCAAGTTTTTTGATACCGGGAACGTGGTTGTAGACCCGGGAAATATCAAACTTGGCCATGCCGTGATCTGCAGAAAATTCGTGCTTGAGCAGAATACCCTGAATATCTTTGACCGGAGTGAGATTTTCCGGCGGATTGAAAGCATCGCCGCCGACCCGGTTGGTTTGCAGTTTGCCGTTGATCCGGGGAACGCTGTGACCGTAGCTGCTGAGCAGTTTGGATTCATAACGTCCGGGGCCGAAAGTGCGGGCGGTGTAGATTTCGCCGCCCGGATCAAGTACGACCGGTACGCCGTCAACGGCGATGACATAGGTGCCGACATCGTTGTGGTTGTGGGATTCGCGGTTGTGTCCGCCTTTGAATGATACTGACATCAGAGATGCGGCAGTCTGGCGCGCCACGAAGCATCCGGCTTCGGTGAATGCCGTAAACGGTGCATCGTTCTTCACTGTGACCGGGGTGTCGTCGATCGGGTAAGCCAGACGGCGGCAGAGCGCGGCAAGTGAATCTCCTGCCGGCAGATCGCTGCTGAAACCTTTGCGTTTTCCCAGCAGGATATTCCGGAGCTGCAAGGTCTCTTTTGACGGCCGGGCATAGATGTAACAGTCGGTGTACGCCGGATAGAAGCCGGGGGCCATCATGATATTTTCCGGATACATGACCGCTTTGAGCATCCGGGGTTCCGTTGAAAGTACATCGCGGTTGTCATAGAGTTTCAACAGCGAAGCGATGATGAGATATTCGCCGCAGCTGCTGCCCCAGTAGCCCATGCCTTCATCGCAGTAGCCTTCGCTGCCGAAGCTGTTGAAATAGCCCTCAAAGTTGTCGAAAAAGAGTTTGAGGATCTTTTCGATACGGGATTTTTCCATACCGATATTCAAAATGGCGGTGATGACTCCCTGCTTGCAGACCGGGTTCCAGTTGTTGCTGCCGTTGAGCCACCAGAAGCGGTCGGGAGAACATTTGCCTTCGACAGCTTCTTCGATCGGGGTGATCACATGGTGAAAAACCGCTTTGCGCAGTTGGTAAACGAGAGCTTTATCCATCACCGGTTCAATGATCGCCAGTACGGAAGCAAGTTCGCCCGCAAGATTTGCGGAAAAGAGATCTACTACCACCTCTTCGCCTTTGTAGCCTTTGAGCTGGCGGTCATGGGCGGGCAGTACCCACGCCGGAAGTGAAAGGATGACTTTGATGCGTGCTTCAATATTTTTGAGATATTTGAAGTCATTTGTGGTGCAGTATGCGGCGACCAGCGGACCGAAGTGGCGTAGTTTGAAGTAGCGTTTCTCATAGTTGACCCGGTTGCCGGTCTGCGAACACTCAAGATAAAGCGGCAGGGGAGACTCCGGTATCTCCTGAACCATTTCTCCGGCACGTTTCATCAGAGCTTCATATTGCGGGTGCTTTTTGAAATCGTTCCAATACTTCTGATCCCGGCAATCCGGAACCGGATTTATCCGTACGACCCCGGCACTCAATGCGGCACTAAACATGATTACAACTGCTCCTGTTAAAAATTTTGACATGATGACCTCAAATAAATCTGGTTTTGGTTTAATATATCCGGGAATACGAAAATTTTCAATGAAAAAAATGCTGTTTCTACCGCTTTTTGACCGAATAACGGCGGGCAGGGACGGTTTCGGGGTGTTCTGGCCAGTCGTGCTTGGGGTAGCGGCTCCGCATCTCGGTACGCACCAGACTCCAACTGCCGCGCCAGAAACCGGGGAGATCGCAGGTTATCTGCACCGGGCGGCGGGCGGGGGAGAGGAGTTCAAGGCGCAGAGGCAGACGGTTTTTCCCGACACAGGGGTGGACGGTTTCGCCGTAAAGCTGCTGCAAAGGCACTTGCAAGGTAGGTTGTTCTCCGGAATAGTCGATAGCTATTTCGGTGTCTGCCGGAGTATGATATTTGTCCGGGCAGGTTGAATTGAGCGTGGATAAGGTGGAGTAATCCAGTGCGGATCTCAAAATTTCCAGCCAGTTGAGCTGTTTGAGGGTGTTGAAGTTTTTCACCTGATTCAAATAAGGCGCGGCAATTTCCGGAAGGAGGAGTTTGAAGTTTTCCTCTTCCCAGTCGGGCATGGTATCATCGCCGCTGCGGCGGGCGAAGCGCACCCGGTCAAGAAAGCGGGACGCGGCACTGCCGGAGGCAATGAATTCAAATTTGCGGTGCAATGCACTGGATAATACCGCATTGCCGGTCAGGGCGGCATCGGGCGTAAATGGTGTGGAAGATATGACCATGGAACCAAGTTTACACAATTTTACGCCGGAAACTCTGCCGGTATTTTCATCAAATGTAAGTTCTTCGGTTTCGATAAAATGCGCTTTGAAATAAGTTGAAATATCTTCCAAAGTCAAGGGCGCGGCGAGGGTGACGGCGGCATCCTTGCCGGAATTGAGACTTACTCCGGCGATGGCGAGAAATTCTTCTTTGCGCAATTCATCATTTTCATCGATCATTGCTGTGCGTCCTCCGGTCAAAATATAACGGTTGCTGTGAAGCGTTTTGGCGCGTCCGATATATTCGGGGTAGGCGCGGGCGATGAGGATACCCGCCATTTCGCTGTTGTCTGCCGGAGTTTGGCAATGGAACATTTGTTGAAGTCGGGTCAAACTCTGCCGGAAACCTGGGAAACGGTTTGATTCTTTGCGGCAGATGGTGAGCAGATCACGGATGTCGCAATTCTGCCGGTCACGGATTTTCAGCGCGACTCCCTCTTCGATGAGGGCGGCGATCTCGCAGGCAAGCGGTAATGCATCGCACTGTGAAGCAAAATCCAGCATCGCTCCCAGACGGGGGTGTACGGGAAGTTCTGCCGCTTTCATTCCGGCTGGAGTGAGCGTTCCGTCCCGGTCGAGCAAGTTGAGGGCGGTCAGAGTTTGAACTGCGGCGGCGACGCCTGATTCAGGAGGGGGATTGAGCCAGTTCAACTTACTGCATTCCGTCCCCCAATGGGCGACTTCCAGCACGGTACGGCAGAGGTCGCTGCTGGCGATTTCAGGTATTTGACGTGCGGGGAAACCCATTTCCTCCTGTTTGCTCCACAAGCGCAGCGCAGTTCCGGGGGCGGTACGTCCGGCGCGGCCGGTTCGCTGAATGACGGAAGCAAGGTTGATCCGGCATGCTTCAAGCACCGGCATCCCCATACCGGGGGAAAAGTGCATTTTGCGTTCATAGCCGCTGTCGATGACATGAGTGACTCCTTCGATGGTTAAACTGCTTTCGGCGATGTTGGTGGCAAGGACGATCTTGCGCTGATTGGAAGTCAACGGGCGCAGCACGCGGCTCTGTTCGCTCAATGGTAACGCCCCGTGGAGTTTCATTATGACGGCATTCTGTACGGCTTTTTCCAACAGCGCGGCGCAGCGGTCGATCTCATTTTTGCCGGGGAGAAAGATCAGGATATCTCCGGCATCGGTGCGGTTCAGTACTTGCAGACAAGCTTTTGCACATTCGGCGGGCAGCTCATGAAATCCGCCGGATATTTCGCGGCAGGATATTTCCACCGGATACTCCCGGCCCGGAACTTTTATCAGCGGAAACCCGGATAATTTCTGCAAAATCTCATCATCAAGAGTAGCGGACATTATGACCACTTTCAAATCTTCCCGGAACACCTGCCGAACCTCATCGAGCAGGGCAAAGACCAGCTCCTGTTCAGCTCCGAGCTCGTGAAATTCATCAAAAATCACCACTTCAAAACCGTTGAGTTCCGGATCATTCTGTAAAATATTGAGCATCATACCGCCGGTAACGGCAACGATCCCGGTGTCAGCTTTGACCATACTTTCGCCGCGCACCTTGAAGCCGACCTCTTTCCCAAGTTGAAAACCCTGCATCGCGGCGATCCCCGAAGCCGCACCTTTGGCGGCGATACGGCGGGGTTCGACCAGCAGGACTTTGCCGGGGAAATGTGCCTTGAGTGCGACCGGAACTAGCATGGTTTTTCCGGCACCGGGGGCGGCACTGACGATACAGTTGCGGTATGTTTGCACGGCAGAACATATTTCCGGCAGAAATCCGGATACGGGAAGACGGGAGAAATCTTTCAGCATAAAAATTCAACTCCGCAGAAATCAGGATTTTTTCCGCCGTGCCAGCGGGTGGGATTCAGTGTAGACCTTACGTAGACGTTCTGCGCTGACGTGGGTGTAGATCTGGGTCGTGGATAAATTTTCATGTCCCAGAAGTTCCTGTACACTGCGCAAGTCAGCTCCGGCATCGAGCAAATGTGTGGCAAAGGAGTGGCGCAGTTTATGCGGAGTGAGATCCGGCGGCAGTCCGGCTGTGAGCAGATAATTTTTCAGATCCCGTTGAAACGAACGGGCGGAAAGCCGGGTGCCGGACTGATTGAGAAAGAGCGCACTTGCCCGGTCACGTCCTCCCAGTCCGAGTGAACTGCGTAAATCAAGATATTCCCAAAGCGCATTCACTGCCGGGCGTCCAAGCGCGGCGAGCCGTTCTTTTTTACCTTTGCCGCGCACTTTTACCACTCCGCTTGACAGATCGATATCGCCGTAATTTATATTTATTGCTTCGCTGATACGCAAGCCTCCGGAGTAGATGACTTCAATTATCGCCTTGTCCCGGGCGCAGGAAAATTCTGCACCAACTTCGGAGCGCACCCGTTTGGAAGCGATCGCATCCGCCCAGGTGGAAATTACCGCCTGGATCAGCGTGTCGATCTGATTTATGCTCATGATTTTCGGCAGCGGTTTATCCGCTTTCAGCGGCGGCAGTGCGGCAAATGGATTGATTTGAACGGCGCCGGTGCGGTTGAGAAAACGGAAAAAGCTCCGCAAAGCAGAAATTTTCCTTGCAATGGAACGTTTGCTGTTTCCTGCTTCGTAAAGGGCGGAAATAAAAGATTTTGCCTGTTCGCGGTCGACACTTTGCCAGTCATTGAAACTTGCATCACTTGAGCGGACGCGTTGCGCGAATTCTATACAACTTGCTGTATACGCGGCGATTGTATGCTCTGAAGCGTTGCGCTCATTTTGCAGACAACTGATAAAATCGCTTAAATATCCGCCTAAATCGGATTTTTTTTCATTTTTCATTTGCACCACAGATATTTTCATGCTACATTTATGGTAATGTATACTTAAACCGGAAAATTTTCAAGGAGAATGTTATGAAAAAACTGTTTTTACTTTTGAGTGCCGTTGCGATTTCCTCGCTTTATGCGGCGGAATCAGTGCCGGAAGCTGCAACTGTCAAAGGAACGGTCAATGTCAGTGATTTTCTGAATGTCCGCCTCGGCCCCGGTCTGCGTCACCCGGTGACGGGAAGATTGAATGCCGGTCAGGAGGTGGAGATCATCCGCATCGCCGGAAACTGGCTGGAGTTGAAAGCTCCGGAAAATTTGAAAATATATGTTTCCGAGGCCCGGGTCAATGTTGAAGGAAAACTCACCGGTGAACTCAATATGCGTTCCAGAATGGATGTTTCCGCTCCCACTTACGGCATTCTGCCCAAAGGTGCTGTGGTGAAAAGACTCGATGAACGGCGCAACGGCTGGGTGCGGATCGCTCCTCCGGCTGATTTGAAAGTTTATGTCGCCGCCATCTGTGTCAAATTTGACCGGAGCAAATTTGACGAAAAAGGCATTCCTGTCACTGCCGCTGAAAGTGAGGTCAAAACTGAAACTCCCGCTGCTGAAGTGAAAGCCGAAGTCCCGGAAACCAAAGCGGAAGTTAAAGCTGAAGTCAAAGTTGAAACTGCTCCGGAAACTGCCAAAATCGTTGCCAAGCCCGGAGATGCTGTTCCCATTCCGGAAACCGCCACCGCCGCCCCGCTTAAAACCATGACCGGAGTTGCTGTCAAGTGGCAGTATGCCAAAAGCGAAGAAACTGCCATCGCTTTTCTCGATCAGCCCAACGGTAAAAATCAGGCTTTCATCACCGGCAAAACTCCGGAAATTCAGAAAGAACTCCTGACCTTGACCGACAGCGGTAAAAAGTTTGAAGTAAGCGGCGATTACAAGGCGGTGAAAACTCCGCCGGTCTTTGAAGTTTCTGCAATCAAAGTCCGGTAATATCAGCGGGGTGTGCAATGCATTGGATAGATTGGATCATCGTAATCCTGCCGTTGTCAGCAGTATTTTTTCTGGCGTTTTATTCCAAACGCTATGTGCGCGGAGTGGCGGACTTCCTCGCCGCCGGACGGGTCGCCGGACGTTATGTGATCTCCGTTGGAGATATGTCGGCGGCAATGTCGGTTATCACCGTGATTTCACTGGTTGAATCCCAGTATCAGAGCGGGCTTGGTATAACTTTCTGGAACAACTTGCTCATCCCGGTGACGATTTTTCTTTCTCTTACCGGATTTGTGCTTTACCGCTACCGCCAGACCCGCAGTCTGTCGCTCGGACAGTTTCTGGAGATGCGTTACAACCGTCCGTTCCGTATCATTGCCGCCGCGCTGCGTACCATCTCTGAAGCAATGGCAAACACCATCGGTCCTGCGGTGGCGGCACGCTTTTTTATCTACATGCTGGGTATTCCGATGAGCTTTACTTTCCTCGGTATCCAATGGAACACTTTCCCTGTAATGATGTTTTTTCTGCTGGTGCTGGCTCTGCTGCTCATCTGGCCGGGCGGACGTATTTCACTTTTAGTCACCGATGCCTTGCAGGGATTGATGAGCTATCCGATCTTTGTGATCATGACCTGTTTTATTTTGAGTGAACTTTCCTGGAACAATGACATCGCTCCGGTGCTGGTCAACCGGGTTGCCGGAGAAAGCTTCATCAATCCGAATGATATCCAGTCTTTGCGCGACTTCAATTTGTTTGCACTCATCGTGCTGATCACCAGCCGGATCCTCAACCGCGGCGCATGGATCGGCAACGATACCTCCGGTTCCGGAAAGACTCCGCACGAACAGAAAATGGCGGGTATCCTCGGCGCATGGCGCATTGGTTTCAGTACGACCATGATGTCCATGATCGCTCTCTTTGTCATCACCATCATGCAGGGCAAACCCTTTGCAGAAAAATCCCGCGTCATCCGTGAAGAGCTGGTGAACCGTATTTCAACTGAACTTATTGAAGATCCTGCGGTGCGCAAAGAGGCGATGGGCGCAGTCAAAGCTCTGCCGGTCGCGCTGCCGGAGGGGAAATATTCCCGCAAGCACAATGCCGATACAGCTTATTTTGAAGCGGTCCGCAACACCTTGAGTGCGGATGCCGAGCGTAAGATCGCGGCATCTCCGACGGAGCTTTCCAAAGATGAAAAATCCGCCATCCGCGGTGAAAACAGTGCAACGTTTCAGGAGTTCCGCACGTTGTATTATCAGGTGATGACCCCGGTGATTTTGAGTAAGGAACTGCCGCCGGGAATTTTCGGTGTATTTCTGCTGATGATGGCGATGCTGCTGCTTTCGACTGACGACAGCAGAATTTTCAATGCGGCAAGTACCATCGTTCAGGATGTGGTGATGCCGCTGCGCAGCCGGCCTTTTGAAAAGAAAGAACACCTTTTCTGGCTGCGCGCGATGTCGCTGGTGGTTGCCGGATTCTTCTTTGCGGCATCATTCTTTCTGGCACAGCTGGATTATATTACCATGTTTATCAATATCACCTGCGCTCTGTGGCAGGGCGCGGCAGGGCCCATCATCATCGGCGGACTTTACACCCGCTGGGGCAATACCAAAGGAGCGTTTGCTTCACTTATCTGCGGATCCGGGACGGCATTTTTCGGCTTCTTCTGCCAGCGCACCTGGTCAAGCACCATCTATCCTTTCCTGGAAAGCAACGGGCTGCTTGACGGTATTAATTCCATATTCAAATTTGTGACCCATTGGTGTTCTCCGCTGGTCGTCTGGGAGATGTCGGCAGACAAGTTCCCGATCAACAGCTATGAAATATCCTTTATTGCAATGATCATCGGTATTGCTGCTTACGTTATCGGTTCTTTCTGCGGCCGCCGGGAATCCTATAATCTCGACCGTCTGCTTCACCGCGGGGAATATGCCGATGAAAAATCTGCCAAACCGGCGGCAAAAAAGAGCATCATCTCCCGTCTGGTCGGTATCACTCCGGATTACACTAAAGGAGACCGGATCATCGCATGGAGTGTTTTCGGATATGCGATCATCTGGCAGTTTGTCATCGCCTTTGTCGGTGTTGCAGTATGGAATGCGATTTCGCCGTTGTCGACCGTGGCATGGAACTGGTTCTTCTTTATCACCATTGCGGTGGTCGGAGTTGCCGTCGGAGTTTTTTCAACGGTCTGGTTCATGTGGGGCGGCATAAGAGATATGAGAAGACTGTTCCGTGACCTTGGCAGCCGGGTGGACAACCCGCTGGATGACGGCTGGGTCGAAGGACAGGTTTCTGCGGTCGACCGTGAAAAAATCGCCGAAAAAGAAAAATCTGCTGATAAGTGAAGTTTCAAAAACAGTTTTACTCTTGAAAAGTTGGCACTTCAACAGTATATTTACAGACGGTACAATACAAAATTAATTTTAACAGGAAAGTTTATGATTATGGATAAGAAAATAAGAGTTGCAGTTTTCGGTGCCGCCGGTTACGCCGGAGAAGAGCTGCTCCGTTTGCTTTTGCGTCACCCCAATGCTGAAATCGCCGCGATCACTTCCCGGAAAAATGCCGGTGAAGATGTGGCGACGGTTTTTCCGCGTTTCACCGGATTGCCGCTCAAATTTGTCGCCCCCTCCGAAGCGATGGAAAACAAGAATTTTGATGCCGCTATTCTGGCGCTGCCTCACGGATTGGCGACTGAATTTGCCGTGCCGCTGCTTCAGGCAGGGGTGAAAGTCTTTGATATTTCCGCTGACTTCCGCCTGAAAAGCACCGCGAAATATAAAGAATACTACAAAGCCGACCACCCCGCGCCGGAATTGCTCAGTCAGGCAGTCTACGGTCAGCCTGAACGTTACCGCGAACAGTTGAAAACCGCTGACCTCGTCGCTTGTGCCGGATGTTATCCGACCAGCAGTATTCTGCCGACTGCGCCGCTGCTTGCCGCTAAACTTGCGTTGCCTGACGGCATCATCATTTCCAGTTGTTCCGGTGTTTCCGGTGCCGGCCGCAAGGTCGATCTGCCCTACATTTACCCCGAATGCAACGAAAGCATCAAGGCGTATGCCACCGTCGGTCACCGTCACCTGCCGGAAATCGAGCAGGAACTTGCTTTCGCAGCCGGTGTGCCGGAAATCGCGTTGAACTTCATCCCGCACCTTGCTCCGCTCAACCGCGGCATCAACTCTACGATCATTCTCAATGCCGCCCCCGGCTGTACTCTGGAAAAGATCGGCGAAGTCTATGAAGCCGCCTACGGCAAAGAGCAGTTTGTCCGCGTGCTGCCCGCCAAACGCTGTGCCGATACCAAGTATGTTTTTATGACCAACTGCTGTGAAATCGGTTATAACTTCGATGCCCGCACCAATAAAATTATCGTCACCAGCTGTATCGACAACTTGACCAAAGGTGCTTCCGGACAGGCCATCCAGTGCATGAATATCCGTTTCGGTCTGGA
Organism: Lentisphaerota bacterium; assembly: GCA_015061605.1. Classification (GTDB taxonomy): domain Bacteria; phylum Verrucomicrobiota; class Lentisphaeria; order Victivallales; family Victivallaceae; genus UBA1784. Next base: position 86,113 of record SUWH01000004.1, on the reverse strand, counting down.
CGAAGCCGCCGGTCTGCTCTGAAAAATGACTCCTGAAATAAGGCAGATAGTTTCTCCGGATGCTGAACAGCTGCTTCAGCTTCGGGAGCTTTATATCGTTGCCAACTGGATAAGTGCTGACGATCAGGCGGAGTTTCTGGCTCCTGCGATCAAAGGAAGTACGGTTGCCGCCGGAGCGTTTGCCGGAAAGAAACTGGTCGGATTTGCCCGGGCGCTGTCGGATGGTTGTTCTGATGCGTACATTCAGGATGTGGTCGTCTCTCCGGAATTCCGGGGACAGGGGCTTGGAAGCAGATTGATAAGGTTTCTGGAATCGGAACTGCGTGCCAGAGGCGTGGATTGGATCGCTCTGGTCGGAGAACCGGGGACGGAGAAGTTCTATTTGCGGCTCGGTTTGAGAGAACAGCCGGGGTACACTTTGTGGAAACTGGAAAACGGTTGATTTAATATTTTTACGGTTCAAGGACGGGTACAGATGGTCTGTCAGGATTTCTCCTCTTCAACACTCCTCTACTGATTTATCTGCCGTTCCTTGAACCTTTTTATTTTACGGAAGAGATTTTATGGATAAACTTATTTTGCTGGATGCATACAGTCAGATATTCCGGTCGTTTTATGCGATACGTCATTTGACCAATGCCCGCGGCGAAGCGGTCAATGCCGCCTTTGTTTTCACCAAGCTGCTGCTGAAACTTGAACACCGTTACCCGCAGCGGCGGGGGATCATGCTTTTTGACTGCGGCAAGGTGGAATTCAGATTGAAACTGGCTCCGGATTACAAGGCGAACCGTCCGCCGATGCCGGACGATCTCAAATCGCAGATACCGTTGATCAAGCGCATTGCTTCAGCATTCGGCTGGCGGCAGTTTTTCTGTGAAGGTTATGAAGCCGACGACCTCATCGGAGCTATTGCCCGCCATTGTGAAAAAGATCATAAGATTTTGATTTTGAGTTCGGATAAAGATCTGTCGCAGCTGGTCGATGAAAAGATTTCCATGCTCGTTCCGCAGAATGGCAATAAAGGGGATTTTGAAGAGCGCGGAGTTGCGGAAGTTACTGAAAAATTCGGTGTTTCTCCTGAATTGATCGTCGATTATCTGGCGCTTCTGGGGGACAGTTCGGATAATATCGCCGGAGTTCCCGGTATCGGTGCCAAAAGTGCCGCTGAATTGCTCAACAGTTGCGGTGCGGCGGAAAGTTGGCTCGATGCTCCGGAAAAGATCAGTTCCAGCCGCTTTTTCAAGAAACTGGAGGGCAATTTTGAATTGCTCAAACGCAACCGTGAACTGGTTAAACTTCGCAGTGAAATGTTTGATGAACTTGCCGGAGTCCTGCCGGAACTGCTCACTCCGAAGTCGCCGGATTGGGCGGAGATCGCTGAAATCTGCCGGGACAATCAGTTTAATTCTATTTTGAAAGAGCTGCCGGAAGTTCCGGAAATTGAAGAAGTTCCGGAAACAGTTGAAACTGAAATTGATTTGTTCAGCTTCGTTCCGCCGGAAGCCCCGGCTGAAAAAACAGCCGAACCGGAAAAACCTCAACAGCTTGAACTCTTTTGACTTTCGGGAGGTGCGAGGGGAGGGCACACTGTACTCGACTGAGCCGCCGTCCGCCGACAAGGCGCGCTTTAAAAAAAATCCAAACAACCACTCGCCTGCCGGGCATTTGGGCCCGGCATCAGGCGCATAATGCCAGTCGCTTCACAGGCGGCGATATCGCACAGCCGGGCGTGTTTTGTCAAGGCGTCGGCGAAGGAGTGTACGACTGTACTCGACTGAGCCGCCGTCCGCCGACAAGGCGCGCTCCGGCAAAGCGAGATCGCCGCCACTTGAAAAACCATGGAAGCCGTGCTATATTATGCGGATGTGCAAGGTGTTCCGGATGATTTCCGGAGGTCTGTTAATATTGATACTTTTTTATCTGTGGGAGAAAACACAAAGATGAACCAAAACTGCACCGCATTGCCGAAAGCCGAGCTTGAGGCGTTGAAGGTGGAATACGAAGCACAATACCGTAAACTCGCCGACTTGAAACTTTCACTCAATATGGCCCGCGGCAAACCCGCCCCGACATTGCTCGATCTCAATGCCGACCTCTTTGAGCGAATGACTGATTATACTGCGGCTGACGGTACTGATTGCCGTAATTATGGTGTTTTGGAAGGACTTCCTGAAATGCGTCAGTTTTTCGGCAGTGTGCTTGGCATTGACCCCGAACGCATTATCGTCGGCGGCAACGCCAGTTTGAATTTGATGTATGATGCCATCGCGCGGCTGTATTGTTTCGGTACATCCAAAACTTCTGCATGGAGCAAGGAAGAAAAGCTGAAGTTCCTCTGTCCGGCTCCCGGATATGACCGCCATTTTGCCATCACCCAGAGCTTCGGCTTTGAAATGATCCCCGTCGAAATGCGGGAGGACGGTCCTGATATGGACAAAATTGAAGCATTGGTTGCTTCAGATCCGGCGATCAAAGGTATCTGGTGTGTACCCTTATACAGCAATCCGCAGGGAATCTGTTACAGCGATGAAGTCGTTGCCCGTTTGGGTAAGATGAAAACTGCCGCGCCTGATTTCCGTATTTTCTGGGACAACGCCTACGGTGTGCATCACCTTTACGGCAAAACCAAACTTGCGGATATTTTTGAAGCCTGTGAAAAAGGCGGCAACCCGGATCGCGCTTATTATTTCTTTTCGACCAGCAAGATCACGCTGCCCGGTGCTGGTGTGGCGATGATGGCGGCAAGTATCGATGAACGCGATTTTATTCTCAAGCACATGACCATCCAGACCATCGGACATGATAAAATAAATCAGCTCCGGACACTGCGGTTCCTCAAGGATGCCGACGGTCTTGCCGCCCAGATGGAAAAACTGGCGGTCGAATTGCGTCCCAAGTTTGAGATCGTTGCCGCCACATTGGAGCGTGAACTCGGCGGCAGCGGACTTGCAAAATGGACCGATCCCAAAGGTGGATATTTTGTTTCGCTCGATACGCTGGACGGATGTGCCAAAGAAACTTTGCGTCTGGCAAAAGAGGCCGGTGTCACCATGACCGGTGCCGGAGCGACGTTCCCGCTTAAAAATGATCCGCGTGACCGCAATATCCGTATTGCTCCCACCTATCCTGACTGCAAGGAATTGCAGCAGGCGATGGATCTGCTTTGCGTATGCATAAAACTTGCCGGAGTGCGTAAGCTGCTCGGCGAATATTAATTAAAACAATGAGAGTTTTTTATGAAGTTCCCGACCGTAGAAAATGCCGCGCTGGTCATGATCGATATGCAGCAGAAACTGCTGCCGGCGATGAATGACCCGCAGACTGTGCTTGAACGCAATATATTGCTGCTCAATGCGGCTGATGTTTTGAAACTGGATATTCTGGTTACAGAACAGTATCCCAAAGGTCTGGGCAATACGGTTCCGGAACTTGCCACCTGGCTCGGAGAAAAGACTCCGGTCATCGCCAAGACCAGTTTTTCGGTTTTCGGTTCAGCGGAGTTCTGTGCGGAGCTTGCCAAACGCAAAAGAGAGGTGCTGATTTTCAGCGGTATTGAATCTCATGTCTGTCTGCTTCAGAGTGTGCTGGATGCTGTCGAGCGCGGCTATGAAGTCATCGTAGCTTCCGATGCGGTCATGAGCCGTAAATTTTCCGATTGCCATGCGGCGTTGGAGATGATGCGGTCAAAGGGAGTTTCGGTTTTGAGTACCGAAAGTATATTGTTTATGTTATTGCGTGACGCCGCTCATCCGGCGTTCAAGACGATTTCCAAACTGGTAAAATAACGGAGAGCAAACCTATGGCTATTTTCAGCAGCGGCAAATACTCAACGCTGAGTACCGGCAGACGTAACAAAATGGTGATTCCGGACGGCACCTGGATCAAATGCAAAAAGTGTGCCCAGACTCTTTACATCAACCGTCTGGAAGATAATCTGCAGGTTTGCTGGTGCTGCGGCTGCCATCTGCCGATGTCTCCTGCTGCCCGGATCAATATGCTTACCGATGCCGGAAGCTTTGTCGAAGAAGATACTGAATTGCGTTCAGTGGACAAACTGGAATTTTTTGATTCCAAAAGTTATGCCGACCGGTTGAAAGAAAATATCGGCAAAACCGGTGACAATGAAGCTGTCCGCTGCGGTACTGCAACTTTGAATGGTATCCCGTTTTCGCTCGGTGTGATGAACTTCAGCTTCATGGGAGCTTCCATGGGGTCGGTCGTGGGTGAACGTATCACCCGCATGATCGAACGCGCCACCGCTGCCCGCCGCAGTGTGGTTCTGGTCACTGCTTCCGGCGGAGCCCGGATGCAGGAAGGTATTTTGAGCTTGATGCAGATGGCGAAAACCAGCGGCGCACTGGCGCGCCACCGTGAAGCCAAACTGGGTTATATCGTCATTATGACCAATCCGACTTACGGCGGGGTGTCGGCAAGTTTTGCAACACTGGGAGATATTATTCTCGCTGAACCCGGAGCCATGATCGGATTTGCCGGACCGCGGGTGGTTTCGGAAACGACCAAATCTACTTTGCCCGAAGGATTCCAGACGGCGGAGTTTCTTTCCGAGCGCGGATTGATCGACCGGGTGGTCGAACGGAAAAATTTGCGAAAAGAATTGCAATTCTTACTTGAAATTTTCCATAAAACGGTGTAAGTTATATTCTGCCGCGATACGGACCCCGTGTGTTGTGGAAAACGCCAACCGGGTCAGGTGGGGAACCAAGCAGCCCTACGCGATTTTCTACAGGCCATGGGTCATCTGTTCGCGGCTCTTTTTTTAATCTTCTTTCAGAGAGAGGTTCCATGTCTACTGTTATCAGAATTGACGGCCGGGCATACGATGAACTCCGTCCGGTAAGTTTTTTGTTGGATTATCAATCTCACCCCCTTGCTTCATTGCTGGTAAGCTGCGGCAACACCCGCGAAATCGTGGCGATGAGCGTCGAAGACAAAGTTCCGCAGTGGATGAAAAACCAGAAAGTTCCCGGCGGTTGGGTCACCAGTGAATACGGTATGCTTCCCTCTGCCACCGGCGAACGGGTGCGCCGTGAGGCTTCTGCCGGTAAACAAAGCGGCAGAACGGTGGAAATCCAACGGCTCATTGGGCGCTCCTTGCGCATGGCGGTCGATCTGGAAAAACTCGGTGAACGTACCGTTTATCTCGATTGCGATGTCATCAATGCCGATGGCGGAACCCGCTGCGCCGCTATTTCCGGTGCGGCTCTTGCGCTGGCAGTCGGCTGCCGCCGGTTATTCACCCCGCAGGAAAATCCCTTTAAAGAGATGGTCGCCGCTGTCAGTGTCGGTATCATTGACGGTGTGCCGATGCTTGACTTGTGCTACGACGAAGATCACCGTGCTGAAGTCGATATGAATGTCATTATGACCGAATCCGGCAAACTGGTCGAAGTTCAGGGGACTGCCGAAGGTGCTCCTTTCAGCCGCGCCAAACTCAATGAACTGCTCGACCTTGCCGAACACGGCTTGAAAAATATTTTTGAGCGTCAGCGCGAAATTCTGGAAAGTGTTAAATGAGTGAATATCAGGTAATCGCCCGCAAATACCGTCCGCAGACCTTCCGGGATGTGGTCGGTCAGCAGCATGTTGTCCGGACTTTGCGCAATGCGATAAACTCCGGCAGGACGGCGCACGCATATTTATTTGTCGGTCCCCGCGGTATCGGCAAAACCACGCTGGCGCGTATCTTTGCCAAGGCGCTGAATTGTGAACGCCCGGTGGACGGCAACCCCTGCTGTGAATGTGAAAGCTGCCGCGCCATTGCCGCAGAACGCAGTCTGGCGGTTTTTGAAGTTGACGCCGCCAGTCACAACTCCACCGCCGATATGCGCGACCTTGCCGACAGCGCATTGACCAGTCCGGTCGGCGGAAAATATAAAATCTACATCATTGACGAAGTCCATATGTTGAGCAAAGCGGCGTGGAACGTGTTGCTCAAAACGGTGGAAGAACCTCCCGCTCACGTCAAATTCATCTTTGCTACAACCGAAGTCCATCAGGTTTTGCCGACCATCATTTCCCGTTGTCAGCGCTTTGACCTGCTGCCGATACCGACCCGGTCGATCATTGAACGTCTGCGTTTGATCGCCGATACGGAAAAAGTGGCAATCGATGATGATGCCATCTCCGCTGTGGCGCGCGCCGCCGAGGGCGGTATGCGTGATGCCCAGTCGCTGCTCGATCAGATGATCGCCTTTTTTTCCGGAGGTGACGGCAGTGCAGTTACCGGAGAACAGGTGTTGTCGCTTTTCGGTTTGACCGGAAAAAAGGAGCTGGATGCCATTCTTGAAGCGATGCTGGGCAACCGCCCCGGAGAAGTGGTCTGCCGTATCGGAACTCTTGCCGCCAGAGGTAAAAATCTGGAAACCTTGTTTGATGATATACTTTCAGCATTGCGGGCGGTGCAGTTGTGTACGATCATCGCAGATCCTGCTGAGTTGATCGACGAAGGTGCTGAAGCGATCGCCAACTACCGGAGATTGTCGGCATTGGCTCCGGCGGATGCAATTCAGATACTGTTGGAAACCATCGCTCCGGTGGGCAGAGTTCTGCACGATGCTCTCAATAAACAGGTTTATCTGGAAACGGTACTGCTCAAAGCGATGCGTGAAGCTCATGCGGTTCGTTTGAGCGATATCCTTGCCCGGTTGAACCAGCTCCGGGCGGCAGGCGAACTGCAATTCCTGGATAAACTTCCCGTTATCGAACAGCGCATCGTTCCTGCTGTTATTCCCGCTGCACCGGCAGTTGAAGAAAAAACTGTTCCGGAAGTTGAAATCGCTCCGGCAGTTGAGGCAAAGCCGGTACCGGTCATGGAAAAAAAAACGGTGATTGAAGAGAAAACGGCAGAAGAAGAGGTCATTCCGGTCGTTGAAGAAGTTGTTGTTCCCGCACCGGCGGTCGAAGAAAAAACGGCAGAAGAAGAGGTCATTCCGGTTGTCGAAGAGAACGTTTCTCCGGTTGAGGAAGTGAACCCCGTTGCGGAAACAAATGCCCCGGAAATTGAAGAAGAGCTCCCGGAAAGCGGAGGAGCCGTATTTATTTCCGATTCGCCGTTCCCCCCCGTTGAAAAAGATGACGGAAATAAAGAATCCACCATCGGCGGTTCCGGCAGGCGCAGCGTCGCCAATGATGAACCGATGGCACTGAAAAAAGCAATCGAAAATCCGGTCGTGGCAGAGGTCGTTGATCTCTTTTCCGGAACAGTGATAGATGTTCACCGTTAAACCAAACAGCAGGAGGTTCTGCAAATGATACTTGAAGTTACCGGATTGACCAAGCGTTATGGTAATATTACTGCGCTTGATCAGGTGGATTTCAAACTTTCCGGAGGCGGGATCGTCGGCTTTGTCGGAGCCAACGGTGCCGGTAAAACCACCGCGTTGCGGATCATGTCCGGTCTTGAAGAACCTGATGCCGGAGATGTCAGACTTGACGGAGTATCGATCATCGATTATCCGGATAAGATGCGCCGGAAAATCGGCTTTATGCCAGATACATTGCCGGATGCTTCCGATATAACTGTCAAAGAGTATCTGAATTTCTTTGTCAACTCCTTTGCAGAAAAAGATAAACGCGTTTCCGTAATGGCTGATGTCGTTGATTTTACCGGAGTGGACACCTTCCTGAACCGTAAACTGAGCGATCTTTCCAAAGGAATGAAACAGCGCGTTTCGCTGGCACGACTGCAGATCCACAATCCCGATCTGATGCTGCTCGATGAACCCGCCGCCGGACTTGATCCCCGCGCCAGAGCGGAACTGCACAGTGTGTTGAAAAAAATGGCGGATAAAGGAAAGATGATCTTTCTTTCTTCCCACATCCTTGCTGAATTGGAAAATATGGTTTCAGCGGTGGTCATCATCGACAAAGGCAAAGTTTTGGAATACGGCACATTGAGCGAAGTTGCCGCTTCCGGGATTGAAGAAGCCGGAGTGGAACGGATCATCGTCGGAACCAAAAGTGAAGTTCCTGATTCCGTCATCGATATGGTGAAACAATTCAAAATGGTGCGCAACTGCCGCCGTCGCGGTTTGACCTGTGAAATCGACATTGTAAGCAGGGATTTCGGGCGTTTCCTTTCTGCTCTGGGCGAAATAAGTTTCCCGCTGCTCTGGCTGCGCCGCGCCGAAAAGAGCGTTGAACTGGAAAAACTTTTCCTCGAAGTTACCGGGAAAGGAGACAAATAATCATGTACGCGATGTTTGTTAAAGAAATGCAGCAGTTTTTCCGCAGTCTGGCTCTGAAAATTGCCGGATTGATGATCATCGCCAGTTGGATCATGGTCTATTTTATTTTCCGGCTTGAACTTTCCGATGTGGAGGCGCTTGAGGCTCTGGCAAAAAGTGCGCCGGAAAAGTTTACTCTTCTGTGCAGTTTACTTGCCGCTTATCTGCTGGCAATTTTATTGATGAATATTGCCGCATTGATCGCCGTCCTCGGCAGTTCCGCCGGCAGATGGCGGCTCGAATTGGGTGATCCGGCATTTGCACCCGGGATAACCACCTGCACTCCGCCGTGGAAACTCGCTATGGGAAAATGGGGGGCGTTGATACTTCAGATATTGTCGATATTGCTCCTTTGCGGGCTGTTGCCATACTGGTTCGGTATCGACCGCGGAGTTCTGGCGCGTTTGTTTGAAGACCGCCGCTGGAGTGCCATGGAAGCAATGGTGCATTTGAACAAAATCCCGCTGGCGATGATCTGTATGGCAATTGTGTGGAGTTCAATGACTCTGGCGCTTTGCTCACTCAAACCGCGCAGCCGCAGTAAAGTTGATATCGGCATGATCGTTGCCATGCTCTGGCTGGCTCCGCAGGCGACAAGTCTGCTCTGGGGTACAAGTATGGACAACTGGGTGATCAATATGCTTATCCGTTCCGGAGTGTTGATCATTGGTTCGTTTGCATTGGTCACTGCCGGAGTGTCGGCACCCGGAGCGAACCGGTTGTTTTTCTTCAAGCTCTGGATGGCATTGTCCGGCTTGGTCATCATGCCGCTTTTGTGGCAATGGCAGGGAATATACTCTGCTGCAAACTGGTCAGAGATCCTGATCGTGTTGAGTGTGCTGTTTTTATTGTGTTCGCTCTTTGAACGCCTTATCCAGAGCCGCCGGGTGCTGGCGCAACTGGATAATCCGGTATTGGCGGCGATCGCCTTTCCGTTCAGTACCGGAGCATTGAACAGCATGGTGCTGGCGGCGGTCTTTGCTGTGGCGGCGCATCTGGCGGATAAAATGGAAAGCGGCAGTATCGCACTATTGCTGTTTTTTGCGGCGGTAATATCGCTCTGCAATATGGCGGGATTTTTCTTTGAACGCCGGGGCGTGAAGTTCAAAAGGTTTATAGCATTTGTACTTCTGACTGCTTTTATCTGGGTGCTTATGGCAGTCGGCGCGGTGTATGGATGTAAATATTTACTCAAACATGAACTTGGCAATGCAGCAGTGATTTTTGCGGTTTTGACGGTAGTGTTCAATCTTCCTTTGATAATAAATTACAATTGTCGTAAAAAAGGCTTGTAATTTCATTTTTACGGTGCTATATTTAACTGTCCGGCAGGGGCATTACCCTTGTTGAGGACAATTTTTTGGTATAGTATGAGGTGAAATTATGAGTGAACGTACGGTTTTTTCCTCCGGAAAAGGTTTGCCGGAGATGTTTTGCACGCTCACCGCGATCCCGGGTGAAAGCTTTGCGGTTGAATGCAAAGCTCTTTTCGATAAATATCTCAATCAGCTCAACGGTTTCGTTCCGGTATGGGTGCGGCTGCATTTGAGTGATGTCACTACTCAAGGAGCAACCGCCAGAGAGATATTCAAACCGTTTGCCGACCGTTTGGCTCTGGTTGGACAGCCGCCTGCCAATGGTGCGCGGCTGGCTCTGGATGCGTGGCATTTGTCCAAGGCTGCCTTGAATATCAACGGAATGTGGCATCTGGAAAATTATGATCTGCGTTTTTTCAACACTGAAACGTTGTCAAGTTCCGGCAGTTTCGACCAGATGCATGAGGAGTTTGTCAACGTTGACCGCGTTATTTCTGCGGACGGCGGCACCATTGAAAACAATCTGCACCGCACCTGGATCTATTGCCGCGATGTGGACAATAATTATGCCGGACTCGTTAAAGCAAGGAAAAATTATTTTGACCGCTGCAATATGACTGCCGATACCCATTACATCGCCAGTACCGGTATAGAGGGACAGTCGGAGAAGTTCGACCGGTTGGTGCGGATGGATTCATTAGCGATCTACCGCCATGAAAAAACGCAGATACAGTATCTTTACGCGTTGGAAAATCTGTCGCCGACCCACATTTACGGAGTGACATTTGAACGTGCCGCCCGGGTGGTTTACGGTGACCGTTCTCACTACTACATCTCCGGTACGGCAAGTATCGACAAGGATGGAAAAATCCTTCATGTCGGCGATGTCCGCACCCAGACCGAGCGGGTTTTCGACAATATCGAAGCCCTGCTTGCCGAAGGAAACGGAAAACTTTCCGATATGAAACAGGCGGTTGTTTATCTGCGCGACGGCGCGGATATGAATATTGTAAAAGAGGTCGTTGACCGCCGCATGAGTCCTGAAACCGGACGCATCATTGTCCGCGGTCCGGTCTGCCGCCCCGGCTGGCTGGTGGAGATCGAGGGCATCGCAGTCAACGCTCAAGGCGATAAAAAGTTTAAAGATTTCATATAGTAAAAGTGGAAAAGGGGGATTTTATGAAAAAATCCGTTATGATCCTGTCGTTGCTTGCAGGAGTTGCAGCTGTGGTGCAATGCTGCGCTGCTGAAGCATCCTCCATCTACACCAAAAGCCGCAGCGTCGCCATTACTTCAGAAGTTGACCGGGCATTGGAAGCTGACTGGCAGAAAAAAGGTTTGCTTCCGGTGTATGAGGCTTCTGACAATCTGCTGGTACGCCGGTTGTATCTTGACCTTGCCGGCCGTCTGCCGTCGATCGAAGAGGCTAAAAGTTTTGTCTATTCCCGCGACCCGCAGAAGTATGATAAATTGGTCGATACCTTGCTTGCGAGCCGGGATTTTGTCGCCTGTTTTACCATGCGTTTCTGCGACATTCTCCGGGTGAAGTCGGAATTCCCCATCAACTTGTGGCCCAATGCGGTGTATATTTATCAGCGGCGTATCGAAGCTTTTCTGGAAAAAGATGAGCCGTATCATAAATTCATCCGCTCGCTGCTGCTTGCCAAAGGGAGCAACTTCCGAGTGGCTGAATCCAACTTTTACCGTGCCCACGCTGACCGTTCGCCGCTGGGCATTGCCAAAAATGTGATGCTGACCCTGTGCGGTATGAGAATTGAACAAATGCCGGAAAATAAACAGAAACTTTTTGCCAATATCTTTGAAGAGATCGGCTTCAAAAGCACTAAAGAGTGGAAAGAGGAAATCGTTTTTATCAAGAGTTGCCCGGAGCGCCGCATCATGCTGCCCAACGGCAGAGAGGTGATAGTTCCCGCCGGTAAAGAGGCACGTAAAGTGCTGGCGGATTTCTTCACCTTTTCCGATGAAGGTGTGACCATGCTCGCCGATGCTCTGGTCAACCGGACATGGTACTGGTTTTTCGGCAGCGGCATCGTTCCGGAGGGGGATGATCTGCTCAATAAAGAGCCGGTCAATGCCGCATTGCGTAACCGGTTGGTTTCAGAAGTGCTGGCAAGCAAGTTGAATTTCCGCGAATTGTGCCGGATGATCGTGCGGTCAGCCGCCTACCGGAGTGGTTCTTTCCAGGGCAGAAACACTGCGGAAAAGGTCAAAGCCTTTGCCGCCTATCCGGTGCGCCGTCTGGAAGCGGAGGTGCTGGATGATGCGATAACTTCGCTTACGCTTGAATCCAGTCATTATTCAAGTGTCATTCCGGAACCGTTCACCTTTTTGCCCGATGATATGCGGACAATTTCGATCGCGGACGGTTCGATCAGCAGTTCGTTCCTGATCCTTTTCGGACGTCCCTCCCGCGATGCCGGAGTGCTTGCTGAACGTAACAACAACATCAATGCCAAACAGCGGCTGTTTCTTTACAATTCCGGCGCGCTGTACCGCAAAGTCTGCCGCATCATGCGGAGGAAAGAGTTTGCCAGACTGAATTTTTCCGCGCGGGTCGAAGCATTCTACTGGATGTTTTTCTCCCGGCCGCCCACCGCAAATGAGATGGCGATAATCAAAAAGCGTTACGATGAGCGCCCGCAGAAAATGCGCTGGACCATGCAGAACGATCTGGCATGGATAATGGTCAATTCAGCAGAATTTCTGCACCGTCATTGAGCTGAAAGGAGAATATATTATGGATCGACGTGACTTTATCAAAGGTTGTGCCGCCACTGCTGCAGTAACGGCACTCTCCGGATGCGTTTCGGCTGTTGAAGCAAAAAATGTGCCGCAAAATAAAACAACTTCCGGCAAGCCGAAAAAACTTGCCCGGAGCGTTATTGAAATATGGGTCTGGGGGGGACCTGCTCAAACTGAAACTTTTGACCCCAAACCCAAGGCTTCAAAGGATTACAACGGCGGCTTCGGCGCGATACCGACCAATGTCCCCGGGATCGAAATCAGCGAGTTCTGGCCGATGATGGCGAAAATCGCCGATAAATATTCCATCATCCGCACCATGACCCATCCCTACGCCGGGCATGAGACTGCAACCTATTTGATGCAAACCGGGCGCAAACCCGGCGGCGGCAAGGTCTACCCCGCCATCGGTGCCGTCATCGCCATGTACAAGCGCAAAGAATACAAAGGCGATGTGCCGCCCTATGTTATCCTGACCGTTCCCAAAGGGCGTTTTTCTGAAGTCGGCTTTTTGAGTGAGGAGTTCAGCCCGCTGGTAACAGGCGGCAATCCCAATGCTCCGCGTTTCATCGTGGACGGTATCGTACCGCCGGGCGGTTTGACCAAAAAAGAACAATCTGCGCGCTTTGATATGCTCGGCGAACTTGACACCTTCACCCGTGAGACTCCCGAAGGCATCGCCGTCATGCGCGATTTTGATACTGCCGGTAAAGATGCCCGCCGGGTCATCGAGGGCGACGGAGCGAAAGTCTTTGACCTTTCTCTGGAAAGCGACGAGACCCGCGACCGCTACGGCAGAACCACTTTCGGTCAATCCTGTCTCACCGCCCGCCGTCTGGTCGAAGCGGGAGTGCCATACATCACCATCAATGCTCAAGGCTGGGATACCCACAAACGTCACTTTGAAACGATGAAAACCAAAGCCGCCGAAATGGATAAGGCTTTATCCGCGCTGATCGGCGACCTTGATAAGAAAAATCTGCTCGACTCCACCATCGTCTGGTGGACGGGCGAATTCGGACGTACCCCAAAAGTTGACTGGGAAGCCCCGTGGAACGGCGGCAGAAACCACTATTCCAAGTGCTTTACTTCTCTGGTCGCCGGAGGCGGATTTGCCGGAGGAAAGGTGGTCGGCGTTTCTGATGAGGTCGGTGCCAAAGTGGTTTCGCGTCCCGTTACTCCGCAGGATATGCTCGGCAGCATCTATGAATTGTGCGGCATCGACCCCGACGGTCAGCTGGACAATCCGATCGGGCTCAAAACGCCGGTTCTGCCGCCGCAGTCCAAGCTCGGACGGCTGCGGGAAATCTACAAGGAGAATGTGTAAATGAAAAAATTTCTTTCTGCGGCAGTATTGACCGTTTCAGCGTTTTCGCTTTTCGGTAATCCCTATGCCGGATACCTTTACCCCGCCGGGGTGAAAGCCGGTTCAACGGTGCGCGTGCTTATCGGCGGACAGAATTTCAACGGTATCGTTGGCGGTACGGTGACCGGCAAAGGCGTGAGAGTAAAACGGGTGGTCTCTGTCCCCGGATTTCCGCTGCCGGACGGAACCCAGCGCGCCTGGCTTTACAAGTGGCTGGCTGGTATTGAAAAAGGCAACACCGAAAAGCCCGAATACCCCGATCCGGAAAAGATGGAAGGCTGGAGAAAATGTGTCTGGTGGGATAAGCTCGATCAGCTTGAACCACTGGAATTATCACTGACTTTGCGCAATCTTTATGTCCGCCGCAACCCCTTGCAGCAGACTCCGTCTTTGCGCAGTATGGTCATTCTGGATGTTGAAGCCGATGCCGATGCAGCCCCCGGGGTGCGTGAGTTGCGTATTTACGGACGTCGCGGAGTTTCCGCTCCGAAACTGTTCTTTGTCGACAATTGCGACCACTATAAAGAACCGCTCTATGTGCCGCCGCATAAGGCGCGTCCGGATACGGTTCAGGTCAAATCTGTCCCGGCGGTGGTCAACGGTCAGATCATGCCCGGAGAAACTGACAGTTTCGTGGTCACGCTTGAAGCAGATACCGATTATACCTTTACTTTGACCGGACGTACTTTCCAACCCTTTATCGGGGATGCTGTGCCGGGACATTTTCAGCCGGTGCTTCAGGTTATCGATCCGGCCGGCAAGGTTCTGGCGTTTGCTGATGATGAACATTTTCTGCCTGATCCGGTATTGCGTTTCAAGAGCAATAAAGCCGGTAATTATCTGTTGCAAGTGCGCGATAATCTCTATCGCGGCAGAGAGGATTTCGTCTACCGGGTCGCGCTGGAAAAGGGACGGAAATCCTACAAAACAGAAATCAGCAGTTTCAGCGATTTGGATGAAATTGATGAAGCTGATGCCGGACTGCGTAAACTTTCCATCAATCGACCGCTGGTGGTTTCCGGCGTGATCGACCATCCGGGCAAGGTGGATACATTTCATTTCAAAGGAAAAAAAGGCATGAAGTTCCATGCTGAAATCGCCGCGCGCCGTGATGGTTCACCGCTGGATGGTGTTTTGAGCTTGTACGGTCCTGACGGTAAAAAGATCGTACAGGCGGACGATGATGCCAAACAGATCAATGTCGGTTTGATTCTGCAGCAGATCGATCCGGCGATCCGGACGACACTCCCGGCTGACGGAGTTTACAAGATCGAAGTGTCTGAACTCAATAAAGAAAGCGGTAAGGAGTTCCGCTACAAATTGAGACTCGGCGAAGAGGAACCGGATTTCAACGTTTACACCGTCCGTTCCATGTGCAATGTCAATCCGGGCGGCGGCGGCAGTGTCAAAGTCCTTATTGAACGCACCGGCGGGTTTGACGGGGAAATTTATATCTCCGGAAGCAAACGTTTCGTGCCGAATCAGAAGATCAAAGCCGGAGCCAAAGAAGCTGCGATCTCATTCCGCTATCCGGAACGGCGCTTTACCGCTCCATTCGGAGTGAAAATCTTTGCGGAAGCGGAAATCAATGGCCGCAGGGTGCGTAAAGCGGTCGTTCCGGCGGATATTTTCAATCAGGCGTTTGCCTACGATCATCTGCTGCCGGCACAGGAGTTCTGCATCGGAGTCCGCCGCTACGGCAACTGGAACAAAAATAAAAAGCAGAACAGTAAAAAGGTTCAAAAATCCGTTCCGGCAAAGAGTAATGCCAAACCGGCGGCAAAAAAATAAAATAACCGTATTCAATGTCCCGGATATGCCGGGATATCCCTTTTTTGCGCTTTTATTCAGAAAATTATTTGACTTTTGCATCAAGAAAGATTATATTCTGCTTTGGCAAAAATATTAACAAACTTCGGAAAGAATATCAGTATGGCACGTTTACTGCAAACTTCCGGGAAACGTCGGGTTTTTGTAAAACTTCGTCGCGCCGGGGTCATCTCCCGGGCGGAGCTGGCGCGCCAGTGTTCGCTTACCCGTCCGGCGGTTTCCGCGATCATTGACGAATTGATTTCCGAAGGGATGGTGCGCGAACTCGGCCCCGGACACTCAACCGGCGGCAAACCTCCCATTATGCTGGAATTCATGCCCCGTTCCCGTTGCGCCATCGGAATCGACCTCGGCGGAGATTACCGCATTGAGGGGGTATTGTGCGACCTCGGATGCAATATTATTGCCAGTGATTCTCTGGCGTATGAGAATAATATTGAAAGTATCGTTTCCACCATCAGTCAGTTGGTAAAACGGCTCGGTAATGCTTCTCCCGGCGATGTCCCGTCCGGTATCGGTATCGCGGTGTCGGCGGTGGTGGACGAAGCCAATGAGATCATCGGTTCAAGTACGCTTGACCTTTCCCGGAAAAATCTTGCCCGCAAAATCGAAGCAGTGACCGGACTGCCGGTGCGTCTTGACCGCCGTCCCAATGCGGCGGCACTGGCAGAAGCCCTTTTCGGTGCCGGGCATGACTGCGGACAGCAGCTTTATATTACCAGCGGCCGCGGTGTCGGAGCCGGGATCGTCATAGACGGCAAGGTGTTCCGGGGTAAAAACGGTTGTGCCGGAGAGATTGGTCATTTGCTCATCCCCGGCGGAAATGAGCTTGAAGAGGCTGCCCGGCCATCGGTGCTTCCGGTCAAATTTTCTGAACTTACCGGAAGAACAGTGAATTTTGAAGAATTTATGCAGTATTATCTTGCCGGAGACTCCGATGCAGTCGCTCTGGTGATGAAAAATGCTGAACTGCTTGCCTACGCCGCCCGCGCCGCTGCCAATATGTTCGATCCGGAAGCGGTCATCCTCGGCGGCGATGTACTGGAATTCGGAGACCGCCACTTTGAACACTTCAAAGATGAGTGCGCGCGCTTTTCCGAAGCCATGAAACTTGGCAAATCACCCCGGATATTACGTTCAAACTTCGGCAGACGGGGGGTCGCGGTCGGCGGTGCCCAGCTGATTCTGGACGAATTGGTATTTTAGTCATCCAACCCAATAAAAGGAGAAAAACAAATGGATGTAAAAATCTACAATGACAAGTATGAGCTTGGCAAGAACGCTGCCAAACTCGGCGCAGAAAAGATCCGCGCTGCCATTGCCTCCAAAGGCTATGCCAACGTGATCCTCGCCACCGGCGCCAGCCAGTTTGAAATGCTGGCGGCTCTGCTCGAAGAAAAGAACATCGACTGGAGCGTCGTCAAGTTCTTCCACCTCGATGAGTATGTCGGTCTGGACATCAACCATCCTGCCAGCTTCCGCAAATATCTGTGGGAACGCTTCATCGCCAAACTTCCGGTCCCGCCCGCCGCTTTCTTCCCGGTCAACGGTACTGCCAAAGATCTGCCCGCGGCTCTGGCTGAACTGGAAAAGAACATCACCGAAAACCCCATCGACGTCGCTTTTGTCGGTATCGGTGAAAACGGTCACCTCGCTTTCAACGATCCCCCGGCTGACTTCGAAACCGAACGCGCCTATATCGTGATCGACCTCGAACTGCGCTGCCGTCAGCAGCAGCTCGGCGAAGGCTGGTTCCCCACCATCGACGATGTGCCCAAACAGGCGGTTTCCATGACCGTCAAACAGTGCATGAAAGCTGCCTGCATCATCAACTCTGTGCCTGATCTGCGCAAAGCTGAAGCGGTCAAAGCTGCTCTGGAAGGCCCCATCACCAATATGTGTGCCGCTTCCATTTTGCAGCAGCATCCTGACTGCACCACCTTCCTGGATAAGGATTCTGCCAGCCTCCTCACCAAGTAAGAGGACAGCAGACTGCAGACCGCCATCCCGGCGGTCTTTTTTATTTTCAATACAGACTTGACATATGTGCGAATTAGTGTTACATTTTGTACAGTAACCGATAGGGAGGAAATGGAAATGATACAGGATTACTCTATCAACATCATTGAATACGGTGCTGCCGGGGATGGTGTTTGCGATGATGCCGAAGTGATCCAGTCAGCCATAGATGAACTGGCAAAACGCGGCGGGGGTAAAATATTTTTTCCCTATACTCCGCATGGCTACCGGATCGCCAGGCCGGCAGATGAGAAGTCTCGCGCTCAGTTGGTTATTCCGCCAGGTTGCCACAATATTGTTCTGGCAGGAGAAATGCCCTGTCGCGTGTTGAATGACTACATGATCCGTCCGCCGATACCGCAGCTTGGCTTGAATGAACCTACATCTTTTGCAATAAAAAATGATAATGTGTTTCTTTTTTCCGATTGGGATGCTCCGGAAGAACATGATCCGGTTCAGCGTCCATGGTCATTGCTGGGGTGTTGTGAAGGTACAAGTTTAAAAGGTAAATTTTCGGTGCCTCATTTTTCGATGTGTGATTTGGAATTCAGGGTCAAACTTCCTGCGGACAGGATGTATCCGGTGATGTCTGCGGCGAATTTGCAGAATATTGCCCGGATCAATATTCAGGATTGTCAGTTTTGCCTGGATCGCAATGTCGGTGATTTCGAATCAGGTTATGAGCTTCAGGCCAATCCGTGTCATACTGCCGGTCTGATCGCTTCCGGAGATCAGAACGACAATAATGTTTTACGGAATGTCGCGGTGCAGGGATTCCGTTACGGTTTTGTGTTTGGTGAACATGTGATTGCTGATTATCTTTATGTGCATAACTGTGAACAGGCAATAATTTTTCATGACAGTTCCCATTTAAGTTCGATCTATCATGTTGTCGCTCAACATAATCAGAAAATACTTTGTTCGACAGAAAATGTCCTTTTCGGTATGCTGCCCGGTCCTTGTTTTGTGGAGATCGGAACTGTCGATTTTGAACCGGGCGATCCGTCACGGCATCGTCCGTCCGTTTCCAATATGACTTATGGCATCTGGGATCCGGGAAACCGTCTTTACGGAAACTTGAAGTATCACATGGGTTGTCCGGTGGCAAAAGATTGGTTTCCGAAAGAGGGCGGAGAAAATTTCCGGTGCCATAATTTTATTGATGCATGAGAATTTTTTGAAACGCAGTATTGACATTTTATTACTGTCACCGAAATAATTTTTCAATATAGACTTGACATTGCGTTTGCATAGTGCTATATTTTACACGTTAAGTGATAAAACGTTTAATCAGTGGAGTGGTTCGTATGGTCAGATTGGCAGAAATTGCTCGCGCAGCAGAGTGTTCCATCGGCGCAGTATCCAAAGTATTGAATCCGCGATCCAAGAGCAGTATCCGGGTGTCAGAAACAACTCGCAAAAGGATCGAACAGGCTGCAAACAAGCTGGGATACCGTCCCAATCGCAGTGCGGAGTTTTTGAAAAAAGGTTACAGTCCGGAGATCGGAATATTTCTTCCCAGTTTTAAGAATGATCTTGTCCTCGATGTGATAAAGGGATGTTCAGCGGCGGCAAACCGGGCAGGTTTTTCACTTTCATACTTTTTTGATTTGTCCAAAGAGTGTTTTTCTGCATTTTTAAAAGAGGCTACCGGGCGTCGTAATTGCGGTTTGATAACCTATCCGCGTTTTCAAATTGATAAGGAGACGATCGAAATGCTGGCCAATTACCGCAAATCCGGCGGTAAAGTGGTGTTTATCGAATCTTCCGGTCCGGAAACTCCGTTATTTCTTCACGAATTGAACCGGGTCTGCATCGATGACCGCAAAGGCGGGATCATCGTTGCAGAACATTTTATCGAATATCAGTGCCGCAATTTTATCGTTTACGGTAAATACCGTCCGCGGATCGCCGGTTTTATTGAAACGGTTGAAAAATCCGGATTCACCTGCCGCCATTTTGAACAGCAGATCCCTGCGCAGAAAATAATTGATACCGCTTTGAAAAGTAAGGAAAAAACCGGGATATTCTGCACCATCGATTCCGTTGCTGCGAACATCCATACCGGATTGCTGCTGCACGGTGAGATCCCCGGGAAAAACATTCTGCTTTGCGGCTATGACTGTCTCTCCGGAATTCAGGATTTGAATCCGGGACTTACTTCTGTCTATCAACCTTTTTTCTCTGCCGGTGAAGCGGCAGTAAATATGCTGATCGACCTGATTTATGATAAAACAGTGCAGGACATTACTTTTGTGCCGGAGTTGGTTCCGAGGGAAACCTCTGTCGGGAAATAAAAACTGCAAGTTTCTGAAATATAAAAAATGATCTTTAAATAACAGATCAAAGGAGGAATATCATGAATGTAGAGCTGCTCGTACTTACTGCACAATATTGCCGTAATCATGTAAAAGTTTTGTATAACCGCTGCGGTTTGCTGTCTTCTGCGGGCGGCGCATTGGTACGGATATGTACGGATAAGTACGGAAAAGTACGGAGGAAAGCGCCGCAGAAATCGGCTTTTGGGGTACACCATAATGCTTGCAAAGCAAGTGCTTCATGCACAGACAGTGCGCTTCATATTTGCCGCAGGCAAATGCTTCATACGGCGGAGCCGTGCTTCATTCGATCAGCATTCACGCTGATCGAGCTATTGGTCGTGATCGCTATCATAGCGATTCTGGCGGCAATTTTGCTGCCGGCATTGCAGAGTGCGCGTGAACGCGGTAAAGCTGCCGGTTGTACCAGTAATCTCAAACAGATAGGTACCGCATTTGTGCAGTATGCCGGAAATAATGGCGAATGGTGTGTGAGCGGGAGAGATAAACTGCACCGTGACAATATGCATTGGTTTTCGCTTTTTGAGAAGGATAAACTGATCTCCCAGGAGACCACCCGTTGTCCGTCCAGTAAATATTGGTTTTTTTCTTTCCGGCAATTGAATTACGGATTGCAATACTTTGTTTATACTCCAGCAGCTCAGGGCATAAAACTTTCTTCTCAATATTTGAAATATCCTGCCAGAACGATGGTTATTGCTGATTCAAAATCAGAGTTTCAAAAGAAAGAAGAGGGGTTTGCCGAACACAAATTTTCGTATCTGGTCGGACAGTACTGCCGTTCCGACAGCAGCCGCAGCAGTTATCCTACTGATTACCGGCACAGCAGAAAATTGCAAATGGTCCAGTTGGATGGTCATGTCCAATCGATAATTCCGATCCAGGGCGAAGCCAGATGCATAACCTGTCCATGGTATTATTATGCAAACGGTTCAAGCTGGGTAAGTTGTGCATCTCCTTGTATAAACTGATAGTTACGGAGAAAAAAATGAAAACAGTTCTTGCACTTTTATTTACTTTGCCGCTTCTGGTTTGCGCAAATTTTCCTGATTTGGCAGTTGAGCCGGTTGAATTGGATCTTAATAAAGGAAAACACGGAAGGATCATAAAACGATGGGGGAAAACTTTGCGTCATGGCAGACGGTGGCACCGTATGCTCAATGTTGTTCCACCAAAAACATCCCGTCCTTTATATATTTTTATCGAGGCCAGAGAGAACGGCTGTAAGAATGTGGAAATCGAGATCCGTCAGGGGAAGCAGCTCGTAAGAAGTATCAATGAACCGGGAAAAGGATACTGGCAATGGTTACGCATCGGGCCGCTGGATGTCAAAAAATTGATGCCGGATTTTGATATATGTGTCGGCAGAGATCCCAAACACCAATTTTACATTTCCAGGGCATTGATCACAACTGACGGAAAGTTTGATCCGAAAATAAAACTTCAAACTCAAAATAAAGCTGCTTTAACCATCGGAAAGGGGGGATCCGGTGTTACTGCCGGCCCTTTTGTGCTGATCCGGGAAAAAAGTTTTTCCCGGGAAAAAAGCTGGATCAAACTGCACCGTGACAATCGGAATCTGTACGCTGAATTTACCAATTTTGAAAGCTGCCTTGATCCGAAAGCCAACCGCTTGCACGAATTCCGTACCAACCGGAAAAATCCCTGGAGCAATGATCATTCCGTACTGCTGCTGAAACGTAATGGTATAATGTATGATTTTATCATTTCCGGCAGCGGTAAAATTGACGATGCCCGGATGAGCGGGCCGGATTTCTGGAGCAGCCGTGATCCGGCATGGGATTCCGGCGCCGTCGGCAGATGTGAACGCGGCAACGGTGTTTGGAAAGCATTTCTGCAAATCCCGTGGGATGCGATCGGCGGACACCCCGGAAAACACGAAGAGATTACTTTTCAGGCGGCACGTAAAAGTAATTCTGCGTCCGAAATAAGCACTCTTTTTCCTACGGTCAATGGTTTTCATGATGACCGGGACTTCGGTGTGATGAGATTTTCCGCAGAAGTACCGGAAGTGAAGTTTTCACTGCCGGATTTTATTCCGGGGAGAAACCGTTTCAATGCAGATGGATGCGATGTTGAAACGTCGGTCTCATTTCAGGGCAAAGCCGCCAGTTTTTCCCGGGGAACGGAATTTGACCTTAAACATACCGGAACTTTTGCATTTCAATGGAGTTTTCTTGACAAAAACAGTCGTAATGTCTGGTGGCGTTCTCCCGAATATGAGTTGTCGCTCAATGCTGAATTGCTTACATTCAGCGGTGCCAAAACGATTTTGCTCAACGGTAAAAATGCGGTTTCGGGATCATTGCTTTTCAATACACTCAATTACCTCAAACTTCCGGATGATTTCTCCGGGGAATTGCGGGCTTCCGGACGGGATATTGTTCCGCCGGATAAAGAGTTTATTCTTGCTGCCGGGTGTTCATATATGTGGCCGAATTGGCACGCCGGAGAATTGAGCATTCCCGCCGGTGGGATTCAGATGCTGCTGTTTGCCCCCCGTGGATTCCCCGGCAAAACGGTCAGAGATTATACTTTGAAACTGGATTTGCCGCCCGGGTTCAAAGTTGAATGTGTTTCCGGATATTACAAAAATTATGAACTTGATTTTACTCCGGATGGTAAAATAACATTCCGCACTCCAATAAAGTATAACGGAACTTTGCCGGGCCATAAGTATATTTCGGTATTTATCCGGGCTCCGAAAAAATGTTTTACCGGGGAAATCGCCTATTCTGCTTCAAGCCGACAGTCGAAAATTGTGGAGATCCCACGCGGTTTCAAGGTGAACGTCATCCCGGAAATCAGCGGAAAACGTCCGCAGAAATACCGTATTTTACTGTGGGTCGAGTGGACAAGACGCCTTACTGATCAAAACTATTTGAATACTCTTGCTGCTGAATTTGCCAAATACGGGATCAATGAAGTCCATGAACTGCACAATACACATATCCCGTTTTCTTACCGTTTCAACTTGAAACAGTGGAGCTGGAGTTTGAAACCATACGTCCGGATGCATCCGGAAGCCGCTTTGACCGGAATCAATGGCAAGCGGAATAATATACTGGTCTGTCCACAATACATCCGGACCCCGGAATTTGCCGGATGGCTCGAACAGCAAATCCCGGTTTGGTTGAAAAGAGCTGGAAATCCCCGGATCATCGGATGGGATTTCGAACATAATTACAAAAACACTCCGTTCTCCTGTTATTGCAGTAAATGTATCAAAGAAAGCGATATCGGTTCACGCAACAAAATGGTGGCATATTATGCAAAGTTGATCCATGATGCGTTGAAACGGTATGATAAAAAAATAATGTTCACGGTTTACAGCGGCTACCAGAGTCCGTCAACCCGTGAAAATTACTGTATTGACTGGTCTTTGTTTCCCGGTATCATTGATATGGCGGAGTGCGGTTACGGCAGACCGGAAAAGGAACTTGAGGCTACTTTGAAAGCAATCGGCAAAACACCGCTGGTTACCGGGGCGATCATTCGTCCTTATCTGATGGAAAATCGTGCCTATCCGCGACAGTTTACTCCGGCATGGCTACTGCGCCGGGCGGCAGACGGAACCGGCGGGATATTGCTTTTTGAATATTCAACGCTCAATGGCGAATCATTCCGCGCTGTTGCAGATGTATCAAAGGTCATTGCCATGTATGAAGACTTTTTTCTTTACGGGAATCGCAAATCAGTACAAATTCCCGGATGGCAGAAAGATTTTGTGCAGGCAATCGAATATCGTAATAAAACTGTTTTGTTGCTGATGAATCAGGGTAAAAGTGACCTTGTTTACCGGCATCAGATCGTAAAACCTGGCGGGATACTGGTGATTCCTGAATATAAATGACGCGGTTTGCATTCTTTCCTTAAAATAATACGGGAGGATAGGCTGAAGAAATTCAGCGTTTTTTCTTCATTTTTCTAAACTCATAAGGATTTATGGGGTTTGGGTCTGCCCATAAACCTTTTTTATCTGCCCTTGCTTGCTTTTCAGCTTGAATGTATGCAGGGGTTTTATCGTAATAGCTGTAATGCCACGCATAGCCATTTTGAACCATTACCAGATTGATTTCTGCACCGTCACAGTAAACAACTCCTGAAATTCTGCCGTAACGGTCTATTTCTTTGAACCTTACAGAAACTTGTCTGCCGAAAATCAAACTGGATAAATACTGTTTGGCTTTGTTGCCGAAGGCTTGTTTCTTTTCAGGTGCATCAATTTTATTAAGGCGTATGCGGAATTTGCCTTTATCAAGATTATCTAAAACGGTAATGGTATCACCGTCAGAAACGCCAATTACCTTACCAATGATTTCAGCGGAAAAGAGAGAAAGAGAGAGAAAAAGTAAAGAGAGTAAAAACAGTGGTTTCATGCTGTGGTTGTTTCCTTTGAGTTTTTGGGGAAACACCACAAAAAAAAGAGGTGCATCCCTGTTTGCACACTTCAGCCCGCCTACCACAGCGTCCAACGGAATACAAAGCAGAAATGCACCGTGTATATGACAATACACGGCACAAAATACTTCCGTCAGAAGGCTGTTTTTACAAGGTGGTAGTTTGCTGAAGTAGCCTTTTTATGCTATATACAATTTATCAATTCAAGATTTTTATGTTGATATTTTTCCTTTCCTGTTGGTTTAAACAAACACTCCACAATATAGCACTGCAAAAGCAAAATTTCAACTTGAGATAGAATATTTTATCTTTTCCGGCTTGCAATAATGTTCCGGTAAATGTATATTTTAGCGGAGTAATTTTTATTTACGGAGAATTTGCATCATGAAAAAAATTATCGCCGTTGTAGCCGACGGTTTTGAAGAAACTGAACTTATTGCCACTGTTGATTGTCTGCGCCGTCTGAATGCCGGTGTCACTATCGCCGGATTGGAAAATAGCGAACTCAACGGAGCTCACAACATCACTTTGCGCGCTGACGCGCTGCTTGATGAATTGACTCCGGAAGATTTCGATGCCATCTTCCTGCCCGGCGGTCTTCCCGGAGCAACTACGCTTTATGAATCTGTTGCGGTCGGCTGCTGGCTTTCTGAAATGGCTCGTGCCGGAAAAATCATTTCCGCCATCTGTGCCGCCCCCATCGTTCTGGCGAAAGCCGGATTGCTGGATGGTAAAAAATTCACCATGTACCCCCGTTTTGACACCTATCTCAACGGTGCAAAATATACCGATGCTCCCGCCGAAATCGACGGCAATATCGTTACCGGCAAAGGCCCCGGGGCGGTTTATGCATTTGCGGGGAAACTGGCGGCGGCACTCGGATTGGAAGCTGAATGCCGGGAATTGTTCAAAGGAATGTTTGTGGAGCTGTAAATGTCTGGTATTTTTGATGTTATAAAAAAAGATGCGACCTCCTGCGCCCGGCGGGGAGTTCTGCATACCCGCCGTGGAGATATCCAGACCCCGATCTTCATGCCGGTCGGTACCCGTGGAAGTGTCAAAGCGGTTTCGCCTGCGGAACTGGATGAGCTTCAGGCACAGATCATCCTCGGCAACACCTATCACCTCTTTCTCCGTCCGGGACTGGAAGTGATAAAAGCTGCCGGAGGTTTGCACAAATTCATCAATTTCAAGAAGCCGATTTTGACTGACTCCGGCGGTTTTCAGGTTTTCAGTCTGGCATCGCTGCGTAAGATCATGCCGGACGGCGTGAAGTTTGCTTCACATATCGACGGCAGCCGTTTTTTCCTCGGTCCGGTGGAAAGTATGCACATTCAGAAAACGCTGGATTCCGATATCGTCATGGCATTTGATGAGTGTACTCCCTATCCCGCCACCTTTGAACAGGCGTTAAAGTCGCTGCAGATCACCAGCCGCTGGGAACGGATGTCCAGAGAACAGCCGCTCAACGACGGTCAGCTCCGTTTCGGCATCGTTCAGGGGTCGACCTTTGAAGAGCTGCGTAAACGTTCAGCAAGAGAGATCGTCAATATCGGTTTTGACGGCTACGCGATCGGAGGTGTTTCTGTCGGTGAAAGCGAAAAAGAGATGATGGAAGCGGTCGATGCTGCCGCCCCCGAACTGCCGGAAAATGCTCCGCGCTATCTGATGGGTGTCGGTACCCCGCGCCAGATCGTTGAAAGCGTCGCCCGGGGCGTCGATATGTTTGACTGCGTTCTCCCGACCCGGCTGGGCCGCCACGGCGGAGCCTATGTCGGTTACGGCGAAACCATCAATGTCAAAGCCGGACGTTACTCCATGGATTTCTCTCCCATCGAGGAGGGCTGCCAGTGCTACGCCTGCAGGAACTTCACCCGCGCCTATATCCGGCACCTGCTCAATGTCGGAGAAATCCTCGGTATGCGGCTGTTAACTTTGCACAATTTGCACTACTACATCAACCTTGCGGCAAATATCCGCAAATCCATCGAAGAAGGCACCTTCGCCGAATTCCGGCAGAAATTCTCTGCGGCAATGTGAGTCGATGGCATCGGGGGGAAGGGAAAAACTTTTTTTCCCGTGAAAAAAAGTTTTTCCCTTCCCCCCGGACCCCCTATCCTTTTTCAAAAAAAAGCGAAGTGTTTTGTCCTCCCGTTGGTCGGACGAGAGGCGTCTCGCCAGTTACGCAAGGAGCGATATCGCGCCGTTATATATCCAGTGTTGATTCAAGCGGCATATAGTGTTGGAGGACTTCTCCGGCAAGATAAAGTGAACCGGAAATTATCACCCGGCGCGGGGAGATTTTCAACGCCTCTTCCACCGCTTTCAGCGGCACCGGATTGCCGTTTGCCGGAATATTGCATTGTGAAGCAAAGCTGATCAACTCCTCCGGTTTGAAGGCCTTGCGGTTCCAGGTCCCCGGGGAAGTGAAGATGAACTGCTCCGTGAATTTTGAAAGATTCTGCACACATTCTCCGGCATTTTTATTGGCGAATGCGGCGTATACGGTGGTGAATTTCTCGCCCGGGTAAAGTTCATTCAGTGCTTCAGCGAGGGCGGCGGTGCCGTCCGGATTGTGTCCGCCGTCAAGGATCATCCGGTCGCCGATCCTTTGAAATCTGCCCGGCCAGCGCACTTTGCTCAAGCCTTCAAGGGCGGTTTCAAAGTTGAAGTTCCATTGTTTGCTCAAAATTTCCAGAGCTTCGTAGACGATGCGGAAGTTTTCGCGCTGCATTCTTCCGGGAAGAGCAAGAGTTATTTCGCGGTTGTCGTAGGTGAATTTCTGCAGCGGCACGCCGTCATCACCCGGTAAAAGGGTATATTTTTCCGGAACAGCTTCGCGGCAGGGAAATACTTTTACATCCATTTCCTGCGCTCTGGCTTCAATAACCGCTTTTGCATCATCAGGAAGTTTTCCGCATACCAGCGGCACGCCGCGTTTGATGATCCCCGCTTTTTCAGCGGCGATTTTGGCAATGGTGTCCCCGAGGTGGTCGGTATGATCGAGGGCGATATTGGTGATTATGCACAGTTGCGGCGTGACGATATTGGTGGCACAGAGCCGTCCGCCCAGACCGGTTTCCCAGACGACAACATCGCATTTGGCGGCTTTGAAAATCAGCATGGCGAGGACGGTTGCGTATTCAAAATAGCTGTATTTAGTTCCGGCTATATCGGCGAGATATTTTCCCCAGTATTCAAAAGTTTCCTCATCGACCGTTTTGCCGTTGATGCGGAAACGTTCCCGGACATCAATGAGATGTGGAGAGGTGTAAAATCCGGTGGAAAAGCCCGCTTCCCGCAGCGTGCGTTCCAGCATTGCTCCGGTCGAACCTTTGCCGTTGGTTCCGGCGATATGGATGAAGCGCAAAGAATTTTCCGGATTTCCGGCGAGATGAGCCAGTTCCCGGGTGGATTCCAGACCGAGCCGGATCGAAAACATTTCCAGCCGGTCAAAAAATGCAGATGTACTGAATGACATTATCAACACCTCTCATACAATGTTATTTTTTTGCGCAGGGCGACCAGGATGGATCAAAGAGCCGCGAAGATGTTTGCAGCAGCAGCCGGGTTTTACCGGTTCTGGTGTCGATGACATACAGCGCGGAATTTTTTCCTGTGGTACGTTTGCAGACCACCTGACGGTTGTCGGCTGCCCATTCGGGAGATTCCCAGTTTCCGGGGAGTTCGACCACGCGGCGGTTTTCTCCGGTCGCCGGATTGTAGACTGCAATGGTGTAGTTTCCGTTGATGCGGGCGGCGTAAGCTATTTTTCCATCCTTTGACCATGCCGGAGTGACCGCATCATTACCGATGGAAGGGATAAGTTGAGTATTTCTGCCGTAGGTGTCGCTGATAAATATACGCGGATTGCCCCGGCGGTCGCTGACAAAAGCGATTTTCTGTCCGTCCGGGCTCCAGCACGGAGAGGCTTCGACTGCGATGCCGCGGGTGAGCCGCCGCCGTTCTCTGCGCTTTAAGCCGAGGCAGTACAAATCGACCTGATGATCCGGGCTCAAAATCACCGCCATCATGGAACCGTCCGGACTTACTGCCGCGCCGGTATTGATCCCGCGTGAACTGGAAATTATCCGGCTGCGGCGCGGAGTTGCGACCGTGGTTTCAACGATGGAAATGCCGGAACGGTTGTACTTGGAAAAATAGATCGTTCTGCCGTCCGGACTCCAGTTCGGTTCTACATTGAGAGTCCGGTAATTGGTTATTTGCTGAACATTTCCACCGTCGATGTCACAAACAAAAACATTGCGTATACCCGGAGCGCTTTCGGCGGTAAAAGCGATGCGGGAACGGCAGAAACTGCGGACTTTGAGCTGTTCAAAGGCACGTTCGATAATGGCATCGACCGCGGTCTTTGCAAGTTCCCTGCTGTTTGCTGAAGCCGGCAGACTCCACGCCGCGATCGGCTTTTTGCCGTGAATGAGGCGGATGATGATACGGTTTCCGGAATTTTCGGCGGTAATCGTGTAATCTGCGTTATCGCTCCGGTTGGTTATATCGAACCAGCCGCAAACTCCGAGAAAGGTTTGGATCTCCTTGCTCAATGCCGGATTGCCGGGGACTCCGGAAAAATATACTGTGGGATTGAGTTCAGCTTTTTTGCGGATCTCAATGATGCGCCCTTCAAGGCGCGACAACGGCGACAGAGCCAGAAAAAAGGCTCCCGAAACAGCAAGAAGATTTTTAAGCATACGGCTCCTCACAGGGATTTAGAGTGTTGATATAAATGCACGGGTAAAAGATAATATCAAATCAGTAATTTTTCAACACCTTTTTTAAAGAAGAAGCCAAAAAATCCACATCATTTTCTGCTGTCGCTGCATCAAAACTTATCCGCAGTCCGCTGAAAGCATCTTTTTTACTTTTTCCCAGAGCCAGCAGAGCCGGACTCGGCCCTCCGGCTTCAGCGGCGCAGGCACTGCCGCTGGCACAGTAAATCCCCTGTTCCGACAAAGCTCTTACCACGACCGCAGTCTGGATACCGGGGAGAAAAAAGTTTATGATATAGGGCGAAACCGGAGTGCTTTCCGGAAGTAAAGGATAGATCCCCGCTTCTGCAAGCTGCTGACGCAAACGCAAATTCAATGCTGAAACTTTTTCAAAATCGTTTTTCTGCCGTTCCGCTCTCAAACGTGCCGCAAAGGCAAGGGTGCGGCACAGCGGGACATTCACTCTGGATAATGAATAATCCTTGTGGCGCATATTTTCAGCAAAAGCGGCAAGTTTCTGCAACTTTTCGGCAGATTTTTTCCAGATCACCGCCGCGCCGCCCGGACAACCGAATTTTACCCCGGAGACAATGTGCAGATCAGCAGCTTTGCACAGAGGTATTTTTCCCGCACTCTGTACAGCATCGGTCATATGGAGCGCTTCGGGGAATGCGGAAAAGAGCGCGGGCAAATCCTGAATGATCCCGGTTTCACTTTGGACATGGTGGAATATTACCGCATCACAATTTTCTCTTTCTGCCGGAACGGTTATTTTTCCGTCGCGGGAAATATCCAGCAGTTTCAAATCGGTGTGTTTTTGAAAATTGGCAATCAGGGCAGGGTGTTCCAGTTTGCTGGCAAATACCCGGCTTCCGGAAAGATATCCGGCAATGATCCGGAAGCACTCCGTTGCACTTCCTGCCCAGATGACCTGATGGTTTTCTGTGTCATCAAGCAATGCCAGGCAAAGCTCCTTTGCCGCATCATCCAGTTTTTTTCTCAATTGATAACCGAGCAGATGAACAGCCTCCTGATTTGCAAAATCCTCCAAAAGAGATCGCCGGTAAAAATCAAGAACTTCCGGCAGCGGTACTGATGCCGCTGCATTGTCAAAATATTGGATCATTCACATTACCCCGATGTTTATTGGCATAAAATAGCTGTTTTCAATGCAGTTTTCAAGATAAAAAGGTTGAAATTTTCAAAAAATGTGATATTCTATAAGAATGACGTTTCAACGTTGGGAGAAAAGTTCAATTATGGAAAACAAAGTCGTCTATCTGGACAACAACGCCACCACCAGAGTTGCTCCGGAAGTTCTTGAAGTTATGATGCCGTATTTTTGCGAGATGTACGGCAACCCGTCCAGTATCCACCGCTTCGGCGGCGGCGTGGCGGAAAAGATAGAAAATGCCCGGTGTCAGGTCGCCGGATTGCTCGGCGCAAAATGGCGCGATAGAGACGGCCATGCCACTGAAATCATCTTTACCAGTTGCGGGACCGAGGGGGATAACGCCGCACTCAATTCCGCAGTGTGCGCCAAACCGGAACGCAAAAAAGTCATCACTTCGGTCGTTGAACACCCCGCCGTTCTTCACTATTGCGATGAATTGGCACGGCGCGGTTATGAAATCGTCAAAATCCCGGTGGATGCCAGAGGCAGACTCGATATGGACGTTCTTGAAAAAGAGACCGATGAAAATACCGCAGTCGTCTCTCTGATGTGGGCAAACAATGAAACCGGAACCATCTTTCCCATCAAAGAAGCCTGTTCGATCGCTCACAGTAAAGGTGCGTTGTTTCACACTGATGCGGTTCAGGCGGCAGGAAAAGTCAAAATAGATGTGGATGACACCGGTGTCGATTTTCTGACCATTTCCGGACATAAACTTCATGCGCCCAAAGGGGTCGGCGCACTTTTTGTCCGGCGCAGGATCCGTTTTACTCCGCTGATCTACGGCGGGCATCAGGAACGTTCCCGCCGCGGCGGTACTGAAAACGTTGCCAGTATCATCGGTCTGGGCGAAGCGTGCCGGATCAGTGCGGAGATACTGGATAAAGAATATGCTGAACTTTCCGCAATGCGCAACGAATTGGAACGCCGTATCATTGAAGCCATCCCGCAAGTACGTGTCAACGGCGATCTGGAAAACCGTCTGCCGGGAACTTCTTCCATAAGTTTTGAGTGTATCGAGGGTGAAAGCATTCTGATGCTGCTGGATATGTTCGGTATCTGTGCTTCAAGCGGGAGTGCCTGCACCACCGGCAGTTTGGAGCCGTCCCACGTCCTGCGCGCCATGGGGATACCTTACAGCGCGGCGCATGGAACGATCCGTTTCAGCTTCTCCCGTTATAACACGATGGAAGATGTCGATTTTGTTTCCGGAAAACTGCCGCCGGTAATCTCCCGTCTGCGGGAAATTTCCCCTTATTGGAAAGGATGAGTTTTTATGAGTGACAAAAATGCTGAAATCGTGTTTCCGCGCGATTGGGAATACCGGATTTTCTGCCGGAGCGATAAATGTGATGCTGTCGAAGCTGCTGTTCGCAATATGGGTGTGGATGAACTTAAGATTGAACCGGGGGCAGCCTCCGGCAGCGGCACCTACAAGACACTCCGGATGACTTTTCTTGCATCGTCAAAAGATGATGCAAATGCAGTCGGAGAAAAATTGAAGAATTTGGACGGAGTCCGTTTTATTCTTTAAGGAAAATCCGTTTTTTTAAGAAAAAATGCAAAATGTTTGCAAAAAAGTGCCATGTCGATTTGACAATCAGCTCCGATGGTGCTAAATTTTCAAAGTGTTATTATTTTTGACACGTTTTTTGACATTGGATTGTTTAAAGTTTTTTAATTATAAGTAAGGTTAAAGTGGTATGAAAGTTCTCAACATTATCCTCAGCATCTTTATTTTTCTCTTTGCGGCAGCAAGTGCGGTCTGCTCCTACTTCCTCTTTGAGAAGCGCGCCCAATTCGTCAAAGGGCATGAAAAAATGGCAAAAGCTATTTATGAGACTTCCAAAGCGCTGGATCAGAACAGCGGTACCGACTATGCCAAAGATCTGACAACTGAAGTCCTTGCCCATGAGAAATATGCTGATCTTGATTCCAAACTGCCGAAAATCAGTACGCAGGGAAAGAACATCATCTCCCAGCGTGACTTCATGGCTGATTCTCTGGCAAAGATCGATAATGCTTTGAGCAGTGATCTGAAACGCGGCATGAGCGGCAGTGATGTCAGCAGCTTTATGATGATCGATAAGTATGACAGCAGTACCGCGGCAGTCGGACGCAAACTCAATTCCGTTCTTTCCCGCCGCAATGATGCTTATGCCGAGATCGCCCGCATCGCCAAAGGGCGCGGCGGTGTCAATGTCGTTGATTTGAAAGAAAAAGACAATAACGCAAGAAATGCTCTGCGTCCATTCAGTGATTTTATCTCCAAGACTGTTGATAACAGCAACTCCTACCGCAATGCGCTGTCTGAAATCGCCCGGATTGCCGGTGCCCGGGTTTCTGTTTCTGATTCCAGCCGCGATACCGGTATCAAAAATGTCAAAGCTGCTGTGAGCAAAAAAATCGGAGAGGTCAACAGTCTGGCAAAAGAGCTTGCCAAAGCCAAACGGGAGATCGCCGGTTTGAACCGGAGCGTGAAAGCTAAAGAAAGTCAGCGGCTCGCTGCTGTAAAAGCAAAAGCCGAAACTGCCGAAAAGCTTGCCGCACTTCGTAAATCTATCGGCGTCAGCGAGGAGTTTGTTGCGTGGAAACCCGGTTCCGAGGCTGCCCTTTCCAGACTTTGCGGAAAAATCATCGGAGTCTCCAAAGAATACGGTTACTTTGTGATCGACCTCGGCGAAAAGAGCGTGGTTTATCAGAAAGATGCCAAAACCGGAGAGAGTGTTAAAATCTGCCTCAATCTTGCCAGCGGTATCGAGTTGATGATCGTGCGTCCCAGTTCCGATGTCAATCCGGCAACCTGGTATAACGCTGACGGCGCGGTTCTCAACAGTACCGAATTGGCCGCAAAAGATGAATATATCGCTTCCAGTAAGATCGTCAAAGTCGGCGAAAAAGAGTCTGTGGTTGACTTGCCCGCCGGAGCTGATGTAAAAGTCGGTGACATCGTTCTCTACAAGGCTGAAGCCAGGTAATCTGCGAAAAGGGTATAACGAATATGTGGAAATCAAAATTTTTCACGGTGATGATAATTCTCACCTTTTTAGCGATCGCTGCAACATTGGCGTTTCAGGTTTTGGAAATGCGTGATTACAGTTTGCTTGAAACTCTGCCCAAAAGGTTTTTTAAGTGAGTACATCGATTGTAAAAATCAAACGCGCCGTCACGGTTATTGTGGCGGCGTTGTTGTTTCTGCTTGCGGCGGGGTGTACTGAAATCGAACGCAACGGTTACAGTCCGATCCCGCAGAATTCTCCCGGCGAATGGGAGATCAATCCGTATAATTTTTATTAAGTTGCAGGCTCTGCTGTTTTTATTCGGCGGGATCATGCGGTTTTTTATTTATCGCCTCTTTGAGCCGGGCGTGATATTTGCCCGGCGGCATGCCGCGCATCCGGCTGAAGACTCTTGAAAAATAGAATTGGTCCCGGAAACCTGCGGCAAATGCGGTTTCGGCAACCGTGGCATCCGGGTTGTTCTGCCAATACTGTTCTGCCAGTTTCAATCTGGCTTCCAGATGGAGGTTTTTGAAGCTGGTGTGATGATTTTTCCGTAAAAACTGGGAAATGGATGATACGCTTCTTCCAAGTTTACGCGCCATATCCGGCAGCCGGATATCTTCTGTTACGTGGCGTTCAATATATTTATTGATCTCCTGACGTAAAAAATCTCCGCGCAGTACCGCAAGTTCTCTGACCGTGATATAATCAATGAGAGTTCGCAGTACGCCGGTTATCGCCTGAAGTTTTTCTTTGCTGAAACAGGGCAGCGCATTGTAGGCATTTGTCAATTTGCGTTTCCGGGCAGCATCAAGACCGGGAAAGTCCGGCATTTGATCCCCTTCCAATCTGAATTGCCCCATCATTACAAAACCGGCCGGACGATCTTTCAGCCTGACGACTGCCAGACATTCATATAAACCGGCATGACAGCGGTAAGATATGTCTTTCCCGCTTTGCAGGACTTCATTGCGCTTGCTGCAATCCATTGCCAGACATTGGTCGCGGTTGGCAAGTTCATTCTGGATGATATGGCAGTAGTCGCAATTTCGCATCTCCTTGCCCCGGCGCAGACATTCGCCGGAAAGAGAAAAAAAAGTTACCCGGACGTCGAGCAATGCGGCAAAATCGTCCAGTAACCCTTGAACTTCATCACTTAAAAAAAGATCGAGTGTCATATTTTGCATGATTTTATTTCCCGGATTTTTTGATTTTGTATATAATATACCTTTACTTTGCAAAATAGTCCATATTATAAGACGAAAATTATATATTATTTTGCAGAAAGTGTGATATATTATAGATAAGCTGCAAAAAATAATTGAAATTACGGAGAGTAAAAATGGAATTCGATCTTTCTTCTGTTGCTGCCGGTTTTGTTCTGGATGGCGGATTTGTTTCTGCGGAACGTTTCGGTACCGGTCATATCAATGATACATTCAAAATGTATACCACCAATCAGACCTACATCCTTCAGCGCATCAATACGACTATTTTCAAGCAGCCGGAACTGCTGATGGATAACTTTGTCCGGGTCTGTTCGCATATCGAAGGCAAGATCGCCGCTGAAAAGAAGATCGATCCGGCTTCCCGCCGCCGGGCTTTGCAGGTCATGCGTTCCCGTGAGGGGAATCCTTTTTACCGGGATGAAAACAATAACTTCTGGCGCTGTTATATCTATGTCGATCAGGCGCGCACCTACGATATTTTGGAAACTCCGCAGCAGGCGTATGCTGCCGCAGCAGCTTTCGGTAATTTCCAGCTTGACCTGGCTGATATGCCCGGACGGCTCAACGAAACTATCGCCGATTTTCACCATACTCCGAAGCGTCTGGCGGCGTTGGAAGCGGCTCTCGCGGCTGACGTCAAAGGTCGTGCCAAAGAGGTTCAGCCGGAACTTGACTATATTTTCAGCAACCGTGAAGAATATTCTCTGCTTATTGACGGTATGGATAAGGGGGAACTTTTTGAGCGCACCACCCACAATGATACCAAGCTCAACAATGTACTTATCGACGATGTGACCGGGGAGGGGATATGTGTTATCGACCTTGATACGGTCATGCCGGGGTTGCCGCATTATGACTTCGGCGATATGGTACGTACCGGAACTTCACCTGCGGCTGAAGATGAACTGGATCTTTCCAAAGTCGGCATGCGTTTTGAAATGTTTGACGCGCTTCTGCGCGGCTTTCTCTCCGGTGCCGGAAAATTTCTGAATCCCCGCGAAAAAGAGCTGCTTCCGTTTTCCGGAAAGCTTATCACTCTGGAGATCGGTATCCGTTTCCTGACCGATTACCTCGCCGGTGATGTTTATTTCAAGATCCATCGCGAAAAACACAACCTTGACCGCTGCCGTACCCAGATCAAACTGGCACAGTCCATCCAGTCCCAGCTGCCGCGTATGCAGAAATTGGTGGAAGAATTAGGATAATAAGCTGTAACGCCACTTGACACCGCAGATAATGTGCATTATATTATAAAATGTTGTTGCGGGTGTAGCAAAACGGTTATGCTCCAGCTTCCCAAGCTGGCGACGCCGGTTCGACTCCGGTCACCCGCTCCATTTTTTTAACATTTGCGTGTGCAAGAGGTGCGCTATGAAGTTCTGTTGTTCTCTGTTGTTATGTGCTTTTTCCGCGTTATTACTTATTTTCAATTCCGGATGTGCGACCGAAATGCTGCCGTCGGAGGATATCGAAGTTTTTGAGAAGCACAAAGATATTATAGAGGTTCTCAAGAGCAATAAATTTTCTGCCGACTCCAAAGAAAAATATGAAGCTGCCAGAAAGTTGATCAGAGTTGTTGATTTGTACTATACCCGGGAATTGAAAACGGTCAACGCACTTTTCAATTACCGCGATATGCTGGTTGATGATAAAGATCAGGACAGTCCGGTGTATTCATTTAATTACCGGTACGGTGACAATTACGTCCGTATCCGCTTTTTCAGCCACAAAATGTTTGTGGTGCGGGTCGAGATCACTGAAAAATGACCGATATTGATTTTATGCGCCAGGCGCTGGCGGAAGCCGAAAAGGCGGCGGAAGCCGGTGAAGTGCCGATCGGGGCGGTCGTTGTGAAAAACGGTGTTATTATCGCCCGCGGCAGAAACCGGGTCGAGGAGAAACATTCAGTTTCTGCCCATGCCGAATTTGAGGCTGTTCACGAAGCCGAGGCTGTTCTCAACGACTGGCGCATGAGTGAATGTACCATATATGTGACCAAAGAACCCTGTCCGATGTGTGCCGGAATGTTGATAAATTCCCGGATTAAACGGATCGTTTACGGGGCAGGGGACCCGGCAGGTGGTTTTTGCGGCGGGGCATTTGATATCAATTCCATTCCCGGTTTGCTCTGGCATCCGGAAGTTTCCGGCGGCGTTTGCGGTGACGAATCACTTGAACTTATCCGTCAGTTTTTCCGTTCCCGCCGCGCGGCAAAATAAACCAATTTTCCGGATTCAACTCCAGAAAACTCCGGAAGATTCGCGGCACTCTTTTAATATCCGCATGATTTCAAGGGTTTCTTCCAGCGGAACGAACGGTGCGGCTGAACCATTGAAATAATCGCGGCAATACAGATACCAGTCGGCGCTGTCTATTTCCGGATTGACGGCTTCTTCTTCAATAAAGTTCTGTTCCCGCGCCGGATAACGCCGGTCGGGAGCGGCCATATCGGTTGTCGCTGTGGTATCAGAAAGTTTTTCACAATATTTTATTTTCCAGACATTATTCTGGAATACTGCACTGCCCAGAGTTCCGCAGATTTCCATGTCCGTTCCCGGAAGCGGGTGCGCCATGTTGATATCCATGCGGTAAAGTATACCTGAACCGCCGCGCATCGTCACGACGACAAAATCTTCGGCATCTCCGACTGAAAGCAGCCGGGCAGTTTCGCAATGAAGTTTATTTACCTTTTTGTCTCCGCCGATAAAGAGCAATTGGTCAAGAAAGTGCGCTCCGTAATTATTCAGCATGCCGCCGCCTTGCGAGAGGAATGCCTGCCAATCATTGCGCTGGACAAATGAATAGCAATTACGTTTGATCTGATAGATCCTGCCAAGTTTGCCGGAGGCGATTATTTCTTTGGCTTTTACGGCAGTTCCGGTCAGGCGGTGCGGCTGATAGACCATCAGTTTGCGCTGGTGCTTACCGGCGAAATCTGCAATCTCCTGTGCTTCCGCTGAATTGAGGGCTATCGGTTTGTCACAAAATACATCTATTCCGCGGCTCATAAAAAATTCGCATTGCTCTTTGTGAAAGACCGTCGGTGAAGCGATCACCGCAAGATCGATCAGCGCCGGATCTGCCATCTCCTGCCAGTTGGTGAATGTTTTGGAAATTCCGTATGTTTCCTGTGCTTCATCCAGCCGTGCTTGAAGCGGATCTGCCACTGCGGTCAATTTCAGTCCTTCTGTTTTCTTTATTGCCGGCAAATGGAAGTGCCAGCCGATGCGGCCCAGACCGCATACCCCGCAACGAATTATCTTACTCATGATATTCCCTTTCTATTCAGACATCATCCAACGCACCGTTTTGCAGATGCGAGGCATCGTTCCACGTTACAAGCTGCCATGTTTTTCCGCAGTCGACCGTGCTGAAACAGCACAGCGCGGTATTGAATATCCGCGGTCGGCACGGCAGTGTTTCCACTTGCAGTACATATTTGAACACTTTGGTCAGAAAACCTCCATGCGAAACGCACAGTATCGTTTTCCCCGGATGGTTTGCGGCGATTTTCCGCATGAAGTTTATCGCACGCTCTTTGAATTCTCTGGAACTTTCACCGCCTTCTACGGTAAATTCCGGATCATCTGCCAGATATGTTTGATGTTCATCGCGGAAATCAGTTCTGATCTTATCCAGAGTGCAACCTTGCCAATGTCCGAGATGCCATTCCCGCAATTCCGGCGTGGTGATGATTGCCCGCGAACCGGCGATCTTTTCCGCCGTGACCAGCGCCCGCGAAAGATCACTGGAATAAATCACGTCAAAGTCAGTGTTTTTCAATCTGGCAGCAACAATATCCGCCTGCTTCAAGCCGGTTTCATCCAGCGGTACATCGGTATGTCCCTGGATGACTTGACCTGCATTGGCAGCTGTTTGACCGTGGCGGACAAAATATACAACAGTCGGTTGAGAGGTCATAAGCTGAAAAACGGCGGTGTTGCCACCGCCGTGAAAGTTAGATTTGTTCAGGGTTGGCTGTCATATTCTCTTGCCGCATTGTCCAATGCCGCACCTTTGGTGCGCACTCCCGTACCGGAAGCCTGGATCGTACGGCGGCTGATCCCGAAGAAAACAAAGGCATCCGTACTGCTGACATGAACATTGACCACCCGTGCCGCACGGCGCGCTTTAGCTTCTTTGGTCAGCAGATACACTGCGTTTTCAGCAGTAAGGTTGTTGCGGAACATCGTCCAGGTTCCATCCCCTTTGGTGCTGCCTACAACAATGGGCAGTCCGAAGAAAAAGTAACCGGGGATTTCCACAAAGGTCTGGCAAACCGCCTTTTCGTTGGGGGTTCCGAGGCCCATCCGGTTGAATTTCTGGGTGGATTCCACCGTGGTACAGCCGGTGAACACGGCGGCAAGGATCGCTGTCATTGCCAAAAGAGAGACTTTTTTCATCATAGTTGATTTCCTTTATGTTTTATTTCGGGAATGTTTATCTTAATTTACCTGTCGCCGCTTTTATCGCATTGCTTATCCCATTGTAGCTGCGATCTCTCAAATCTCCGCCGACAACATTGAACTCTGCATCGGTGAAGATAAATGACGGTACTCCACGCCCCTTCCAGAATGGATATTCCGATCTTACTTTGTTCCAACCTTTGCGGGAAACGTGCACATAAAGTGCAACGCATTTGTCGGTTACCAGATTCTGGAGATTCCTCTTATCCAGTATCCGGCGGCGCAAACTTTTACACGGTCCGCACCAGTCTGTCCCGGAAAACAGTATCATTATCGGAAGTTTGCGGGCCGCCGCAAATTCCTGTGCTTTTCGCTTGTCGATAAACCATCCGGTCGGCGGATCAGCTTTTTTGTCCAGATTATCATCTCTCTGGCGTTCGGCTTCT
Source organism: Lentisphaerota bacterium (assembly GCA_015061605.1). Taxonomy (GTDB): domain Bacteria; phylum Verrucomicrobiota; class Lentisphaeria; order Victivallales; family Victivallaceae; genus UBA1784. The sequence continues at coordinate 46,828 of SUWH01000004.1, read as the reverse complement.
TTTGCCTGTTCAACTGAATTATATATTTTTTTCTTTTTGGCAACAGCTTTTGCTGTGTTGTCTGTTTCGGAAGCCGCTTCAGTACGTGTCCGGCGTCCGGCTGTTTTTTTCGGCGTTTCTTTGACGGTAGTTGCGGCGCTTTCCTGCGGGGCAGTCTCTGTCCGGAGCTTCGCCGCCGCAAATTTTTCCTGTCCGTTTAAAACCATTTTTCGGAATCCGGCAGCCGTATAACGGGGTTCACGGATATTCAAATCCTGAAATTTTGCATCCGTCATGTAGATCGCCGGCAGCGGAATGCCGCTCTCAACCGCCAGAAACGGGTAGGTCCGCTGCAATTTCCGTCTGAATTCCTTGCCCCACTGGGAGGCCGGAGGCAATTCAATGTAGAGCATAACGCACTTGTCTTCGATCTGATTTCTGAATGCATCAAGCTTTCCGCGCAATACCGCTGAATCTGTACATTCTTTTCCGGCAAAAATCACCAATATCGGCAAATTACGTGAACGGGATGCTTCCTGTGCCTGATCCGGTTCTGTGAACCATCCGGCGGGCGCTGCACTCAAATGAACCGACAGCAGACAAAACAGCATCGCAATAAAACATTTCTTCATAGCTGACTCCATAAAGACCATCTTAACAGTACAATAACTCCTTATATATAAAATAACACCTCTGACTGTCAAATACAAACGTTTACTGCTCGTTTTTTTTATAAAAATCACCAGCTGATATTTGACAACTGCGTTTTGAGGAGTTATATTTTATGACACACAGTGTCAGAGATGCCAATTTAGCTCAGTCGGTAGAGCAATTCACTCGTAATGAATAGGTCATCGGTTCGATTCCGATAATTGGCTCCATTTTCTTTGTCAAAATTCGTGAGAATTGCTTTGATACACTCCAAAAACATCTTGCAAAACGATGTTTTGCCGCTGTTTTTGTTTTGTATCATCGCTTTGCTCATTGGCGTGCCGCCAATAACGCAATTCTCACTTGGTTGTCGGTTGCCTTCACTCCGCGTTGCTCCGTTCAGGCTCTGCGCCGGACTACGTCCGTCTTGTCGATTCCGATAATTGGCTCCATTTTTTTGTGTTCACGGAGCGATCTCGCTTTGCCGGAGCGCGCCTTGCTGCGCTCGCCGCTCGGGTCGAGTACCGGAGTACACTCCCCTCGCTTCTCGCTTGCAAAACCCGCCCGGCGGTGCGATATCGCTCCTGACTCCGGGCTGCTGGCTGTTGTGCCTTTTGTCGCGCCTCCGGCACGACAGGCAAGGTAGTGTTTTGTTCCGCCTGACGGCGGTATTTTTTGGGGGCGGGCCTTGCGGTAGTCGCCGCTCCAGTCACGTGCAGTAATTGATTCCGGCGGTTGTTGCGAAGCAACCCGATCAAGCCCGACCAACGGGAAGGGCGCGACACCTCGCAGCGGCACGTTTGCCGCCGCCCGGCGGTGCGATATCGCTCCTGATTCCGGGCTGCTGGCTGTTGTGCCTTTTGTCGCGCCTCCGGCACGACAGGCAAGGTAGTGTTTGGTTCCGCCTGACGGCGGTTGTTACGGAGCGCGCCTTGCTGCATGTAGGGCTGGCGCACGGGCGGAGTGCCTCATGGAGCGATGTTGTCTAACGGACATTAACGGACTATAACGGACTATAACGGACTATAACGGACAACAGGGCGCCCATTGTCTTTATGTCTGCGGATGCTGCACGGTCTGTTTTGCCGCGCGTCCGACCAGTCCGACCAGTCCGACCAGTCCGACATGTCCGGCGCGTCCGGCTCAACGATGATGAGCCAGTTGGACTACATCAACTTGTTCGTCAGTACCATGACAGCGATGTGGGTCGGTGCCGGTTCGATGATCATGCTCGGACTTTACACCCGTTTCGGTACGACCAAAGGCGCGTGGGCGAGTTTGCTTACCAGTTGCGGCATGGCGTTGTGTTCCATCGCGGTAAGTACAATCTGGAAAACTTCAATCAAGCCAAGAGCGCCTGGACTTTGAAGAAGGTTCTGAAGCGTAATTCAGAATATTGACCCTCTGCGGCAGGTTTCTTCTGGAACCTGCCGTTTTTTTATTGAAAAATTACGAAAAAGTTATTTTTTGACTTGAAATATAATTTTCCAGTTATATTTTATAATAGGCAAAAAAATAACCAAAAAGTAATATTGGAGTAAAAAGACAGGAGGTAAAGCAGAAAATGGCTTCGTTTTTTCAATGGTTGGTAAAAGATGACTGGTTTTTTGTGAGTCCACTGGACTGGATGATTATTTTAATTCCGGTCGCATTTGTACTTTTTATGGGATGGTATTCCCGGCGTTATGTGGTACAGGTTTCCGACTTTTTATCGGCGGGGCGGTTGTGCGGACGGTATCTTATCAGTGTCGCCGACATTGCCAACGGTTTGTCGATCATCGGGTTGGTTGCCTACGTTGAAGTGCATTACCGTACCGGTTTTGCGCTGACATTCTGGCAGAATCTTACCATGCCGCTGGGGGTGGTGTTGAGCTTGACCGGTTTTGTGACCTACCGTTTCCGCGAAACCAAGGCGATGAGCTTCGGGCAGTACATCGAAATGCGTTACAGCCGCAAACTGCGCATCTTTGCCAGTGCCTTGCGCTCCACCTCTGAAGTGCTTGCCAATATGATCATGCCTGCGGTTGCCGGACGTTTCTTTATTTATTATTTCGGTCTGCCGCAGTATTTCACCATTTGCGGTATTGAGTTCCCGACCTTTAACGCGCTGATCATTCTCTGTCTGACCATGGCGATCGGCATCATCTGCATGGGCGGTACGCTGGCGCTGGTCATTACCGACAGTATCCAGGGCATGTTCTGTTATCCCATTATGGCGATCTTTGTAGGTTTCATGCTTTACAAATTTTCGTGGAACGACCAGATCGTGCCGGTGTTGACCGATCGCGTCGCCAATCAGAGCTTCCTTGATCCTTATGATATTTCTGAACTGCGCGACTTCAATTTGTTCTTTGTCGGTGTTACACTTATCACCACGGTAGTAAACCGCGGAGCTTGGACGGGGGCGGGCAACTCAACCAGTGCCAAGAGTCCGCACGAACAGAAAATGGCTTCACTTCTGGGAACTTACCGCGGCAGTCTGACCAGTATTTTCTACATCCTGATCGCGGTCGCGCTTATCGCCTACTTCAACCACAAAGACTTTGCCAAACAGGCAAAAGAGGTGCGTGATACCATCAGTGAACGGGTCGCTGATGGTCTTTTCCATGCCGAAAAGCATCAGGAGTTGCGCAAAAAAGTTGTTGATGCCATGCATCAGAAAGCTCCGATCATACATACTGTCGGAGTTGAAAAACCGCTCTCTGAAGAAGCGAACCTCGATACCGTCTATCTTGCTGAAGTAAAATCAGCCATTGATAACAACACCCTTGATACTCCGGAAGTCAATGCCGGCATGTATCAGCAGTTCCGCACGCTCTATCATCAGATGATGACTGCCGTCGGTATGCGTCACATGCTGCCGCCGGGGTTGAGCGGACTTTTCTGTCTGCTGATGATCATGGCGATGATCTCCACCGACGATACCCGTATTTTCTCGGCGGCGCTGACCATCACACAGGACGTGGTGATGCCGTTCATCAAAAAGCCGCTCACTCCGGAACAGCATATGTGGGTCATTCGTGCGGTTGCCATCGGAGTCGGTGTGGTTTTCTACTTCGGTTCGACATTGATGAGCCAGCTGGACTATATCAATTTGTTTGTCAGTACCATGACCACCATGTGGGTGGGAGCCGGTGCCATGGTGATGCTCGGACTTTACACCCGGTTCGGTACGACTGCAGGAGCGTGGTCAAGCTTGCTTACCGGCTGCTGCATGGCGCTGGGATATATCGGGATGAAGCAGTATTGGACCGACTTCTATGCTTTCCTGAACAACATGGGCTGGCTGGAAGGATTTACTGCGGTCATTCAGGGATTTTCCAAACCCTTTGAACCGATCATCGTCTGGAGAGTCAATCCCTACAAATGCTTTGTCAATGCGTATGAATTCAATCTTATTGCCACATTGACTTCACTGGTCATTTATCTGGTGGTTTCCAAACTCACCTGTAAAGAGCCGTTCAACCTTGATCGCATGCTCCATCGCGGCAAATACAATCTCGATAAGCACAATCAGGAAAAGAGCGCCTGGACTTTGAAGACGGTTCTGGGCAAACTCATCGGCGTTACTCCCGAATACACCTTCTGGGATCGCGTGGTTGCCTATTCCATCTTTGTCTACTCGATCATCTACCGCTTCCTCGGTACGTTTGTGATCATCGTGATTTGGAACATCTTCCAGAAGTGGCCTCTGGAATGGTGGAGCGGATACTTCCTTGTTACCAGCTTGCTGGTGCCGGGGGCGATCACCGTGATCGTTGCGTTCTGGTTCGGTATCGGTTCAGTTATTGATATGCGTCAACTCTTCCGTGATCTCAAAACGAGAAAGATCAACTTCCTCGACAATGGTCAGGTCGAAGGCAATATGTCACTGGCGGACAAAGCTGAACTTGAGGCGTTGGATACTCCGGCACTCTCGGAAGAGGATGAAGGATAATTAATTCCTGAACTGGTTGAAAATCAAAGGACTCCTGAAAAATCAGGGGTCTTTTTTTATTTTTGATAACTAAAAAATAATCTTCGTTTTTGTTGAAATGCCCGGGAAATGGTGATATTTTATTAACGATTTAGTTATGTTTCATTCTTGAAAATAAAAAAATAAACAGGAGGAATCAAAAAAAATGGGTGCTTTTTTTCAATGGTTTGTAAAGGATGACTGGTTTTTCGTCAGTCCGCTGGACTGGCTGATAATCATTCTTCCGGTGTCGTTTGTTCTGTACATGGGATACCGTTCCCGCCGTTATGTGGTACAGGTTTCCGACTTTCTGTCGGCGGGTCGTTTGTGCGGCCGGTATTTGATCAGTATCGCGGACATCGCCAACGGTTTGTCGATCATGGGATTGGTGGCATTCGTCGAAGTGCATTACCGAACCGGTTTTGCGTTGACCTTCTGGCAGAATTTGACCATGCCGCTGGGCGTGGTGTTGAGTTTGACCGGATTTGTGACCTACCGTTTCCGCGAAACCAAGGCGATGAGTTTCGGACAGTATATTGAAATGCGTTACAGCCGCAAACTGCGTATTTTTGCGAGTGCATTGCGTTCAACTTCCGAAGTGCTTGCCAACATGATCATGCCCGCTATTGCCGGACGTTTCTTTATCTACTACTTCGGTCTGCCGCAGCATTTTACGGTTTGGGGAGTTGAGATCCCGACTTTCAACGTGCTTATTCTCTGCTGTTTGACGGTTGCTATCGGTATTATCTGCATGGGCGGTACTCTCGCGCTGGTTATCACTGACAGTATTCAGGGTATGTTCTGCTATCCCATCATGGCGGTGTTTGTCGGTTTCATGCTTTACAAATTTTCGTGGAGCGACCAGATCGTTCCGGTGCTTACCGACCGCGTTGCCAATCAGAGCTTCCTCAATCCGTACGATATATCTGAACTGCGTGACTTCAATTTGTTCTTTGTCGGTGTGACGCTCATTACTACCGTCATCAACCGCGGCTCGTGGATCGGTGCCGGTAACTCCACCAGTGCCAAGAGCCCGCATGAACAGAAAATGGCTGCTCTGCTCGGTACTTACCGCGGCAGTTTGATGAGTGTTTTGTACATTCTTATCGCAGTTTCATTGATCGCCTACTTCAACCACAAAGATTTTGCCAAACAGGCCAAAGAGGTGCGCGACACCATCAGTGAACGCGTTGCCGAAGGACTTTTCCATGCTGAAAAACACCAGACATTGCGTAAAAAGATTGTTGATGCAATGCACCGCAAAGCTCCGATCATCCATAACGTAGGAGTTGATAAACAGCTTTCTGAAGAGGCGAATCTTGATACAATTTATCTTGCCGAAGTCAAGCAGGCTATCGACAACAATGATGTTGATACTCCGGAAGTCAATGCCGGTATGTATCAGCAGTTCCGCACGCTCTATCATCAGATGATGACGGCGGTAGGTGTCCGTCACATGCTGCCGCCGGGTTTGAGCGGACTCTTCTGTCTGCTGATGATCATGGCGATGATCTCCACTGACGATACCCGTATTTTCTCGGCATCGCTGACCATCACCCAGGACGTTGTGATGCCGTTTATCAAGAAGCCGCTCACTCCGATCCAGCATCTCTGGGTCGTGCGTGCGGTGGCAATTACGGTCGGTATCTGTTTCTATGTCGGTTCAACGATGATGAGCCAGTTGGACTATATCAACCTCTTTATGAGTACGATGACCACCATGTGGATTGGCGCAGGTTCAATGGTGATGCTTGGTCTTTACACCCGTTTCGGTACTACCAAGGGCGCCTGGACAAGTCTGCTCACCAGTTGCGGTATGGCACTTGCTTATATCGGAATGAAGCAGAATTGGACAGAGTTGTACGGTTTCCTCCGCGACATGGGCTGGTTGAATGGTTTTTCTGCGGTTGTTCATGCGATTTCCGCTCCCTTTGAACCGATCGTTGTCTGGAGAGTCAATCCTTATAAGTGCTTTATCAATGCGTATGAATTCAATCTTATTGCCACATTGACTTCGTTTGTGGTCTACATCGTGGTTTCCAAGCTGACCTGTAAAGAGCCGTTCAACCTTGACCGCATGCTCCATCGCGGTAAATACAACCTCGATAAGCACAATCAGGAAAAGACGGTCTGGAACATCAAAACTGTCTGCAACAAACTTATCGGTATCACCCCGGAATATACTTTCTGGGATCGGGTCATAGCCCGTTCACTCTTTGTCTATTCGATCATCTACCGTTTCCTCGGAGCGTTTGTGATCATCGTGATCTGGAATTTGTTCCAGAGATGGCCGATTTCCTGGTGGAGCGGATACTTCCTTGTTACCAGTCTGCTGGTTCCGGGGGCAGTTACCGTGATCGTTACTTTCTGGTTCGGTATCGGTTCGGTGCGCGATATGATCCAGCTTTTCCGCGACTTGAAGACGAGAAAGATCAACTATCTCGACAATGGTCAGGTCGAAGGCAATATGTCACTGGCTGACAAAGCTGAACTTGAAGCATTGGACGCTGACGAAAAGAAAGAGGAAAAAAGCTCCTCCGAAGCATAATATGTAATGCTGATCGCTGTTCCGGCGGCTGTGAAACTTGAGGTTTTTCAGCCGCCGTTTTTATATTTATTTCAGTGGGATTTTTGTAAAATCAACGGTTTGTTGTCAGGAGAGTTGCCCCGGCAGTTGATGATATGCGGTTTACTTTTTCCGCGGATGTTGATTATGCCGTATTCCGGTGTTGTCCAGTATTTGACCATCGGACCGACACTGCCTTCAGACAAGGTGAATGTGGAATCTTTGATAGTGATATTATCAAAAATTCCCTCTTGTGACGGATAGGCGATGATGCTTGCTTTGCTTGAACGCGCTTCAATATTATTGAAGGACAAATTGGTAACCTTTTTGATTGCCGGATCATCTTTGACAGTGTTCCAGCTGGGCATCATCCGCAACGCTTGAACGGCATCAATTTTGATATTGGAAAACTCAATATTGTCGATTCTGGTTGCGTTGCCGAAACGGTAACTCGGACAAATCCCGATACCGATTCCGGCATCGACAATTTTCAAATTTGAGAGTTTGCAGTTGCGGATGGTTCCGGTGCCGACACCTACGCGCACTCCGCAGGCGGCAGAAGCCAGAGTGCAGTTGTCAACAATGACATTGGCACATTCGGCAACTTTATTCAATTTGCGTTCTGAACCCCGGATGGCAATGGAGTCATCACCGCTGAAAATGGTACAGTTGGTGATTTTTACGTTGCGGCAGCAGTCGATATCCAAACCGTCGGAGTTGTTGGTGAAGTAATCGGACATTATGATCACACGGTTAATGACGAGATTTTCACAATCGTGAAAAAATGCGGTCCAATAAGTCGGATCGGTGAGTTTTACTCCCTCGACTTTGATGTTTTTGCAGCCGATGAAGTAGAGCATGGCTCCGGGGCGCCAACGCGGCATCAGATAGCGCGGACGTCTTCCCCGCGGCATGTGGATGAGATCGGTGTCGAAAATTTTGTTGCGGTTGCCATGGATGGAACCGGAACCGGAAATGGTGATATCAGAAGCGTCTCTGGCAATGATCAAATGGGCGCCGGAAGCGTATTCATTTACCGGGATCGGATTGCGCTTATCGAAATCATCTTTATTGTAATCTTCCGGGTGCGGACTTGCCAGGATCACCGCATGGGCAGCGAGGTGAAGTCCGCCGCCGCTTTTCAAATAGATGGTTCCGGTCCGGTAGACACCGGGGGGAAAGTAGACGATTTTCCCGGTATTCACTGCTTTTTGAATAGCGCGGGTATCTTTGTATAATCCATCCCCGACAGCTCCGAAATCTTTGACATTTACCATGTTTTTTATCATTGGTACATTATTCGCATGTAATGAAAGAAGTAATGATACAACTGTTGAAATAAGATATGTTTTTTTCATTTGTTATTGATCCTTATGAATTCTATTCTGTCTATGAAACCACCATCCGGAGCGTTGCCGATCGAAATATAGAAATTGACCTGATCCAAATCGGCAGGAATAGTGATAACATCGCTGCCTTTATGCCAATTATTACCTTTTGCAGAAACTTTTATCCGTTTCATTGTCCGGCTTTTATTGGCAATACGCAATGAGAAATCGCCGCCTTTCGGTGCTTTTACATCAAAACTTGCACTGTATTTTGCACCCGGAGTGACCTCGACTCCGGGCAGATACATTACAAATTCGCCTTTCCCCGGCACCGGTTTTGCAGCGATGCTGTAATTGCCGTAACTTGCTTCGGAATTGGTTATTTCCTTAAATGCGTTCCGTTTGCCCCAGCCTTGCATGGATGGTTGATCGAAACTGTGCCGCCATCCGGCAGCCTGATCCAGCTGTTTGACCGGTGTTTTAGAAATCGCGTTGATATAGGGGCGGTAATGAGACCAGTATTTCAACTCGCTGCGGCGGATTATTTCGCCGTATCCTTCCTGAAGAAATGCGGCATGGGTAACGCGGAAATCCCACAGTGCTTTGGCGGCATTTTTGAAATTGTTTTTCTTTTTGGCAATACGCAGATCTCCCTGATGCATAAATTCTGCGGTGAGCAGACTTTGTTCGATGGTGAGGATAAGCCGTTTCAAGCGGATTTTTTCCATTTCAGAAAGTTTATCCTGCGGAAAATCTTTCAATTTTTTCAGTTCAGCAGTCATAACTTGAACATACTCTTTATTGACGACACTTTCCAGCTCGGAATCGTCAAGCAGCAGTTTGCGGTTTTTGCCGACACTGTTGAAGTACATCTTTTCACCTGCCGGGCGAACATTGGTGTAAAAAGCTTTTACCGTATTTCCGGCTGGACCGAATGCGGAGCAGAATTCATCAATGATCTGCTCAAAAGAGGCATCCGGTTCGCAGATCATCCGGCTGATCACATAGTGTTCAAGGTCGCGGGAACGGACACCGAGAGTCCCGTCATAATCCGCACCGTAGAGTTTGAAGTGCTTCCGTACGGACTGAAATTTGTTATAAATATGTTTCTCCATGCCGCGCATCAAAGTCGCTGCCGGATGGGTATCATTGGGGCGCAAAAAGCAATGCTTCATCCCGGCGGCTTTCCACTCGCGGAAAAGTTTTTCTGAATCCTCATGCAGCATCGGAACCAGACCGCAGAGCATATTGTCCGGATATTCGATTTTTTCCCGGCGCGGTGCATAACGGTAGTAGGCGTAAATATAGGTTACCAGAACGACATCCGATCGGATCGCTACTGCACGTTTGGCGACCCGGTTCCAGAAATTGAGATAACGGTCAGTAAGGTGAGAGTAGAAGGATTCCCCCTCTTTACGGACGTCGAGTGCCATACATTTTTTACAGTGGCAAAATCCTTCTCTGCCATCGTTGGGGCAGATATTCAGATATTTTGGAGTACCTTTGGCTTTCCAGTCGCTGATGATCTGCCCGATCACATCCGGATTGGACAGGCAGAGTTTTGAATATTTGGCTCTGGTTGCCAGTTTCGGCTTACCGTAGGGAGATACGCCGAAATAATCCATGCGGGTCTTGGCAAAACGATCCGGCCACTTTACAAAGGCGTGACCGTAGTTGATGAATTTGATTCTGCCGTGACGGTGACGGGCGGGAAAAACGGACATCTCCTTTTTCAACTCTTTCAAGGCATCTTCCGGCAAACGCCATACCGGCGGATTGTACGCATGAGTATTGATATCATCAACCTTTCCCTTGCGGAGAAATCCCCAGTAAAAATGGGGGATGCGGCTGTGCATTTCACCTTCGGTAAAACTTATTTTGTCCTGTTTCGGGATATAGACCCCTCCGGGAGCCGGATAAAGCCAGCGGACTTTGAGTTTCTTTTCCAGAAATTCATAAACAGCATACAGAACGTATTGCGGTTTGGCATTGCTGCCCCAGATGTAGAGTTTATGGTTTTTATAGAAATAACGGGCTTCTCCGTCTGCGAGCGTATCGTCTGTCCCCGGTGCGCCGATGATGATTTGCAGTGCATCTTTGCCGGGAGTAAGTTTTCCGGCGGCAAGTTCAAGATGATACTTCAACTCACTGAATGCATCTTTATATTTTTTGTGAGTATTGACGAGTTTGATGTCGGAAAGTTTATATTCAGCTCCGGACAGTGTGAACACTGCCGCGAGCAATAATAACAGGAGATGGTTTTTCATTTTTATTTTTATTTCTTTCGTTTTTATTCTGCTTCTTCGTTGACTGTATAATGTATCGTACTGTCTGAAATATCACCATTGATCAGCGGCAGCAGCTCGACATGATTATCTCCATACAGCATGGTTCCGGCTTTTTTATTGTTATGCCACGGATAAAAACCACTGGTCGGTCCGTAGGCAGTCATTCTGGAAACGCGTTCAGATGCATCGTAACCGAAGTAATAACCGCTGGTGGAGTCACATATTATAAATTTGATTCCGGGGCGCTTCATGTGTGTGATCTTCTGTCCGCTCATGTGTTTGTTGTAATTTATGGAACCTCCGGCAGTTCTGGGCAGACCGTCAACCGTCAATCCCGATGAAGCATTTGACGGCATGGAAGGGCATCCGAAATATTGGTCAAGCCGATTCATTTTAGTGATCGCGACAGCTTTTTTTACGGTACTGCTGTTGCCGCCATTTGAACCGGCAAGAGCGGTGTACCAGCGGCGGTAAGCATTCTCATTGCCCCAATGAACCGGCATCATTCTGCCGTCGTACACTTCGGTATAATAAAAGACCCAAATGCCCACTTGTTTACGCATGGAGATGCAGTTTGTCGCCTTGCCGCGTTCGCGGGCGCTTTGAAGTGCCGGGAGCAGAATCGCTGCCAGTATTGCGATAATGGCAATTACCACAAGCAGCTCGATCAGAGTAAAGTGCAGTTCAGATGAATGATGGATTTTTTTCATAATGTCTCTTTCCTGGTTAAAAGTTATTTTGAATTCAAGATGAATGCCGGAGTTGTACCCCGTTGAACTATTTTATGGGAGATGTAATTTATCAATGCCGGTTCTTTCATAAACCACATTGAACTGTTCAGCATCAATCTTACTGCTTCCTTTGCCATCTGGTCATAATGAAAGTTGACAATGGACAATGGCGGTGAAACGAACAGACGCTCCAAATATCCGGAAATCCCCATCACTGCCACATCCGCAGGCACATTTACATTGCACTTTTGTAAGGCATTGATCATCTTGATCGCGATACCATCACAAAAACACATAAATGCTTCCGGGCGATCGGAGGAAGCCATCAGTTCCGGGATTTTGTTTTCATAGATAATGGAAGTATCATAAATCAGAGGGATCGATTCTTCCAAACCGATGGAATTCAGAAACTCTTCATAGGAACTGCGGGTAAAACCGCGCATGGAATTGCGCTTGAAAACCGTTGCGATCCGCTTGTATCCGAATGTGGCAAGATAACGCACCCCATCGGCAAACGCCTGCCGGATATCGACGCAAACTGAAGCATACGCGCCATCGCTGCTCAAATTATTGCCGAATTCCACTACCGGGATATGGCAGCGGTGGATCATCTCACGCAGCGAAGGATAAGGTTTGAATATTCTTGAATGAAAAAAAATTCCTCTGATGTCATTATCTTTGAGCAGTTTCTCAAAACTTTCGGCATCAATTTCAAAGAGCCGCATTGCCGAAAACAGAATCAGCGAATGGTTGTATTTGCTCAAAGCATTTTGCAATTCTGAAACAAAATATGATGTGACCAACTGCAAATTGTCAAGGTTTTGATCAAAGGTCAGAAATAGAAAACGTTGCGTTTCATTATTTAAAGAAACATAACTGCCGCTTCTTGAATCGCTCTCGATCAGTTTTTCCTCCCGGAGCTTCTGCAAGGCACTGCGTATCGTATTTCTGGATAACTGCAATTCTGCTGCCAGTTTCTGTTCTGACGGCAGCCTGGAACCGGGGGCGTAAAATCCGGAAGCAATGTTTTGCTTCAAAATATTGTAGGCGTAATCTTTGCGAAACATGGTCTTTTTGGTACCAAAAATAATTATTTTCTCATACTTTCTGACCAATACTATCACCAAAAATAGAATTTGTCAAGAGATGAGGAAAAAATTATTTTCCTGACCGCACAACGGTGGGACGCTGTTTTCCGTATTATTCCCAGAATGCCATTGCGGCAAGACCATGGGGGAAAAGACGTACGTTCCGGTAACGCCGGTTCAATGCGACCAGCGAATCCGGATAAAACAAAAATGTGTACGGTTGATCATTGTACAAATGGCGTTCAATGGCACGACACAGTGCAATGCGTTTATCAAGATCAAATTCGCTGCGCAGTTCAAGGATCAGGCGGTCGACTTCCGGATTTTTGTAGCCGACGAAGTTATCGCCGTTTTCAATTTGACTTGAGTGGAATATCTGATAGGGATCAGGATCGATACTGCCCGTCCACCCAAGGTTACAGGCATCAAAGCGACGGTTTTTAAGCCGTTCCAGATAGACGCTCCATTCGACAGTCTGCAAGTGCATATCGATCCCGGCGGCGGCAAAAAACTCTTTTACCATCGGCAATATCCGGGCTTGGGTGGTGCTGCCGGAAATTTGCAGCATCGTGAAGCGGAAAGGTTTTCCGTCCCGTTCCAGTATGCCGTCTCCGTCAGCATCGCGCCATCCGGCAGCTTTCAAAAGTTCTCTTGCTTTATTGACATCCTGCCGGTAGGGGTTCAAATTTGCATCGGCGTAACTGCTGCCCGGTGAAAATGGCCCGTTGGCGACAGTGCCGCAACTGTGAAGTACCTCTTTTAATATCCGTTCACGGTCGATCAGCAAGGTCAGGGCGCGCCGGGTGGCGGCATCTTTGAAACAGTGATTTTGCGCATTGTATCCGATGTAATTGTATCCGCGGCTGCTGTATCGGTAACGCTTGAGCGTGCCGTCGTTAAACGGCTTTTCTCCGGCGCGGCGCACCCATTGTTCGGCAGAGAGGGCCATCATGCCGAGTTTGTTTCCGAATAAAGCCTGCAGCTGGGTATTGGGATGTTTGATGATTTCAAATATCCGGTATTCAAGCGGCGGGGCGATGCCAAGTTTGACTCCGAAATAATCCGGATTCCGTTTCAGGACAATTTTGCGGTCTTTGTCCCATGAATCCAGAATATAGGGACCGCAGCTGATGATCGTACGGTTGCGCTTGTGGTCGTAATTGAACGCTTTGCCGTCAAATTTTCCGTTTGGTGAATAATATTCCCGGGGCAGGGGGAAGAGTGACAAGGTGCAGTCCAGTGAACCGTAATAGGCTTTTTTCCAGTGAACCGCAAGTTCGTATTTGCCGACCGCTTTGATGGTTGCCAAATCTTTGTAGTAACTGCGCAGATGTGCGCAATCAACATCGCTGTTTTTTATTGCTTCGACGGTGAAAACGAAATCGTCAGCGGTGATCTCCCGCGCCGGAACTTTTTTTCCGGTATCCGGGCAAATATACTCCTGCCACATGGCATTTTTCCGCAATTTTACCTTATAGGTCAAATGATCGGGAGATATTTCCCATGATTCAGCCAGCATCGGTTTGAAAACTTCCGGCTTTTGCCAGTCGCGCTCCGCCAGAGTCGCTGAACAGAGGGAGAATATGGTACTGGCAGTAGCTTCATTCATGGTCAGTGGGTTGAATCCGGGGGCATCGGCAAAGAGAGCGGAAACCAGTTCGCCGCCGACTTTTGCCTGCGGATCGAAATATCCCACGTTGGCAATGTCTGTTTTTTCTTCAGCGCTCCGGTATTCCGGGGCAGATGAAAGACGATTGCCGGATTTTGATTTTTCCAATGCGGCTGTCAGTTTCAGATTGCTGAAATGCAGCCGGTCAATGGCTTGGATCATGGTAAAAAACAGGTATATCACCGCCAGGATAAGCACAATAGTTGTAACCCGTATAAAGCGGTCAAACCAATTCATTTTTTACCTCTGGGAAATACGCCAGGTCAAAACTGCACCCAATACCTGAAAGACGATGTTAGGTATCCACAACAGATATTGCGGATAGAGTTTCGGGAAGTTGTCCAGGCTCTGGCACATGATGATCGACATGAAAAATATACCGGCAAGGATCACGCTGATAAACAGTCCGACACTGGTTTCACGCCGCCCGGTGCGGATTGCCAGCGGCATTCCCAGCAGCAGAAATGCGATCGGTGAAAGCGCAAAGGCGATACGGCGGTTCAGTTCAATTTCCAGATTGAGAGTCGGGAGCTTATTCTGTTTGTAGCGGCGGATCTCACCCAGAAGATCAGAGAGTCTCATATATTTTGCCCGGACACTTATCTTGCCGGCATTGGCTTCCTTGCCGTAGTTGAATTTGAACACCAGTTCATCGGAAAACAACCGGTCGACAGAATCCGCTTCCCGGTCAGCGGCTGTGGTGCCTCCTCCGTGATTGCTGGTCATGCAGTCTTTGAGTACGATCGTGAGCATCTGACTTTTGTTATCGGCGGTGATAGTGCCTCTTTCGGCAGTGATGGTCTGTTCGATGGAATTATCTTTGAGCCGTGCTTTGCAGAGCAGGACTCCCTGCAATTCATTTTCACCGCTTTTGTTGTCGATATTGATAACGATCGAACTGTCACCTGACTTCAAACTCAACGGATGACCGGGTTCAAACATAGCCAGAGGACGTTCCAGACCGGCCTGTTCCATCATCGTCCGGGATTTGCCCAGCAGCGGGGGACCGACTTCGACCTGCAAATAGATGCACAGCGCGGTCAAACCGATGGTGATGAGCAGTAATGGACTTACGATCTGCAAAATGGATATACCGCATGCGCGCATGGCAGTTATTTCGCTGTCGGCGGACATTCTGCCGAAGACCAGCATCACTGCGACCATGACTGCCCACGGTACGGTGAAGGTCAATATGCGGGGGAGCATATAGAGGATGTAGGTGCCGAAAACCGACATCGGTATTCCCCGGGAAACAAAATCAAGCACATTGACCAGATTGGCGCCGGTCATGGCAAAAGTGAGGATCAATATTGCCATGAAAAAAGCGAGCATAAAGCTTTTTACCACATAGCGGTTCAAAATTCTCATTTGCCGTACCCCTGAATGTTTTGAAATCCGTTATACTGTTTGAGGTCAATGATTTTTCCCGGAAGGACAAATGAAAAATCATCTTCATTGAACAGCCGGTCTTCATCGAAGGTTCTGCGCAGGATCTTTTCGATGCCGCGCACCACCCGGCGTTCCACGCCGGTCTCGTCGAAGGTGACGGTGCTTACCAAATCTTCCGGAAAATTTATCACCGGAGCGCTGTCAAATGCGGCATTGGATACCAGAGTGTGTATTCCCGCCATTTCCGGAGTGCAGATAAACGATTTTTTACCGTTGATCCGGTCGCTCATGGCGGTCCAGATATTGCGCCGCGGTTCGGTATCGAAGGGAACTTCTTCCAGCAAGTTGCCTTCTTTGTCAAAAACTTTACACATACTGAACGCCCGGTTGGTGTGAAGTTCGCCGTCTTCGCATTTGATGATGTGCAGAGGATGCGAGAGACAGTTTGCGGCGTGAGTCACGTTGAAAAGGAGTTCGCAACCGTCGGAAGTTATACATTTTATACTTGCCGTATCACAGCTCTCAATATCGTTTGCCCGCATTAAAACCGATTGCACGGAAACGACATCAGCCATTTCGTCCATTGTTTTTCCGGCATAAAAAAGCTGGAGATTGAGGTCATGTGCCAGTGCGTTGGTGAAAGGGCTGTCCAGGATCGCTTCGCCGTTGCCGCCCAGTATGCGTCCTGCCCATTGGTTGCGGTTGTAGTATCCGAAATGGCGCGGCCACATGGCGTAACATTTGAAACTCTGCGGTTTGCCGATCATTCCGGAAAGCAGGATCTCTTTTATCCGCAATGTTTCGCTCTGGTACATGTTCTGGAAGCCGACTGCGATGAATTTACCGTTCTTTTTTGCGGCTGCTGTCATTTCATTTACTTCGGCAACGGTGGCGGCGACCGGTTTTTCGACAAAGACATTGAACCCGGCTTCAACCGCAGCGATGCTCATCGGTTTGTGCAGAGCTATTCCGGTTGGGATGCAGCAGATGTCCAGTTTTCCGGCATATTTCGCAATAAGCGTGTCAAAATCCGGCAGGATATCACAGCCGATCTCCTGCAGTTTTGCAACTTTGGCGGCGGCTTCTTCCGGATTTATCACCACGGCGGCGACCGGTTGGACTCTGCCGGCTTCATATTCTCTGATCAAATCATTGTAATGAGTACCACCGAATCCGGTGACTCCGACAACAGCGGCTTTTATCATGATAAACAGTTTTCCTTAAAAGAGTGCGGTATATATACTTTTACATACCATACCACGCGGAACGCTTTTTTTCAAGCTTTTGCGCTCACAATATCTTGAATATTCTGTTTTTTGGGATATACTATATCAATGACAATGAAATTTTTCAAGGAGATGAATAATTATGATCAATATCGCTGTTATCGGTGCCGCCGGACGTATGGGACGCCGCATTATTGCCAATGCCATTGAAAACGGAAATTTTAAGGTCGTCGGTGCTGTCGATTGGGAAGGTTGTCCGCTGCTCGGACAGGATGCCGGCAGTGTTGCCGGAGTTCAGGCTCTGGATGTGAAAATCACCTCTTCACTTGCCGAAGTTTTTGCGTCTGCCAAAGTCGATGCGGTCATTGACTTTGCCACCTCCGGAGCTGTGGAGTGCGCCGAAATCGCCGTTGCCAACAATGCCGCTTTTGTTTGCGGCGTTACCGCGATGAGTGCGGAAGAACGCGCCGCATTGAAGGCACTGGGCAAAAAAGGCCGTCTGGTCGTTTCCGGCAATATGAGCGTCGGAGTCAATCTGCTCTTTAAACTGGTCAAAGAAGCCGCGACCGTCCTCGGTGAAAAGTTCGATGTGGAAATCGTCGAAATGCACCACAATCAGAAAATCGACGCTCCCAGCGGTACTGCTGTCCGGCTGGGCGAAGTTGTCTGCGAAGCGCGCAACTGGGATTACGATGAAGTTATCCGCAACGGCCGTGCCGGTAAGGTCGGTAAACGTACCTGCGGCGAAATCGGTATGCACGCTCTGCGCGGCGGAGATGTGGTCGGCGACCATACTGTCATCTTTGCCGCCGGTGGAGAACGGGTCGAACTCACCCATAAAGCATCCAGCCGGGATACCTTTGCCAAAGGCGCATTGCGCGCCGCTGAATTTCTGCAGAACGCTGCCAACGGTCTGTACGATATGCAGGATGTGTTGAATCTCAAATAATGCACTTTGAAGAATATCATCCTTCTGAAATCCCTGCCAAGCCGGGAGTCTATATGTTCCGCGACCGGTTCGGCAAGGTGATCTATGTCGGCAAGGCGCGTGACTTGCGCCGGCGTCTGGGGAATTATTTTCAGCCGTCGCGCCGCCGTACAGGGGATGCCAAACTGCGTTCACTGATAAATTCCATCAATGAATGGTCGTTTCAGGTGGTGAACAGCGAGGATGAAGCACTTATTCTGGAATCCCAGCTGATCAAAGCCTACGCGCCGCATTATAATATTCTGATGCGGGATGACAAACGTTATCTGCTGCTCAAAGTCGATTTGAGTGAAAAGTTTCCCACATTGAATCTCGCCCGGTTGCGCAAGCCGGACAACGCCCGTTATTTCGGACCGTTTCCGCATGGTTCAGCGTTGAAAATGACCCGTGAATTTCTGCTCGCCCACTTCGGATTGCGCGGCTGCCGCGACTCTGAACCGACTCCTGAAACCAGAAAGCATTGCCTCAAGCGGCTGGTAAAAGATTGCTGTGCCCCCTGTACCGGAAAGGTTACTGTTGAAGAATACCGTGCCCGGCTCGATCAGGCATTGGCGGTTTTGGAGGGGGATATCGCTCCGGTGCGGGCGGCGGTGAAAGAACAGATGCTTGCCGCTTCTGCCGCATGCAATTTTGAAAAAGCCGCCCGGTTGCGGGATGTATACGATAATATCGAAGCGGTCTTCGGGCGCAAAAACCGGATTTTTGAAAACCCCGCGCTTCCCGATCAGAAAATTCCGCCCGGTCTGGCGGCGATAAATTCTCTCGCCCGCCGTCTGGGGCTGCCGAAGCCGCCGGAAACGGTCGTTTGTTTTGACATTTCCAATATTCTGGGCACGCTTGCCGTGGCAAGTATGGTGACTTTTACCAATGGAAGACCCGACCGGCAGGCGTACCGGAGGTTCCGGATAAAGACGGTCATGCAGAGCGATGACTTTGCGATGATGCATGAAGCGGTCACCCGTCATTTTTCCCGTTTGCTCAATGAAAAACGCCCGCTGCCGGATCTGTTGGTGGTCGATGGCGGCAAAGGTCAGCTTTCGTCGGCGCTGGATGCGCTTATAGCAATAAAGTGTCCGCCGCTGCCGGTAATCAGTCTGGCGGAACGGTTTGAAGAGATATTTATTCCCGGGCGCAGTGAATCGATCCGGCTCGACCGGCATGATGCCGCGCTGCGGATGCTTCAGGCGCTGCGCGATGAAGCGCACCGTTTTGCGATAACCTACCACCGTAATTTGCGGGAGAAGCGGATAAGCAGTTCGCTTCTGGATGAGATTTCAGGCATTGGAGAAGTCCGCAAGCGTCAGTTGTTAAAGGCTTTCGGATCGGTGAGAAATCTTGCCAAAGCAGATGCCGGTATCATCGCGCTCCGTGTTCCCGGTATCGGCAGAGCTACTGCTCAAAAAATCGTGGAAGCGCTGAACCGCACTTGATCACGGGGGAAGGGAAAAACTTTTTTTCACGAGAAAAAAAGTTTTTCCCTTCCCCCGCACCCCCATCCTTTTTCAAAAAAAGCGGAGTGTGTTTTGCTCCCGTTGGTCGCAAAAACGCCATCAGTCGGTCATAAGCCGCGACAGCGGCGCTATCGCAAAAACTACCTCACGCCTGTTGCGCGTTCAGCGCAACGACAGGCGCAAAACTCCAGCAACACCATTCCGCCATCCGCGTTGCTGCAATCGGCGCGATGATCGTGCGATGATGACGAAAAAAGAGCGGGGCGACGTGAACTCCCGTTCACGAGCTTCCCCGCTCTTTTAAAGTCAGCGCGCACGAGGGCGCGCCGCACTCACTCATGTTGGAAGACAATCTCTCCAAACGAGCTTACTGAGTGGACAGTACCGCCGCCCCAGGCACTGTTGACATTGTGTTTGCCGACACCGCCGCTGCGGGAGCGGAAGAAGAGAGCGCGGACACGGTTATCCTGTTCGATGGCAAGTTTGACCGATTTGAGCGGGATCGCGGCGACACCGCGCCAGCCGTCTTTGGTGACTTGACCGCGGGCTTCCCATTTGGTGTTCCAATCGGAATTTGTACCGATGGCATCATATTTTTTGCCGTGGAAGTTGAATGCCAGATGATAGTAACCGTCATCTTTGTTGGCGATGAATATTTCCACGTGGTCGCCGGAAGGGAAGCTTTCCGGAGTGAGTTCACTTTTGCCGATCGGCTTATGCGGTACGGGGCAGTTGAAACCGATATAGAGGGTTTCGCCGTTGTGAACGAGTTTGACATCGGTGGGTTCGGGCGGTTTGACTTTGGGGTTGCCCATGCGGGTAAATGGCTGCAAGGTGGCGGCTTTGGTCCAGATGCCGGAGTTGAAATCGAATCCGGGGAACTCTTTGACTTCAGCTTTGGGGATACTGATTTCGGCGGTGGCACCGCTTTCTGCGGCGGCGGCTTTGAGCCATTTTTCAAAGATGGCGGTCACCTTTTCGATCCAGGCTTTGGAGCGGGGATCTTTGACGGAAGCGGCGGCTTCGGCGAGCGCGGCGCGGCAGGGTTCCTCCAGTTTCTTGCGGATGACATAGTATGCCGTATCGCGTTTGTAGGTATCGTTGTATGATGCCGGGGTCGGGTCAAGGAACCAGCTGTCGCGGAGGATCTTGAAGAACTTCTGCATTCCGGGTGCACCTTCCCGGGCGACCCGTTTGATGTATTCATTGCGCAGGGCATCCGGATCCTGTGCCGGATCCCAGTAGAGCTGGTTGATGGTCCAGAATTCAGGTCCGGCCATGGTGTAGAAATCATTATCAGAAAATTCGCTGTCACCCCGTTTCGGGTTATCGACCCAGGAAAGTTCGGGGAAGACCATGATCACGCCGAGTTTGCTGATATAGCGCAAATCCTGGGCGATGACGTTGGCTTGAGCGCGCGGGAACTTGGGGAAGCAGTAGTAGTATTCTCTCCAGATGACATTGGAACTCATTGCGGCATACTGATTGGTACGGGCGAGCCACTTGGCATTGCTTTTGCCGTGGAGAGTTTCCTTGTCGTTGCGGACGTAGGGACAGAAGCTGACGACGATATTTTTGAAAATTTTGACTTTCGGCGGCACCGCGGTGAAGAAGTAGCCGTAGACTTTGATTTCCAGTTCGGGATATTTTTCATAAATCTTTTCTGCCACATAGTTCTGGAAAATAAAGTACTGGGTCGAACGGAAGCCTTCATCGGTGTCTTTGAGAATGCTGCCGTCCGGGAGCTTGATCGGTTTGTGACATTCCGCGCAGTCACAAACTGACGGAGTGTCTTCAATAAGCATATTGACGCGGCCGTAATGTTTGGGAAGTTTGGCAATGATATCGAGTGATTCTTTGACGAAAACATCCCACATTTTGCGGTTGGTGTAGCAGAGCTGGACCCGTCCGGTGGTGCGGCGTTCACCGTTGTTGAGCATATAGAATTCGGGATTGGTCTTGCCGTATTTTTTCAGCGGCAGCCAAATTTTGGCCAGGTTGTGTCCCTGACCGAATTCCAGCAGGAAACTTTGATCGAGCTGTTCATTCAGCCGTTTTTTGTTGGGGTAGCGGGCGTGGTTGTTGCAAAGGCGGGAAACATAGACTTCAAACTCTCTGCTCCAGGAGTTTGCGCTCCAGGAACGGATACGGAAAACCGGATTGTCAATATAGCTGCTGACATTAAGCGTCAGATTTTTATTCCTGGAATAAATCGCCTGTTCCGCAAGCGGACGAACCCAGATGAAATCGGTGTGCTTCATGATGAAACGGTGAACACCATTGAGTACGCCGCGCGGATCATCGGCGTAGATGACGATGGTATTGTCTTTGGCAAAGACAGCGTAACCGTCATAATTGAGTTTGGCGGCGTTTTTACCGATGAACTTTTTGACCAGCGGGGAATCGGTTGTTCCCAGAACAAAGGAAGAAACCTTGCCTTCGGGCATGGCCTGTTTGATGGAGACCTTGGCATTGGTGATCAACCGGAAATAGTTCTGCAGTTCTTTTGCGGCAAATTTTACGGTACGGTGAGCACTCTTGTCGATGAAGATAACGGAAGCGGCTTTGCCGTCGGCCGCAACTTTGACCGATGCCGCCGGAAGCATCACCGCACAGGCGAACATCACAACTGAAAGCAGATATTTCATTTTTTCTCCTTTATATTTTATTGAATTTCCTCTACTTTATAACTTTTGACAAACCCCCGCATCATAGTAACGCGCATCCAGGTGGCCTTATCCGGGGCTTTGAAATTATATACGACCTGTTGATTTTTTCCTCTGATCTGGATCTGGGTGCGGCTGCTGCGGACGGTGGCACCTTTGCCGCCGCGGTCATGGGTGTAAAATTCCACTCCGGCACGCAGGGGGCGGGCAACTCCGGTATAGCCGTTGACGGTCAGGCGGTAGCGTTTGCCGCCTTCAATGGGGAAGGGGTCCCCGTAAATTTTGCCATCGCAGACATCGTAGACCGCTTCGCCGGTTTTCCCGGGGGTGAGGAAGAAATCGCGTACCTGACCGTAAACACGGTAATCCAGCGGTATGGCAAGATTGTTTTCTTTTTTTACCGGAATAAGTTTGAAATTGCGGATTTCGGCATTTTTCGGTACGAGTTTGACGAATTTGATGCCTTCTCCGGCATAAAATTCTATTGCGCCGGGAACAAACTCTTTGCTGTGGAGATTGAAAAAATTTCCCCGTGCCATGCGGACATATTTCCGGTTTTTCTTATCGGTGAATTGCAGTTCAACTCCGGGGTAATCGAGTTTCGCGTTTTGACAGCGGAACTCTTCGGGGAAGATGTTTTTGGTTGCGCGCGCTTCAAAGGTGGCACGGTAACGCTGACGGGGAACTACCGCTGCCCGGTGTTGGGCAAACAGCGGCAGAAACAGCGCACTCAATAACAATACTGCAATATTTTTCATGATATCCTATTTTAATATTGTTGAGATGCCGGGAGATGAGTCATTCTGAAAATCCGGTTGGTATTGGAGTTGAGCCGGGTTCTGGCTTCCACGTGACCATCGCCAAAAAGGTAATTGACTCCGTAGCTCGGATGGCGGATTTGCGATATTACCAGTAAACCTCAATGATTTCTTTATCTCTGTTCCAAGTTACCGGATTGTATTTGCCGCTGGAGCTTTTGATGACATAAAAGGATCTCCGGAGTTCCACGTGACCATCGGCAAATCCCATATTGGCATAGACCTTGTTATGTGCTCCATACTGTCCGGTACTGGTTCCTGCGCCGGGGCCGACCCATGAAAATGCCTGGGCACCGCCTTTGCTGTCATCTCCGTCAACATTGTACTGACCGCGTGCCGTTTGTGCCCAGTTCGGCTTTTGAGCCACCCAGTCATCACAGAGCAGTAAAGTTATTCCCGGTTTGGTTATTTGACTCATTTTTACGATCGCATTTGCCGAAGCCAGATTCAATTTGGATGAGCGTGGGTTGAAGAAAAAGTTGTATGCATAGCTGTTTGTTATCGGAAATATGTTATATTTCCGCCATTTATATCCATCTGCCATTGCAGATGGACAGCAAAGCAACATATTGCTGTAACCATAATACTTTTCATCGTACATTTTGGGAACTCCTTTGAATCCGCCCCAGTATTTTGATTTACAGGCATTTTCCGCCCAGTTGGAAGATTCGTGGGTAGCGTATTTGTCTGTTTTGTTGCCTTTTGGACCGCGATTCATATAGCTTGGATAAAGTTGTTCGTAATCGTCGCTGTACGACATCCATATTCCGGCAAACTGTTTTATGTTATTTGAACAATTGGATTGCCGGCCGCGGTCACGTGCGCTTTGCAAAGCCGGGAGCAGGATCGCCGCCAGAATAGCGATGATGGCGATGACTACAAGAAGTTCGATCAGGGTGAAGCGGTACCGCTTCAGTCCATTGCAATGGACTGAAAATGCATCTTTCCAAGTCATAAAAACCTCCAAATATCATGTTGTGAACAAATATCCCGGATCATAATATAATCACGTTTTTTATTTTTTGCAAGTTTTTAAAGGAAAATTTTGCCAACTGCGGTTTTACCGGTATCTCTCTTTTTTTTCCTCATTTGTACTTCCGGCGGCGTTTTTTTGCGATAATCTGTTGAAATTTGCTTGAATAACTGCTGATTTCAGATTATATTTTATTCCAACGGGGGAATTTCAAAACTTTTTCAATACTGCTGCAGATTTTTCGCCGGTACTGAAAGATTTTTGAAATCATCCCATTACATAATCCATAAAATATAAAGGAGTTTACTATGCGTACTCATGCTATGGGCGAAATGACCGTAAAAGAGATCCGGGAATATCTCAAAAACAACAAAACCATTATCGTTCCCTACGGTGTCGTTGAACAGCACGGCTACCATCTGCCGGTCAGCATGGATATCCACAACGCCGAAGTTCCGGCATATATTCTGGCGGAAAAACTCGGCTGTATCGTTGCTCCCCCGCTCAACTACTGCTTTTCCGGCGGTCAGCTCCCCGGTACGATCAATGTCCGCCCGACCACCTTTTGCCAGATGATGTGCGATATCGTCGAAGCTCTCGCCGCACAGGGATTTGAAAATATCCTCATCTATCCCGGACACGGCGGCACCGAAAGCCTCGACCAGCTCAAAGAATCTCTCCGTATTTTAAAGTGGCTCAACGCTTCTCTGGAAAAAGTCCTGATCATGGTCCTCCGCCGCGGTGATCACTGGCGGCGTCCCCGCGATCCCCGTCAGACCGGCGAAGATTTCCACGCCGGGGATTCCGAAACCTCCCTGATGCTTGCCTACCGCCCACATCTGGTTCAGATGGATCAGCTCGAGCTGGACGAAAAAGAGCTCGCTGAATGGATGCGCCATGACCAGAATGCTTATCAGTTGTGCACCTCTCTTACCGGTCAGCCGCAGGAGATCGTCACCACCCGGCAGCGTCCCGAAGTCAAAGTCGGTGTTATGGGCTATCCGGAATTTGCCACCGCTGAACGCGGCGTGGAAAATGTCGAAAGTGCCATCACTCCCATGGCGGAAATGGTCAAAAAAGCTATTGCTCAAGCCGATGAAAACCGCCGGACCGGAGAACGTATCGAAGTCAAATCCCCTGTTCTGGTGGTGGAAAAAGGCTCCAGCGAAATCGCTATCGGCAAATAATATAACTTCAGCATGACAATTATGGAAACTATCCGGCATAAAGTACAATTCTGTGTAGTCGGCGGAGGGTTGGCGGGTATGTGCGCCGCCCTTGCCGCTGCCCGTCACGGTATAAAGACCCTCATCATCCACGAGCGTCCGATGTTCGGCGGCAACGCTTCCAGCGAAATAAGAATGTGGGTCTGCGGCTCTTACTACGACCGCGAAACCGGTATCATCGAAGAGCTCCGTTTGGAAAACCTCTACCGCAACACTCACCCCAGTTATGCCGTCTGGGATACCGTACTTTATGAAAAGATGCGCTTTCAGGAGAATCTAACCTGTCTGCTCAATTGCTCCTGTATGGATGCCGAAATGAGTGACGGGCGCATCAAATCGGTCAAAGGCTGGCAGATGACCACCCAGACTTTCCATATTGTTGAAGCTGATTTTTTTGCCGATTGTTCCGGTGACAGTATTTTGGCTCCGCTTTCCGGCGCGGAATTCCGCATCGGGCGCGAAGCCAAAAAAGAGTTCGGCGAATCCCTCGGTCAGGACGAAGCAGATGATAAAACGATGGGAATGAGCTGTATCATGCAAGTAAGGGAAACCGATTCTCCCAAAAAGTTCATCCCCCCCGCCTGGGCGTATAAATATCCGACCGATGAATCTTTCCCCAAACGCGGCCACCTTATCAAATGGTTTCTCAATTTCTGGTATCTGGAATATGGCGGCGATCAGGATTCGATCAAAGATACCGAAGAGATCCGCGATGATCTTATCAAAACCGCCCTCGGCATGTGGGATCACATCAAAAATCAGGGAGATCATCAGGCGGATAACTGGATATTGGACTGGCTCGGTTTTCTCCCCGGCAAACGGGAAAGCCGCCGCTGTATCGGCGATCACCTTTTGACCCAGCACGATGTCCTTGACGGCGGAAATTTTGAAGACATCGTGGCATTCGGCGGTTGGCCGGTAGACGACCATCATCCCGCCGGATTCCGTTATTTCGGTCCGCCCAACATGGTTATCGAGCCGGGAAAATCCTACGGTATCCCCCTGCGCTGTCTTTATTCAAAAAATGTTCCCAATCTGCTCTTTGCCGGACGCAATATCAGTGCCACTCATACCGGTTTGAGTTCGACCCGGGTGATGGCAACCTGTGCCACTCTGGGGCAGGCAGCCGGAACAGCGGCTTTCCATGCCATAAAGAACAACTGTCCGGATGTCCGTACTGCGGCAAAGGATCACATCCGGGACATCCAGCAGACGCTTCTGGATGATGACTGCTATCTGCTTCACATCAAGCGGGAAGTTTCTGCAATTACCCGGAATGCTGAATTGACTGTTTCTTCCGGTGACGCGGAACTCTTGCGCAACGGTTTTGACCGTCCGGATGAAAATTGTGACAATGCATGGCATGTCACGCCCGGGGACTGGGCGGAATACACCGCTGCTGACGGAGACAGATTTACGGAAGTGCGGCTTATTTTTGATTCCAACCTCAAGCGCAATCATTTGAATATGGTTGCCAATTATCCGCTCAAAGGTGAAGTATACACTCCGCCAGACGAACTGGTGCAAAGTTTTCACATTGAAGCTGACGGTAAAGAGGTTTTCCGCACGGACAACAATTATCAGCGCCTGGTGAAAATAAAACTTGATTCTCCGGCAAAACAGGTGAAACTGGTCATCGATTCTCTGCGCGAAAACAGTGAAGATGTCAGAATGTTCAGTTTTGAAGCCCGCTGAATTGAGCAGAGCTGCGTCGGGGAAGCTGATGAAATAAAAATAAAATAAAATATGTCAAAGTCGCTTGAAAATATGTCAGATGTTGAATATATTATAAGTGGACACGCTATAATTAAATTCAACTTGAGGTGTTTATGAAGCGTTTGATGCAATTTGTTTTGTACGTTTTATCTGCCATTTCTGCAGTTTGTTCAGCTGCTCCGCGCAGTACAGCCGATCAGCTTTTGCGCGTCGGCGCATGGAATGCCGTGGCGAATATCCCGATGATAAGCAAAGCTCCGGAAATCAACGGCGTATTTGCAAACGGCGAATGGGATAAGGCGGCGCAGATTTCCGGTTTTTCCCTGCTCAATGGAAATTATGTCACCAACGGCACCGGTTTTGTGCGTTTGATGCGGGATAAAAATTTCCTTTATCTTGCCATACGCACCACCACTCCGAATAACGATCCCGGCGGCAGTCTGGTTGCTAATGTATTGACCCGGGACGGTAAGGTGTTTCAGGATGATTCGCTGGATCTGATGTTGGTTTCCGACACCGATACCGGCAAACTGTATCACTTTATTATCAATTCCCGCGATGCGGTCTATGATTCAAAGGTAGATTTTGCCAATGGGAAAAAAGCGGATGTTTCGTGGAATATCCGCAATTTAAAATGCCGTTCCCATGTGGACAAAGGCTTCTGGGATATGGAGCTTGCCATACCGTTGTCGGAAATCGGCACTCCAAAAAGCAGTTTCAAATTCAACATCGGCCGCAACTGGAGCAGCGCCGGAACTTCTCTGCTCAACCCTGCCGGAGCTTATTTCGATGTTAAACGCATGATCACGGTACGCTGGCGGAAAGATCAGGGAATCATGCGCCAGCTCGACCCCGGCGATGTCGGGCGCGGCGAATGGGAACTGGCTCTTGAAGCCGACAACCCGACTGAAAAACCGTTGACTCTGGCAGTCATGCTCCGGCACAACACCTACGCTAAAATCAAAGGCAAAAGTGTGACCACCCGCCATCAGGATGTGGTTGAAAAAATAAATATCGCTCCCGGTAGGAGCGGTTCGCTGAAAGCGGAATTTTCCGTGGACGACAATGCCCGTTACCATTACAGCGCGGTTTTGTTTGAACCGTCAACCGGCCGTATCCATGCTTCCCGCAACTTTGCCGGTCTCCGGGGCAATACCGAACGCCACCCGCTGACCTGCAGTTTTACGCTCAAAGGAGTTGGCAGCGGTGACTGCCGCTACTATCCGGGATATGACAAAGCGGTTCTATTTTTCCGTCCGGCAAATAAAGAAACTGTCAAGACCGCAGTTATTCTGCCTGATAACAGTAAAGTTTCCGGAATAAAGGAAAAAGGCGGCTTCAAATTCCGTTTTCCGGTGCCGTCAACTGCCGGAAAATATGATTTTACTTTGGATGTTGACGGAAAAACTTATCCCAAAGCGTTTCAACTGGAAAAACGTTCCTTTTCCTGGCTGGGAAGCAAACTCGGCTGTGACAAAATCGTGCTGCCGCCGTTTGAGCCGTTGAAGTCCAGCGGCGCGGAGGTCAAACTGCTGTTGAGCAAACTCAAGCTCAACGGCTGCGGGCTGTGGGATGAGTTTATTTCAGAAAATGTTTCCATGTTGGCTTCTCCGATACAGTTGGAAGCGGTCGTAAACGGCAAAACAGAATATTTTTCCGGAGTTATTTCCGATCCAATCGATAAAGATAATGGGCATGATTTAGTCCATTCTTTTT
Source organism: Lentisphaerota bacterium (assembly GCA_015061605.1). Lineage (GTDB taxonomy): Bacteria > Verrucomicrobiota > Lentisphaeria > Victivallales > Victivallaceae > UBA1784. The sequence continues at coordinate 18,404 of SUWH01000004.1, read as the reverse complement.
CTGCCGGAACTCCGTCGGGTCTTTCGCTTTCCGGAAAATCCAGTATCGAATATGACGGATTTCAGTATCTCAACTTCACTCTGTTTCCTCCGGGTAAAAATAAACTGGAGCGATTGACACTTAAAATAACCCTTAAAAACAGTGAAGCACCTTTCTTCCATGCGATTTCCAACTTTATCCGCGAAAATCCTTCCGGCAGGAGCCCCGCCGGAGAAGGCCTGGTCTGGGAGGGCAGTAAACTGCCGCGCCGCACTGCACTCGGACAGGAGACCTTGCATCCGCAGGTGGTTCCGTATATCTATCTCGGCGGCGTTTCGCGCGGCATAAGCTGTTTTGTGGAAAACACTGCCGGCTTCGCTCTCGACCGCAAAAAAAGCGCCGTCCGCATCATCCGCAATAAAGACAAACTCATTCTGGAATGGGATATCATCAACCGTCCGGTGAATTCGGAAAAATACCGCAAATTTGCTTTCGGTCTGATGCCGACTCCGGTGAAAAAGGTTGATCCCGCCATGCATCAATATACCCACGATACTTCGGCGCTCGGAGCAAAAACGATGAAAAACTTCACCTTTATCGGCGGACAGCTGATGGGATTTTCGCCGTGGAAACATGATGCATTTGCCGGGGACTGGAAACTTTTCCGCGCCGCCTGCCGCGCTGTCCGCGCCGGAGGCAAAGATAATATGGCAAAAGAGCTTGACTTGTGGCTGAAAAAGTATGAACCGGCACTCATAAGGGAGATGAAACAGGTTCCCAATGCCGGGGAATATCCGATGCACTACTCCCGTGTCCGGAAAAATTTCCGCCGCTTCCAGCTTGATAACCCGGCACGCCGTCCGGCTCTGCCCTACAAATACACCGATCCCAAACTTACCTGGATCTTTGAAGATGTCCCGGAGTATTTCCGTGCCGAATGGTTCAACCCCGCCCCCCAGAGTTACTTCGGGGCGCGACGGATAACCCTCACTCCGTCGGCACTTGACTATATGGTGGATGCTCTGCATAAAGAATTGCTCAACGGCGCTCACGGTATCTACCTCGATGATATGTATCTGATGCCTGATCCCAATGTGGAAACGGTGGCGGTCATGGACGATGAAGGCGTGGTGCATCCGGCAAACGGCATTCTCGCCATGCGGGAGCTGGTCAAGCGCGTGGCGGTACTTCAGCATAAACTCAACCTCTATCCGCGTCTGCTGCAAATACACATGACCAACGCATTGCTCATTCCCAGTTTCAGTCTGGCCACCAGCACTCTGGGGTGGGAAAACCACTACGGAGACACTCCGTTGCCGACCAGATTCAAAGTCGATGACATTCTCGCCACCGGAACCGGTTTGCAGCTCGGGACAGAAAACTGTGTTCTGGGCGGTATCAAGCGGAAAACTTACACTCCGAAAGAGTGGAAAAACGGCAAATACCGCTGGCTTACCAGAACTTTGATCGCGCTTTCACTGCCTTTCGGCGCGAAATTCAAAGCTCCCGTCACTCCGGCGGGCGATGCGAAATTTTACTTCTCTGTCATCGGACTTGCCGGGGAATTCGGTTTCTGGAAACCGGAATGCAAATTTGTTCCGTTCTGGGAAAATGCTGCCGCCGATCTGTCGGTCAATGATGCGGAAGTGTTGGCAAGTTCCTGGCGTTTCCCCGGCAGGATATTGCTGGTGCTGGGGAATCTTTCCGGCAAAGAAAAGCTGCTGAAGCTTTCCGTTAATGCTTCAAATCTCGCCTTGAAAGATGGATTCAAGATCATCAATGCCGAGACCCGTAATATGGAAAATGCGCAGAAAATCGTTCTGCCGCCTTATGATTTCAAACTTTTGGTACTGGAATAATTAGAAAAGGAGAAACGCAATGAGCCTGAAATCCGCCCAACATGTTGGGGTAAAGCATGTATGCTTTACCCTTATCGAACTGCTCGTAGTAATTGCCATCATCGCTATTCTGGCGGCAATATTGCTTCCGTCACTTCAGCGGGCACGGTCAAATTCCAAACGGTCAGCTTGTGTATCCAATTTGAAACAGATCGCTCTCGGAGGTCAGATGTACGGTAACGATTTTCAGGATTATCTGGTTTTTGCCGCCGGAGGTTCCGGTGCTGCTGATCGCGAATACGAATCAGAACATTGGTATATGCAGTTGGATGATTACTGTGATCCGCCGGTATTCACCTGTCCGGGAGGACCGATTCATATCCGTGATTATGATACCGGTAATAAATTCAAAGACGGTACATATTTCAAGGGACAATATGCGGTTCAGCGGCTGACCGGCCGCGGCGGAACAAAGAATGATGTGTTCCGCAAGACTACTCAGATCAAAAATCCGTCCAAAGTCCCCATGTACATGGACGGAAACTACAACCGTTCCATCAGTTATAAGGGATTCACTAATTATAAATCTGAAAATCTGGTTCCGGATGTGAAAAATTATATTATCTCCGAAGCTAATAAAAACGGTGTTTATTCCAGTACGTTCGGTCTCTGGCATAACGCCAGCGGTAATGTCGGCAACATCGACGGCAGTGTTATCACCATATCCCACAGCCGGGTGCTGACCGATTTTGCCACTTATACCAATGTTTTGAAATGGATGAAAGGCGAATGGTGATGAAACTGAAATATTGGACAATCCTCTTACTTGTTCTTCTGGGCAGTTCGCTTGGTGCGACTCAAGTGATCAAGTGCGGTGAAACCTCAATAACTCTGGTCAGCCGTCATTACTGGAATTTGAATTCACTGGATTTTGCAGGTATAAATCTCTGCCGCAACCGCAGTTACTTCGGCAATGTCGCACGTTTCAACTGCGGCTGGGTCGGCAGCGGACACAAGGAAAATAAAATCGGCGAAACTGAACTTAAAGTCAATTTTTTTGCCGACGGCAAAGAGTTCGTTCCGTCAAAAAAGGTCAAAGTTATTGAAGCAAAGAATTTTGAACTGAAGAAATCTTCCGTTCTGCTTGATCTGCGCGTTGAATACATTCTTACTCTGGAAGACGGCAAACTCACCGAACGCGCCAAAGTCACCGTTTTGCGCGATACCGAACTTAAACTGCTCTATCTCTTTATGCACCCGTGGTGTCCGATTTTTGAAAGCGCCTTATGTCAAAAAGCTGACGGCAGTGAAGATACCATCCGCTTTAATGACATGAAGATCAATGGAACACAGAGCAAAACCGGCTTGACCGGCGTCACCTATTTTGCACCCAAAGAAAAATTAGCGGCAACTACAACTTTGAATGTTATCAAAGCTGTTCCGCGCGGCAAAGCTGCTTTCCTCTTCTGGAACCGCGGTGTTGACCGCAAGCTCTATTTCCAGCCGGTCAATAAACAGAAATTCAAAGCCGGAGAAACTTTTGAATATGAATTGACCGTTACCATCGGGAGAATGAAATGAAGCATTCTGCCACGTTGACTCTCGCCAAAACGGAATTTAAGCGGCTGTGCGGCAAAGATGCTCAATTTGTACTTGAGCCCGCTTTGCCGTCATTTGAAATTTCCAGAGTTGATGGAGAATGGCTCTTCCGCGCGCCAAATGAGGTGGAGCTGCTCTATGCGGTCTATGATTGCGCTGAACGCTTTTCCGGTTACGACTTCTTTGAACCGGGTACGGAAGATTTTGATCCAACTGAAGTAAAGTGCGTTCCGGATAACGGGGTACTGGTTCCGGCACGTCCGGTAACGGTACGTCATTGCGGGTTCATTCAGGAGTTCCCCTTTGATGAAACCGATACTCCAAAGCTCTTTGACTTCATGGCAAAGAATAAATTGAACTATCTTCTGGTCTGGATGAAGTATTACGATGAACTGCCGGAATATCTGAAAGAATACGCTTCCGTCCGCGGTATCACGATCGAAAGCGGCCATCACAATTTTGAATATCTCATCCCGCAGGAAAAATACGGCAAATCACACCCCGAATATTTCGCCATCCGGGGCAAAGATTCCGACATCAAAGCTCTGCCGGGGGTCACCCATGCCAGCCGTCAGCTCTGCACCACTGAACCCGGTTTGCGTAAAGAGATCGCCCAACAACTGCTGGCATACTGCAAAAAAAATCCGGAACTTACCCGTATCGGTTTGAACCCCAATGACGGCTTCGGCTGGTGTGAGTGCCCGCGCTGTTCCAAATATTATTTGCCGGACGATAACCGTAAATTCCGTTCCAGCACCAAGCCGGGCTACTTCTACGCCGAAAATGCCTATGATGAATTTATCAAAGCTGTGGCGGAGGAACTTCACAAACACAAGCCGGAAATCGCCTTGAACTTTTTTGCTTATGTAAACTACGCTTCCCCGGCAAAAAATTTCAAACTCACTCCCGGTATCGCCGTTCAGCATGCCAACTACTGGCGCTGCGTCAAACACGATATTTTTGATGCCGACTGCCCGACCAACCGGGGGTTTTTCAACGACATCACCGCATGGTCAAAAGCGAAAGCGGGCGGAGAATTTATGATCTACGAATATTACATGGGCATAAATTTCTACATGTCAGTACCGCTTCTTTTCTGGAAACGGATGTTTGATGAATTCGACTGCTATAAAAATTTAGCCGTTGACGGCGTACTCACCCAGTTCCAGATGGGCCACTGGAGCGTTTACGGCAGCAACTACCGCTTTATGGCGGCGGCGGCACGCGGAGAAGATTTTGAATCAACCATGCGCCGTTTCTATGAGCGCCGCTTCGGGAAACATGCTTCTGACGCAGAAAAATTTTTCAATTCTCTTGCCGCTGTCATGGAATCTTTTGACGATTGTCATATCCCGACTCCCGCATCGCTTTTCAGCCGGATCACGCTCTCTCAACTGGAAGTACTGCTCCCCGCCGCCCGGAAACTGGCACGTAAACTGCCCGCGCTTCGCCCCGCTGCCGATTTGGAAATCTGGATAAGTTACCTTATCCGTTTTAAAAAACTGTACGATAAAGAAATCAGCCGTACCATAACTGCCGCAGAAATGAAACAGTTTCTATCCTGGATAAAGCGCAACAAATCACGGCGCGTCGTGGCAGCTCCGGCACTGCGCTACCTCGGTATGTGGCTGGAAGATATTCAAAATAATCACCCGTGCCGCTTCTTTGATGTGGATTGGCCTGCAGAATTCCAACGCCGGAGAAAAGAATTCAAAAATATTTCGACCCGATAGATCTGGAAAATTATATTGTTATTGTCTCATTTCCGGTGAAAATCTTTACTGCGGCGGCGCATTGCGGGCAATCCCGCTCTGCATCCACCGTTCTTCGCGTAAGGCTCCATCCCGGCAAGCCGATTGCAGCAACATTTCTCATATCAGTTTTGACAAATCATTGCTTGCGTAGTATATTATATTGCTGTAATGAGAGTGATCTCAATTAAAATTATCAACGTTTCACAAAATTCGGGACATTACCATTATATTATGATGACAAACAAAAATCCGGATAAAAACGCCTTGCTGCTCGGTATGGGATTCGACAACTCCGACGGACAGCGGCGCATTACCAAAGGTGATAACTTCTGTCTGGTCGGCGGCAGTGAGGAAACTCATGACCGTATGACCGAAACAACCATAAAATTCAACGAAAAACTTGCCAGAAAAGGTAAACATCTGTCCGAACTTTCACGCGAAGAATTCCGTGATATGATGCGCGAAGCCTCGGAGTGACACGGAGCGATCTCGCTTGCTCCCGCTGGCCTTGCGGTCGTCGCCGCTCCAGTCACGTACGCAAGTACGCTCCTGTCGCTGCTCCTCGGCAAAACCACCGGATAGCGGCGCGATATCGCTCCTGATTCCGGGCTGCTGGCTGTTGAGCCTTTTGTCGTGCCTCCGGCACGACAGGCAAGGTAGTGTTTGTTCCGCCTGACGGCGGTTATTGTGGGGGCGGCGGCTCGCGGGCAATCTCTGGGCAAGTCAGCGGTCGCCGGCTCAGTCGGGGACAGCAGTCCACTCCTTCGCCGTCGCCTTGACTTACCGGCGACCTTGCCGCCCGATCCATCCGCCCCGTGGTGCGACTGGCTTTTGGCGCCTTTTGTCGTGCCTCCGGCACGACAGGCAAGGTAGTGTTTGTTCCGCCTGACGGCGGTTTTTTTGCTCCCGCTGGCCTTGCGGTCGTCGCCGCGACAACGGAGCGGCAAATTATCTCGCTTTTTTAAAAAGGGGAAGGGGGTTTGGGGGAAGGGGAAAAACTTTTTTCACGTGAAAAAAGTTTTTCCCCTTCCCCCAAAGATTTTTTACAGTTTAAAGGCGGTGAAGAAGTTCATCACGCTGCTGGCGATGAGGATGATCGCGATCAGCCAGGTCGCCGCAAGCAATCCGCCGAAAGGCAGGAACAGAAAGAACAATCCAGCCAATACCGAAATAACTCCGTTGGTCAGCGTAAACAATGTGTGACGGGATTTTTTCTGCAAAAAGAGATACTGCAATCCGGCGAGCAGCTGCCAGATGCCCAGCAGCATCACCCAGATCATATCCATCATCAGCGGTGCCGAAAGGGAGAATATCCCAAGTATGATCAGCAGTATCGCATTTACTACCATAACATTACGTAATTCATCATCGCTTTGCAGAGCGCTGCTTAACAGCGCGATGCCGTCCACCATGACGATCGCGCCGATGACGATGGTCATCCACCACAATGTCTGAAGCGGGGCAAAAAGCATGGCGATACCGATGATCAGCATGACGACCGCCCTGAAAATGGTCATGCCTTTAGTCATACGGAAAATGGTGTTGATCTGGCTTTGGATGTCGTTCATAAGATTTTCTCCTCTGTGTTTTTTTCCGGCAGAAACGATTTCTGCCGGTTCACTCTGAAAATCAATATAAACGGTTCTGTCAAAAAAACAGTTCGCCGGTACAAAAAAATCCGGCATTTGCCGGATTTTTTCCGTTCAATGCGTTTTATGCGTTTTCCAATTTGTCGGCAGCAACATCGGAAGCGGCAGCAGACTCTTTCTTTATCGCCATTACCATCGGGATCAACAACGGTATCATAATGACCAGTATCAATGCCGCCGCCATGTAAACTCCGCGCACTCCGGTAAGATAGATCACTGAACCGCCGAGGAAAGAACAGACGATGCCGCCGGCGGTATTCAGACTGCCCGACCAACCGAAGTAGGTCCCGCGCAGTTCCGGACGGGTTATCTTGGTCAGTATCAGCTGAAGCACCGGTTTCACTCCGCCACCGGCAAATGCGGCAAAGAATTTGGTGACAATAAGCATGGTTATATTGGTTGAAAGTGCCATTGCCGCCGTGAATGCGCCGCCGATTATCAGCAATGGCAGCATAAGTTTGCGCGGAGCGATACGGTCACAGAGCCAGCCGATGGCGACCCCGGAAAAAAATCCGCCAAGCGATGAGGCTGAACTTACTATACCGGTCCAATATGCGGCATCTTTGAAGCCGTTGACCTTTGCCACCAGTTCCGCCATGTACGGCTGGATCAAACGGGTGGAAACTCCTATGAGCAGAAACATCACCAGCAGCCATAAAACCGCAGGAGTAGCAACATCTTTAAATTTGTACGGGGATTTTTCCCGCTGCTTTTTGGCAAGTTTTACATTGAAGTCATCCTTGACAAAAATGTGTACCAGAAGCGCGCTTACCATATATATCGCACTGCAGGAGAGAAATCCGGTCGTGTAACCGTAACGGTTCACAATGATGCCTCCCATTAGATAGCCCAGCATATTTCCGCTGGATACTCCTGTACTCAAGACACCGAGGACAAAACCGTGTTTTTCGCTTGGAGTAGTCGCGATGAGCAGCGTTTGCGCCGGATTGACGGTTCCGGAGAAAAAGGAACAGACAAAACGGATCGAAGCCAATACCCAGAAGTTGGGAGCAAACGCCAGCAGCGGATAAAAGATCGCAGCTCCGTAACTGGCGCGAAGCAGCATGATTTTGCGCCCGAAGCGGTCGGCAAGGATGCCCCAGACGCTGGTGGCAATACACAAACTGAGCATTGAGGCCAGATAATATATTGAAACATATACACCGCGGACATTATCATCGGCAATGTTCAAATTTTCCTTGAGTAACAGCGGAATAAACGGCATGCAGCAGCCGAAACCTACCATTGCCAGAAACTGTGAAAGCCAGACGATAAACAAATTCAGTTTCCAGTTGACTTTAACTGGCTGAACAATAATATCGTTATTCATAGTTTCCCCGGATGTTTGCCGCTCAAAGAAGGAATGTCGAACTGCGTGATTCAAGTTCGTCGCCGATCTCCTGAAGCGTTCTGCCGATGTAGAGCTGACGCGGCCGGACGATCTTGGTCGAATCCCCGATCATTTCACGCCAGTGCGCCACCCATCCGGGCAGACGTGCGAGCGCGAACATCACCGTGAACATATTCTCCGGAATACCCATCGCCCGGTAAAGGATACCGGTGTAAAAGTCAACATTCGGATAGAGGGAGCGCTCAATAAAGTAAGGATCTTTGAGCGCGGCATCTTCCAGTTTGCGGGCAGTTTCAAGCAACGGATCGGAGGAACCGATACGGTTGAGATAGTTTTCGCACTCTTTGCGGATGATGGCGGCACGGGGATCGTAGGATTTGTAGACCCGGTGTCCGAAGCCCATCAGCCGGAAAGGCGAATTCTTATCTTTTGCCATATTGATGAATTTATTCACATCACCATCTTTGTGGATGATTTTCAACTGTTCGATGACCGCCTGATTGGCTCCCCCGTGCAAGGGGCCGGAAAGCGCGGAAATACCGGCGGAAATGGTCGCATACAAATTCACCTGCGCACTGCCGATGACCCGCACCGCCGAAGTTGAACAGTTCTGTTCATGGTCGGCGTGGAGGATAAACAGTACATTGAGCAGACGGACGGTTTCCGGACTGATGTGGTAGGGGCGCACCGGAGAATCGAACATCATATTAAGAAAGTTGGCGCAATATGAAAGGTCATGGCGCGGATAAACGATCGGTTCACCGATGGATTTTTTGTAAGCAAAGGCGGCGATCGTACGGACGATGGAGATAACCCGCGCGCAGGATTGTTCAATATTGGCAGTCGTGGTGTTGATGTCCACATTGGGGTAAAATGCCGCCATGGCGTTGATCATGGTGGACAAAATGTGCATCGGGTGCGCCCCCTGCGGGAAGTGATCGAAGAAACGGCGCATATCCTCATGAATGAGACTGTTCAAATTGAGCATACTGGAAAAGTCCAGCCGTTCCTGCGCGGTGGGCAGTGTACCGTGTACGAGCAGATAGGCGACATCGACAAAGGTGGATTTCTTTACCAGTTCTTCAATCGGGATGCCGCGGTAACGCAAAATTCCGCGTTCACCGTCGATATAAGTTATTTGACTCCGGCAGCTGGCGGTATTGACAAATCCGGGGTCGATCGTAACCAATCCGGTCTCACTGCGCAACGCCCGGATATCCAGAGCTTTATCTCCTTCGGTACCGGTAACGACGGGCAATTCAACTTCCTTGCCCTCAAATTTGAGTACAGCGCACTCTCTGTTTTTTATTTCACTTGCCATTGCAATTGCCTCAAAAAAAGATTGCTTGATATATATTCAAATATATAATATAGCACACTTGTGATTGAAAATCAATAGAGCCGTCTCCAAATGATCTGCGGAATACCCGGCTGACGATTGTAAATCAGTCACTTGACAAAGTAAACGCAAGTTTGTCAGATTAAATGCAATCAATATTTTTTCAGGGGGTTGCGTTTACTCTTACAAGGCACAAACTCAAGATCGGCTTCAAAGAACCACTCATTGCAAGCAGTTCCCCCAAAAATAACATAGGAATCATTATAATCCTTAAAATGATTTCTTAAAGTTTCCAACCCTTTGATTTGAAGCCGGAAGCGGCGAACGAAGCAAGGCGCGAGATTGCCCGCAATGCGCCGCCGCAGTAAAGATTTTCACAAGAAATGAGACAATAACAAAAAATTTGCCGCTGTGGAACGCCGTTTACTTTAAAAACAGATTCCGCAGCTCATCAAATTTCCTGCGGGGAAACGCAAATCAAACTCTGAAGATGCTGAAATTCAATCCAGTTCAGAAATTATAAATTCCATTTCATTTGCGATGATGCCGTTCTTTTTTATGTCGGCAACGATGGATTTTTCCAATTCACGCGAAGGAAAATTTATCCCGCAGGGCAAAGTTTCAAAGAGCAGTTTTTCAATGCCGTAATTATTGAGTGCCATCGTAGCATCAATGTATTTCAAATGGGTCGGCTCATTGAGAATGAAGTTCAACGGGCGTTTTTCATTCAGCACCCGGGATACTGGAACATCTCCGCCGAACTCATCTTCGACTCCCATATTGGCGATGATGGCAGAACTTTTGACCAGATCAACGGCCCAGCGTTTCAACGCTCCGGCAAGCCCGGTCACAGAAACGATACACCAGCTTTCATTGATCGCACGGCGGACGGAATCTTCATCATTGCCGTCAAGGTAAGTTATATTATCGGGCAGAACCACTTCCTTTAAATCGGCGACTGTGACCTCCGCACCGGCGCATCGGGCATAATGAGCCACGCCGCGCCCGACCTTGCCGCCTCCGAAAACCAGAACTTTTTTATTTTTGAAGTCATTATATCCGAGCTGTTTCATCGCCCGCAGAAATCCCTCTCCGGTACCGAGGATGGTTTCCAACTTTTTCAACACCCCGGAATCCGCCGAAAAGACCGGACGGGGAAAGTTTGCATAATATTCCAGTCCGCTCCGGGTGAGTTCCACATATCCGTTGCGGCTCTTGATTTGCCGGGATACTCCGGCGCAGTCGGCAACCACATCATAAGTGAGATTTTTTTCAACATCTCCGGCGACTTTTATTCCGAATTCCGGCAGGATTTTGCAGATGTTTTCATCGCAGGGAATATTCTTCCCGACTGCAGCGGTAACTTGCGCTCCGGCGCACTGCAAGGCATAATATTTTACCATCGTATTGCGGAAAACCGGCGTGGCATCGTAAATCATTCTGCCTGCCAGCGGGCGGGAAATTTTCCATCTTTCCGCCTGCGCCGCCAGAGCGGGGAACTCTTCCGGACGGTAAAATCGGGTCAAATATTGAAAAAGCTTATCACTCATTTGTTATCCCCATCAGAACTTCCCGGTCGCTGAACGGGTGTTTCACTCCGGCAATTTCCTGATAATTTTCATGTCCTTTTCCGGCGACGACGACCACATCACCTGCGGCGGCATTTTTTACCGCATAGTGCAGGGCTTTGGCGCGGTCAACTTCGACATGGTACACGCTGTTTTCCGGAATGCCGCTGACGATATCGGCGACGATCGCTTCCGGAACTTCCGAACGCGGATTGTCGCTGGTCACGACCAATATATCCGCATATTCTGAAGCCGCCTTGCCCATGCGCGGCCGCTTGGTGCGGTCGCGGTCGCCGCCCGCACCGAAAACCACCCACAATTTTCCGGAAGTAAACGCCTTAACGGTCGAAAGCACATTGCGCAGGGCATCATCGGTATGGGCGAAGTCGATATAGAACTGCGCCGGAGAAACGGTGGAAACTTTTTCCAGCCGTCCGGGAACTTGAAACGGCAATGCCGCACTTTTCCCCAATATTTCCGGCGGAAAACCTGACGCCCACAACAGCGTCAACACCCCGGCAAGATTGTGAATATTATACGCCCCGCTCAAATTTGATGAAATATCCAAAATCTTTCCGGCATGGCTCAATTTAAAAGCGGTTCCATCGGCACCGATAGAAATATCGCTTATCTGATATGCCGCATCCGGTGCAACACCGAAAGTTGCGGCATGACCATTGACTTTTTCCATCAGTTTTTTGCCGTACGGGTCATCAATATTTATTGCCGCAACGCCGTTGTTGGCGGACAATTCGGTGAACAACCGGACTTTGGCGGCGAAGTAATTTTCCATCGTCTTATGAAAGTCAAGATGATCTCCCGTAAGATTGGTGAATATCGCTCCGGCAATATCTGCCGCATCCAGCCGGTGTTGAGCAAGCGAGTGGCTGGAACTTTCCATAGCGCAGGCGGTCAAACCGTTTTCTCTCATCTCATTGAGCAGCCGGAAAAACTGTCCGGCATCCGGAGAAGTGTGAGTCGCAGAAAAATTTTCTTTGCCGGTCCGGTATTCGACTGTCGAAAAAAGTCCGCATTTTACGCCGCAATTCTGCAATATTGCATTGAGCAAATAAGCACTGGTGGTTTTGCCGTTGGTTCCGGTGACGGCATAGAGTTTCACCTTTTCATCGGGCGAATTGTAAAACGCTTTGTACAAATATGAAACGATTTGGCGGCTGTCGGATACTTCGATACAGTTTACTTGCGGCAGAACTTCCGGCAGTGTTCCGGAATAAATCACCACTTCCGCGCCGTTGGCAACGGCATCAGGAATGAATTCTTTGCCTTCAACATTGACCCCGGATACCGCGACAAAAATATCCCCTTTTTTCACTTTGCGGGAATCGGTCACAATATTTCTGCCGGGAAATTTCCGGACGATCGCTTGTGCTTCATCAAGTAACTGCCGCCGCAACTCATTCATCGCGCCGCCTCCGGCAGAGCAAGTTCGGTATGATTGCCGAAAGAACCTTTGGCGGCAACCAGATCACCCGGTTTGACGATGGATGCCAGATACGCTTCTGCTTCGGGACTGGTCAGGAAATATTTGCCGTTGCCGGGGATGTTTTCAAACTCTCTGCCGACAGTTATCAGCCGGACACCGGGGAAGTTTTTTGCAACGAACTGCAAAAGTTCAGTGTGTTCAAGCGCACTGCTTTCACCGAGTTCGCGCATCCCGCCCAGACAGAGTACCAGTTTGGATTTGTCGGCAGTTTCAGCTAAAAGTGTGAGCAACGCCCGCATACTTGCCGGATTGGCATTGTAGGCGTCGTTGATGTAGGTGACTTCATTTATTTCGGTGCGTTTCATCCGCCGTCCGGGCAAGGTGGTATTGCGCAATCCGGAAACTATCGCTTCCTCGGAAACCCCGCAGGCGACTGCCAGCGCGGCGGCACAGGCGGCGTTGCCCGCCTGATGGACTCCGGTAAGCTGCCACGAAACGGAATATTTGCGCTGATTGAAAAAGGTCAGGGTAAAGGTGCTGCTCTCAAGAGTTCCAGATTCAAAATTTGTGGCGACATCGCACTTCTCCGGATCGGTGCCGAAAGTTATGATTTTGCGTTTTCCGGCGGCTTGGCGCAGGATATTTTCACCATGGGTTCCGATGCCGATAACGGCGGTGCCATCTTCCGGAACACCGGCAAAGATGGTGGATTTTTCTTCAGCTACGCCGTCCAGAGAACCCAGATTTTCCAGATGGCAGGGAGCGACGGTGTTGACGGCGGCGGCACACGGTGAAGCGGTCAATGAAAGCGGCAGTATTTCACCGTGGGAACTGGTTCCCATTTCAATGACGGCGAAACGGTGCTGATCATTGAGGCGCAGTAAATTCTGCGGCACGCCGAGATGGTTGTTGGTGTTGCCGATGGTGTATAAAACTGCTTCAGGTGTTCCGGCAAATTCAGTAAAAATTGCCCGCACCATCTCTTTGGTGCTGGTTTTGCCGACGCTTCCGGTGACTCCGGCGACGACAAGTTCCGGAAATTTCTGCCGGTGGTATGCGGCAAGAGCCTGAAATGCTTTTACCACATCGTCAACTTTCAAAAGCGGCAGATCGGGCGTTTTGCCGGTGAAACTTTTTTTTATGCACAACGCACAGCATCCGGCAGCGGATGCGGCATCGAGGAAATTGTGGGCATCGAAATTTTCTCCGGAAAAGGCGAAAAACACTTTGCCTTTCCCATCAACGCGCGTGTCACTGAAAAATCCGGCACGTTCCGGGAAATTACTTAAATCACCGACCCACTCTCCGCCGGTGGCAAGAGCAAATTCTCCGGCACTGAAAGCTGTTTCTGACATGGATAATTTTTACAGTTCGCTGTTGAAAGTTAAAACATTGCGTACCACATCATCCCGGAAAATGACCCTGATCTGCTGATCTTCTGATCTCCAGTAGATCCAGGTTTCGTTGCGCTTGTCCGGAGTCCGCACTGCCGGCGGAGGACCGTAGGCAAGTTCGACCTGATCTCTGGTCATGCCGGGGACGACTTCGCCGCGGATGATGCGTTCGCGGATCTTTTTGTCCCGGTCGGAGGCAGAGGGAAGTTTATCCAGCGGGTTTTCAACGGCAAAGGTGTTGGCGATATAGTCGCGCATGGTACAGAGGCGGTAGGCTTCTTTGAACAAAATTGCGTACTCTCTGCCGGTGGATTTGACTTTGAAACGGATGCGTTCCGGATAGTTGTCGGTTCCCAATGGTTCAATGACTGTGCCGATGGGGATGAAACCGCCGTGCTGGATGTTGAGGCAGCTTATCTCCTGCGGATCGTCATACCAGATGTTGTATCTGGTACAAATTTCCTGACCTTTTTCCAGCTGGAATACTTCAGCAAAGACTACCGGATCGGCGCAACCGCCGAAGATGCATCCGGCGATGACGGCAAAAAGCATCAAAGACCATTTTGATTTGAACATATATTTTTATCCTTTCGGTAAGTTGACTCTTTATGTTGAGATAATATAGCATGCCGGGAGTGATATTACCATAGATATTGAAGCATTTTTCAAGAATTTATTTCCCGGTACTGCTTCCGTTCAGCGGCCGTTGAATTTTTTTGTGATATTGGCCAACACTCCGTTTGCTCCGGAGCGTTGTTTATTCAACTCCTCACAGACAATTCTGCGGGCTTCTCTTGACAATTCATCAGGAGTTGTCTGCTCCGGTTTATCCGGTTTATTTGCTGTTTCAAAAAAATCTTCATGAAGTTTCAACGTTACCGGAGCGTTTGAGGCAAGAGTTTTTCTTTTAGCCTCCCGTATGAGTTTTGACCGCGGTGGTTTTGGCGGTGAAACCTTTTCTTCATTTTTGTCCTGCAGATCAGTCGGCAGTTCCAGAGCTTTTTCATCGGAAATGTCGGTTTTGAAACCGGTGAATGCTTCTGCCGGCAGCGGAACCGGTATGAATGCCGCCTTGCCATCAGGTGGTTGCGGCCTTTTGGGAGGAGGAACAAAGAACAGTCCGGTTTCAGTGCTGTTTTTTTCCGCAGATGGAGATCCGGAGGCATCTGCGGCCGCAGTTCCGGTGCCGGAAGGTACGGCGGAAGTTGCCGGTTTCGGTTCAGATCCTTTCGATTCCGGCATCAGAGAGACATAGAACAAAGCTCCGCAGGCAACACAACTGTATTCACCGGCATCTCCTTTGTTGATCAGAAAATGGCTGCGGCAGGTCGGGCAGGCGATCCTCCTTGCAACTTCTCCTGAACTCAAATCAAAGGCAAACGGAACCAGCTTGTCACCGTAAAAAATATGTTTACGACGGCATCTGCCGCAATAAACTTTGCGGCCGATCTGCGGTTTTTCGTCTACCTTGTATTTTTCTCCGCAGCAGGGACAGGTCAATTCATACATAAAAATCATCCCTTCTATCTGTTTTTGCTGATTCCGTATCGTCAAAATGGTTATTTATTGTTATTTTTACAAGAAATGAGACAACAACGACCGGTCAGACCGTTTCATAACTCCAACTGTCAATTTGTCCCGCTTCCTGATCAAAGTTTACACCGATAAGAAAGATCTTTTTGCCGGAATTCATATAGCGGCGATAATAATCACGATCTTTGATTTGCTGTAATGCGATCTCATCGCTTTTATTCAATTTGAATTCAAAAATAAATACAAAGTCTTCATTTGTGGCAACTGCATCAATTCTGCCATTGTTTGTTCTTGATTCGGCAACGATACTAATGCCGAGCAACATGAAAATCGAATAAAACAGCAGCTGGAAGTTGTTTTCATTTTTCATATGGACATCATAAGAGACTTTTGCAAAAAACACTTTCATTGTCTCAAGAAATCCATCAACATCCCCGGTACTCACATTGTCGGCAAGTCTGTAAATAGAATCTTTTACCTGATCAACATGAAGTCCGCTGCAATCCCCGGTAAGGTATGCTTCAAAAGAACCTTTGACTTCCAGATTGGGGAAGCGGAGCATATATGTGGTATCTCCGTAGCGTTCAACAGCTTTATCAATCGTCAGATATCCGGTTTGCAGCAGCAGCGTCAATGGATTGATTTTGTCGATTTCATAGGCACTGAATGCAAAACCGGAAACCGGAGTCTCCAAAACTTTTTCAAGATCAAATCTTTGCTTCTTGATAAGTTCCAGCAGAAATGATGGAGTCCCGGTAGAGAACCAATAGTTATTGAATTCACCATTATTTTCAAAAAAATATGCCAAAGATACCGGATTGTAAACCGTTTGAGCATTTTTATGAAAACGGTAACCGTTATACCATTCTTTTATCTTGCCTTTGTAAGCAGTAATATCCGTATTTCCGGCAAGCGTTGCAATACGGTCTCCGAAGTTTGCTTCCAACTCGTCCTGGGTATAACCAAACATGGTTGCATAACGGGCATCCATAGTAAGGTCTGTAAGGTTATTCAAATCAGAGAATAATGAAACATGACAAAACTTACTGACTCCGGTAATAAAAACAAAACGCTCCAGATGTTCACAGGCTTTGACTACTGAATAAAATCCTTTGAGAGTATCAAGAATTTCTTTACTCCAAGGCTTGGATATATTATTCAAGATAGGCTTGTCATATTCATCGATCAGCAGTACAACTTTTTCTTTTTGAGCTAATTTTTCTATAAGTTCCCGAAATTTTACTTGCGGATTTTCCCCGGCGAGCTGTAAATCATATTTGCGGGCAACGCGGTCAACAATATCTTTCATGGACTGGAGTAAATCCTCCAATGTGTCAACAGCCCAGCCGTTCCAATCCAAATGAATGACCGGATATTGCTTCCAATCATACTGCCTGTCGTAAATCGAAAGTCCTTTAAAAAGCTCTTTTCTGCCTTCAAAAACAGCTTTTAATGTAGATACCGCAAGTGATTTACCAAAACGGCGCGGACGCGATAAAAAATACATTCCTTTGGCCGGTCTTATCAACTGCCAGATGTATTCTGTCTTATCCACATACAGGAAATTTCCCTGTATCAGATCTTCAAAATTGTAAACGCTGCTGGTAATATCTTTCATTGTATCTGCTCCTGCTGCTGTAATATACACTGTACAAAGCAATTTTTCAATTCAGTAATTCAATAAAACTCTGAAATCCCGGCAAAATTGCCCATTCCGCCTTTCTTGACTGCAGCATGGATCAGTTTGTTTTACAGAGGTTTCTTGATTTATTGTTATTGTCTCATGCCTTGTGAAAATCTTTACTGCGGCGGCGCAAGATTGCCCCTGTTCTCCGCCGTCCGTTATTTTTTATGAGACTTCTGTGTGTTTTTTTCGCCATTGTCCCGGAGTTGTCCCGAACTTCTGCCGGAAAGTCCTTGTAAAATAATTGCTGTCCTCAAATCCGCTCCGGCGGGCGATTTCACTGATACTCAAATTGCTTGATACGAGCAATTCCGCTGCGTGGTCCAGCCGCACTTTATTCAGATACCGCATCGGAGTCATCCCGAATGCCTTGCTGAAATTGCGGTTGAGTGTACTGCGGGACATCGGTATCCGTTTCAGAATATCCTCTGAAGTTATATGTTTCCCGAATTCCCGGTTGAGGAACCCCAGTACCGCGCTCAACTGATAGGTGGGAAAAAGCTCATTGCCGGTTTTCGGAACCGGATAAGCGTTGATGATTTTCCCGATGATGAGCATGAAAAGCGAAAGCATCCGGAAATCCCGGCCGGGAGTGAAATTTTTATATTCCGTAAACATTTCCGTGAGCAGTGGTTTGAGTTGCTTCAATAATTTATCAGTAATACGGAATCCGGGACAGGGACGGGGATTTTGGAGAAATTCACCGGCATCGGGAAACAATCCCTGAAATCCGGGTTGCAAGTGCATGTCCATAAATGGTATCGGCAGCCGGTCGAAGTCAAACAGGATGTTGACCAGCGAAAGTTTACGGCACTCCTGATAGTTGTGGGTACTTCCGATCGGAATGACCAGAATATCCCCTCCGGATATTTCACTGCGGAAACCATTGCCCTGATGTATCCCTTCTCCGGAAAGTACGATCACCAGTTCTGTAAAACGGTGGGAGTGCTGTACCATCGGCTTCTGACTTGTTTCCCACCGGATCGCCAGCGGCACTCCGGTTATCTCTCCGGTTTGAGAATCGGGATGATGCAAATATTTTTCAAATTTTGACTTCTTTATCATAGTTATTGTCCCAAATTTTGTGAAACTTTTATGTTAATTTGTAATGATAATCGTTATTGTACAAAAAATATACTGCAAAGACAGTAATTTGTCAAACAATAAAACGGTTTGATTGCAGTCGGCGGATGCAGTGTGATGCAAGGTCGATGGTAAATCAAGGCGATGGTGAGGGAGTGTACTCAGGTACTCGACCGAACCGGAGTCCGA
>SUWH01000038.1 GCA_015061605.1 Lentisphaerota bacterium | reverse complement strand
TTCAGACAGAAAAAAATGAGAGACCTCTTGTGTCTCTCATAATATCTCGACCCGAGCGGCGAGCGAAGCAAGGCGCGAGATTGCCCGCAATGCGCCGCCGTCGGTTGTTTTTTATGAGACAGCTGTGCTGAAAAACAGTAAATTTCAGAGGAAATAGTAATAGATTTTCAATGAACATTTGCAAAAGGGTGCTTGCTGTGTTATATTTTCGTTGACAGAATATTTCAACATCACTTTGAGGTTAAAGATGAAAAAGTGTAACGGAAAAATATTTTTTGAAAATATCGGCGGCAGTTTCCAGTTCCGGGTCAGATGTGCTGCGGAGCTCTGTAAAATAACTTCGCTTGATTCTACTGCCTGGGCGGCGCTCTGCGTGCCGGTCAAATCGTTGAATGGCGATCCGGAATTTTTCAAGGCGATCGACAACGATAATAACGGAATGCTCCGGGTCGATGAGGTCAAGTCCGCCGTTAATTGGCTGCTTGGTGTCCTCGCCGATTTCAGCGCCGTTGATAAAGCTGAACCGTCGATCTCTGTTTCAATGCTCAACAAAGAAAATGGCGATGGTCAGGCGTTGAGCGAATTTATTGAAACTTATAAAAGTGAATTGGAAAACGATTCCAAAATGGTGGATATTTCCGCCGTCCGTGCCAAAATCGCCGCAGTCAAAAACGGTGCTTTAAGCGGAGACGGTATGCTCAAAGCCGCAGCGGTCGATATTCCTGAAGCACTCGGCTTATACACCGATATTGTCACCATGATGAATTGTCCGGATCAGTTGACCCCTGCCGTTCTGGATAAATTCCTTGCCGATGCCAAAAGTTTTGTTGAATGGTCAAAAACGGTGGAAAAACCCCGGTTCCGCGATGATGAACCGGAAAAATATTTTGCCGTATATCAGGCTCTTGCCGCCAAGATAGATGAATATTTCCGCTACTGTGAACTGCTCTGCATCGATCCGGCGCACGCTGCCCGGTTTGAACTTGATCCGGCGGCATTGCCTGAACTCGATCTGCTGGATGGCGGCAAAATCGACACCGTTCTTCAAAATGCGCCGCTTGCCAAGCCGGATGGCGCAATGGTGCTTGATCTCAATGCGGTCAATAATCCGCTGTTCCGGAAAAGTGCGGCAGAGTTTATTCAGTTGTTCAATGTGACTGAATTATCATACGATGCGTGGCAGAGTCTGAAAGCGGAATTTGCCGCTTATGCCGCATATATCGGCAGGATCCAGAGCGATCCGGTCGGAAAACTCGGAGTGGAAAAACTGGAAGCATATCTCCCGGGAACTGAAGCTGAACTTCTGCGGAAAATTTTCTTGAAAGATCAGGCGGTCGCCGGAGTATTGGAAAATCTTGCCAAATTGGAACGATTGCTGCTTTTCTGCCGTTATATGCTCTCTTTTGTCAATAACTTTGTCAGTTTTTCCGAGTTTTTTGATCATACTGACAGTTCCATGCTTCAGGCGGGGCGTCTGGTGATGGATGGCAGAAGTTATCATCTGGCAGTCTGGATCGATGATCCGGCGGCACACAAAAAAATTGCTGTGCGTTCCAATATGTGTCTGCTCTATCTGGAATTGACTTCCAGCGGAGTTCCGCCGGTCACCCGCAAGGCGGCAGTCGCTGTTACCGGCGGTTCTCTTGACCGCATCTATGTTGGGAAACCGGCATATTTTATCGATAACAACAATGTTTCCTATACCGGAAAAGTTGTTGATATGGTGGAAGGCCCCATCTCTTTCGGACAAACATTGTTTGCTCCATTCCGGCGGCTGTCGGCGGCTCTGGGCAACAAGATCCAGAAGCTCACCGATTTCTCTGCTACTGAAAAACAGCTCGCCCAGAGTATAGAGCAGGGCAAGGTCGTTCCTGCGGCTCCCGCGGCTCCGGCAAAACCGGGATTCGTCCAGAAACTTGGCGGCAACGGAGTTATGATGCTGCTGGCAGGCGGCTTGAGTTTGGCGGCGGTCGGAGCCGGTTTGAGTTTTATATTCAAATCCATTGCCAGCGGGATCGCCACAATTTCCGCGTTGCCGTGGTATGTGATTTTGAGCTGGGTTGCAGTTTTTGCGGCAATAATCCTTGTTCCGCTGGCGATATTTGCTTTTCTGCGGATGCGCAAGCGCAATCTTACCATGTTCCTTGAAGCAGGAGGCTGGGCGGTCAATCTGCCCATGCGTTTGAGCATGACTGTATCACGTCTTTTTACCCGCGGTACTGAATATCCGGCGGGTTCCCGCTTCGCGGTTATCAAAAAGCCCGGACAGAGGGTGATATCCATTATTATTACGATGATCCAGCTTATCATTATTGCCGGAGCGGTCTGGTATATCTGTTGGAAATATCAGATTTGCCCCATTGAAAAATGGTTTTGTAAATGATGAAAAAGTTTATTATTGCTGCTGTGGCATTGTGCACGGCGGCACTCAATGCAATGAGTGTTTATCTGAATAGTGACGGTAAACTTGCCATCCTCCGGAATTGGAACAGGAGTCAGGATCTGCTTTTGCTGTGCAATCTGGGGCAGAACGGTCAATTCAACTTTTCTTCCGCCGGATTCGTCAGCAAAAATGCCGATGCTGAAGAGGTTTTGAAAAACGGTAAATTCCAGTTTAAGTTCCATTTGTGCGGTGACGCTGTGGGGGTGATGTATTTTTATCCGGAACCGGGGAAGCCGGATATGTATATTTTAAGCGGTAATCATGGTTTTGTCGGCAGTATCGTCACTTTGAAAAATCATGGATTCACTCAAGCTGATGTGGGCAGAAAGTATGGTAAAAATCACTGGATAGCCCGGGTGGATTCTCCTGATGAATTCACTCTCCTGCCCGGTGTTACCAAAAAAGAGCTGCCGAAGGGAGCCAAATTCCGCAGTTCCGGCAACTTCAAAGCCACCCGGATCATCAGCCGGCAGTATCTCTTGGACGGCAAAACACTTGAAGTTGGAAAAATCATGCGCGGCAAGGTGCTTTCGGTAATTGAAAAAAACGGCATCTGCCGTTTTGAAGCTCTGGTTGAAGCCGGATTCCAACACGATAAAGTTGAAAAATTCTATGCCGTTTACGATATCGGATATCACTTTTATCCCAACGGAAGCTGCCGGATAGATACTGCAATAACTTTTCCGCAGGACAGTTGTATCCGCAGTATAAATCCGGTTCAGGATCATGATCTTCTGCTTCCCGGGGGGTGGTTTTACGAAAAATATATCCCTAAAATGAAACAGATCCGGGAAAAGCCGGAATATTCATTCCGGGGACCGAGACCGCCACAGGTGTTTCACCGTCCGGTGAAAAAAAGCGTGCCGGACACCAATACCTATAACTTTTCCGGAGTACAGGATATGACTGCTGTCCGCCGGCTGCCGGCAGCAAAAGCATCCCGGTTTGAAATCAAAGTCAACGGCGGATATGTCGATCCGCAGGATCAGCCGGATCGCTTTATCGAATTCATCGGTAAAAACGTCAAAGGCAAGCACCTCCGTCTGGTCGGAAATGTTTTGGGTATCGACCCGGAATACGGTATTGCGCAAAAGCATGAACGCGCTAAAAATACCAACTCATTCACACTCGCTCCCTGGCACAAAACCTATATCACCCAGTATGGGCAGAACGGCAGTATCATTAAAGGCGGAACGGTGTTGAAATCAGTAGGATACCGCTGTTACTTCGATCCGGAAAATATCGGTGAAGCTTCTTCACTTTACACCATCCCTTATCCGGACGGTGAAAAAGTCTATGTCGACTTCCATAAAGCGGTCAAAGATTACCAGCTGCCATTTGCCGCTGATGCCGAAGTGAAAGTTCTGGAGCGGTCGCCCGGCGTGGAACTCAATGGCAACAGGATCTCTGTTGCCGGGAATTACGGTTTTGCGGTGATGGCAGTCAAATAAGAGCGGTTTTGTGCCGCATATTTTCTTTTTTTCGGCTGACAGGTATTGACTTTACCATTATGTTGTGGTATTTTTTATACAGGCAACTTTAAAGCAAGGAAAAGTTATTATGAAAATCCAATTCGGTATCGGACGCAAGTGCATCAATCCTGAAGTCCCTATCTCTCTGGCGGGATACTTCAACAAACGTATGTGGAACAAGATCCTCGATGACATCGAAGTGCGCGCTGTCGTTCTCAAAGACGGTGACACCACCGCTGCCATCATCCACATGGATATTCTTTCCATCAACTTCAAACTCTACGGATGCATCCGCAATGCGATCACCGCCGCCGGAATCACCGGTTTCGATGAAAAAAATCTGCTGATCTGTGCCACTCATACCCACACTGCTCCGCTGACTGCCAACGATCCCAACAGCGATGTCTACAATGAATTCGCCGGTAAAAAAGCCGCCGAAGCTCTGAAAGATGCACTCGCCAATTTTGAAGAAGGCGAAATCTATGCCGGTTTGACCAAAGATTCCCGCTTCATATTCAACCGCCGCTACTGGATGAAAGATGGCCGCGTCGTCACCAACCCCGGCAAACTCAACCCTGCCATTGTCCGTCCCGAAGGTGAGATCGACCCCGAGATCCCGATGATCGCCATCCGTACCGCCGCCGGCATCAAAGTTCTTTTCACCGCAATGGTCAACCACACCGATACCATCGGCGGCTGCGGCGTTTCCGCTGACTGGCCGGGCTTCCTCCGCCGCGCAGTGGAACCCAAGCTCGCTCCGGGAGCAATGATGGTTCCCATGGTCGGTGCCAGCGGCAACATCAACCACTTTGACGTTTCAACCGACATGGATCAGACCTGCTACGCCGAACCCGAACGTATCGGTAAAGGTTATGCCGAAACCGTTCTCGCCGCTCTGGATAAACTTGCTCCCATCTCCGGCAATGGGTTCTCCGTCAAAACCCGGGTCGTCACCACCGGAACCCGCGAAATCGATCCCGAAGAGATCGCCAACGCGGAAGCCATCATCGCCAAATATCCGGATATCGATGTTGACAGCCCCGAATCAGTGAAAGATCTTACCAGCGAAGACCTTGCCAAAGGCACCCCCTTTGCGCTCAAATACTTCGCCAAAGCTCTGCTCGCTATCGCCAATAAACCGCTCAAACCCTCCTTCCGGCTCCACTGCTTCCAGTTCGGTGACAGCACTATCCTCGGTTCTCTGCCGAGTGAGCCTTTCGTTGAAATCGGCTTGACGGTGCGTAAAGGCGTCAATGCCGGAAAACTGTGTCTGATCACCTCTCACGGCAATATGAATGGCGGCGAAGGTTACTACGGCGGCTATATCCCCAACCCCTGGAACTACGGCCGCGGCGGTTATGAAGATACCCCGCGTTCCTCCGGTTATGCAAAATGCACCTCCGAAGCTTTGATCGCCGGATGGCGTGAAATGATGAAGTAACGCGGGGACGGCGGCTCGCGGGCAATCTCTTGACAAATCGACGGACGCTTACTCAATCGAGTACAGCAGTACACTCTTTCGTGATCGCCTTGATTTGCCTGCGACCTTGCCGCACGATCCATCCGCCCGGTGACGCTGACGGCTTTGCGCCTTCGGTTCGGCTGAACGCTGAACAGGCGGGAGGTAGTGTTTCAGTTTATGGGTCTGTTGCAAAAGCAGCAGACCCTTGATTATATCGATTAATTTTACAATACCACTGCCAGTAAAAGCGGCATGGTGATCAGACCGAAAAGGGTCGTACTTAAAATAAGCTGTCCGGCAAAATCAACGTCGCCGCCGTATTCACGCACGATGAGCACACTTCCGGAAGAGGCGGGCATCACCGCCAGTACCAGTGCAATGTTGCGGGTGATTTCCGGCAGCGGAATAAAACGCAGTAAAAGCAAGGTCAGTACCGGAATGATGACCACCCGGGCAAACGTAGTATACAGCATATCACCGATACCATCCCACCAGCACCCTCTGGAACTCCAGATCGAAGCACCGATAAGCACCAGAGTCAGCGGTATGGCAAGATCACCGCTCTTGATGAAAAAGTTCATTACATCCGCCGGAAGTTTCCACGGCAAAAGAAGATAAATTATTGAAACAACTACTGCAATACTGTTGGGCGTAATAAGCGACTTCAACAATTTTCCATTGTTTCCGGATGCCATCACCGCCAGTCCGATCGTCCATTGGGCAAAGGTTGAACCCACACTGCACAGCAGAAGTGCCGCAACCGTTTTTCCCGGCCACAGATAGGAAACTATGATCAGCGGCAGAAAGATGAAGTTGTTGACCGCCAGCATATGCATGAAAGTCGCCTTGCGTTCCGGAGTGCGGTTGCGGAGAAACGGCAGCAGAATATATCCGAAACCGGCATGGAGTGCGATCATTGCAAATCCCAGAACCGGATAGATCCAGGCGGTAACGAGATCCTCCCGGGTGAATTTTCCTGCGACATTGGCAAATATCAGAAGCGGAGTCAAAACGTTTATCGCAAAACGGCTGATACCGGGAAGCGATTCTTTGGTGAACATCTTGCGCGCAAAACCCAATGCGCCCAATGCGAAAAAGCCGAATGTTTCGACTACGGCGAGGATAACTTTTATCAATATTTCAGTGTTCATTCAATCAAACTTCCGGTGCGATGCAGGGATGGCGGTCATACTCGGTCTGCCAATCGTTTTCAGTAAAATAACGCCAGTCTTTCCCGTTTTCAATATCTTCAAACCACGATTCGAAAAAGGTTGTGAACCTTTCAGGTACAAAGAGTTTTGCTTCCTGATGAGACAATATCCAATCGAGAAACTCCCGTACTTCAGCTGCCGGAGTCCGCCGGGTCAAGCTCAAATCATAAATCTTTTTGAAACGGATCATATATTCCACCCAGACCGGGAATATGCTTCCGGGGAGCAGCGGACAAATTTTACCGATCAAAGCGGCATCTTCGCGCAGATCTTCCAGCTCTTCAATGGTGGTGCGGCTCAAAAACGAGATGACATGGGGGATGTGGCAAGCGCCAAGATTTTGCAGGATTTTCTGCAGTTTGCCGTAGAATCGGCGGGCGGCATCCGCCATTTTGCCGAAGCGGGCGGTATAGAATCTTTCCATTGCATCCGAAAACTTTTCTCCCCGCGCCGCCTGTACCATAAAATAATAATTTATGCCGTACGCGCTCCAGTTTTCCAGCCAGAACTGGGTGGAAACACAATTAACTTTGCAATCGTGATAAAGGTCGATCTCTTTGAACATATTTTCAAAATGGAGCATCGGCATGGCGAGGTAGAAATTTATCCCCATGTAGTACTCATAAATGTTGAAATCTCCACCTGCTTTTGCCTTTTGCCAGGCAAGGATATCCCGGAAATATCCGGAATTTATGCCGCACTTTGGATCATTGACGGCATGATTTATGCATCGCCAGTAGAGCGCCAGATGCACCCCGGTACCGGGCTTGAGTTTGAATCCCGGTGCGGGGGTGGAATAATTCACATAAGCAAAGAAGTTCAGCTTCAGTTCGGGAGCAGCTTCGTGCAGTTGGGCTCCAACATCGTCGATGAGCGAATTGAAGATCCCGTTGGCACGGTAATATTTTTCGGAGCGGCAGTAGCTGTCGCCCATTGAACTTTTGTCGTAAAGTTTGGAACAGTTTTCACATTCGCACCAGCCGAAACCGTCATTGGGGTTGAGTCCGAGATGGGTGACTTCCGGATGATCTTCGTGGTACTGCCGCAAATTTTTTACCAGTTCGGCGCGCAATGCCGGATTTGTGGTGCAGAGCTGCCGGGAAACCTCCGGCATTCCGGCGAGCTGACGCTGGCGGTTGGCGGCGGTATCGGCAAAGAAATCCGGGTGATCTTTGCGGTATTTTTCCGGCGGGATAAGATAGTTGAAGTTATGGTGACCGCTTTCGATAATGATGCCGCGGGCGGCGGCAAACTCTTTTATTTTATCATCCATGCGGTCATAGTATTCCATCCAGACCATCAGATAGTTGGCTTTGTTTTTTGCCATCCAGTCCAGCGTTTTATATGCATCATCGCTGAAAGGGAACTCCTGAATGAAGCCGACCCGGTCAAGTTTTTTCTCTTTCGCCGGCACAATGACGCCGTCACCGGAAAATTCTTTTATCAGCTCCGGATGAAATGCATCGTTGCCCGGTTCAAAAAAGTCCCAGCCGTTGAAGCGTTCTGCGTAATCGTAAACACCATACAGCAATTCTGTCTCATTTGGAGCTGCAATGACCGGTTTCCCATTTTTTGCGCGGATCTCAAATGAAGGCAGTGCGGATTCAATAAGCAATTCTGCCGGAACATTGTAACGGCGCATTTCCTGCTGCATCAACAGCATGGTTGAAGATATTTCAGTACTCATCATAATTTAATCACTTTATTGTTGAAACATGCCCCTGCGCGATAAACGCATTTCTGCCGGAGCTTTCCTGCGTGCCGGAAACCTGAAAATCACCGTTGTCCTCCAAAATACCGGAGCAGATCAACTTGTCACCGTATCCGGTGGACTGGTTGAAGTTTACCTGCAATTCATCAAAACGCACCGGTTTGCCCAGTTTTTCACCGAGCCAATCTTCGGTGAACATAGCATAATAGGCGTTGTTCAAATGGCGGTTGTAATCGATCTGGGTGCAGGAAACGCGTTGAATAACCGGGGTATCACTGTTTTCATTCAACACCAGTTTACCCAATGTATCCTGCTGGAACCAGATTTCTCCCTCGTACTCCCAACCGGACAATCCGGCAAAATATTTCACCGGAGAAACCGGACGGAAATTCTCCGGATTCAACGTCAGCCATGCGCTCCCGGCCACCCCGAAGCGCTTGCCGGTACTTGCCGAACTCAACACGAACTGGCGGTAGGCAAACAGCCGGTCAAAACCGCTGGGATAAGTGGAAATGCGCAAAACATCGCCATATTCGGGGAATTCATCCATCTTCACTTTTATTCTGGACAACACCCAGCTCAAATCGCTTTGGCGCAACTGCTTCAAGCCGACACCCAGTTCATCGGCATGGCACCCTGCGGCATCCTGAAGATAGTTGAACATCACCCAGCTGCGGACTTTTGCATCACTGGAAATATCATTCAACTGGATTTTATAATCAATTACAAACGGCGGATTTTTCATTTTTCTCTGAAATACGGATTTATTATTGTGCATCCGTTTAATATACATCACGTTGAGGAGTTTTTCAAGATAAACGCGGGAGACCGCGAACTCCGGCATCCCGCGCAGTAAACTCACTGTACTTCAAACCGCGGCGTTTATGCGTTATCCTTTTTCTCTTTAGCGTCGATAGCTTCCAATTCAGCTTTATCAGCCAGCGACATATTTCCTTCGACCTGACCGTTATCCAGATAGTTTATCTTGCGGTTTTTGAGGTCGATGAAAAGCTGGCGCATATCCACCACCGCTCCAATACCGAACCAGAATGTGCCGATGACCGCGATGATCGCCGGAACCAGCAAACTGACTGTAAAGAAGTATCCGCTCCACCAGGAAATCGGCCACCGGTAGAAAATATTCCAGATGAGAATGATAACAAAGGTTCCGAAAAAGCGGTAAAGGATCGAATAACAGAAGATCGACCGCGCAATGAATCGATCCCAGAAGGTGTATTCCGGAGTGATGCCGATCAATTTATTGCAAATCGTACGCAGTGTCCACGCAGTACGGGTCTGGTTGAGGTTGTCCAGATTGTACTTGCCGCGATGGAGCATACGGTCAAGATTGAACGGCTCTTTACAGGTGAGCTTTGAAACCACAATATACAACGTTATTGCCACGATAAACGCGATAAGGTTGAATTCATAGGCGTTGATAAAACATTTATATGGATTCACGCGCCAGACGATAAAAGGCTCAAAGGGACGGGAAATCCCTTCCACAACTCTGGTGAATCCGTCGAGCCAGTTCATGTCTTTGAGGAAGACATAAAGCGTTGTCCAATACTGCTTCAAACCGATATACGCGACACCGAGAAAACATCCGGTCCCCAGACTTGCCCACGCTCCGGCGGTCGTGCCGAAGCGGCTGTACAACCCGAACAGACTCATTGCTCCCGCGCCGGTCCACATCGCCGTCATCGTCGAAATAAAGAATGTTATGTAATCCAACTGACTCATCATCGTCGAACCGATATAGAATATCACGCCGATACCGATCGCTACTGCACGGATAACCCATAAATGCTGGATCGGAGTAAGCGGCTTTTTAATAAACGGCATAACGACATCCTGAGTGATGGTCAGTGCGGCAGAGAAAATACGGGTATCATCCGTAGAGATCATCGCCATGATCATCAGCAGACAGAAGAGTCCGCTCAATCCCGGCGGCAGCATATGACGGATGCCGACTGCGGTCATGGTCTGAAGATACAGCGTGCGGAACTGCTGATACATGCCGGCGTTGTCTTCGGCGGAATCCAGTTCATTGTTATCAAGCACCTTTTTGACCTCTGCCAGATAGATGGTATCCAGATTTTTGTCATCGGACATAGTTTCATCCTTACCGATCTCGTGGATGATCGGCTTCTGAGCAGTTGCAGCTGCAACTACTTTGTCATGCAGTTCTTTATGCCGGGCATCGTGAAAAAGTCCTTCGGAAATGCGGATACTGATAGTGTCGCGCACCTCTTTCGCCTGCGGAGCAAAATTTTTGTGGTTGAAGTAGGTAATAAGTCCGACTGCCACCATCAGATAAAGGACGTTATTCATTGCGCCGCGGTAGGTGCCGAGAAGTCCTGCCATCTTCTGTTCGTGAGGTGATTTTGCGCTGGAAGAGTCCCCTGCTCCGATCCAACTTGCACGGTTATAAACCGTGAATATCAACCCGAGTCCGATACTGAACAAGTTGAAATCGCGCAATTCCGAAATATCATAAGGATCAAGGAAGCTCTGTTTGGCAACACGGTCGGTCAGAACCGGAATGATTTCATTGTTCCACGAAAATTTATAGAGCAGAAAGATCGCAAAGAGCGCCATGATGGGGTAACAGAACATCCCCTGGATACTGTCGGTGATGACCAATGCCAGCGTTCCCCCCATACAGATGATGCCGATCGCCATGATCAGACAGAGGATAATGATAACATTGAAAGTTGGAATTTCCACACCGCACACTGTAAAATGTTGAGGCATACCGAAAAAGTAGATAAAAAATCTTCCGGCGATAGCGGGCATGATCATATTGGCAAGCACTTCAGAGGTCGAACGCAACGCACTGGCAAAGATACGCAGCCCCCGGCTGTAACGCATTTCGATGTACTGTCCGTAACTCATCGCTTTGGTTTCGCGGAAACGGTAGGTGACAAAGCCGGTCAAGCTCAAAATGATCCCCAGCGGCATGGTTAAATTTGACCAGAATGTCAGCGCAAAACCGGTCCGGTAGTGGATTTCAACATAGGATACCAATGTTAAAATCGCCAGTCCATTGGCAATTGATGCCATACTTATAACGTACCGGCCGCACAACCGTCCGGCAGAGAGAAAGTCTGAAACCTGGATCGCATAACGTTTTGCATACCACCCCATATACAAAATAAACGCCACCGGCAGTATGATTATCAACCAGTCAAGAGGACTCACAAAAAACCAGTCATCTCTCACAAACCATTGAAAAAAATCACCCACATTACACCTCGCTTTGTTCCCTGTTGTATAACCAATAAATTATATAAACATAAAATACATACCGATGGACGGTTTGTCAAGTCGGATTTACAAAAAAAGTTGCCTGCTTGCCTTGTTGACAGTAAAAGGGTTCAACAGTTGTTCCGGAGTTGTTCAAGCTCATCCCAGCGGGCATAAAGCCGTTCGACTTCGGCTTTGGCGGCGGCAAGTTCCGCTTCAAATTCCGGCATATCTTTGGCGTGTCTGACAAAGAAATCCGGTTCACTGAAGCGGCTTTCGATCTTTTCCAGAGCAGCTTCGGCGGCAGCGATGTTGTCTTCAATGTGCAGAAGTTCCTGCTGTTCGCGGTAGGAAAGTTTTTTCGGCTGAGTTTTCACCGGAATATTCTTCTTTACTTCCGGAACAGCTTCAACTTTTTTTGATTGCGGCAGCTTGGATCTCTGTGCTTCAACAAGCCGGTCACGCACCGAGAGAAAATAGTCATAATCCCCCGGAGTCGACAACGGTACCGTCACTCCCGGCGCAATCTCCTCAAAGGCGATGATATGATTGCAGACCCGGTTGAGGAAATAGCGGTCGTGACTGACCACGATCAAGGTGGAGTTGAATTCCGCCAGCGCCTCTTCCAGAACCCGCAATGTCGGCAGATCGAGGTCGTTGGTGGGTTCGTCAAGGATCAAAAAATTTCCGCCGCGTTTCAGCACCTTTGCCAGAAGCAGACGTGCTTTTTCACCACCGGAAAGATACTTGACTTTGCCGTTTATCCGTTCATCTTCAAAAAGGAAACGCTTCAAATAGGCGCGTACGGAAATATGTTCTCTGCCCAGCGGAATAACATCCACGCCGCCGGCGACCTCATCGTAGACGGTCTTATCTTCATCCAGTTCCAGTCTCCGCTGATCGATGTAGTTGAAACGCACCGTTTCAGCGATTTTGATATTGCCGGAGTCAGGAAGCAATTCACCTGTCAGCAGTTTGAGCATGGTGGTTTTTCCGGCACCGTTGGCGCCGATGATACCGACTTTGTGACCGGAGGTGAATTCAAAATTGAAACCATTGAGGATCTTGCGTTCGCCGAAAGAAAGTGTGACATTTTCAAAATCTACAACTTTATTGCCCAACCGCTCCGGTTCGGGGATCACGAGTTCGCTGTCTCCGGTTCGTACCGGAGCCTGAATGGCAGACAACTCATCAAAACGGCGGATGCGCCCCATGTTGCGTTTCAATCGCGCTTTCGGTGAACGGCGTACCCATTCGATCTCGCGGCGCAGGAATTTTTCCCGGCGGGACACCTCCTGATCTTCGGCATGGCGCGCTTCAGCTTTGGCGGCGAGGAAATCGGCATAACTGCCGGTACAGGAAAAAAATCTGCCGTTCTCAAGTTCAATGATCCGGTCGGCGATGCGGTCGAGGAAAAAGCGGTCATGGGTGACGAGCAGACATGCACCGCGGAAATTTTTCAGATAATCTTCAATGTAACCTATGGTGGTGACATCGAGGTGGTTGGTCGGTTCGTCAAGGAGCAGCAGATCGGGTTCTCCGATGATGGCACGGCCGAGGATGACCCGCCGCTTCTCTCCTCCGGAAAGTTTGGCAAAGGGAGTATTTTCCAGTTTTTTCAAATCCAGCTTTTCCAGAGCGGTATCGAGCTTGTTTTCCAGACTCCAGGCGTTGCAGGAAGTCAATATATGTTCGATTTCACCGTGCCGGGGGGAATTCTGGGAAACGGTAGCGTATTCATCGAGCAATGCTTCAAAATAGCTCAACCCCTCTTTCAGCACTTCGCGGATGCTTTTTGTGGTAATAAAATCCACATCCTGGGTCATAAAGGCAGTTCGCAAACCGTTGCGGATGTGGATATCGCCGGAGGCGGGTTTTTCCAATCCGGCAATGATTTTCAGTAAAGTGGATTTTCCGGTTCCGTTGCGGCCGACCAGCGCAAGCCGTTCGCCCTCCATGACGGCAACCGATGCCTGATCAAAAATTACCTGCCGCCCAATGGAAAGATTGAGATTTTCAGCACTCCAAAACGGGATGTCTGCCATAACGTAAAATCAGTTGTAACGGATCAGGATCATCGTCTGATCGTCATTTTGTTCATATTCAAACTCATGCACCGCGCCCAGAACTTCGTCGATGATGGCGCTGGCACTTTCATGGTGATAACAGGCAACGCTGAATACATTGGTCAGACGGTCGGTACCGAACTCCTCTTTTTCATGGTTCAGTGCCTCATTCAAACCGTCGGAGTAAAGCATCAGACTGGTTCCGCTGTCCAGAGCCAGACAGATGGTGTCAAAATCGGCATCTTCATCCGGCAGCATCCCCAATGCGGTCCCATCCGGTGAAAGCTGCCGCAAATGACCGTGGACATGCATTATCATATCGGTGTGTCCGGCGCGGGCAAATTCGATCAGTCCGCCCCGGCGGTCGATGAGACAACATCCCAACGTTATAAAGCGGTCGATATCGGAGTCGCGGAAAAGATTGTCATTGATCTCCCGGAGAAATTTACTCAATGTTGTGAAATTTGATGCTGCACTGCGGGCGAAACTGCGGGTCATTGCCGCCATCATACAGGCGGGCATGCCTTTACCGCAGGCATCGCCGACCATGACCAGAATGCGGTCATCGTCGATCCGGATCATGTCGTAGAAGTCACCGTTCACCTCCTTGGCGCTGGTGGTGCGGGCGCTGATGGTGAAGTTGCCCAGAGTCATGTTGCTTTCCGGAAGCAGTGACAACTGGAACTGCCGGACAAATCCCAGCTCCTGGTCGATCCGTTCACGGCGGCTGATTTCTCCATAAACCTGAACCAGCTGATGCACCATCAACACCTGATTGGCAAGAGATTTGAAACGGGAAAACTGCGCTTCAGAAAAGGGACGGCCCGCCATCATCCGGTTGTTGACCGCGCAAATGACACCGGCGGGTATACCGTCACGGATCATCAAAGTCGCCATAACGCTGCCGAGCTTGTCAGAATTGGGATAGATGTCGAATCTTTTATCCATCGCGGCAAGCGGGATCAATTCCGACTGCCGGGACTCCAACACTCCGCCGAGAAAACCGGAACCGGAAGCGATCGGCTCCTCCTCTTTGAGCAGATCCAGCAGACGCTGTTTTCTGCCCGGGAGCTTTTTGGTCAACGGATAGTTGCCGTAAACACCAAGCGGGATCAGCACTTTGCCGTTCACGCCGTAAATGGCAACTCCCGTGGCTTCGATCTGCTCACAGACATAGCGGGCGGTGGAATACATCGCACCGTCCACGCCGTCTTCACAGTTGATCCCGGTGGAGAAGCGGGAGAGAAAGTTGGCAATTTCCGTCCGGCTCAAAACTGCGGAGGTCAAATCCATCCGCAGTTCCGACATCCTCCGGAAACTGACGACCGCGACTGCGATCGCGATCATCAGCAGCAATGAAACGATGATCAATGCCGCAAGCACTTCTCAACAACTCCTTTACCGTGAATGATTACTTTTCAAGTTTCAGATATTCCTGAAGCGACTTCAAGGGAGCGGTTCCGTGGAGAGCTTCTTTGATACCGGTCGCCGTAGCTTTGGCGGCAGCGATGGTGGTCATGTACGGGATCTTGTACTGGATCGCCATCATCCGGATACAGCTGTCGTCGATCTTGCTCAACCGGCCCATCGGCGTATTGATGATAAGCGCGACTTCGCGGTTGCGGATAAGGTCGGCGACATTGGGACGACCCTCATTGAGCTTGTGGACCAGACTGTGTTTGATACCGTTGGCATCGAGGAATTTGCCGGTGCCTTCGGTGGCGACGAGTTCAAATCCGAGTTCAGAAAGAGTCTGCACGATGGGGAGCAGTTCGGCGCGTTCACGTTCACGGACGCTGACCAGAACTTTTCCGGAAAGCGGCAGCTGGGAACCGGCCGCCTGCTGTGCCTTGTAGTACGCCATGCCGAAAGTTGAAGCAAGTCCCATAACTTCGCCGGTCGCGCGCATTTCCGGTCCGAGAACCGGGTCGACTTCCGGGAACATATTGAAGGGGAAGACCGCCTCTTTGACACCGTAATAATCGGTGGGAGGCTGACGGAGCAGATCGCGGAATTCAGCAAGCTTGCGGCCGAGCATCAAATTGGTGGCGATACGGGCAAGCGGCGCGCCGGTGACTTTGGAAACCACCGGGACCGTACGGGAGGCGCGCGGGTTGGCTTCGATGATCCACACCTTGTTTTCGCAAACGGCGAACTGGACATTGAGGATACCGATAACGCGGAAGTCGCGGGCGATGGCGGCGGCTTTTTCTTCAATCACTTTGAGGATCTCTTTGGAGAGCGTCACCGGCGGGATGGAACAGCCGGAGTCACCGGAGTGGATACCGGCAAGTTCGATATGTTCCATGACCGCGGGCATATAGACCTCTTCGCCGTCGCTGATGGCATCGACTTCACATTCGATGGCGTTATCGAGGAAACGGTCGATAAGCATCGGATATTCGGGGCTGACCTGAATAGCTTCAATGGCGTAACGCTTGAGCATCTCTTCTTCATAGATGACCATCATGCCGCGGCCGCCGAGAACGAAGCTGGGACGAACCATGACCGGATAACCGATCTTGCGGCCGAGGGCGACCGCTTCATCGAGTGAACGGGCGGTGCCGCTTTCGGGCTGATTGACTTCGAGAGCGATCATGCGTTCGCGGAAGTATTCGCGGTCTTCAGCCAGACGGATACCTTCGGGCTGGGTACCGATGATCTTCACACCGGCATCTTTGAGTTCCTGGGCGATATTGAGCGGGGTCTGTCCGCCGAACTGAACGATCACGCCGTCCGGATTTTCTTTAGCATGGATAGCCAGAACATCTTCGGTGGTCAGCGGTTCAAAATAGAGTTTGTCGCTGGTGTCGTAGTCGGTGGAAACGGTTTCCGGGTTGCAGTTGACCAGCACGGATTCATAACCGGCATCGCGCAATGCAAATGCTGCATGGACGCAGGTGTAGTCAAATTCGATACCCTGACCGATACGGTTCGGACCGCCGCCGAGGATCATGATTTTTTTCTTATCGGAAACCGGCACTTCATCGGGAGCACCGCTGTAAGTTGAATAGTAGTAATCTTCATTTCCGGCGACACCGCTGACGGGGACGCGGCAGAAAGTGGCATTGCAGCCGAGTTCAAGGCGGCGTTTACGCACGGCGCGTTCTTCGATGCTGAAAAGTTTGGCAAGATATTTATCGGAGAAAGCGTACTGCTTGGCTTTGAGCAGCATTTCATCGGGCAGCCGCATCCAGTTGTATTTCGCCAGTTCCAGTTCAAATACCGCCAGTTCGCGGATCTCGGAGAGGAAGAATTTGGCAATGCTGGTCATCTTGAATGCATCATCGACCGACAGACCTTTTTTGAATGCTTCGTACAAATGGAAGAAGCGTTCACTGGAGGGAGAAGCAACTTTCTGAAGCAGTTCATCGTAGGGAATAGCTTCGATCTTGCGGTCGAGACCGGGGCCGCTGCGGCCGATTTCCAGACCGCGGATCGCTTTCTGGAAGGCTTCCTTGAAGTCTTTACCGATACTCATGACTTCGCCGACCGCTTTCATCTGGGTTCCGAGACGGTCGACCGCCTGCGGGAATTTTTCAAATGCCCAGCGGGCAAATTTGGCAACCACGTAGTCACCGGAGGGAGTGTATTTATCCAGAGAACCATCGCGGTAGTAGGGAAGTTCGTCCAAAGTTACGCCGGTGGCAAGTTTGGTGGAAACATGCGCGATCGGGAAACCGGTGGCCTTACTTGCCAGCGCACTGGAACGACTGGTACGCGGGTTGATCTCAATAACGATAATGCGGCCGTTTTCACGGTTGCGGGCGAACTGGACGTTACATCCGCCGGTAACGCCGATGGCATCAATGATGCGGTAGCTGTAATCCTGAAGCTGCTGCTGCACTTCGGGGGCGATGGTGAGCATCGGAGCAACGCAGAAGCTGTCGCCGGTGTGGACACCGACCGGGTCGACGTTTTCGATAAAGCATACGGTGATCTTGTTGCCTTTGGCATCGCGGATGACCTCCAGTTCCAGCTCTTCCCAGCCGAGAACGCACTCTTCGACCAGAACCTGATGGATCAAACTTGCCGCAAGACCGCGGGAGACCACTTCGCGGAGTTCTTCCACATTATAAACAATACCGCCGCCGGTACCGCCCATGGTGTAGGCGGGGCGCAGGACGACGGGATATCCGAGCTGGGAAGCGATCTTTTCGGCTTCTTCGACAGAGTAGCAGGGTTCGGAAGCCGCCATCGGGATGTCGATCTTGTTCATGGTGTTTTTGAACTCGATCCGGTCTTCGCCGCGTTCGATGGCATCGAGGTCGACACCGATAACTTCGACGCCGTATTTATCAAGGATGCCCTCTTTTTGAAGCGAGATCGCCAGATTGAGCGCAGTCTGACCGCCGAGATTGGGCAGCAGGGCATCGGGACGCTCTTTATCAATGATTTTTTCCAGACTGTCGACGGTGAGCGGTTCGATATAGGTGTGATCCGCCATGCCGGGGTCGGTCATGATAGTTGCCGGGTTGGAGTTGGCGAGAACGACTTCGTAACCGGCGGCGCGCAACGCTTTGCACGCCTGGGTACCGGAATAGTCAAACTCGCAGGCCTGTCCGATAATAATGGGACCGGAGCCGATGATAAGGATTTTTTTGATATCCGTCCGCTGTGCCATAAGAACCTCTTTTATTTGAAAATATGTATGATATTGATAACTCGCAGAGACCGGGATGTAATATACCACTCAAAACGCATTCCGTCAAGTCGATTTTCAAGAATATTTTGCATTTGATTTTTCAGCAGTTGTGGTATATATTAAGCTGAAGTTATGTACATACAGGAGATTTTACACTATGGAAATCAGATTTGACAGCGTTGAAGCTGCGTTGGAAGATATCAAAAACGGTAAAATGATTATCGTCACCGATGATGAGAACCGGGAGAATGAGGGCGATCTGGTCTTCGCCGCTGAACTTGTCACCCCGGAAAAGATCAATTTCATGATCACCCACGCCCGCGGACTGGTCTGCGCCCCCATCACCGAAGAACGTGCCAAAGCTCTGGGCATTTACCGCGCGCCGTCAACCGACCACTTCAAAACCGCTTTTACAGAAAGTGTCGATGCCCTTTCCGGAACCACCGGAATCAGTGCCGCCGACCGTGCAAATACCATCAAAGCACTGCTCGATGACAACTGCACCCGGGAAGATTTCGGCATTCCCGGACACATTTTCCCGATCTCCGCCCGCCCCGGCGGAGTGCTTCGGCGCACCGGTCATACTGAAGCAGCGGTCGATCTGGCAACTCTCGCCGGTTTGAAGCCCGCCGGTGTCATCTGTGAAATAACCAAAGATGACGGAACCATGGCGCGCTTGCCCGATTTGATGGAATTCAAAGAAAAACACGGTCTCAAACTCATCTCCATCGAAGATCTGGTCGCCTACCGCCGCCGCCATGAACAGCTGGTCATCCGCGGTGAAAGTGCCAAACTCCCCACCTGCTTCGGGGAGTTCACCATCACCGCCTACCGGACCAAAGTGGATAACTTTGAATATCTTGCCGTTACTTGCGGCGATGTGCGCGACAAGGAAAATGTCCTCGTCCGTGTCCACAGTGAATGCCTTACCGGAGATGTTTTCGGTTCTCTGCGCTGCGACTGCGGTCCCCAGTTGCAGAATGCTCTGCGGATGATCGCCAAAAACGGTTCCGGCGTACTGGTCTATATGCGTCAGGAAGGTCGCGGCATCGGTATATTCAACAAGATCCACGCTTATAAACTTCAGGATGAGGGACTGGATACGGTCGATGCCAACTTGAAACTCGGTTTCCCTGAAGATTTGAGAGAATACGGGATCGGCGTGCAGATCCTGCTCGATCAGGGAGTGAAATCGATCCGCCTGCTGACCAACAACCCCAAAAAACTTATCGGAATATCCGGCTACGGTCTTAAAATAACCGAACGGGTTCCGCTGGTAATTGAACCGGTGGAGGAAAATTCCTGCTATCTTTCCACCAAAAAAGAGCGCATGGGACATCTGCTGTGAAAATTTTCCCGGATAACTTCACCGTTGCCGCCGCCGCCCCGGCGGGTCCCGTTACAGATGAAACTTTATCCGGCGGCGTTGAAGCCCTGAAAAAACTGGGGGCAAAGGTCAAACTTATGCCCCATATAAAAAGCGGTTCATCGGCGCACCGCTTTCTTTCTGCAAATGACGATGAACGCGCCGCTGATCTTATAAATGCGTGGAAAGATCCGGAAGTATCTTTGATCTGGGCGATCCGCGGCGGATACGGTTGCGGCAGGATACTGGAAAAACTTGACTGGGAACTTTTTTCCTCCCGCCCGCTTCCGGTGGCTGGTTTCAGCGATATAACCGCATTGCACTGGGCGATGGATGCAAAAAAGTGCGGAATACCCATGGCTCTTCCGATGTTTTCTTTTTTGAAAGATGCCGATAAATACACTCTGGAATCGCTGAAAAAAGTTTTTGCCGGAGAAGTGCAGAAAGTTGTTCTTCCGGCATTGCGCAAAGGAAACCTCACCGCCCTGCCGCTCCCCGGCAATCTCACCGTGGCGGCAAGTTTGTGCGGCACACCATATTTCCCCGACACAGACGGGAAACTGGTTATATTGGAAGAAGTGGGCGAAGCGTCACCCTACCGGATCGACCGTTTACTCAATCAACTCCGGCTCGCCGGAACTTTCAATAAAGCTGCCGGAGTGATTTTCGGATACTTCACCGGATGCGGCGAGCCGGATGAATTGATGAATGTCCTTGAAGAGTTCACTTCAAAAGTTGACATCCCGGTATTTTACGGTCTGAAATACGGACACGAACTTCCTTTTACTTCCATCCGGTGCGATTTACCGCTGACCGTAACTGCCGGATAAAATCAGCAGCCTCCTTTAACAAAGAGCCAGCCGGTATAGGCGATATATACGGCAAGCAGAATGCCGCCTTCGACGCGTGAAACCTTTTTTCCGGTCTTCATCATTATCCACAGCACCGGAACCAGTGCCAGCATCACACTCAAATCAGCCATTCCGATATTGGGAGCGTGCAGATCGCTCACCATCGGAGCGATACCCATGATGACCAGAATATTGAAGATATTACTGCCGACGATGTTGCCGACTGCGATGTCGCGTTCATTTTTGATAACTGCCACCACACTGGTGGCAAGTTCGGGCAGACTGGTTCCGATGGCAACAATGGTCAAGCCGACGACTGCCTGTGATACTCCCATTGCCAGAGCAAAATAAACGGCACTGGCAACGAAGCACTTCGCCCCGAAAACCAATCCGGCAAGACCGCCGACAACCATGATCAATGCCAGCCACACCGGACAGGGTTTGTCTCCGCCCTCTTCTTCAGCGGCGGCGGCGAGTTCACCTGAACCGGATTTTTTTTCCTGATAAAAGCTCCACACAAGATAGACCACCAGAATCGTGAACAGCACTGCCCCCTGCCAGAAGTTGATACCTCTGCCGTCAGCAAAGTAAAAACAGGCAAAAAGTATTGAAGCACCCAGCAGCAGCGGCATATCCAGTTTAAATAATTTCTCATTGGTGATGATCGGTTTGATAATGGCGCACAGACCGAGGATGAGAGCCACATTGCAGATGTTGCTGCCGATAACATTGCCGACGGCGATATCGCCGCTGTCGTTCAATGCCGCCTGAATGCTCACTACCAACTCCGGTGCACTCGTTCCGAATGCAACCAGCGTAAGACCGATCAGCAGCGGGGAAACCCCGAGCTTTTCAGCGATGGCGACACCGCCTTTGATAAGGTATTCAGCACCGAAGTAAAGCAGAGCTACTCCGACGATGCAAAATCCGATATTTTTCAGCAATTCCATTATTCTTCACCTTGTTTTATTTGCAGTTGAGTCTGCCGCCGGCAAGTACCAGCTCTATATCGCGTGCGGAAAGCGGATGGTTGAATTTGACTTTGATTTCGCTTCCGTCAGCTTTGCGGATGATACCCTCAACGCTCCTGCCGACTGCGAGCTGTTTGCGGATACCCGGCAGAAGCAGTGCATCTTTTTCTTCAATTTTATCATAATCCGCCGGATCAGCAAAGATCAGCGGCAGAATACCGAAGTTGACAAGGTTCGCCCGGTGGATGCGTTCGATCGCCAGCGCGGCGACCACTCTCACTCCGAGATACATCGGGCAGATAGCGGCGTGTTCACGACTGGAACCCTGGCCGTAGCTGTCGCGGCCGATGATGACACCGGCTTTACCGGCATCGCGCACGGCGGCGGCGCGTTCAGCGAAACCGGGTTTACCGGCTTCGGTGAAACATTCAAAGACCACTTTGCTGTATGCGGGGATATTGCTGCGCAGTTTCAGATGGACACCGGCAGGCATGATGTGGTCGGTGGTGATTTTATCTCCGACTTTGATCACGACTTCACCGTTGAGATTTTCCGGAAGAGCCTGATTGACCGGGAACTCTCCTATTGTCGGTTTGCGGATGATGCCTTTGCCCGGTTCGGGATATTGGAAGTGCTTGTCATCGGAAACATAGAATTCCGGTTCCTCGATCACCGGGAACTCCACATCCAGATCGCGCGGATCGGTAAAGACACCGGTCAACGCGGCGGCAACTGCGCTTTCGGGGCTGACCAGATAGGATTGGTCGCCTTTGGTTCCGGAGCGTCCGGCAAAGTTGCGGTTGAAAGTACGGACGGTGATGGTATCATCCGCCGGGCTCTGTCCCTGCCCGATGCACGGACCGCAGCCGACTTCCAGAATGCGTGCACCGGCGGCAACGAGATCACCGAGAAGTCCTTCATTGCAGAGCATTTCCAGCACCGGACGGCTTCCCGGAGCGATGCCGAGAGTCACATCGGGATGGATGGTGCGGCCTTTGAGAGCTTTGGCGACCAGAGCAAGATCGCGGTAACCGCCGTTGGTACAGCTGCCGACCAGGACCTGACCGACCTTTTTTCCGGAAAGTTCACGGATGGTTTTTATCTGGTCGGGACTGGAGGGACAGGCGGCAAGGGGTTCAAGAGAGTCGAGATCGATTTCAATAACTTCATCGTATTCGGCATCGCTGTCGGCGGCAAAGGGAGCATAGTCTGCTTCGCGGCACTGGCGGCGGAGGAATTCGCATGTGCGTTCATCGGAGGGGAACAAACTGGTGGTAACGCCCAGTTCCGCGCCCATATTGGTGATGGTCGCCCGCTGCGGAACACTCAAATCGGCGACCCCGGGACCGAAATATTCAACGATGGAACCGACATTGCCTTTGGTGGTCATAATGGAAAGCAGTTTCAAAATGACATCTTTTGCCGCCACCCACGGTTTCAGTTTGCCGGTGAGTTTCACTCCGACAACTTTGGGATAGGGGATATTGAACGGCTGTCCGGACATGGCAAGAGCCACATCCAAACCGCCGGCACCGATGGCGATCATACCGATACCGCCGCCGGTGGGGGTATGGGAGTCGGAACCGATAAGGGTTTTGCCCGGTTTGCCGAAACGTTCCAGATGGAGCTGATGGCAGATACCGTTGCCCGGGGGAGAGAAAACCACCCCTTTTTCAGCGGCGACAGTTTGCAGATAGAGGTGATCGTTGCGGTTTTCCGGACCGTTCTGCATCATATTGTGGTCGACATAGGAAACCGATAATTCGGTGGCGAC
Organism: Lentisphaerota bacterium; assembly: GCA_015061605.1. GTDB lineage: Bacteria > Verrucomicrobiota > Lentisphaeria > Victivallales > Victivallaceae > UBA1784. The sequence goes on along the minus strand of SUWH01000038.1, from coordinate 507 downwards.
ACCGGGAGTTTTCATCGCCTCAAGTTCCAGATATGCCATAGTTCCGGTGGCATCCTGGGTCAAGGTCTGGTCGATCCGGATAGCGACCTGTTCACCGGGGATGGGATTACCGCTCACCATGTGGGCGGAGATGATTTTCTGTGCAAGTGTGCCGTGTGCCATAACTGCTGTCTTTCTGTAATTTAAGGTTGATAAACTTTACCCCATAATATAGCACCGAAATACCATTTTTACAAGCAGAAAATAAGCTGACTGAAAAGTTATTTTACAACGGAAAACTTGAAAACTCAGATACTTTTTTCATTTTTCTGAATTCGTACGGATTTACGGGAACGGGGTCTGCCCATAATCCTTTTTTATTTGCCCTTGCCAGTTTTTCAGCATGGATATATGCCGGGGTTTTATCGTAATGGCTGTAATGCCACGCATAACCGTTTTGAACCATAAGAAGGTTGATTTCAACTTCGTCGCAGTAAACGACTCCAACGATTCTGCCGTAACGGTCAA
>SUWH01000037.1 GCA_015061605.1 Lentisphaerota bacterium | reverse complement strand
TGACTTTTATGATAGCACATCTATAACCAATATTTCAATTTGTCAGACTAAATGCACAATTATTGTTTGTCATAGTAAACGCACACTGATCTCAAAAAGAGCGTGCGTTTACTTTTACAATCGTCATGAACTGTATTTATCGCGCTTTTTCTTGGAAAAATACTTGAATTTACAGTAAATCAGGTGTATTGTATCGTTTGGTAATATTGTAAATATATAATTAAGGCGTTTCTGCCTTGCAACAGTCAGGAATATATACATGAGCGAAGAAAATCTCGAAAACGTTGAAAACGTTCAGAATGCCGGAGAGTACAGCGCAAGTAAGATCACCGTGCTCGAAGGTCTCGAAGCGGTCCGCGTCCGGCCGTCGATGTATATCGGTGACACCGGTATACGCGGTCTGCACCATCTGGTCTATGAGGTGGTAGATAACTCCATCGACGAAGCGCTTGCCGGTTTCGCCAGCGATGTCAAAGTTATCATCCGCGCTGACAACTCGATTACTGTCGAAGATGACGGCCGCGGTATCCCGGTCGATATGCACCCGACAGAAAACAAACCCGCAGTCGAAGTGGTTTTGACCGTGCTTCATGCCGGCGGTAAATTCGACCACAACAGCTACAAGGTTTCCGGCGGTCTGCACGGCGTGGGTGTTTCCTGCGTGAATGCCCTTTCGGACTGGATGGATGTTGAGGTCTGCCGCGGCGGCAAAGCCTATTCGATCAGCTTCAAACGGGGTGTCACTTCCAAACCGCTTGCCGAGATCGGCACTACTTCCAAACGCGGAACTAAAGTCAGTTTCAAACCGGACGGAACTATTTTCCCCGATACGGTTTATGTTTGGGACATTCTCGCCAAACGGTTGCGCGAACTTGCCTTTTTGAACCGCGGCATCCATATAACATTGTCCGATGAACGCGATGTCACTACAGGAGCTCCGCGCAGTGAACACTTCCACTACGAAGGCGGTATCAAAGAGTTTGTCGCCATCCTCAATACCGACCGCGAAGTGATCAATCCCGAAGTTATCTATTTTCACCGGGAACGCGCCGGTATCGATGTGGAAGTTGCCATGCAGTATACGCTGAACAACACCTTTGAAAACATCCACACCTATACCAACAACATCAATACCATCGAAGGCGGTACTCACCTGGTCGGATTCCAGTCTGCACTCACCCGTACCATCAACAACTATATCCGCAATACGGTGAAAAATCCGCCGTCACTTTCCGGTAAGGATGTCCGTGAAGGTCTCGCCGCTGTCATCAGTGTCAAAGTTCCCGATCCGCAGTTTGAGGGTCAGACCAAAACCAAACTCGGCAACAGCGAAGTGCGCGGTATCGTCGAATCGGTCATCAACGAAGAACTCGCCACCTATCTGGAAGAAAATCCCACCATCGCCAAACAGATCACCGACTCCGCGATCGTGGCGTTTCAGGCCAACGAAGCCGCCCGCCGCGCCCGTGAAAATATCCGCAAGAGCAATAAAGTTTCGGTCGGACTTCCGGGTAAACTTGCCGACTGTTCCGGCAGAGATCCTGCGGTAAGAGAGTTGTACATCGTGGAAGGTGACTCCGCCGGCGGCTCTGCCAAAAGCGGACGTGACAGTAAGTTCCAGGCGATCCTGCCCATCCGCGGTAAGCTGCTCAATGTGGAAAAAGTCCGTATCGACCGCATCTTTGAAAACAAGGAGATCCAGTCGCTTTTCTACGCTATCGGCTGTGGAGTGGGTGACGATTTCGATGTTTCCAAAGCGCGTTATCACCGCGTGGTCATCATGACAGATGCTGATGTGGATGGATCGCACATCCGTACACTGCTGCTCACTTTCTTCTTCCGTCAGATGCGCCCGCTGCTTGAAGCCGGTTACGTTTACATCGCCAAACCGCCGCTTTACAAGGTCACCAAAGGTAAAAAATCCAGCTATATCGACACCGAAGATCAGCTCAACCGCTATCTGGTCGAACTGGGATTGGATGAAATGGTCGTAACTTCCGCTGCCGATGAGCGTCAGCTTTCCGTTGATGAAGTACGCAACCTTATCGCACTTTACAACCGTGCCGCCCAGTCTTCAGTCGGTTTGCAGCGCTGCGGTATCGAACCGGAAGAATACTTCTCCATGGTGCGTGAAGACGGCCTCTGTCCGATCGCCCATATTTCGGTGCGTGAACACAACGGTACCACCACCACAAAGTATGTTTACACCCCCGACGAGCAGTATGCCTTTATCACCGAAGCCGAAGCCCGTCTGCGCGGAGACAAAGCCGATACCGATGACGCGGAAATAGCTTCCCGTATCGACACGGTGAATATCTTTGAAGCGCGCAACTGCGAAGCTCTGGCTTCCGATCTCAAAGATGCCGGATTCACCATGAAGCAGGTTTATACTCCGGGTGAAGTTATTTTCAAGGTCGCTCCGCAGGGAAATTCAGCCAATGTCCAGAATGCCCTCTGCTTGAAAGATCTTTTCAGTTTCATCCGCAACAGCGGACAGACCGGTTCCGGATTGCGTATCAACCGCTACAAAGGTTTGGGTGAAATGAACGCCAGCCAGCTCTGGGAAACCACTATGGACCCCAATACCCGTACCATGATCAAAGTCACTATGGAAGATGCCATCGAAGCCGATCATATCTTCAACTTGCTCATGGGTGATGTGGTCGAGCCGCGCCGCGAATACATCGAAAAACACGCCGCCCACGTCAAAGACTTGGACATCTGATAATCAACATTCTACTTCTGGGAGGTAAATCATGGCGGAAAATCCCGTTATTGACAAGGAAAAAAGTCTCGCACTGGCGATAAGCCAGATCGAAAAAGAGTTTGGTAAAGGTTCGATCATGCGCCTCGGCGCAACCGATGCCGTGGTCGATGTCCCGGTGGTCAGCACCGGAAGTATGGCACTCGATCTGGCTCTCGGTATCTACGGTCTGCCGCTGGGCAGGATCGTGGAAATTTTCGGACCGGAATCCAGCGGTAAAACCACTCTGTGTCTCCACGTTATCGCCAACGCCCAGGCCGCCGGCGGCAAATGTGCCATCATCGATGCCGAACACGCCATCGACCCGGCTTATGCCAAACGCATCGGTGTCGATATCGACAATCTGCTCATCAGCCAGCCCGACTGCGGCGAAGATGCCCTTAACATCGTCGATACCCTCGTCCGCAGCAATGCCATTGACGTGCTGGTGGTCGACTCGGTGGCGGCACTGGTTCCCCGCGCTGAAATCGAAGGCCAGATGGGAGATTCCCACGTCGGACTTCAGGCGCGTCTGATGTCCCAGGCACTGCGCAAACTCACCGGTGCCGCCAGCCGCGGCCGTACCTGCGTTATTTTCACCAACCAGATCCGTGAAAAGATCGGTGTGATGTACGGCAATCCCGAAACCACCCCCGGCGGAAATGCGTTGAAATTCTACGCTTCCGTGCGCATGGATATCCGCAAATCCACTGCGATCAAAGTCGGTGACACCGTGCTGGGCAACCGCGCCCGGGTCAAGATCATCAAAAACAAGATGGCGCCCCCCTTCAAAACTGCTGAATTCGACATCATGTACAATGAAGGTATCTCCAAGACCGGTTCGATTCTTGACGTGGCGACCGACATGGGCATCATCGAAAAGCGCGGTTCATGGTTCAGCTTTGACGGAGCGCAGCTCGGTCAGGGGCGGGATCAGACCAAGCAGATCCTTGCCGACAATCCGGAACTGCAAAAGCAGATCCACGACAGAATCATTGAAAAAATCAATGCCGATAAAGCTGCGGCTTCCGGAGCCAGATCCGGTGCCGCCGCCGATGCCGAGTGAGTGTTGGATTGAAAACTTCCGGAAAAAAATATTTTCTGCTGACCGCCGTTTTTACTGCGGCCGCCGTGCTGTGTGCCGGTGAAGCCGATGAGCGTAAACTCGGCGATCAGGCATTTTATTCCGGAGATTTTGCAACGGCGATAAGCCATTATCGGAGTGCCCGTAAACTTTCTGAAGGGAGTTTTTTCTCTGAACCGTGGATCAAAAGCACCCTGAAACTGGGACGGGCGCAGCTCTTATCCGGTGACATTGAGGGGGCGAAGAAGACCCTTGAAGAGTTCCGGATGCGTTATCCCCTGCATTCCGCCGGAACATTGCCTGCTGATATCCTTGCCGCTTCCGGAGATTTTTCCGGTGCGGAAAAACTTTATCTGGCAATGGAAAACAGTGAAGATCTCCAACTTGCCGGTGCTGCCGGATTCGGCAGGGCCGTGATGCGGTTCAATCAGGGGAAATTTGCTGAAGCGGAAGCACTTTTCCGCAAGCTTCTGAATGTTGATGACTTGCGGCTGAAAGCGGCGGTCCGGCGGGAGTTGGCTTACACGCTGATCCGGCAGAAAAAGTGCATGGAAGCTCTTGATATCCTCGGCGCGGTTCCGGCGGAATTCCGCAACAGTGACCACGCGGTATTGACCGCGCTTGCCGAAGTCAATTCCGGGCAGTTGGACAACTTCAGAAAGAATTGGCACGAACTGGTAAAAGCCCATCCGCGTTTTCCGGATCGCCGCTGCTGCGAACTGCTGCTTTGTGCGGCAGATGCATTTGAAAAGCAAAATGACCGCGCCTTGAGTGCAGAGATTCTGAAAGCTGCCGACCGTTTCGCCGCCACACCACAATCGCGGCAGAATATTTTGAAACAATTGATTAACCTTGAAAGCAGTTTCGATCCGGAAAGCGCCGCTGAAAGCGCCGTCACCTACGGAAATCTTTTCCCCGATGCCGCTGACCGTTATCAACTTATGTTTTCTGCCGCCGGTATTCTGGCGGATGCCGGTAAACTTACTGCGGCCGCAGAGCTGCTGGAAAAGTTGCTGGCAGATAAAACATTGCCGGAAACGGTGCGTTATCAGGCCTCCGGAAACGGAGCCGGATTTGCCGAGAAATCCGGCAATATTGAGTTGGCTTCCGCATTTTATGCCGCCGCCGTCAGCAGTGCTCCTTCTGATACGGACAAGGTCGCTTCAATGCGTAAATATGCCGCGTTTTTCATGCGGCAGAAAGATTACCGCAAAGCGGTCGCGGTATTGCTTGAAGCGGTCGGAGTCAACCGCAGTAAAAGCGGCGACGACCTCAAAGAGGAGTTGCTGGATGCCGCAGTAAAAGACCGCAATGCGGCGGTAACGGCCCTGACGGCAAAAGAGTTGAAAAATTCTCCGGTTCCCCGTTACCGCGCCCGCGCCCACTATGAGCTTGCCGAATTGGCAAAAAATAAACGGGATTTTGCTCTCGCCAGAAAAGAGTTTCTTGCCGCCGCCGCGATCCGTAATGCCGGACAATATGCCCGTGCCGGACGTTTCGGAGCGGTATTTACGGCATTCCAGTCCGGTGATTTTAAGAATTGTGCCGTTGAAGCGCTCTCTCTTGCCGTTGAATATCCCCGGCTTGCCCAGGCGCCGCAGGTGTTGTATCTTGCTTACCGTTCCGCCCGTCAGCTCAATGATGCGGCTCTGAAAAAACAAGCCGCGGAACTGCTGACGGCAAAGTATCCGGAGTCAGAATCTTATGCCGTTTACGCTCTTCAGAATGCGGCGGACCGCGCCAATATAAATTCTGATTTTTCCGGAGCTGCCGCTGATCTGGAAGCTCTGGAAAAGCAGTTTGCCAAATTTCCGGAAATCGTTACTGAAGCGATGCTCTTACGGGGAAACATATTGAAAACTTCCGGGAAACCCAATGAAGCGTTGAAGTGTCTTTACGCTCTTATCGAACAGTATCCGGAGAGCAGTTCAGTTTATTATGCGGCGATGCTCGCCGGAAATATCAATTTCAGTATGCTTGAATACGCTGAAGCATTGAAGTATTTCGATCTGGCGGCATCCAAACGCAGTGCCGGATTGGAAAATGAACTTGCCCGGAGCATGGCAGTCGAAAGTATGTTTCAACTCAACACCGGCAATGCGGAAAAAAGCAGAGAGGCATTTGCCGCATGTGACAAATTGATCGCTGAATCAAAGTTTGCTCATATCCGCATGGAAATGCGTTACAGTAAAGCGGTCGCATTGCAGAATTCCGGTAAAAACAATGAAGCTCTTACAGTTTATGAACAGCTGCTCAATGAAGCTGTTGTCTGTGCGGTCAAAGGTCAGCCCTATGACCGCAACCGCTGTCTGCGGGCAGGAGTTGCGGCGTTGCAGATAGTAAATTCCGGCAACAAGCGTTCACTTTATATGCGCGGGCTGCGGATAATCGAACGGTGCAAGCGTTTGAAACTGGATGATGCCGGACTCGATCCGGATGCATTGAGAACTGAGCTGATACAAAAATTTTCTTCCAAACGGAAACGGAGGTAATCATTTATGGTTTTTCTTGAACTTATGAAAAAAGGCGGTCCCGTGATGTGGATCATTCTGTTTTGCAGTTTGCTGTCGCTCTTCATTTTTCTGGTGAAAGTTTTTCAATTCCACCGCGAAGAGGTCGGAGTGCGGGAGTTGCTGCGCGGACTTTTCAATGTGCTTAAACGCAACGGTATCGTCGAAGCTCTGACCCTCTGCGACAACACCCCCGGGCCGGTGGCAAAACTGCTGGGTGCCGGTATCCATGCCCATCAGCTCGGCGATGAAAATATCCGGAGCGCGATCGACGAAGCGGCTCTGGAAGAGCTGCCGAAACTTGAACGCCACATCCGGCTTCTGGGAACCATGGCATATATTATGCCGCTGTTAGGGCTGCTGGGTACTGTACTTGGAATGCTCGGTGTCTTTGAGTCCATAAGCGCTTCCGGAAATTTCACTACTGAAGCTGTCGGAAAACCGATTTGGGAAGCACTGCTTACCACTGCCGCCGCGTTGACGGTCACCATTCCCTGCCATGTCGGCTACAATTATCTGGTCGGCAGAGTCGAATCCATGGTGCTGGATATGGAAAAAGCGGCATTGGAACTTACCGGATTCTTTGAACGCCAGAAAAACGCTTCCGGAAAGGAAGAAAAATGATCCGTCCTGAAACAGCATCTATTGCCTCCCGGCGGTACCGGACAAAGCTGCGCAGTCACAATGGTTTTCCCTATTGTGTGGCGCTTCTGGATCTGCTGTTTCTGCTTTTACTGTTTGTTGCGATGTCGACCCAGGTGATCCGCATTTCCGGTATCAAGGTCGATCTGCCGCAGGCGGATGCTCCGCAGGAATCGGTGCTGGGCAAACTTATCGTCACTATCACCCCGGGGGAATATGAAAATGACTGCCGTTATTATTTCCGGGACCGGGAGATAAAACTTGACGGTTTGCGGCAGATATTTTCACAGCAGACCGAACGGAACAGAAAAACGGTCATCATCCGTTCGGATCGCAAGGTGCCGACCGGAGTGCTTCATGAACTCATTTCCAGTATCCATGAAGCAAACATGTCGGTACTTATTGCGGTGCAGACCCCTGATGCCCGGCCGGAGATGAATTTTGAATAAACTTTGGAAGAATGGCGGCACATGGCGCAAATTGCCCCGGCGGGTTTCTCCTCTGCTCAATGTCATTCAGGCATTTGCAGCGGTCGCGGCGGTGATTTTGTTTCTGCTGTCGTTTCAATACCGCAAAGCCGCTTCGCCGCCTTCGGCGCACCGGATCAGGAAGACCGCCTATATCAGTGAAAAAGATCATCCGTTGGCAAAACTTGCCGGAGATTTGGATCCTGCGGCTTTTCTGCATAATAATCCCGGTAAACTGGCTGTGCCGCGCTATATTTATGAACTTTCTCAAGTCAGGTTCGATCTGCCCCGGCCCGGCCGTATGTATGTTCTTCCGGGGGTGGCGGGATTTAAGAAACTTGTATTGAATGCTCCGGAAGCAGTCGCTGATCCCGTGTTGCCCCCCGGAGAAGTTGTCCAATTTCCGGAAGCGATGAATATCATGTATGATGCTTTCGGCAGAGAGATCATCCGTTGGCAGAGCGATTTTGAGGCTGAAAAACAGAACAGTTTGTTCCGCATTGAAGGAAAAGGTTTTATGCAATCTGTCCAGATGGTCACTTCCAGCGGAAATACCATGGTCGATCAGCAGATAATGCGCAAGGCGGTGGAACTTCATCTGCCTGCCGGATTGTATTCAGTGATCCATCCGCCAAAAGGAGAATAACGGTATGGAATACGGATTTGTCGATTTTATCTTTATGATACTGCTGCTGTCTCTCGGCTATATCGCATGGTTGTGGGTGCGCGAAGAACGGCGTATCAATCGCAACCGCTGGCAGTTGAGCCGCCGGCAGCTTTTTCACTGCAACAACTGCCATCTGGCATTTGTCCCCAAAGAACCGGTGAGTCTGTGCCGTTGTCCCCGCTGCAATACGGTATGTATCCGGCGGAGAAATGATTTGAGTCCGGCTCCGTCAATGGAGAAAAAGTCGTGAAACAGATTCTTCTTCTGCTGCTGATACTGTTTTTGGTTGCCGGATGTGAATGTTTCCTGCCCGGCGGCAAGGCTCCGGACGGAAATATTATTCATTCCGGCTCTGAAACTCCGGAAACATTGGTTTTTAATTATACCGGAGCAGTGGATTATTTTATCAATGAACTCATCCGGGAAACCATGCTGCATGCTCCGGGCATGGAGGTTTTTGTCGATGCCGATACTCAATCGCTCCCGGCGGCAAAACAGATCATCCGTAAGACGGGGGAGTTCAGCGGTATAACTGCTGCTTCGACTTCCAAAGGCAGTTTGCGTCTGGTTTCCCGCCGTCAGGATGCCGGGTGGCAGATGGAACTCTTCGGCACTGACGGCAAATCGCTCTGGAAACGCATTGTTACGCTGAAAAAATGATTTGAAAATGAGATGATGTAAATTATGGTCGCTGTATCTGTTTGTATTCCGGTATACAAGGTGGAAAAGTATATTGAGAAGTGCGCCAGAACACTTTTTGAACAGACGATGAGTGACGGTATTGAATTCATCTTTGTCAATGACTGCACTCCGGATAAGAGTATTGATGTATTGGAAAAAGTTCTTGAGGAATATCCGCATCGTAAAAATCAGGTCAAAATCATCAATCATGAAAAAAATTGCGGACCGGTCGCTGCCCGCAATACAGCAATCAAGAATGCTTCCGGTAATTATATAATTTGCTGCGATTCCGATGACTGGATCGATTTGGAGCTCTATGAAACGATGTATAGAAAAGCACTTGAAACCGATGCCGATGTGGTTTGCTGTTCCATGATTTGGAAACGCAAAACAACTTCAAAAATCATCCCGGTAATTGCAGATACTCCGGCAGAATATGTGAAAAAAAATGTCGGTACTCATCTGAATCATCTTGTGACCAAGCTGTACCGGAAAGAAATCGTTACCGGCAGTATACTGGATGTTCCCGGGCATCTGCGGATGTGTGAAGATCTTTTTTGCAATCTGCTGATGCTGGAAAAATGTCAGAAAATCGCTTTTGTCCGTAATGTTTATTATTACTACCGGGGACGTCCGGATTCCGGATCGCATAATTGGCAATACCGGTATTTTGAGAATTTAAAAGAGATAATCACCATTCTGGAATCAAAACAAAATACGCTGTTCTCATCAGTATTATTGTACTTGAAAGCGTATATATTGTTGAATGCCCTGCTCTCTTTATCTAAACTCCCCGGTCTGGAACGACTATTTTGTGAAGTCTTTGACCGACTGTCTTTACAGGATAAGCTGAAAATAATTCTCTTCGGTAAATATACTTTCAGAGGAAAGTGCGCTCTGGCAACTGCTCTGGTTTCAAAGCCGCTGATTTTCCACTTGATGAAGTTTGTCAAAGTATAAATATCCCCGCATTGCAGATACTTTGCGGAATCACCGTGAAATTTTTGCAAAAAAATTTCTTTTTGATTTGACATCAGCAAACAGTGGAGATATTTTATTAGCAGGTTGGTTGCGCGCGCAACTGAAATGTGAAAGGTTTTGTATGGCGGTAACAACTAAAGAGATAGCCGAAATGGTGGGAGTTTCCCGGCAGGCGGTGTCAGCGGTGCTGAACGGTCATCCGGAGAAAGTATCTGCCGAAAAACGGCGAAAAATATTTCACATCGCCAAAAATACCCAGTACCGTCCAAATGCGGCGGCATTGAAGCTTTCCGGTCACGTTACCCGGCGTTTTGCGGTCATCGACATCGGACTTTTCCCGCAGATAAAACTTTCCATACTGGAAAACCTTACCGAATTGCTTGCGGAAAACAATATCGATGTGCGGCTCACTCCCCCCGGTGACAAGGGGAGCAAGATCCGCGCCCTTTACGATGGCGTTTCTGACGGAGCGGCGGCGGTGGTGACCGATTTGAAACCGGAACTCTTTGATGTGAAAAATTTTCCTGCGCCATTGTTCATCATGGGCAACGGCAGCGAGGAGTGCGATATAAGTTTTGACTATGAAAATGCGGTGCGTCTGACCATAAATCACCTTTACCATAAGCATCATCACCGGAAGTTTGCACTGATTTCTGCCGGTAAAGATGCCATATCCTGCGGACGGGAACTTTACCGCGGATTTGAAAAGGTGCTTGGAGAATATGGGATACCGTTCACCACGGAATATTACATCCCGACTCACCGCCAGGAAAATCCGTCTGATTACGCGGCGATGCTGATAAAAGAGCGTGGGGTAAGCGCATTTCTCTGTGAAAATGATGCCATTGCGGCAAGATTGATGGTCGATTTGAAACTGCGCGGGATCGATGTACCGCGCGAAGCGGCAATCATCGGTACCGGATGTTCATTTATCAGTGAATTGAGTTCCACGCCGTTGACATCGATATATCTTCCGGCGCGGGAGTATGCCGTAAAACTTTGTGATATGATTTTGGCGCGTATAAATGGAGAGTCTGTTTCTGAACCGCGCCGCCCGGAACTGGTGCGTACCGGCTTGTTTCTTGGCGGCAGCTGCGGCTGCCAGGCGGCTGAACTGCCGCAGCTTTACTGGGAAGCCGTTCCGCATTCACTGGAAGATCAGGCAAGCGAAATCAAAGAATCTGACCGTTTTAAACAGTTTATAAAATATGTGATTTATTGATTTAAGGAGGTATGCCATGAAAAAAATCAAAAATTTCACTTTGATCGAATTGCTGGTAAAAAGGTCGCATCTTTGCTGTAATCATGTTGAAGGCAACGATGATGAGACTTCACCTGTCCATGGACAGGTGAAGCAGTACTGCTTCACCTGTCCATGGACAGGTGAAGCAGTACTGCTTCACCTTAATAGAACTTCTGGTAAATACTTCTATCTCATCTCTGCATTTTTTCAAACGCTTTATTTGTACGGATCAGTACGGATGTGTACGGAAACATACGGAGAGTGCCGCTCACAAAAATACACCGCATCATACTTGCAAAGCAAGTGCTTCATGTTTGCCGCAGGCAAACGCTTCATGCAGCAACGCTGCGCTTCACACGGCGGAGCCGTGCTTCATTCGATCAGCGTTCACGCTGATCGAGCTATTGGTCGTTATCGCGATCATCGCCATTTTGGCGGCAATTCTGCTTCCGGCACTTCAGCAGGCACGTGAACGCGGCCGCGGTGCAAGCTGCACCAATAATTTGAAACAGCTCGGTCTGGCATTTCAGGCATACAGTAATGAATATGACGGCTGGGCGCCGAGTCCGTGGAACCGCAATAACAAGAAAATCCAGCACTACATCTGGCAGATCGCCCTTTACCGCACCGGTCATATTCCTGCCAAATTCTGTGATCTCAACCGTTACTCAACTACCGATTATAACAAAATAGCTGAAATTGATCGTAAAACTTCTCAAATCGTTGCCTGTCCATCGGCAACTTTTGGAAAAAATCCGCAGCTTAATGGCTGGCGGCTGGGGGCGGTCGGATATGCAACCGGGGATTACGGCACCAATCTCTATATGGGGGAAACTGATGGATGGTACAATGACGGTTACAATATGAAACTTGCCAAGAATCCTTCAAGAATATTGATGCTTACCGATGCCAGAAACTATGTTATGGATACGATCAACTGGTACAGTGCAGATGCCGCTACCAAAACGATACAGTTCCGTCATCGCAAAAGTGCCAATGTCTGTGCGGTTGACGGAAGTGTACATCAATTCAATTACAGTACTATTGTCGGAATAAAAAAACCGACAAACAAATTCTTTAAGAGCTATTTCCGTTGAGGTAACTTGAAATGAAACGCTGGTCTCCGATACCTCCCGTGAGCAACCGGGAATTTTATGAACGCATCGCCGCAACTGAATACGGTAAAATGATGCTTGAAGAAGCGGAAACTATTCTGCCGCTTCCCCTGCCGGAACCGACTGAAGAACTCTACCGCCAGAGCTTTGTCACCCGCGACCGCGCCAGATATGAAGAGCAGATACTCGGACTCAATCAGCAATCCCGCACGCTGGCTATCGCGCTGCTTTTGAAGCCGGAGCAAAAGTTTATTGAGAAATTCACCGCTTTGCTCAATATCTATTCTCAAATGAAATCATGGCTTCTCCCCGCCCATGACCGCTATCCGCACACCACGATACCGATGGCAAACGTTGATGAAACTGTCACCACCACCGATCTGGTTTCCATCGACATCGCCGCCGGTATGAGCATCGCTCTCGGCGCATTGGAAAGCATCCTGCCCGCCGATGTTGTTGCCAATTTCAAAGCCAGAGCGAAAAAGCTGGTCATTGCCCCTCTCACCCTCATCGCCCGCAACCGCCGCCCGTACAATTACTGGATGATTTTGCCGCACAACTGGAATGCGGTCTGCTACTGCAACACCATATTGACCTTTCTTGCTTCGGATGTATCGGAGGAAGACCGCCGTCTGGTGATCGACTTCGCGCTTGATCATGTGAAATACTTCCTCACCGGCTTCAATGCTGACGGCTACTGTCAGGAAGGCCCCGGCTACTTCGGTTACGGCTTCGGCCACTTCACCTATCTTTCCTGGGCGTTGTATGAAGCCAGCGGTCATAAATTCAATCTCTTTGACAGCGACCGGGTGAAGCAGATCGCCGCTTTCCCGGAAAAAATGATGCTCAGCGACACCCAACTGCCGCTTTTCTGCGATTGCAACCCGAAAATTTTCATCCGGCGTGACCTGATGGAAATACGGGATTATCTCGTCGGCAAAAGTGATAAGGTGAACTTCCTGCCGCCCCGGATGGCAAAGACCGGTCGGCCGCAGGATCTTACTTTGAGCCAGCAGCTTATGCTTATCGGCTTCAGCAGCGGCGAAAATCTGCGCGATATCAAGCTCAATGATTTTGATGCATTCCCCGAAACCGGGGTTTTCGTCTGGCGCGGAAACGATTTCAGTTTCTGTATCAAAGGCGGACACAACCGCGAATTTCACAACCACAACGATGTCGGCAACTTCGTTATGGTGCAAAACGATAAAACTCTGCTCATTGATGCCGGTCAGCCGCGCTACAATATGGACAGCTTCCACAGCGGCAAAAAAGGGAAACCCAATAAATTGCGTTCAAGCTACGGCCATCAGGTTCCGGTCTGCGACGGCAATTTACAGCTTTCCGGTTTTGAATCGCGCGGCATCGTCAAACATTATGATGAAAGCGGCGCAACTTTGGATATCACCACCCCGTACCGCCATACCTGCCTGAAATCTCTGCTGCGGCGAGTCGATTTTGACCGGGCGCGGCGGCAGGTAACGGTTTCCGATACCGCAAACTTTGCTGAAAATGCAGAATTTGCCGTGCCGCTGGTGACCTTCGGCAAATGGGAGGAAGTTGAACCGGGATTGCTCCGGCTATTCCGGGAAAATGAATGGGAATTTCTCTGCAAAATTTCCGCATCCGGAGAATATGAGATCAGTGATGAGCTTATTGATGACGATATCCTCTTTGACGAACCGGTGCGCCGGATACTTTTCTCTTTCAAAGAAAAAGCACAAGATTTCAAAATATCAACCACCTTTATTCTGGAGGACAAACAATGAAAAAACTTTTGTTGGTAATGTTGGCTGTCTGCGGTTTATCCGCATTGGCAAACGAGGTGATTTTCAGTTACCCCCAAACCAAGACCCTCACCGGTAAACCCAATGACCGCTTCGTCAACTGGCGCAGCAAGGAGTTCCCCGCCGAACCCAATACCTGGTATCGTGCAAGTGCCGAAATCAAGTGCGCTATGGAACCCACGGACGGCAGACTCCGTTTCCGTGTCCGCAATGTTAAAAAAGATGGTAAAAGCATCGTCTACGCCAATCCGGCAGTATTGAAACCGGTCAAACTCGACTTCACCAAACACTCCGATATCTTCATGACCAAACCGGAATGCGCCCGCTTGCAGGTCTATTTTATCCTCGACCGCATCAACGGTCAGGCGCAGTTCCGCAATATCAAAGTTGAAAAAATTTCCCAGGCCGAAGTTGATAAAATCCTCGCTGCCAAACGGGTGGAACCGGCATTCTTTTCTCCTCCGGTGTGTGCTTACGCCGGATTGCGCGCCCTTTTCTGGGGTTACCGGGTGAGTAAAAATTTTGTCGATCCCAAGCTGATCCCGGCAAAAATCACCTGCTCCATCCCTGAACTCAATATCAACGCTTCGGCCGATGTCAAAGTCAATCAGCACTGCAAAGAGTGGCTCCGCGTGCCGAAAGCCATGGTTCCCGGCAAATACAAAGTCATTATGAAAGCTCTGGATAAAAACGGTAAAGTCCTGCTGGAAAACACCTCCATCCTTACCGTTATCAACCGCCCGGAATACGGCAAAAACTTCCCCGTGAAAACTGTTTCCATCGACCCCGAAGGCAATGTCCTGATCAACGGCAAAAAAACTCTGATCAACGGTATCTATCACGCTCACAATGCCAACGGAGCAAAAAATATTTCTTACGCCGGTTTCAATGCCGCCCAGACCTGGGCACCCAGTCCGGAATCCTACAAAAAAATTCTCGGCATCATGGAAACCAACAAAGTATACGCCAACTGCGTGTTGAAATACATCAGCGGCAAAAAACTTGATTCCCTTATGAAAGTTATCAAAGATCATCCGGCGATCCTTTCCTGGGATATTGTCGATGAACCGGCGATCCGCAACATCACTCCGGCTAAAATCATGCCTTGTGTCAAACAGTTGCGCAATTACAACACCGGCCGCCCGCTGCGTATCAGTTTCTCCGATCCCACCGCAGTCAAAAATTATCAGCAGTGCTATGATATGCCCGCCGTCCATAAATATGTCCTGCCCTTTGACGGTCTTGCCAAAATGGGTGAAGTCGTGCGCGGTGTGGTGCGTGACATCGCTCCCGGACAATCGCCGCAGATCACCTTGCAGAGCTGGGTACACTGGTACGATGAAACCCAGCGGCCGCAGACGGTGGCGCAGACCCGCAGTATTGCCTATATCGCGCTGGTCAACGGTGCCAAAGGCTTGTGGTGGTATCACTTCCCGACGGCGTACCGCATCCCGCACCTCTGGGGCGCATTGACTCTGCTCAATTCTGAACTCTTTGAGTTGGAAGATGTCATCCTCGGCAAACGTACCATGCTTGCCAGTTCTTCAAAAGCGGTCGAAGCTGCCGTTTTCACCAACGGAAAACGCACCATCGTCATCGCGGTCAATACCGGCAAAACTGAAGCCAAAACCGTTTTGAGCGGTATTTCCGGCAAAACTTTGACTGAACTCTTTGCTGATAACGCTTCGATCTCTGTTGCTTCCGGCAAAGCCAAGGTGACCATCGCTCCGGAAAGCACCCGCATTTTTGAAGTGAAATAAACGATAACGATTCTGCCGGCGCAAATGAAAACTTGCGCCGGTTTTTTGGTTTCAGCCCTTGAAATTTCTCTTTCACAGTATTATTTTTATAACTGAAACTTCTACGATGACACAGAATGAAGGAGAATTGCTGTTATGTCTGAAATAAAAAACATTCTGGCGCGGGAGATACTTGATTCCCGCGGGAACCCCACCGTTGAAGTGGATGTCATCCTTAAATCCGGTGCCTGGGGACGCGGCAGTGTCCCTTCCGGGATCTCCACCGGTTCGCGCGAAGCTCTTGAACTGCGTGACGGAGAAAAGAAACGTTTCCGCGGCCTCGGCGTACGCAAAGCCATTGCCAATATCGAAGAACGCATCTTCCCCATTCTTGAAAACTGCGAATGCTGCGACCAGCTCGCCGTTGACCGCGCCATGATAAATCTTGACGGCACGCCCGATAAATCCAAACTCGGAGCCAATGCCACGCTGGCGGTCTCCATCGCCGCTGCCCGCGCGGCGGCAAATGAACTGGATATCCCGCTCTACCGCCATCTGGGCGGTTTCAATGCCAAAGTGCTGCCGATACCGATGTTCAACATTTTCAACGGCGGACGCCACGCTGATTCCGGCAGTGCCATTCAGGAATTTATGATCCGCCCGGTGGGAGCGACCTGTTTTGCTGATGCCGTGGAAATGGGGTGCGCCGTATTCCACTCCCTGAAACTCTTGCTCAAAGAAAAAAATCTTTCCGTTTCCGTCGGCGATGAGGGCGGCTTTGCCGCTAAAGTTCCCGGCGGCGCGCGCGGCATTATCGAACTGCTCCTTGCCGCCATCGACGATGCCGGATGCAAAACCGGCAGCGATATCCAGCTGGCTCTGGATTGTGCTTCTACCGAAATCTATCAGCGCGGCATCTATAACTATTCGATCTTTGAAGGCAAAGATGCCCCATCCCGCACCATGGAAGAACAGGTTGCGTTTCTGGAAGAACTCATCGATGATTACCCCATCGACTCCATCGAAGACGGCATGGCGGAAAACGATTGGAACGGCTGGAAACTGCTCACCGAACGCATCGGACACCGCTGCCAATTGGTCGGCGATGACCTCTTTGTCACCAATGTCGAAATGATCCAGCGCGGTATCGACCTCAAAATCGCCAATGCCGTATTGATAAAACCCAACCAGATCGGGACATTAACTGAAACTATTGATGCTGTCGAACTTGCCCGCCGCGCCGGTCTGCAGGTGATAATCAGCCACCGTTCCGGCGAAACTGCCGATACCATTATCGCCGATCTTGCCGTGGCTCTCAATGCCGGACAGATCAAATCCGGTTCGCTCTCACGCACCGACCGCGTTGCAAAATACAATCAATTGCTCCGTATCGAAGATCAGCTTGGCGAGCTTGCCATATACGGCGTATGAGGTAACACGGAGCGATCTCGCTTTGCCGGAGCGCGCCTTGCTGCGCTTGTTGCGAAGCAACCCGATCAAGCCCGACCAACGGGAAGGGCGCGACACCTCGCAGCGGCACGTTTGCCGCCGCCCGGCTGTGTGATATCGCTCCTGATTCCGGGCTGCTGGCTGTTGAGCCTTTTGTCGCGCCTCCGGCACGACAGGCAAGGTAGCGTTTGATTCCGCCTTGCGGCGGTTGTTGCGAAGCAACCCGATCAAGCCCGACCAACGGGAAGGGCGCGACACCTCGCAGCGGCACGTTTGCCGCCCGGCAGACGGATGGTTGTGTTTGATTCCGCCTGACGGCGGTGCGTTTACCGCTCCACGCGGGCATTGGCAAGCGGTTTTTCGTCCGGGAACAGTTTTTCAAAGGTCATACAGCGTTTGAAGTATACATTGTCAAAGCTGTTATCCTGCAGATACTTAACGTGTTCGGGCGCGGTAAATGCCGCATCCGGAGTTCCGGAAATATCCATTTGCAGCCGGTTTTTGCCCGGAGCAAGTTCGATTTCCCAAATATACGGCGGCCAGACTTTCACTCCGGCGTTTTTGCCGTTGACTTCAAGTTTGCACATTGCCCGCTTCGCTTCCGGAAGCACCAGACGGCACTTTTGCGCTGCTTCAGCTTCAACTTCCGCTTCATAACGGAGCGTACCGCAGAAGTGTTCATCAACTTTGCCATCCGGTTCGACTTCTGCCAATCCTTCCGGAGAACCTTTGATCTGCCGCACCACTTTTTTGAAGTTGAATCCAACCGGTCTATTTTCAGCAGTGTCCGCTTTTTCAACCGTTTTAAAACCGCTTCCCGGAATGGTCAGCAGCACCATACAGCCGCCGAAAGGCAGTTCCAGTTCAAGCAATCCTTTTTCATCTGCTCTTGCCGGACAGTGTCTGCCGGTTGACGGATCGTACCACGCATTGAAGCCCTCCGGAGCGGCAAACTTCACGCTGATCGGTTCCAGTCCGGCATTGACCAAAATCCGCCGTTCACCGCGCGGGGAACGCAAATGGCGCGTCCGCAACGCCGGGCATGGAGTTTCAAGTTTTACATCTGTTTCAACTTGTTCCGGAACTTCCGGCGCATCCGGCACATAATCATAAGTTATCTGCTTTGCCGCCAGTTTCAACCCTTTGGCAAAAACATTTCTGTCTTTGCATTCCCCACGCTGAAGTGCGGTTTTCGGGAAAGGAACACTTGTCTTTATCACCGGTACGGTACGGTCAAACACCCTGGACATCCGGTTGACAAAATCACAGTAAAAGTTGAAGTGTTCCCAGCGGGGATCTGCTCCGTAAAAGTTGGATACCGTTGTCACCTGCCGTCCGCCGGAGTTGGAGTAATGCAGTGCCATGGGAGCGACCATCTTTATTCCGGCAATAAACTGCATCGCTGCAGTATACTTCATCTCTGCCAGAGATAAATCAGTACCGTAAACGGCAAAGGTTTCGCTGAGAGTCATTTTGTTTTTGGCAGCAGAAGAGGTTATCCGCGAAAAATCGGTTTCCGGCATCAGCGGATGTATTTGCCGCCAGATGGCATCACAGCCGGGGAGATCCAGCTGCTCAAGCAGAGTGAAAATATCGCTGCCGAGCAGGAATTCCATATTGTCGATGCAATCATCTCCGTTGAAGTGTCCGGTGAAAAGCAGATCGTTTTTATGGCACCATTCGCGTATCGGGGTCAGATAATTTTCCACGATAAGTTTGACCCAGATCTCATTGAAATCCTGCCTCGCCTGCGGATCGTTGTCATTGAGTATGCGCATGGCGGCTTCGCGGGCATCGTAATTTTTTTCGGCATTGAAGCGTGCTTCAAGTATGGGCGAAAAGACCAGATAATCCGGCGTGCGCAGCGCGCCGAAAGATGGTTCATCAGTGAATATGCCGGGAATACTTTTGCCGAAATATTCGCCCGTATATTCGCGGTATTTTTCGTGAACGCGGTCGATAAAAAGCTGAGTAACAGCAGGATTGAGCAAGTCCGGGCGGGTTTCACTGTAAGTGAATTCTCCTTTGGCATTGATGAAGCGGCCGCCAAGTTCCGGGTGCTGTGCCATAAGTTCACCGTTGACAATACCGCTGGGCCAGCCGCCCTCGTCATAGAGCCATGCATCCATATCATATTCGGCGGCGCATTCGGCGGCACAGCGTACCATTTGGAAATATTCTTCAGACAGATACCCCGGCATACCGCCCGGAAAATCGTCTGCCCGGAATTCCGACGGCATCGGGTGGATAAAGAATCCGCCGATATGTTTTTCGTGCATTTCTATAATTTGCTGACGGATGACCGCTTTATCCAGCGGTGCATTCCACATCCAGAATACCAGAGAACGTTTCATTGATATATCCAATTCATATTACATACCACTTGCCACAGCCTCATCCGGAGAAATCGTCACGGATAAACTCCGCGACTTCTCCTCCGTCGGGCGGTACCGCCATTGGCGGATTGAACGCTGCGCTGACGTTTCGCCGTTTTTTTAACGGCGACCATCGTTCCGCCGCTGGACCGCGTCCGGGTACGCCCCGGGGCGAAGTATTTTTTATTTTTTTTTCAATTAAGCAAGGCGCGCAGATCGTCCAGAGACAGTCCGCTGACCGCGCTTTGATTTTCGACCAGATTGAAGAAAAGTTCCCGCTTGCGCGCCTGAAGCCGCAAGATCCTTTCTTCAATGGAGTTGCGCATCACCATACGGCCGATCGAAACCGGTCGGGTTTGACCGATACGGTGTGAACGGTCAGCCGCCTGAAGTTCCGCCGCCGGGTTCCACCACGGGTCGTAGATGATGACGGTATCCGCCGAAGTGAGGTTCAATCCGGTACCGCCTGCTTTCAAGCTGAGCAAAAAGAGCTGGATATTGGGATCGTTATTGAAATTGTCGATCCGCTGCTGACGGTTTCTTGTGGAACCATCAAGATATTCAAACTTGATGCCCAAAGCTTCAACCTCTTTGATAAGCAGTTGGAGCATTGAGGTGAACTGACTGAAAAGCAGCACTTTGTGACCGCTGTCGATCGTTTCGGCAAGCAGTTCGGCAAGCAGTTCGGCAAGCAGTTCGGTTTTGGCTGAAGGAATTCCATTTCCCTGATTGTCCGGAAGCAGTTCCGGGTGGCAGCAGACCTGACGCAACCGGAGCAAAGTTGCGAACAATTCGGCACCGTATTTGCGCTCGTCGCCGCCGGGGGCGAAGATGCGCTTTTTGCCCTCTTCCAGAATCTGATCGTAGAGAGCGCGCTGTTCCGGAGTGAAGTCACACCACATGATGTGTTCAAAGCGGCTGGGCAGATCGGCGGCAACCTCTTTTTTGGTGCGGCGCATGATGAAAGGCGAAGTGCGCATCACCAGATCCTGCTGCAATTCGGTACTGTCGGTGATACCGGCATAACGTTTGCGGAATGCCGGAAGCGTACCGAGCATTCCCGGCTGGAGGAAATCCATCACGCTCCAGAGGTCTTCGGAGGAGTTTTCCAGCGGCGTACCGGTGAGGACGATACGGTGCATCGCATTGAGATCTTTGCAGTTGCGGGCGTTTCCGGAACCGGGGTTTTTGATATGCTGGGCCTCATCGAGAACCAGATAGGAAAAGTTGATTTTGGTCAGCTCTTTGACCGACAGTCTTGCGGCGGTGTAGGAGAGAATGAGCAGATCGAATTTTCCGGGATTGGCGATCGTTTTGCTCCGGGTATTTCCGGAGGGGGCAGCCACCCGCAGATCGGGTACGAACTGTGCCGCTTCACGTTCCCAGTTGGCAACCAGCGAAGCCGGACAGACGATGAGCGCGGGCGCGCCGCCCTTGCGCAATCTGGAAGCAAGCAGAGCCAGAAGCTGAACCGTCTTACCCAATCCCATTTCGTCGGCAAGCAGTACATTAAGATTGCCGTCGGTGAGTTTCTGCATAAAGGCCACCCCCTGCTCCTGATAGGGGCGGAGTTCGCCGCTGAAAGTGAATCTCTCACTGCTTGGAATATTCTCTGCCGGGGTGAATATAAGCGTATTGAGTTCCGGCAGAGCTGCTCCCGGAATATCTTTGGTCAATGTATTGTAATATTCCACATTGCAGATGGGCAGTTCAAAGGTGCAGTTTCCGGTATCCAGTTTGCGCAGTACGGTGGGAACTGCACGCATAAAGATACCGAGCGGCGTGGAGATCCTGCCCGGAATACCGTTCGCTTCAAGGAAGATGCTCATATTTTTGCTCTGTTCCTGACAGATCTCCCAGTCGATGATCCGGCCGTTGAGCTTGATGGTGTAGGAGATGAGGAAGTTGCCGTTTTTGGTGCGGGAATCAAGTTTGCACTCCAAGGTCACTTCCGGAAGTTTTCCCGCGCCGTGGAGCAGTTTGGCAAGCCGGGAAGCCAGCACCGTATCGGGATAGCGGGCGATGATTTCCGGAAGCGCACGGTCGAGGAAAAGACCGGCATTTTCCAGCGTGGCAAAGCGGGCAGTGCCGCCGTCGTCGGAAAGTTCCACGCCGAAAAGGGCAAGTTCATTTTCAAATTTGCGTTCAAATTCATGGTCACGCTTCCAGAAACGTTCACCATCGGTACAGAGTGCACCGGCTCCCGGAGCGTAAACTCCGCAGTTGCGCTGCACACCGTAAAGGTAGTTCAATGTGAGCATGAATGCGGATTTTTCATCCGGATTCCAGATGCCGTCCAGCATCGGGGCTCCGTGGCGGCGGTCAGGTTCAAAGTCGGTGCCGCGCACCCGGGGGAGCGGGAAGTTTTCAAAGCCTTTGTCGATTTGAGGTACAGCGCGGAAAAAGTTGCGCAGAAATCCGGTTTCACAGCAGCCGCCGACGAAAAAGTATTCATCATCACGGCCGATCCAGCAGCCGGCTTTGCCAGCGACTACGCGCGCACCGGAAAAGGGCAGTACCGCGCCGTTTATCCGCAGACCGGGCAGAACCTTTCCTTTGGATTCGATAAGCACCGGTTCGGCGCGGTCGGGGTGGACGGTGATATGCTGTCCGTCGCGCAGGAAGCGGGGGAATCCGGGGAGAGCATGGAAAAATTCGGCAGTCTGTTCGGCATTGAGAGTGATGTTGGAGTTTTCCGCTTCGCCGTTCAGCGCGAGAAAGCGGATAAGCTGCTGTTCATGCAGTGAAAAATCATCGAAATTGAGCACCACACTCAAAGACTTGTCAAAATAGAGCTGGCGCAGATTGCTCTGGTTGCCGGTGTACTCTCTGGTGGCAGTTTTGAGTTTCACCTGAAGCACCATATTTTCCCATTTGCTCGGAGCGTGCGGACCGCCGGAGGCAACGTGGATAAAGAGTTTCGCTGAACAATTCAAACCGCGGTGGGCAAGCTGTGAAAGATCCTGTTTGCGCAGACCGCCGTAGTAGTTGGGATCACTCTCCGACGGAGCATCGAATACCCGGAAACGTCCGGCATACATCACCAATGCCGCACCGTGAGTACACAATTCACCGCGGCCGCAGCGGGAACAGCGGCAGTCCTCGACCTTCAACGGGTCGATGGAACACTCCGCATGGACCCCGTCGGGATCGCGGAACATCGCATTGAGCCGTCCGGAACGGTCATACCATGAACCGTACAGCTTGTTGCCCTTCAGAAGCTGTTTGGCATTCTTCACCGCCTCTGCTCCTGCCAGCATATTCAAACGTTCTTCAAAAGCTGCCATGTTTTTCCTCTGCGTTAAATAAAAATCAATCACTATAATTTACTGCCAATTAACGACTTTTTCAAGTGCAACTGTTGAAAAATATCATCTTTTTTGAACAAATTGCACATTGCCGGGCGGGCTTTGCCGCAGAGAGCCTTGTTCTGTGAATACCGGGAATACTGTGAATACTGTTTGAGTCAGGCGTATACATCACGTGTCCTGATCGTCAAAATACATTTTTTTAATGAAAAATAAACTTGGCGGCTTGAATTTGCAATTAATGTATGTTATTTTATTATAAGGCATTAGGTAGCACGAGCAACCAAAACAGAGCATGGATATCAGGGAGAATAAAATCATGAAGACACATAAAATCGGTCTTATCGGTGTTTACGGCCGGGGCAGACACGCTTACAAGGCACACCGTCCGGAGCAGGGATTTGAAATCGTTATGGGAGCTGATCCATACGGTCCGCCGGTACGTCAGGCAAAAACGCCTGATTTCAAGACCTTCACCGAAACTTTCCCCAATGCTTCTCTGGTCGATGATTATAAAGAACTTCTTGCCAATAAAGAGATCGAAACGGTCTTTATCATGAGCCCGGACTACTGCCATGAAGAACAGGCTGTCGCCGCTCTCGAAGCCGGGAAAAATGTCTATCTGGAAAAACCCATGGCGATCACCCTTGAAGGCTGCGATAAGATCCTGCGTACCGCTTACCGCACTAAAAAGAAGCTCTTCCTCGGCCACAATATGCGCTATTTCCCGGTCGTGCTCAAAATGAAAGAGATCATTGATTCCGGACTTATCGGTGATATCCAGTGCGGCTGGTGCCGCCACTTCGTCGGTTACGGCGGCGATGCCTACTTCCGCGACTGGCACTCCGAACAGAAAAATACCTGCGGACTGCTTCTGCAGAAAGGAGCGCACGATATCGATGTCATGCACTGGCTGATGGGTTCAAACACCCGCCGGGTGGTCGGTATGGGTATGCTCAGCGTTTACGACAAATGCGCCCGCCGGAGCGAAAGTGAACCGGGCGATGCCTCCTGGAGCGAAGCGCAGTATCCGCCGCTGACCCAGACCGGATTTTCTCCGGTTATCGACGTGGAAGATCACAACATGGTGATGATGCAGCTTGCCAATGGTGCACAGGCGACCTATCTGCAGTGCCACTATTCGCCCGAAGCCGAACGCAACTATACTTTTATCGGCACCAGAGGCCGAGTGGAAAATATCGGCGACCACGGCGAATGCAAAGTCCATGTCTGGACCAGGCGCGGCCCGCGTGAAACTCCCGATATCGTGTACAATATGAAACCGGTTGCCGGAGGACACGGCGGAGCTGACGGCCCGATCATCGACAATTTCCTCGACTTTATTGCCAATGGCGCAAAGACCAATGCCAATCCGGTCGCCGCCCGTGATGCGGTAGCAGTGGGGGTGCTCGGTCACTATTCCATGCGCAACGGCAATGTGCCGCAGGAAATTCCGCAGCTCGAACCGGAATTGCTCGAATATTTCGCCAATAATCAGCAGTAAAACTGCTTGCAGCTTGATTTATTGAAGTTTAGGTAATCTATGCGGGATGACCGCAACAATTTGTAAACGGCATTTGGTTGCTCGTGCAACATAGGAGGAAATAATGATACGCGGAAAAGATATAGCAGAGATGGTCGGGGTTTCCCGGCAGGCGGTGACTGCGGTATTGAACGGCAGCCGCCCGAATTGTGTTTCCAAAGAGAAGCGTGAAGCTATTTTGCGGATCGCTTCAGAGCATAATTATCATCCGAACTATGCGGCAAAAGCATTGAAAACCGGAAAGAGCAATATTGTCGGAGTGGTTATGCCGCCGTGGGGCAATCCTTATATTGCAGAGTTGTGTATGGCAATGCAGCAGGCATTGGCGGCAAAGGGTTATACTGCATTTTTTACCGTTGACAACAATTACAATCCGGTGC
>SUWH01000036.1 GCA_015061605.1 Lentisphaerota bacterium | reverse complement strand
TGACCAGGATTGGTGATAAGGCATTTTCCGGGTGTCGCAACTTAAGACATGTAACGATCCCGGACAGCGTAAAGGAGATTGGCAACGGGGCATTCAGCTGTTGTGGCAGATTAACTGATGTAACAATTCCCGGCAGAGTGGAGTTTTTAGGTGGAGGGGTATTTGCCGCATGCGAAAGACTAAAAAGTGTTACGATTTCGGACGGGGTGAAATACATTGTTGACGAAGCGTTTGGGGGGTGTGATAACTTAAGCAGTGTTACGATCCCGGACAGCATAATACGCATTGGTCTTGAGGCGTTTGATGGGTGTGACAAATTAAAAAGTGTTACGATTTCTGCCAAAACCGAATATTATCCGGATTCATTCCCAAAAGATTGCAAAATCATCAAACGGTAGCAACCAAATCATATTGAACATGGAGAATGTACCATGAAAAAGTTTCTGAAATATTTTATCGTCATGCCGTTGCTGGTAATAATCGGAGTAATTCTGTTGAATGAGATCGTTCTCCATACAGTTTTTTATTTCGGTTATGTCTGGCTGAAAAATCTGGAAATTGTTCAAATCGGAGAAAGCCCGGTGAAAATCAACATTCCGGTAAAATTCCTTTCCAGTGATGATCTTTTTTCAATCAGACCGGTTAGAATGTATACTCCCGATCGGCGGCGTTATGCGTTACGCTGTATTCCGGAAAAAGGTGAAATTTGGGTGACTGCTCATCACGGAGGATATTTGATTAATCATTATACTGCGAGCTACGAAGTAACCGATCCGAAAGTCCGGGCAGAACTGATTGAACTTTTTAACAGGGCGAGGAGAGAAGAGGACGAAATCATCCAACGCGAGAGAGCAAAAAACAACGAATAACGCCACGACTATCTGCCGCCGGGATGCCGCAATCGAGTTGACGGAGTTGGCAGAGAAAATATCAGTATATCGGTAAATTAAGCACGTCAAAATATGCTTTATCATCGATGGGGGAAAACCACATACCGTGGCTGAACATCAGCCCTTTATAATTGCGAAGCATATCTTTATTCTGCAATTCCAGAAGTTCTTGTTTTTTTTCTTCAGTAAAAATACGCGGATAATATTTCAAAAATTCATGCCGGTTTTCAAGCCAGATATCTCCTGCATCAATCGGGTAAATGATCATTTTTGAAATAGCATCCGCATCATTGTTACGAAGATGTTTTTGCAGAGTCGGCAAAAAGGCTTCAACTGCCGGTTCTTCTCTTTTAAGTACTCCGGCAACTCCGTATTTTTCGCTATAGGGTTCGGCTAACGAATATTCCCAGAATTTCATTTTGGAAGTATGTGTATCCCCGTAAAAATCTCCGAAAGGCACTCCAACTTTGTGCCAAACTTCATTGTTGTCGCGATATCTGACGGTCATTTGACCATCTTTAAACTGCAGCCCGTCAGAGGAAATTAATACATTTTTGCCCAGATAATGAGAGAAAACAATGCGGATAGCTTCTGTATAATCGGGGATGTGACTCTGCAAAAAATAATCTTCTCCTTGTTTGTAAAGTAAAACCAGATATTTGCGGCCTGAAAACTTATATTCTGCATCCTGGCTTGACGCAAACTCTATTATCATAAATTCCTGCTCTTTATCTTTGCAACAGCACCCGGAGGTAAAGAGGGCGGCAATCGCAGCAACCAAAAAAATAATCGTCTTCTTTTTCATAATCAATCTTACCAATTACATCTAAATAAAACAGATTTTAATATACCACGCAAGATATGGATTGTCAACGATACAAACTTGCAGAAAAAAATCAGTAACTCCGTTACTTGATAGCATAGAAATATGCTTTGCCATCAATGCCAACACAGAACCACATTATAGGAAAGAACTCGAAGCGCAAACCTTCGCTGGTACATATAATATCTTTATTCTGTGATTCTAAAATATTTTTTTTCACCTCTTCTGTAAAAATCTGCGGATAATATTTCAAAAAATCATCCCGGTTTTCCAAGTAACAAATATCAATATCCGGAACTCTGATTTCAGCCGGATAAATGATCATTTTTGAAATGGCATCCGCATCATTGTTACGAAGATGTTTTTGCAGAGTCGGCAAAATATTTTCGACAGCCGGTTCATCCCGTTTCAATATTCCGGCCGGGTAGTATTTTTCACTACTCAGTTCAGTTGGCAATTCCTTAACAGGCTTCACTTGGGAGACATGCTTATCTCCATAAAAATCTCCGAAAGGGACTTCGACTTTGTGCCATTTTTCATTACTGTCACAGTATTCAATGGTCATCCTGCCATTTTCAAATTGATGCCAGTTGGAGATAAAACCTACATTTTTACCCAAATTACGGGAGAAAACCGTGCGGTCTTTTTCAGTATAATCGGGAATGTGACTCTGAAAAAAATAGTTTTCCCCTTGTTTGTAAATCAAAAACAGATATGTTCTACCGCCAAAATTATATTCTGCATCCCGATTTGAAGCAAATGCAAGTACGGTCAGGTCTTGCGTTTCCTTTTTGCAACAGCATCCGGAGATAAAAAGAGCGGCAATCGCAACAATCAAAAAAATTATCGTTTTTTTTCTCATAACCAACCTTGTTATTAGCACCTGAATAAAGCAGATTTTAATATACTACGCAAAATACGGTTTGTCAATGATATGAACTGCACAGCGACAATCCGCCGTCGCCAAAGGCTGTGGCGTGACAAGCGGAGCGGCAACACACCCCGCTTTTCTTGAAAAAGGAGGGGGTGGTGGATGTGAAGAGACGGATTTCATCCGTCGTGAAGAATTGCTTTGCAATGTGAAGTGTTCGCCTTACGGCAAACGTGAAGCGCTCGCTTATGCGAGTGTGGATGTGATAAATTTTATTCACCGCGACAATCCGCCGTCGCCAAAGGCTGTGGCGTGACAAGCGGAGCGGCAACATACCCCGCTTTTCTTGAAAAAGGAGGGGGCGCGGGGGAGGAAAAAACTTCTTTTCCCGTGAAAAGAAGTTTTTTCCTCCCCCGCAACATCTCTTTTAAGAAAAGAGATCGGTGATGAGGATTTTTGCGCCGATGGCGATGATGGCGATACCGCCGGAGATGGTGAGATATTTCTGGGGAACGAGATCCCGGAGTTTACTGCCGAGCAGAACGCCGAAAGCGGAAACGATCCCGGTAATAACTCCCATGCTGATGGCGGGGAGCCAGAGCGGACGGGAAGAGAAAGCGAAACCGGCTCCGACCGCCATGGCATCCAGACTGGTGGCGATGGCTGGAAGAAACATATTTTTCACAGCGAAAAAATCGCTGTCCGTTTTACAGGAAACAGCTTCATCGTCGCCGAATATGCCCTCATAAACCATCTTGCCGCCGACAAAAGCGAGCAGCGCAAAAGCCACATAGTGATCGACACAGCGCACCAGATCCATTGCCAGATGGGCGAGAAAGAAGCCGATCACCGGCATGATGAATTGAAAAATCCCGAAAAAGAATGCCGCATTCAGGGCTTGAATGCGGCGCGGCAGAAACGGTTTGCACAAACTTCCGCCGGTCGAAACGGCAAAAGCATCAATAGATACGCCGAATGAGATCAGCAGAAGTTCGATGATCGACATGAGTTATCAGTTCCCCATGAGCATGGACATGACTGCCTTCTGGACATGCAGGCGGTTTTCAGCTTCATCGAAAACGATGGAGCGTTCGGGATCGTCCATGACATCGGCGGCGACCTCTTCGCCGCGGTGGGCGGGGAGGCAATGGAGGAATTTGGCATCCTTTTTCGCCTTGTCAAAGAGAGCGGAAGTGACCTGATAGGGACGGAAAATTTCCATGCGGCGGACACGTTCCTCTTCAAATCCCATGCTCACCCAGACGTCGGTGTAGAAGTAATCAACACCTTCAGCGGCCTTGACCGGATCAGCTTCCCAGATAATGTTTTTTGCATCTCCGATGAGGTCGGCGCGGGGAGCTTCCTGTTCCGGAGCGGCGATAACCAGTTCCATGCCGGTAAGTTTGGCGGCGAGGATACAGGAATTCGCCATGTTGCTGCGGCCGTCGCCGTAGAACGCCATACGGATGGATTTGTCAACTTTGCCGGAATACTCTTTGATGGTCAGCAAGTCAGCAAGCAGCTGGCAGGGGTGGAAATCATTGGTCAACGCATTGATGACCGGACATTTGGCGACCCGGGCGAGCTCTTCGACTTCGCTGTGTTCAAAGGTACGGATGACGATACCGTGCAGATAGCGGCTCAGAACATTGGCGGTATCAGCGACGGTTTCGCCGCGCCCGACCTGCATTTTGCCCTGATCGAGGTAAAGCGGATTGCCGCCGAGTTCACTGACACCGACCTCAAATGAGATACGGGTACGGGTGGAGGACTTGGCGAAAATGAGTCCGATACTTTTGCCGTTCAAAGGTTTGAAATCGACTTTGCCCCGTTCGTTTTTGAGCTTGAGGGAAAGTTCAAAGATTTTCTCCAGATCGTCTCTGGTGATGTCATTGAGGGTAAGCAGATCTTTTTTCATTTTTGTTCCTTTGCAAATTCTTCAAGAGCTTCGCCGATCTTGGCAATGGCAATATCGGCATCGGCTTTAGTTATGGTCAGAGGGGGGAGCAGACGGAGAACCGTTTCCCCGGCGGTAAGGGTGATGAGATTCTTTTTCATCAAAATTCCAGCGAGCGGTCCGGCTGGACGGTCGAGGACGAGCCCGATCATCAAGCCTTTGCCGCGGACACACTGAACGAAATCATATTTTCCGGCGAATGCGGAAAGTTTATCCATGATGTAATTTCCGACCGTGACGGTATTTTCCAAAACGCCGTCCTTGTCAAACGCTTCCTGAACCGCCAGTGCCGCTGCACAGGCAAGCGGAGTGCCGCCAAAAGTGCTGGCGTGAGTACCGACCACGAGGAGCGAAGCAAATTTTTTGCGCGCCATAAATCCGCCCATGGGCAGACCGTTGGCGATCGCTTTTGCCATGGAAACGGCATCTGGAACGATACCGAAACTCTGGAAAGCAAAACGCGTTCCCAAACGCCCCATACCGCACTGGACCTCATCGCAGAGCATCAGAATATCTTTTTCATCGCAGAGCGCGCGGACTTTTTTCAAATATTCAACATCGGCGGGGTAAATGCCGCCTTCGCCCTGAACCATCTCCAGCATAATAGCGCAGACGTCGGGAGTCACCGCTTTTTCCAGAGCCTCAAAATCGTTGAAAGGAACCTGTTTGAAACCCGGCATATCCGGTTCAAATCCTTTGCGGTATTTGGCGCGGCCGGTGGCGGCGAGAGTGGCAAGGGTTCTGCCGTGGAAGCTGTTATCCATGCTGATGATGGTATTTCTGCCGGTCTGGTTGCCATATTTTCTGGCGAGTTTGATCATACCTTCGTTGGCTTCAGCACCGCTGTTGGCGAAAAACACCTGCGCATCTCCGATACCGGAAGCAGTGACCAGTTTTTCGGCAAGGCGCGGCATAAGTTCATTCATATACAAATTGGAGATATGGACCAATCGTCGGCACTGTTCAGTGATGGCACGGGTTACGCGCTCGTTGCAGTGGCCGAGGTTGCAGACGGAGATACCGGAGGCGAAGTCGAGGTATTCAACGCCGTCATCATCCCAAAGTCTGGCACCTTCGCCGCGCACAAACATCTTTCCCGGTGCGTAAGTAGGAACTACATACCTGGTGAATTTCTCATTTGTCTCGTCAAAAAGTTTGCCCATTTAAACTATACTCCATCAATGGTTACTGTTGAAAATCCGGAACTTCCCGGATTCAATCGGAAAATGTTAATATACACCGCATTCAACTGAAATGCAAGCAAAAAACTTGACTTTTGTGCTTTTTACAACTATATTTAAACAATGTTCAATCAACAGAATGGAATATTATGAAAATAATTCACTTTTCCGATCCGCACGGCGGCGGTGCTGCCGAGGATTGGATGGCATATTTTGACAAACGCTGGGTGGGGGTTTTCAACTACCGTTTCCGGCGGAGATTCCGGCACGATTTATCCAAACTGCAAAATGCAGTAAATTACATTCTGGAAGTAAAACCGGATGTTGCAATATGCACCGGAGACCTGACCAGTGCCGGTCAGCCCGGGGAATTCGCCAGAGTCATAGATATCCTGAAGCCGCTGCGCAATTCAAATATCCCGCTTCTGTACACCCCCGGCAACCACGATTGCTATGTGAAGCGGCCGTGGTGTGTCAAAGCGGTCAAGGATGCAGTGGAATATCTTTCGTGCGGCCGTTACAGCTTTGATGATATGCCGTGCAAATTTCAAATCGGCGAAGCTGAATTCATCATCGTCAATACCAGTGCGCCATCCAATCTGCTTTGCTCCTGGGGATTTCTGAAACCCCAATCGCGGGACTTCATCGTCGAAGCTTGTGAAAGCGAGCCGGAAACGCCGAAAATTCTGGTCACCCACTATCCGATGTATGAAACTCACCCGATACTGCGGATGCGGCACCGGCTTTTCGGGCAGAAAGAGATCGTGAAACTCCTGGATGCCAGGAAACTTGATCTGGTGCTGTGCGGTCACGTACACAAGCCATCGTTGACCATTGATGAACAGGGCAGAGGTGAATGTATTTCCGGTTCAGTCACCCGCAACGGCAGCATGATGGAAATAGAATATGAAAAAACCGCCCGGAAATTCACATTCCGGACGGTGGAATTGTAACTGTTTCTCACGGTCTTGGACGCGGCGGTTTGCGGTCACCGTGATGCGGCGGACGCTTCTGACCGGAGATCACTGCATCGACGCTTGCATTGATGATAGCTTCGGCATTGTCTTCCCGCTTCTTGAGTTCGGCTTCCATGCGTTTGATCCGTTTTTTGTTGACATCGATATTGCGGCGCATCTGGGCGAGCCGGGCATCGAAACCGGCTTTTAAAATTGAATGCAGTTCTTTACGCAATTCAGATTTTTCCTTTTCGTCTTTGCTGTTGCGGATCTTACCGGCGAGCTCATTGATTTTCTGCCGTTTCAATTGTTGTTCGGCCTGGATTTGTTCCGCTTTCCGATGTATTGCGGCGCGGAATTTCTCCGGATCGGTGCGCTGGAGATTCATCATCTCCTTTTGTTCTGCGGGGGTGAGCCGGGAAAAAATTCTCCAGAAATTCTGGTGGCTGTCCGGTTTCTGATTTCCGGCAAACTGAAAATGACGCGGGGGGCGCGGCGGACGCCGGACATCTTTCCCGTCCGGAGCGGCGTGAAGCACTGAAAGCGTGACGGCAAAGGCGAAAAATGCAAAAATATGTTTCATAATATTTTCTTCTTTCAAATATAGTTGTCGAAACTCAAATCCTCCTGGACAGTCGTAACCCCTATGGCATAATTTTCCTGTTCCATAGAAGTAAAGTCGGCCATCGCCAGCAATTCGGAACTGGAAAGTCCGGTCGCGGGAGTTTTCTCCGGCAGCATGGTCAAAGCGATCCCCGCGCCGAAACAGAACATCGCAGCAACTCCGGCTGCGATCCGGAATTTTTTCTGCATTCTGCGGCGGCGGGCAGCGATGGCAGCATAGGCGAGAATGGTTCCGTCAAGCTGCGGCGGCACATCGCGTTCTAATAATTCTGATAAACCAAGAAACTTTTTCATTTTATCAATCCTCCTCGGTCAAACTCCGATAAATAATTTCTCAATGTCTGCAAAGCATACCGCATTCTGCTCAATGCGGTGTTGAGTGAACAATTCTGGATCTTTGCTATTTCTTTGAATGACAAATCCTGTTCTCTCAACATAAAAACCTCTCTCTGTTCAAGCGGCAACTGTTTTATTGCCGCCATGATCGCCTTTCCGGTATCGCTTGCTCCCAGCTCCCGTTCCGGACTGAAAGCATTATCATCGGGCAGTTCAGCCATATTTTCGTCGTCGATTGCCACGAAGCGTTCCGGATGGTTGCGGCGGATGCGGTCGATAAAAATATTTTTCGCCATCCGGAAAAGCCACGCGCTGAACTTCCCGTCATCGCGGTATTTGGCAAGTTTATCAATAACTTTAGTCCAGGTTTCAGCGAACACCTCATCAGCTTCACTCTGATTGCCGGAAAGATTGTTCAAATACCCATAGAGCGGTTTCCGGTAACGGAAATAGAGTTCTTCAAAACTCTTTTCATCACCTTTCAAATAGGCATTGATGAGCTGGATATCGCTGCGCGGACTGTTCTCATTCATCATTTTTCTCTGCTGTTATCTTTCATCCTCTTAACGCAGGACAGCGGCAAAATATTTTAACATAAAGTGAGAAACTTCCAGAATTCCCGGTCATTTTCCAACATATTTTCCGGAAAACCTTCCGAAAGAGCCACCCATTTGATCTGCTGATTTTCGCAGGGGCGCGGCAGTGAATCATCCGCCGGAATGACGCGGACAAAATAGAGCATGATATTATTTTTCTTTAATTGATAAATGATATCAAGGGGGAGAATGTTCCAATTCAGCTCCTCTTTCAACTCTCTTACCGCCGCCTGCTGTACAGTTTCCCCGGCTTCAAGTTTACCGCCGGGGAACTCCCATCCGGCAGGCGGCTTATCCGCCGGACGGCTGGCAAGCAGAACTTTCCCGTTTTGAATACACACAGCAGCGGCAACGCGGATCATAACATCCCCTGAACAAGTGATAAAATGGCATTGCAGATATTCAATACGACCCATGCGGCGGCGGAGGCCACATAATCAAAGCAGGTAAATACCAGCATGATCAGGATGAAAAACGTACCCTTGATAAATTCACTGGAATTGGACAGATCTTTTTTCCAGTAGGTACGCAAAATATTCCAACCATCAAGTCCGGGGACCGGCAGTAAATTGAATAATGCCAGCACCATATTTATGATCGCTCCGTAAATCAGCATATTTCCGGCAAAACGCGGAACTTCAAAAAGTGCGCCCGTCACCGCCAGCAGACAGAAAATCACCGCCAGTACCATGTTGGTCAACGGTCCGGATGCCGCAACTATCGCCGTGGAGTGTTTTCCACGCAGATTTGCCGGATTTACCGGAACCTGTCCCCAGGCAAGCCCGAGGAAACAAAGCATGATAAGCGAAACAATGCCCATTTGTTTGAAAGGATTCAACGTGAGATGTCCGCGTTCAGCGGCGGTCGGATCGCCGAGCTTGCAGGCGGTAAGCGTATGGATGTATTCGTGCAGTGAAATGGAAAAAACCACGATCAGCAGTTTGGAAAAAAAGAGCCGCGGATCATTGAAAAGCGTTTGAATAAACATTTTTTCTCCAACTTATTTAAGCAGCATACAATCGCCGTAACTGTAAAATCTCATCTTGTTTTCCACCGCTTTGCGGTAGGCTTCCAGAACCATTTTCCGTTCACAAAAACAGCTGACCAGCATCAACAATGTACTGCACGGCAAATGAAAATTAGTCAACAGCATATCGGCAGATTTTGCTTTGTACGGCGGATGCAGAAAGATATTGGTCCGTCCGTTGCGCGGAGTCAAAATGCCGTTTTCATCACAGCAGCTTTCCAATACGCGGACGGTAGTTGTACCGACTGCAAGAACCTTTTTACCGTTGCGCCGGGTTTGATTGGCAAGTTCTGCCACATCGGGCGGCAGGAAAAATTCCTCATAATGCATCTGATGTTCTTCGGCAAATTCGGCACTGACCGGCTTGAAAGTTCCCGGACCGACATGGAGCGTAACTTCGGCGAGGTTCACGCCGTTATTTACGGCATCTGACAGAATTTCCGGAGTGAAGTGCAATCCGGCAGTCGGAGCCGCCACCGCTCCCGGAACAGCGGCGTAAACGGTCTGGTAACGCTCATCGTCTTCCGGTTCAGCATCGCGGTTCAAATATGGCGGCAACGGGATGTGTCCGAAACGCTCCTGCAGCATCGCATCATCATCGCGGTCAAATTTGATATGGAACGTATCATCAGAATTGCGTTCCACGACCGTAAAACCGATCCCGTCGGCATTCAACTCGCCATTCTGCTCCAACAGCACAGCGTGCGTACCGTCTTTGGCGCGCTTGCCGGGTTTGATCATGCAATTCCACTCCCCGGGGATACCGTTGAACGGTTCGACGAGCAGGAGCTCAAATTTAGCTCCTTCAGCAAGTCCGGCTTTGCGGGCGAACATCCGTCCCCGGCAGACCCGTGTGTTGTTGCAGATGATCGCATCGCCGGGAGAAAGGTAGTTGAGTATGTCGGAAAAAGGATGTATTTCAGTTTTTCCGGTCACCCGGTCAAGCACCATCATCCGTGAACCGTCCCGGCGGGCTGCGGGGTAACGGGCAATCAATTCCGGCGGCAATTCGTAATCAAACAGTTTGGTCGGAAGCATAAAGTTTACTCCTCACCGCGCATCTGGCGGCGCGCTTTTTTGAGCCGTTCAAGCTCATGCTGACTCAAGCTGTTGATTCCTTCTCTGGAAAGTTTATCCAGAAGTGCATCCAGTTCACGCTGGGTGACAGGAGCATCACTGTTTCCGGCAGTATCGGCAGAACTTTTGCCGCTTGGCGGCGGAGTGGTGAATTTCGGAACTTCCGGCATTTTGACGAAACGCAAAGGATCCCACGGCAACCGGGAACGGTAAAATATTTTCATCAGGATATAGCCGCCGGCAAAGCCGCATAAATTGAGCAGATGCGAAGTTCCGCCGCCGCCGTTGCCCAGCATCATCAGCACTTCAAGCACGGTGTAGCAAATCACCAAAGTAGTGGTCTTGATCGGGGAAAACGGCAGAAACAGCATCACAAAACGGCGTTCCGGCTCAAGCATGGCAGCAGCGATCATCACCGCACACACCGCGCCGGATGAACCGAACAGAATCCCCATGCCGTGAAAATGAGTGAGCATATATACCAGACCGCCTGTAATTGAACCGGCAAGGTAAAGCATCAGAAACTTCTGTCTGGTCATGTAAGGAGTGACCAGCTTGCCGAAAATATACAACCCCCACATACTGAAAAACAACTGCCAGAAATCGTAATGGACGAATCCGGCTGAAATCAGCTGCAGAATATTGATCGGCTGAAACCCATTCATCATATTGAGTGCCAGCGGCGCAGTTTTAAAGAGAAAAAAGCTGACGATATTGATGATTATCAATGTAAAAAGCATCTGCCGTCCGTCATTGCCCGGTTCCGGGTAAGGTGAACGCATATATTCACGATTGTGCAATCCCATAAAAATACCTCAAAATAGAAATAGTTAAGTTATTCAAACTATAATATACATTGTCAACCGTGAATATACAACCGGCAACAAGCTTTTTTGACAAAAAAAAAAGCCGGACAACTCCAAGCTGTCCGACTGTGATCGAATACCGTCCTTACTTTGCTTCAAGAATAAAAACGCAGACGGTTGCAAATGTATTCGGAAAAAGTCTGGTCAATTTCGGGAACCTGCCGGGAATGGGATACTCCACCAGAATGTCAATATTCAAATCTGCACAAAGTTCGCGGAAATCTTTCAACGTGCAGAAGTGGATATTCGGCGTATCGTACCACTGAAACGGCATCTGGGTACTGCGCGGCATCCGGCCTTTGCAGGCGACCTGCATCCGGCACCGCCAGTGACCGAAGTTTATCACACTTACCGCCGCTTTTTTACCGATGCGGACGATCTGTTTCAACAGCATATCCGGACGGCGGGTCTCCTGCAGGGTATGGCTCAAAACCGCCAGATCAAAGGAGTTGTCCGGCAGGAAGTCCAAATCGCCATTCAAATCGCGCTGAATCACCGGAACTCCGTTACCGATACAGCGGACAATAGAATCCTGATCGATCTCCACACCCAGAACTTTTGCATCGCGTTCCTCTTTGAGCTTGCGCAGAAAAATACCGTCTCCGCACCCCAGATCGAGAACTTTACTGCCGGGAATGACGGTGTTGGCGATGATCTCCAGATCGTGCCGCCGCTGCGGGTCGAGAAATTGTTTGTTACTCATTGGTATATGCCTCCTGACGGTAGTGGAGAAAATCGCGGACCATCCGGCCCAGAGTATCGACTTCGAGCAAAAATGCGTCATGTCCGTACCCGGATTTGACTTCGCAGAAAGTCACCTCTTTGCCGTTTTGCAGCAGCGCATCAGTGATCCGCTTGGATTGTTCAGTCGGAAAGAGCCAGTCGCTGGAAAATGCCACAACCAGAGCCGCCGCTTTGACATTGGCAAAGGCTTTCACCAGATCGCCGCCGGTTTTGGCGGTGACATCAAAATAGTCGGTGGCACGGGTGATGTAAAAGTAGCTGTTGGCATCGAAGCGTTCCACAAAACGCTGTCCCTGATACTGCAGATAACTTTCAACGGCGAAGTCGAAGTCAAAGGCGAAGTCAAGTTCCGCTTTGTTCTGCAAAGTGCGTCCGAACTTGCGTCCCATGGATTCTTCTGAAAGATAGGTGATGTGTGCCAGCATCCGCGCCGCAGCCAGACCGCGCACCGGAACGGCATCGGGAGTGTAGTCGCCGTTTTTCCAGTTGGGGTCAGCTTTGATCGCTTCGCGGGCGACCCAGTCAAAAGCGATATTCTGCGGAGTGAAACAGCTTGCCGTGGCGATCGGGATAAAGCAATCCATCGCATCGGGATAATCCACTGCCCACTGCAGAACCTGCATGCCGCCCATGGAACCGCCAAGGACTGCCAGAAGCTTTTTGATACCGAGATGTTCGACCAGACGTTTCTGGGCGCGAACCATATCGGCAACGGTTATGACAGGGAAACTCATATTGTAAGGTTTTCCGGTATCAGGGTCGATGGATTGCGGCCCGGTGGAACCGGAACAGCCGCCAATGACATTGGAGCAGATGACAAAATATTTATTGGTATCGACCGCTTTACCGGGGCCGATCATCTCATCCCACCAGCCCGGTTTCTTATCTTCCGGAGTGTGGCGGCCGCAAACGTGGGCATCGCCGGAAAGAGCATGAGTGACCAGAACCGCATTGGAAGCATCGGCATTGAGTGTACCGGCAGTTTCATAGCGGATATTGACATCTTTAAGCTCCCGGCCGCAATCCAGCGGCAGCGGAGTTTCCAGTTTGTAATCGCGGGGAACTGTGATAAAGACCCCGTCTTTGTTCAATTCAGTTTCGATTTTATCACCTCAAATGTTTAATATATCATATCAAAAATATAATATAGCACACAACGAATTATTTTCAAGAGTTTTTTTCAAAAACGGTTTGACTTGTCCGTTGTGATGCTGTATAGTTTGTCTGTTATGAAAAAATATATGTTTTTATTTACAGTTGTATTGAGTATTGCGGCATCCGGCAAAGAGGTCTTCTTTGTGCCGGGGTGGCGGACGGGCAATTCCAGCCGAGCCGGATGCGTGCGGATAATGCGCGACATCTACCCCGGGTATGACATCACCGTCAAATCATGGAACAGCCGCGTCGCATTGACCGATGCGGTAAAAAATGCTGAATTCTGTGCGGAACAGCTCAAAAAAGAGATCACCTCCATGCCGGAAGCGCGGCGCAGAGAGTTGATTCTGGTCGGACATTCGCTCGGAGCGGCAGTGGTGCTGGATATCCTTGATCATCTGGCAAAAAGCAAAATGAAAATTTCCGGTGCCGCCTTGCTCGGCACACCGGCTGCCGCTGACGATCCACGTCTGGCACGCGGGATCGAAGCGGTTGAAAAAATGTGTTACAATGTGGCATTTTCAGGAGACACTTTGCTGCAATTCCTCTACTCATTCACCTCCTCCGGTAAACCGATGGGGGTCGGCGGCAGCAACTTCAAGCATCCGCGTTTTGTCGAACATATCGAAAAAAACGAGCCCGATTTGACCAATCACTTTGCTTACAAATATCTGGAAGTATTGGACAGGGTGGTTGATTCAGTAAAATAAAATTCTGTTCCGGGATAAGAACGGCTCAACTTGTCCGCACTTTTTTTGCCGCCGAGGTAAGCGGTCGTGGAAAAAATATCAGAATCCAATGCCGATTTGGTGGTGACCGTCACCGCATTGGGCAAAGCGGGAAATCCGGTGCGCGGGTCGATGATGTGACCGTAGCGGCGGTTTTCAATAATCACAAAACGCTCGTATGCTCCGGAAGTTGAAACCGCATGATTGCCGGGGAGTTTGATGGTTTGTGCCAGCAATTCATCCGGCCGGGCAGGATTTTTTATCCCGATAGTGTAAAAATTTTTCCCGGGAGGAGTTTGCGGAAGCAATTTCAAGTTACCGCCCAGATCAATAATGCCGCAATCAATACCGGAAGCAACCACCGCTTGTGCGGCGCGGTCGAGGGCATAACCTTTGGCGATCCCCCCAAGATCAAGCGCCATTCCTTTAACGGTGAATTGCACAGTGCGCCGGTTATGATCCAGTTTCAATTTATCAAAACCGACCTTCGCTTTGGCAGCAGTTATCTCTTTTTCGGTCGGGAGCTGACGGCGTTTGCGGTAAAATCCCCAGAGATCCATCAGAGGTTTCACGGTGATGTCAAATCCGCCGTCACTTTCCAAAAAAGCTTTTTCTGCGCGGGTCAGGATGAACCACATCGCATCGGAACAGGGAAACGGCGCATCGTATGCTGATTTATTCAACCGGGACAATTCACTTGTTTCATCGCGTAAATTTGCAAGCTTCACCACGGCTTCAAATTCGCGTTTTCCCGCTTCGAGAGCCTTTTTGAAAGCCGCTTCATCCGGACAGTAAAACGTAAAAGAAGCCGCTGTCCCCATAATGGCAAACTGCTGTTGGAATTTCTGCAATTTTACGGTTTCACTTCCCCTGCCCGACAAATAAAACGCCGCCGTTACCGGGAAAATTCCCAGTACGGCGGCGATGATCATTCCGGTGACGGTGCGTTTATCCATCAGTTGGCTTTGGTGACAGTAACTGAAACATTGACACCGTTGACATCCAGTTCGGTATCGGCGGTGCCGGGCACGAACTTGACAGCCAGAACTTCGCTTGAGATATACTCTTTGAAGTTCTCCAGCATGGCGGAAACTTCTGCCGGAGCGGAGTAGACGACTTCGATGCGGTCGGTAACATCGAACTTCAACTCTTTGCGCAAATTCTGGATCTTGCTCACCAGTTCGCGCGCCATACCTTCGGCTTCGAGTTCCGGAGTGAGAGCAGTTTCCAGAGCGATGGTGACACCGTTTTCGCTGGAAGCGACCAGTCCAGGACGCTCTTCACGGTTGATGACGAGATCAGCGGCAGTGATCTCTTCGATGCGTCCGTCGGCGAGTTCCAGTTTCAACGGAGTGCCGTTGAGGATGGAACCGATTTCGGAACCTGTCAACTGGGCGATGCGGGCAGCGGCGGTCTTCATCTCTTTACCCAGACGGGCACCGAGAGCTTTGAAGTTGGCCTTGCAGCTGCGTTTGATGAGCTGTTCTTCATCATCGCAGAAGTCGACTTTTTTCACATTGAGTTCGTCAGCGATGATCCATGCGGTATTTTCGACCATGGCTTTGGCTTCATCTCCGGGCAGAGCGAGGATGGCGCGGGCGAGCGGCTGACGGACTTTCAGATTGTTGGCAGTACGCAGGAAACGGCCCTGGGAAACGGCGCACATGGTAAGAGCCATCTGTTTTTCCAGATATTCATCGCGGCAATCGTCCGGAGTGGGGAAGTCGCAGAGGTGGACAGATTCAGGCATTTCAGCAGTACGCAGAGTGCGGTAAATTTCCTCCGTGGTGAACGGGATGAAAGGAGCGGCAGTCTTGGCAAAGAGCAGCAAGACATAGTGCAGCGTTGCGTAGGCTTCCTGCTTGTCGCTGTCGCTGGTGCTTTTCCAGAAACGGCGGCGGCTGCGGCGGATGTACCAGTTGGTAAGATCGTCGATGAAGCGGGTGAAGCGGGTGGCAGCTTTCTGCAGATTGTAGTTATCCATTTCAAAACGGATCTCTTCGACCATCTGACTGGCGGAAGAAAGTATCCAGCGGTCGAGGACGTTGGAGGGATTTGCCGGA
Organism: Lentisphaerota bacterium; assembly: GCA_015061605.1. Taxonomy (GTDB): domain Bacteria; phylum Verrucomicrobiota; class Lentisphaeria; order Victivallales; family Victivallaceae; genus UBA1784. The sequence goes on along the minus strand of SUWH01000036.1, from coordinate 9,056 downwards.
GCTTTGACTTCGCCGGGAGCGGGGGTGTAACCATCCACGTTGGCATAGGTGACAAAGAAGCTCAAAGCGTTCCACATCGGGATCATCACTTCACGCAGGATTTCGCGGACACCGGTTTCAGAGAAACGCAGGTCTTCAGCGCGGACAACCTGACTGCCGAGCATAAAGAGGCGCAGCGCATCGGCACCGCAGCGGTTGACGACTTCCAGCGGATCGGGATAGTTTTTGAGCCGTTTGGACATCTTTTTACCGTCTTCGGCGAGAATAAGGCCATTGACCACCACGTTGCGGTAGGGGGACTGGTCAAACAGACAGGTGCCGAGGACGAGCAGAGTGTAGAACCAGCCGCGGGTCTGGTCGAGACCTTCGGCGATGAAGTCGGCGGGGAAGTTCTTTTCAAAACGGTCCTTGTTTTCAAAGGGATAGTGCTGCTGGGCGTAGGGCATGGCACCGGATTCAAACCAGCAGTCCAGAACTTCGGGGGTGCGGTGGTAGGTTTTGCCGTCTTTGCGGATGACGATCTTATCGACGAAGTGTTTGTGCAAATCGGTGACCTTTTCTCCGGAAAGCTCTTCCAGTTCGGCGACACTGCCGATACAGATGCGGTCTTCCGGGTCTTCGTCATTGATCCAGACGGGGATACAGGAACCCCAGAAGCGGTTGCGGCTGATATTCCAGTCGCGGGCATTGAGCAGCCAGTTGTCGAAACGCTTGGCTCCGACATAGTCGGGCTGCCAGCGGACGATGCTGTTGTTTTTGGAAAGGCGTTCATGGAGATCTTCGACCTTGACATACCACGCTTCGATGGCGCGGTAAATAAGCGGGGTATCGGTACGGTCACAGAAAGGATAACTGTGAGTTATGGTCGCCTGATAGACGAGTTTACCCTCTTCTTTGAGCCGTTTGATGATATCCTTGTCGCAATCTTTGCAGAAGCGTCCGGCGTATTCGGGGATCTTATCAGTAAAGTTGCAGGATGCATCCAGCGGGTCGGCGATGACATTGATACCGGCTTCTTTGCAGACGCGGAAGTCGTCTTCACCGTAGGCGGGAGCCTGATGCACCAGACCGACACCGTCATCGGTGCTTACATAGTCGTCGTTGAGAACGCGGAAAGCACCTTCATTGCGGTATTCAGCGTAGTAGGGGAAAAGCGGCTCATAAGTCCAGCCTTTGAGAGCATCACCTTTGAAGCGGGCAACGATCTCAAAATCCTCCTCTTTTTTGAAGAGCGCGGAAACCCGGGCTTCCGCCATCACATAGCACGCCTTTTCGCTGTCAGTGAGGTCGCGGACGACCACATAATCGATCTTTGCTCCGGCGCAGATGGCGAGGTTCTCGGGGAGAGTCCACGGGGTGGTCGTCCAGATGAGCAAATAGGTTTTGCCCCAGGCGGGATCGCTGCCGGAAAGCACCTGCGTACGAACGGTCACAGCGGGATCCTGAACATCTTTGTAGTTGCTGCCGGCTTCAAAGTTGGACAGCGGAGTGGAAAGTTTCCAGCTGTAAGGCATGATGCGGTAGGATTTGTAGACCCTGCCCTGCTCCCAGAGCTGTTTGAAGATCCACCAGATGGTCTCCATGAAACGCGGTTCCATGGTTTTGTAGTCATTGTCAAAGTCGACCCAGCGTCCCATGCGGGTGACAGTTTTGCGCCAGTCATCGACGTAACGCAGAACCATGGCTCGGCACTGTTCATTGAACTTGTCAACACCGAACTCCTTGATGCCGTGAGTACCGGAAATGCCGAGGGCATCCTGGGCGAGAGCTTCGATGGGCAGACCGTGGGTATCCCATCCGAACCGGCGTTCGACATATTTGCCGCGCATGGTCTGATAGCGGGGAACCACGTCTTTGATGGTACCGGCGAGCAGGTGTCCGTAATGCGGAAGTCCGGTGGCAAACGGAGGGCCGTCGTAAAAGACGAACTCTTCATTATTTTTGCGCTGTTCGAGCGATTTGTCAAAGATGTTGTTTTCCTGCCAGAACTTCAGGATCTCTTCTTCCATAGCCGGGAAGTCGACCTGATTGGAGATGTTTTTGAATGCCATTTTTTTACTCCGGGATATAGTCATTAAATAATAAAAAAACAATTCACTTATAATATACCACAAATCAAGTGATTTTTCAAGCACGTCCGGTAAATCAGCCGGAACAGGAGCGGTTCAAATCTCTGATAAAAATTTTTACGGTATCTTCTTCAAACAGCCGTACAGGGTAAATATATTCTCTGCCGCCGCAGTAAGTTATCACCATTGCATTACGCTGGCCGTTGACAGCAACCGCTTCATATCTGACTTGCTGTATTTCCCGCAGAGATATTGTTTTTACCGGCAGAAAGAGTATATAAAAGCTTATTTCCTCTCCGGAAAGTTTTATCTTATAAGAAAGAAAAATCAGCAGCAACGGAAAAAACAGCATCCCCCACGGAATACCAATGAAAAGTTTAAACGCGTTCAAATCAATCCCGCGCGGAGAATCTGCCACCACCGCCAGCGGGAGAGTACTGAACACGATACAGAAAAACGCGAACCATCCGAGCGGTCTTTTTATCGAACTCCAATGTGGAAGCAGTGTATTTTCCGACATTTTTCTCCTTCCTGTTCCTTCCCGGCATCAACCGAAGAGGCGAACTATCAGCCACGTAACAAAAACAGCTCCGGCAACCGACAGCAGCATTTTCAGCCACTGGGGAAAAACAAATTCCGTTTTTTTCTTTTTCTCCGCCGGACGGCTCACCGGCACATCCGGAACCGATTTCATTCGCTGCAAGATCAGATTCAAAGTATCGTGTACCTCTTTCCACGACTGCGGCCGGATATCCATCGATTTGGCAAGCATCCGGTCGACATATGCCGCAAGTTCAGCATCGAGTGACGGAACCGCCTGCGACAGCGGCACCGGACGCTCATTGATGTGTTTTTGAATCAATTGCTGCGATGATCCGGAAAACGGCGGATTACCGTCAAAGAGTTCATAGAGCATTACGCCGAAACTGTAAATATCGCTTCGAGGATCAGGCGGCGCATTGCCCAGCACCACCTCCGGAGCGACATACAGCGGTGTCGCCATAAGCCCCTCCTCTTCCAGCGCACCGGCAACCCGCGCCACGCCGAGATCGGCAAGTTTGGCAGTAACGCCATTATCCTTAAGTATGATATTTTCCGGTTTTATATCGCCGTGGATCATCTTGTGGCAGCGCCACGCGTAATCGAGGGCATCGGCAAGCTGAATTGCCAGCGGCAGCAGAAACTTCGGAGTGAAACGCGCCGGATTTTCCAACCGGATATCTTCAAGGGTTTTCCCGGGAACATACTCCATTATAAAGTAATAGCAACCGTTTTCCTCACCGACATCCAGCGCTTGAACCACATTGGGATGGGAAAGTTTGGCGGCATTCCTTGCCTCCCGGAAAAAGGCCTCGGCATAGCCGGGTTCCCGGGTAGCTTCCGGCAACAGTATTTTGCAGGCAACCATCCGTTCCAGAATAATCTGTTGTGCGAGGTAAACGATACCGTTGTTTCCCCGTCCCAATTCACGGATGATGGAATAACCGGCTATCGTATCACCGGGATTCAGATTGAATTTTTTGCTGCTCACAACGAAATGCCTTTGAGTTTCTGATAGAGGTTGACCGCATACCGGTCGGTCATGCCGGAAATATAATCCAACACCCGCAAAAGCCTGGTGTAGGTCGAATCAGTTTCATCCGGACGCGGATAGTACAATGGCGGCAGCAGCGCTGAAACCCGGCGGCTGCGGTAACTTGCCTGACCGGTTCCGGCATGCTCCATCGCCATCTCATTGACACACGGAACAAATATATCCAGCATACCCTGAACCAGTTCAAATCCGGCACCGACGACTTCAGCGACACTGCGGTGATTGTAAATATCATTCACACTGCGCTGACGGATCTCCCGGAGCAGCGGAGTCTGCGGAATGAGTTCGGTAAGAGAACCGTTGAATTCTCCGCGCATAAGTTCATCATGGTGCTTGATAAAACAATCAGCCGCCGCCCGGACCAGAATACCGATCGCCTGGGCGCGCAGAAACTCCGCTTTGCGTTCCTTGGTGGCAAGGGTGCGGACATATTCAGTTGAACGCGGAGAATCGATTATCGCCAGATACAATCTTTCCAGTTCAGAGTAGTCGATCATCCCCAGCCGGGAAGCATCTTCAAAATCCACCGTCAGATAAGCGATATCGTCTGCCGCTTCAAGGAGAAAACTCAAGGGGTGACGGCACCAGGAATCGGAAGAAATTTCCAACATCCCGCAGGATCGGGCAACTTCAGCGAAAAGCTCGGCTTCCTGCTGAAAAAATCCGCATTTTTTCCAGATGCTCTGCGAACTGCCGGGATATTTGGCAAAACTTCCCAATGTGGCGCAGGTTATTTGCATACCGCCGTGATTATCCGGCATTTCCAAACGGGAAAGAATACGGAACCCCTGCGCATTGCCATCATACTTTTTTATATCAGAAATTTCAGCATCGTTCATGGAGCTGTGGAGTTTCTGTCCCTCCGGGGTATCAGTGAACCAGTAGCGGATCGCCTCTTCCCCGGCATGTCCCAGCGGCGGATTACCGATATCGTGTGCCAGAGCCGCCGCGGCGATCGCAGCACCGACATCACTGGGATGGGCGCCTCCGGTATCAAATTCCCGGCAGATGAAAACTCCTGCCGCAGTTCCCAGACTGCGGGCGATACTGCTGGTTTCCAGACTGTGGGTCAAACGGGTGCGTACATAATCATTCTGTGCCAGCGGAAATACCTGCGTCTTATCCTGCAAACGCCGGAAACTTCCGGAAAAAACGATACGGTCAAAATCCCGCTGAAACGGTGAACGTTCCGGGGTTATCTTACCGGGCTGCTCACTGCCGAGGCGATGGGGAGACAACAACTTTTTCCATTCCATACAAGCCATAAAAAATCACTCCTGCAATTTGTTCATTTGAAAATATAACCACAATTTAGTGATTTATCAAGCGTCAACTATTGCAAAACAGCTCATAACACATTATATTTATTGAAAATGTACGTCTTTGTTTACAATTTTTGAAGGAACTGATGAAAATGAACGAAAATTATGAAATCACTTTTACATCCAAACTGGATGCCACTGAACAACCCGCGCTTTTCATGAAAGCTTCCGGCGATGAGCCCCGTCCGCTGGTAGTGGCACTTCACACCTGGAGTGCCGACCTCACCCAGTCATGGGAACCATTCCGTTCCCGGTGCGAACAGCGCAACTGGCACTGCATCTACCCGCTTTTCCGCGGACCTAACTGGAACCGCAAAGCCTGCGGATCGGATCTGGTCGTTTCCGATATCGAAAGCGCCGTTGAATATGTCAAAAGCATCGCCAATGTCGATGAAAAGCGCATCTATCTTATCGGAGGTTCCGGCGGCGGACACGCTTCACTTTTAATGGCTGGCCGCGCTCCGCAGATCTGGGCGGCGGTTTCCGCATGGTGTCCCATTTCCGACATCACCAGATGGCACGCCGAATGCAAAACCCGCGGCTTGAATTATTATGAACATATCGAAAGCGCCTGCGACGGCGATCCGCAAACCTCGACTTCGGCGGCGGCACAGGCGAAACGCCGTTCTCCTGTCACCTATCTGGCTTCTGCCGCCGGCAAAACCATCGTTGACATCGGGACCGGCATCCATGACGGACACAAGGGAAGTGTCCCGGTCGGTCATGCTTTGCGGGCATTCAATCTGCTTGCCGACGAAGCTGACCGCATCAGCGAAAAAGAGATCGACTTCATCGAAAAAAATGAAGCCATCCCCGAAGCTATTGCCTACAAGGGCGAAGAAGATATCGCCTACGGTCCTTATAAAGTCCTGCTGCGCCGCACATCCAAACTGGCACGCATAACTGTTTTTGAGGGCGGACACGATCAGCTCCCCGGCCCCGGATTCGGATTTCTGGAACAGCAGGTCAAGGGGAAGGAGCCCATCTGGGATTCCGGTATCGCCTACGATGCCGAAAAGGCAAAACTGGGAAAATAATACAGTGAAACGGCATACCGGAAGATTTTTCATTGCATTCTTTGCAGCGCTGGTCATGCTTTGTGCCGTGACCGGCTGCCATCATCCGGTAGAAGATTTCCCGGAGGAACACCCCGGCGCATGGACTCCAACCGATGTCGAAACCATGCTCGGCGGCGATGACCCCATGGAGCCGTGGAACCGGGCCATGTTCAGCTGCACCGATTTTCTCATGAATTATGTGGCTGATCCGGTGGGACGGGTCTACACCTCCATCTTTCCCCGGCCGTTTGTCGAACACTTCAACAATGTTTGCGTAAATCTGGAGTTCCCCGCCCGGGCGATAAGTGCGCTGCTCCGCGCCGAATGGGGAGCGGCAGGCGATGAAACTTTGCGTTTTCTCATCAATACCACCATCGGCATTGTCGGCATTTTTGATGTTGCCCGAAACTGGTTCCACATACCATCCAGCGATGCGGATTTCGGTTCGACCTTTGCCCATTGGGGTATCGGGCCGGGACACAGTTTCATGCTGCCGATCGCTCCGGCTCTCAACGGCAGGGATCTGCTCGGCTTGTTTTTTGACAGTGCGTTTGATATAAAAAGTTACATCCCCTATGCCGGATATGCCACATTTCTGAACCGGATGGTCATCGCCCATGCCGCTTACGATTCAGTTTCCGGAGGTGCGCTCGATCCCTACAAGAATTTCCGACAGGTGATGCTGCTGCGCAAAGAATTGCAGATAAAGTTGTGGTTCTACCGGCAGATGAAATCCTATATCGCGCAACAAAAGATGCTTGCAGCAAGCAAGACGGTAAAACAACTGCCACCGGACACAAAAATATTCCCGAAACCGGAACATATTACGGCAAAATGGCATAATTTGCCATTCTACCGGTCACAGGATCCGGTTACCGACTCCATGCGGGTGATGATGTTCCAAAGTCAGACCGATTTTGACAAATGGTATATGCCGCGCTCACTCTTTGATTCCTCGTTTTCAGGCAAGCGTTCGGTGTATGATCTTGAACTTGCTCCGGAACGCCCCGAAGGCCGTTACGGCTACTATCCGCGCCCGGAGGACAAAGAAAAAGTCACCGTCAAACGTGAAGAACTGGTACTGCTTCTGCCGGGTATCGGCGGCACGCTGGATAATTCAAGTATGCTCTCTTTTGCCGAGATGTTCCATCAGAAAAACTGCAATGTTGCAGTATTTGACAGCACTTTCAACTGGCGTTTCATCGTTGCCGACAGCAAAGGAAAGCTTCCGGGCTATCTCCCCGATGATGCCGCCAGGGTGAGAAAAGTCCTGCAAGCAGCTCTGGCTGATTTGAAAAAGCGCGAACTTCTCACCCCCGGCACCCGGCTGACCCTTGCCGGATACAGTCTGGGTGCACTGCATACATTGAAGATCGCCGAATTGGAAAAAATCGACCCGCAACTCGGTATCGAACAGTTTATTGCCGTCAATCCGCCGGTATCTCTCCGGCACGCCATGGCACGCATCGATGAACTTGCCGATTCTTCGGCAAACTGGAGCAAGAGTAAAATGCTGAAAAAATTGACCGACACTGCCGGAAGCGCTTTCATATTATTCAGCAAACGCTTCAAAACCTTTGACGGCAAAAAAGATAACGATGACTATCAGATCAATTTTGACAACGAAACAATAAAGGTCATCGCCGGACTCTATTTGCGGCTCTGCCTGCGCGATGTTCTGTTGGCTTCACACCGGGAAAAAGCCCTGCCCGGTCTGCCGGAGTACCAATGGGGACGGCGGCATAAACTCTATCAAAAAATCGATCAGGTCACGATGAAAGATTATGCGGAAAAATTTCTTGCCAAAGATTATCCCGGAAAAACAGTGGATGAGCTGCTTGCCGCTTCTGAATTGAAAGCCTTTGCCGATACGATAAAAGATCATCCCGGAATACGGATATTCCACAATTATGATGATTTTCTGCTCAACGACGAAGAACGCCGCTTCCTCGATCAGAAATTCAGCGGCAAACTGCTCTGGTTCAGCAACGGCGGTCACCTGGGGAACTTGTACTATCTTCCGGTACGGCAGGCGATCACCGGAAATTCATCACCGGTGGCGGATCCTTCCGGCAGAGGGGAGCTGGATATTGTAGCGGATCGCCCACAGCCGGATAGCCAGCACCAGAGCCGAAACGATAAGAAAACTGATAAAAAAGTGCAGTTTCAACGGCAGCAGCAGCCAGTAAACGATCCCTCCGATAAGTGAAGCGGTCGCGTAAAAATCACTTTTCAAAACCACCGGTATCCTGCCGGTCAGCACATCGCGGATGATTCCTCCTCCGATGGCGGTAAAAACTCCGCACAATACTATACCGGTGAAACTCAAACCGTACGCAAAACCCTTTTCGGCGCCGATGGCGGTAAAAACTCCAAGCCCGATGGCATCACAGATCTTGATGATATTGCGTTTTCTGATCCAAAACCCGGCACTGACATAAGAGAGTATTCCGGTGGCAATACAAAGCAGTATATAATACTGGTTGCGCAAAGCCGCGACGGGAGTGCATCCGATGATACAGTCGCGGACGATCCCGCCGCCGACACCGACACAACAGGCGAGCACCGTAACTCCGAAAATATCCAGATGCCGCCGTATTCCCTGAACCGCTCCGGTCAAAGCAAAAACCGCTGTACCGAAGAGGTCAAGCACCAATATGATCCAGTTTTCCATTATATTCCTCCATATACTTTTGCTTAAAATAAATCCGGAATATCAAAAAGTCAACACAAATATCCCATAATTTTTCAAAAAGCGGGTATTCCCTCTGCATTCAAGCGAGAGAAATTTGATTTTTGAAAAAGTGATTTTGGCAGATTTTCCTGTCCGAAGCAGTTGCACTCGAAACTGCCTGTTTCCAGTCGGCGGATGCAGTGCGAGGCAAGGTCGGGTTTTGCAAGCGAGAAGCGAGGGGAGTGTACGATTGTACTCGACCCGAGCGGCGAGCGAAGCAAGGCGCGAGATTGCCCGCAATGCGCCGCCGTCGGTTGTTTTTTATGAGACAGCTGTGAA